>JAFGMC010000012.1 GCA_016927735.1 Alphaproteobacteria bacterium
CCGTTCGACTTGCATGCCTAAGACCTGCCGCCAGCGTTCGTTCTGAGCCAGGATCAAACTCTCAAGTTTTATAAAAACCTGTTGTTTAAGCCTGTGCAATAAGAACGAGGCTGACAATTAATGTCAGTTCGTCTTTACATATATTTCGCAAGACAAGTATTTTTAACGAGGTTCTACTAATTAAATTTTGTAAACCTACTACCTGTCTAGGATATGCACATTTGACTTAAGTTAAAGTTTGGATGTGTCCAAATTCAACTGTCTGCATATCCCTTCTTGAAGTGATTAATGATTTCGCATATAAAATGCAAAAAACATCATCACATTTGATGAGCTGCTTTTATTAACAATATAAGCGAATTTTTGAGAACCTAAATCTTGTGGTCATCCCGAAAACCGCAGAATTTCAGGGGTTGAGTTTATATCCCAACTTGAAAGCCCGCACAGTATGCACGTAAAATTTATTAAAGTCAAGTGTAAAAATGAAAATAAAAACAAAAAAATTCAATTGAATTACAAAAAAAATAAAAACCGCTGAAATTCAGCGGTTTTTTATCAGAACTTATTTTAGAATCTATACATAAAACCGAGCTTTACCATAGGGTATATCTTGATTTTTCCAAGTTCATCATTGGCTTCTTTTAACGCATCTGCCTTATCTTGTTCGAAACTGGTCGAATCGAGTGAGGCAAGTTCCCAAGCAGTACCATTCCAATGTTCCAAACCTGTAATCGGCACATTCAAATTAAACGCAGCTGTTTTGTTTGTAAACACGGCACCTGCATCCATATAGATTTTTATTCCCCATATTAAACCAATATCAAAACCAGTTCCCAAATATGGGCCAGAATAATTCCAATTAACTGATGCAGAACCATCAATATCACCACCTGGATAACGATACGATTCACCATTCAATTCAAATTCCATTGGATCAAGTGGTACACCATCAACATTACTTGTCAGGTTTGCTGCAACATTAAGTCTTCCAAACATATAACCACCGGTCAGGCGCCACCCACCCATAAACCATGTATCCCCAAAAGGATAGAAATCAACCAAAGCACCAAAATGACGCGCAGTTATAGTACCATCATTAATTGTTATACCATCACCAATATCCATTCCATCACCCATTGCAGAATCTATTGCGGAATTAATAGCTGATTCAATTGGTGCAGTTGTTGCAAAATCAAAACGTAATCCCAATCTTTTCCACCAGAACGAATCGAAGTTTTTATTAGCATACCCAACAAAACCATTCACACCACTAGTGGCTGATACACCAACACCAAATTGTAAACCGTTTGGAAATTTTATATCTGAATTAGATTTCTCTTTATAAATATTTTCTTCTTTTACAACAGATTTTTCTGCTGCCGTTGTATCAATATTTTCAACAACTACATCTATCGATTCTGTTGTTTTATTAGTATCTTCTGCAAAGGCAGGTAATGCTAGCATTGCAAAAACTATCAAAGTGGTTATTTTTTTCATCGCTATTCCTTTTTTTATTAGGTATCGAATAATTATTGTACATATTTAAGTATAGAAAGTTTATTTAAACAACTCAACCATAAAAAGTTCCTAATATTTTTGTATTTTTTATATCAGTTTTTTATGGTATAATTCACACTATGAAATCAAAACTAGCTATTTTTTCGACATTATTTTGTCTATTTGGTGTACTTTCGGTTAATGCTTCAGATTGCAGAGGTGACGGTTGTATTATTAATTCTGAAAAACCTGTAAAATACTTAAAACCTGCACCTTTGCCAGAAAAATCTAATTTTGATTTGACACAACCTGTGGCACCGGTTTGGGACGGTGGTCAAAAATATACTTACAAGGGATTTGATAAAACAGTTGATTGGCGTGATGGCGTGCCAATTTGGGACGATTCAATTTCCAGTTATAAAGAAAAAGACTTTCGTGACTGGCCAATGTACGGTCCAGAGGGTACGGATTGTATGACACCACATGGAAACGAACCACAATTTACAGAAAATCCTAATATAGAAATTACAAGCAAAGAAGTTGGTGATGGTCTTTATGAGATTAGCTGTGGTGTTAACATTGATAATGCAGAAGTTGATGGTATGAAGAAATCGATTTCTAATATTAATGATAAAATTGAAGAATTACTTATACCTCTTCGTCCGCAATTAAATATGTGGGCATCCCAACCCGAACAAGACTTATCAAATGCTGTAAAAATTGCGTTTGAAGAACCCGAATCTGATGGTTGCCCTTTTGAAACAGAATCTGAGTGCGAAATTTGGCGCAAAAAACCAATGGTTCGTGAAACAGTTTCCGCGCGCAGTCCAAAAATCCGCGCAGAAATGATGAATAAATTTATCATTGCCGCCAGTGAAAATAATAAAATTACTGCCAATGACCCTGTTGCGGCACCAATTCTGGATAGATATAAAATGTTAATGCAATCTGCCCAGGCATGTTGCACCGATGGCATGATATATGAATTAAAACAAGCAGGTGCCGACGAAGGATTAATTTATAAATTCTTATCAGATGACGCTAACTTCTATGGTATTGGAAATAGATGTTTAATGATGAGCGATACCGATTTTGATGAAAAATATACAAATACTGCAACAGCTGCAGTGGCAGCGGATGTCCGTAACGGTTGCCTTTGCCGTGGCAGACAATGGTTTACAGCAATGCTTGCACCATTCCAAGAGGCGTACAAGGCGGCACCAGAGTTCGCAAATTCAAAATTTAACTATACATACACAGACGGACTTAAACGCGAAATCACCGTTTCTGTTAATACAGATGTAAAGAATGTATTAAATCAATTGTCTTTATGCCCCTAGGTATAAAAACCGAATAAAATTTACAAGGCAAAGCATTTTCAGCTTTGCCTTAATTTTTAACTTCAAAGTTCATTTTTTTTATTATATAATCTACTTCATGTTTAAATTTATAAAATCTTTATTTGTACCACGTGGTATAAAAACAACCGCTGGCGATCTGGCATCAAAATTTGGTCTTGAATTGTCTGGCGATCCGAAAACTATAATTCGCGGGGTCGCACCAATTGCTGATGCAATATCTGGACAATTGGCATTTTATTCAACAGAACAAAACAGCATTGCTTTTAAAATATTGCCTATTTCCGTATTAAAGAATACTAAAGCCAGTGTTATTTTATTACAACCTGAACAGATTAAAAATGCCCCAAAGGGTGCAACCTTATTAATAACAAACAGTCCACGCGGTGAGATTGTTAAAATCCTGGGCGAGATATATAAAGAAAAACCAAGATACGGAATTCATTGGTCTGCACATATTGAACACGGGGTATTTTTCAGAAAAAAAAGATCTGTTTATATCGGACAATTTTCAACTGTGGAACGTTTGGCTTCAATAGATGCTGATGTGAAAATATATCCAAATGTTTTCATCGGCAGAAATGTTAAACTGGGTCGCGGAACGGTTATATACAGTGGTGCACATATTGAAAATGCAACAATTGGTGAAAATTGTGTGATTCATTCTAATGCCGTTATTGGTAAAGATGGTTTTGGATATACGCGTCAAAATGGCGAAAATATATTTATTCCACATGTTGGTCGTGTTGTAATTGGTGATCACGTATCAATTGGTGCCAATTCTTGCATAGATCGCGGGGCAATGACAGATACTGTTATTAATGTTGGTACAAAGATTGATAATCTTTGCCAAATTGCACATGGTGTTGTCATCGGCAAAGAATGCTTTTTGGCCAGTGGTGTTGGTATTGCTGGCGGCACAGTTATTGGTGACCGCGTATTACTCGGCGGGCGCGTGGGTATGGCAAACGGTGTGAAAATCGGAAATGATGTTGAAGTTGGCGCAATGAGTGGTGTATTCAAAAATATCCCTGCTGGCGAAAAACATATTGGATACCCTGCTGTTCCGAGTATGGAATTTATGCGTATGCATGCATGGTTAAAAAAACAAATAAAACCACGCGACTAGGTAAACGTATTACTGGGTCAAAGTTTTTTATCAAAAAAATTAAATTAATCTAAACAAGAGTAAAAAAATGATAGACGCAAAAGATATTGAAAAAATTATTCCTCATCGTGGTGATATGCGATTGATAGATGAAATCCGCGAATTTGATACAACAAGTGGTGTTGGTATTCATCATGTTCGTTCCGATGAGTTTTGGTGTTCTGGACATTTTCCAGGCAATCCAATTATGCCAGGTGTTTTGCAAGTAGAAGCAATGGCACAAACAGCATGCTATATCGCATTCATAAGAATGGGTGCAACTGACGGAAAAACACTCGGGTATTTCACAACCATGGAAAAAATCAAATTTTATCATTTGGTAAAACCTGGTGATATTCTGGAATTGCATGTAGAGTTGTTGTTGTCAAAAATGCGTTTACATAAATTCCATGGTATTGGAATGGTTGGTGGTAAAAAAGTATCCGAAGCTACCTTTACAGCAATTTTGGAAACAGAAGAAGATATAAAGTAAACCATTCAACTTTTAACTTTAATATTTCTTTCTTTTGTGTTAAAATTAGCGAAAGAGAGAATATGAGATCCTTAATACGTTTTTTTGCACTCGTACTGTGTATTATGCCGAGCACTTTGTTGGCAGACGCGCCTTTGTCTGGCACAGCCGGCAGTAATCTTTCTGCTTATAATGGTGGAATGGGTTCTATTAACAATAATAATTGGAATCAAATGATGAACAGCAGAACACCTGCTGCTGATTTTGGTAATTGTAACGCTTTGATTTTACGTTGCGCACAACCGAGATGTGCATCTGGTGGTTGTATTAATATGGATATTGCTTATCCAATTGTTTCTGGCTGCGTTTTATCTAATGACTCTTGTAAAAAATATGGTGATGATTTAATTCAATATATTTCTGCACAACTTGTTGCCAGCTCTACTGCCAAGGCGAACGAACAAAACGCAAATGCTGCCCAGGCAGCTGCCCAGGCGGCATCCGCACAATCAACAGAGCAAATGCAACAAATGCAAAATCAAATGCTGCAGATGCAAAACCAATTAACAGAACAAAATAATCAAAATGCTGCAAATATTCAGGCAGCACTGGATGAACAAAAACAATTGGCTGCCCAGGCTGCTGCAAAACAAGCGGCTGCTCCGACAACTGACTCTGGCGAAATAAATGTTAATATTGCCCAGGCTGCAAGCAATGGTATCTCGGCAGATATTTTGGCACGCGAACAGGCGTCTGGTCAAATTATGACGCAATTGGAAAATGCAGAGGATTCATTAAAGGCATTAAAGAAAACAATGCAAAATACTTTTGATTATGCTGGTTGTGATTCATCTGGCAATAATTGCACGGGACCAAAAAGGGTTGCCGCGTTTAAACAAAAAGCTGGCGAATTTTTCGAACCTTATGAAAATACTCTGGACGAAGTTTATGATGCGCTGATAATGGCACAAAGCCTGGGTGTGGATATTACTGATATTTACATGATGTTAAACGGCAGCTGTAATGTTTGGGGAAAATATTTATGTTCAAATGATCAAACTATGCATTATACCAGTGGTACAACTGGGACATGTGGATCTGATGGAAAATCTGTATCACAATCTGGTTCATCCGTTATTGGTGGGGCATCTTGTAAACCTGGTCAAGTTGTACCTTTATCTGATGGTGGTTGCCAATTGATACAAATGTTAAATAATCAAGAAGAAGTTCAACAAAACTGGTTATATCCAGAAGACGGTACAGACAGTAAAGTTCGTGTTGGTTGTGCGTCCGAGGCGCTGGATAATTCTGTTCTGTTTCGTGGCCGTAAAAAGCAGGCAACAATTGATATAGAGGTTTTGCAACGTATCATAAATCAAGATTCACCAAATGTATTTGCAACACCAGAAGCAGCATATAAATATTGCTCTGTCACTGATTCAACCAATTTGCAAAGACTGGTAAGTCTGAAGAAATTACCAAATCCAGTGTGTATAAAAAATAGCGAATTAGGGACCACTATAACCAAAACAACAGACTGTGATGATGAAACTAATGATACCATCAATCCAGAACTTGCATTATGCAGTGTTCATGTTTATAACATTGGTCTGGGAACAAATCCAACATCCGCAGCAGATAAACAATCTATGAAAGATGTTATTGCACTGAAAACAACAATCATGACCCAGCAGATGAAGAAGCAGTATGATTATCTGGAAACAACTATCAAACGTTTCAAGACACAATTGGAAAAAGCAATCCTGACATCCAAAATGGAGGCATCCGGCGCAGTATCAGAGTCCAGTTCTTCATACAAAAGTTCTGGAAATTCAGGAATAGAAGGTTCAGAAGATTGTAGTATACTATTTTCCATTTCAGACAAAGTTGATTGTCTGCAAAGAAATTGGCGTAGAATTTACACAGCTTCGGATAGTGGTAAAAAATTAACTGGTCCTGTAAAAAAACAAATTATGAACGATTCAAAAGTTGTAAAGAACTTAACTAGTCTGAAGGCAGAAATATCTGATGAATGCACAAAAACAACAGCACCTATTTCATGTATCAGCGACTTACAAGCAGCGATTGCAAATGCTGCTTATGCACTGGAAAACAACAGTAAAACTTCTTCTGGTTCACTTAGTTTAAAATAATATAATACGTAATAAAAAATATAAAAAACCCGGCAAATGCCGGGTTTTTTAGAAATCAATTTCTTAGAAACCTTTTGGTGTTGCCATCTTTACATTTGATATCTTCTTATCCAATGCCTTGATAACATCGTCTGTAATATCCAAGTTCATAATATTTGAACCCATACGTGCAAAACGACCATCAATAACCAAGGATAATTTCTTTTTTGCAATTATACCTTCGACCAATGGATCCAAATGTTTTGTTTGAACTTCGTTCAATGCATTTTGGAATGATACTTCTATACTCTGTGCGCGTTCACTTAATGAACGTTGTAATTTAGAAACCCTGGTTTGGTATTCTGCAACACGACGTTGCAAAGCATCACGGGACAAAACATCTTGTGATTTTTCAATTTCTTTCTTTTCATTTTCCAAAGCTTTTTGTTCTTTGGTCAATTCATCACGTAATTTTGATTCAAAAGATTCTTTTTGCCCACGCAAGCTTTTCAATACTTTGGAATCAGTTTGAATTGCATCCATACGAATAACAGCGATACGTAAATCTGAACCTGATACGGCATCAGTTGTGACCTCTGCCAAAGATTTTTCAACTGTCATATTTGTACGCAATGCGGACAAACCCCAAACACCCAACACAGCAATTGCAACAACCGCACTAGCAATCATTCCAACCCTGGTATATTTTTTAATGCTGGAACTTACCGGCATTTTTTCTTTTTTACTAACCATTTTCATTTCCTTTTTTTATATATGCGAAAATTATAGCAACAAAAATTTCAAATTAAAAGAAATATGTTTACCTATTTTAATATCTATCGCGCTGGGGAAACACGAATTTCAACACGACGATTTGTTAATCTTCCGATATCATCTTGCGCAGCAATTGGCCTTGCAGCCCCACGTCCAATAATAAACATACGGGCTGTATTAATTTTATGTTGCGCCAAGAATATCGCAGTACGCTGTGCCATATCCATTGATAGCGCCTTTGCCGCAGTTTTATCTGTGAAAGAATCTGTATATCCAGCGATTTCGATAAATGTTGCGTCATACTTTTGTAAAATTTTGGAAATTATTCCCAGTGTATCAATACCTGTATTGGAAAGTTCTGCGGCGTTCAATTGCATTAACGCATCACGAACCAAAATGACAACAATATCTGTACCTGCGCGCTGTACTGAAATTCCAGGTTTTCGTAATGAATCATAAAGTTCATATTCTAAATTTTCCATATATTTTAAAACTATGCTTGATTCATTCGCAGCCTTGTCACCATATTCTAATTTTGCATAATCAGTATTGTAACTTATTAATTGTCCACCCGCCCCCAAATAAACAGGTTTTTTTGCAATTTTGGTCTCTGAATTCATATCTGTAAAACTGGCGCCACTCATATAGGTACCCCAAGTATTCCGGGCAGGTGTTGTATACCGCACACAAGAAAACAACATCAAAGGTAAAGACAACGACAAAAATAATTTTTTTATATTCATTTTTTGTCTTATGTTTTTTAATTTATTGAACTATGAAAGAAATTTTATTGTTCCCAGTTGATAAACAATAATTTCCCGGATCAATTTCATATCCATTAACTTCTATTTTACTGACCCATTCCATATTCTTTGTTGTAAAATAATCACAATCTGCCTTGGACAAACCAACCAAGTTTATCAAAAATTCATTTCCATCTGTACTGGATGTCACCGACCATTCTGGTGAACCCAGTGGTGCCTTGGTATTTTTTAATGCACCAGATTTAATTAAATAATCAACAGAAACACCAGTATAATCCCCGGTCATAGACATTAATAGTCTTGTGTTTTTTGCAATCATTTCTAATTGTGATGTTGCAATTGTTCTGGCTTGGCGATTACGAATATTATTATAGGTCGCAATAGTACCGGCTGTTAAAATACCAGTAATTGCCAAAACACCCATTATTTCAATTAACGAACGTCCAGATTCATTTCTCATTTTAATCCACCTTATCCAATTATTTCCGCATCACCAAACAAAGACATAGCGCTGGATATCATTGGATCTGACTCTAACTCTTCACGTTTTTGTTCTGTCATAGTTTGTTTATTTTCAGATTCCAAAGCACATTCCACAATCCATTGATTACCAGTTACATCAAATAACCATTTTGATAATTTTTGCAGAAAATCTGCATCACCCTTTCTATCAAAATATTTTATTTTACCAGGTTCTAATTCTGACACTTCTATATTACCACTGTAATAAGAGTACAATAAAATTTCTTTTGATTCTTGCAAAGCCTTTGCCAAATCATCAACTGTTGTTATAGAAATTTTTTCTGGTTCTTTTGGTGCTGATGTCTCAACAGATTTTCTTTTATTCAAAACTTCTTTAATATCATTTGGTTTTGATTTTTTTTCAGACTCTTGTTTTAATAATTCTGGAACAGATGGCATATCTGCAACATGCATCAATCGAACAATTAACATATCAAAACATTGTTTCGGATTTCCAGCGGCCTGCATTTCTGTGACACTGGCCACCATAACCTGCCATATTCTGGACAAAGTATTTAATGATACTTTGTCATTAATTTCTTTTATTGTTTCTCTTTGATCTGCAGTGTATGGGGAATTTGTAATTACACCTGCACGCAATACTGGGTGCATTCTGGTTGCCCAATGTGTCCACTCCATCATGTCATTCAATAACATGGACAAGTCTGCACCATTTGTGTAAATATTATCAGCTTTGTCCAGCGCAGCTGCAACATCACCAGATAACAAAGTCTTCATAAAATCAACAACAACAGAACGATCTGCACGTTTCAACATATCCAGAACAGCTTCTTCGGAAACCTTGCCACCTGTTTGTGCAATTGCCTGGTCCAATAATGATAAACCATCACGAACGGATCCATCTGCTGCACGTGCCAATAATTCATTAGCGGCATCCGACAATTCAATTTTTTCTTCTTTTGAAATCCAAGCAAAATGTTTTTTTAATATCTCAACTGGAACCCGAACCAAATCAAAACGTTGGCAGCGTGATAAAATAGTGACAGGAACTTTCCTAATTTCGGTTGTTGCTAAAATAAAGATTACATGTTCTGGTGGTTCTTCGAGTGTTTTTAATAATGCATTAAAAGCACTGGTTGATAACATATGAACTTCGTCGATTATATAAACCCTATAACGACCATTTGTTGGGCGATATTGCGAAGCGTCCAATATATCGCGCATATTATCAACACCTGTATGTGACGCTGCGTCAATTTCCAATACATCTATATGTTGACCAGATGCGATACTGTGGCAATTTTCACAAGTTCCACATGGTTTAGCAGTTGCCCGATCTGATGACAAACAGTTCAATGCCTTGGCCAAGATTCTGGCAGTACTGGTTTTCCCAGTTCCCCTGATTCCTGTAAAAATATAAGCATGTGCAATGCGCGATGTATTAATTGCAGTGGTTAATGTTTTAACCAGAACATCTTGACCAATAAGTGATTCAAAATCTTGGCTTCGATACTTACGCGCCAGAACTGTGTAATTGTTGTCCATCTAAAAACTTCCTTTTGTAAAAGGATAGCAGATGCACATCAGATTTCAAGAGTTAAAGTTTAAAAAATTACTTCAAATTTGTTATAAATTCTGGGAAAGCAGTTTCGTCATCATCATTATTTTCATTTGATAATTCTTCTACGACTGGGATTTTTTCTTTTGGATCACGCGAAGAGTCTATTTTTCCCTGTTCATAACTGACAATACGACCGTAATGTTCTGCCATTTGCAACAAACGTTCACGTTCGATTTTATCAGATATCTGACGTGCCTGATCCATGTACTGTTTTCTTTTTTGACGCCACTTGTGACACCGCTGAATCATCAGTCCAACAGACATTTGATTTTTTTTATTTTGCATATTATTTCTTTAATTAAGGAGGTAAATTAAAAATAGTAAAATAAATTACTATTAATCCATCAACGGGTTGATATTAAATCATCTTAAAACCGATTGCAATATTTTTTTTCAGTTGCTATGATTTACCCCGTAGGAGGGTGTTTTAACACAGCTCTCTGCTTAGTCTGCAACAGGAGGTTTTTTGTGCAAAGGCAAGGCGGAAATTTTTTATTACAAGCCTTGTTGGCTTTGGCTTTGATTATTGCGTTTATACCTTTTTTTACACAAAAGTTATTAACACGTGACAAAGACTCACAAATGTATGCTGTATCCAATCAGGTTGAAACCGCGCAAACTGCTGCGCGAATTTATTTACGTGAAAATTTTGATTCTATAAAATACGAAACTACTACAATTTCTGGTGATGCTTTTTCCGATACCTTAGAACCTTATGGTTTACCATTGGGTTTTGTACCACGTACAATACTGGGGCAAAAAATTTCATTAATAACATATAAAACCGAAGATTTAACGTATGCTTATTTGGAACTGGTTGGTGGAAATCTTTCACAACTTCAACGTGCAGAGCTGGTCAAAAGACTTGGTTTTTATGCATCAGAACAAGATGGAAATATATATATAATAATACCACTTGATGAAATATTTTCAAATATTGTTAAACGTAAAGAATCTAATATAAATGAAAATGGTTTTTTATCTGATCTGGATATGGGTGGGTTTGGAATTGAAAATATTGGATCTTTATTGGCACGTAATGGTGAATTTGAATCTATACAGACAAATACTTTTTCTTTGTTCGGTATAGAAAGTGGCAGAAAAATCCGCAGTACAATTGAAAATCTTACAACTGCGAAATCTGTTTTCCAAAGTAATGCTGGTGAAACAGCTCTTTCTATTACACGTGGTGTTTTAAATCTTGGTAATTTATCTGCAAAAACTATTTCAAAATTTGGTGATACTGGTAATCTTGTTGCAGATTCTGCATCTGTTTATGATTTTTCTATGACGGCTGGACGAACAAGTTTCACCGGGCCCGCAAAATGGAACGTAAAAGGAAACTTAATTTCAGATAAAATTAACTTTAATATTGAAAGACTGGAAATATCATCTCTTATAAATGCATCCCGTGGTCAGGATGTTTTTGTTAATCCAGACTCTTTAGAATACAGTTCAAAAAGTGGAATAGAAGTTGGTGATATTTATGCACAAAATATAACTTTGCGCGATCAGACATCTTATGCATTAGCAAATGGTGAAACCGGTGCGGTTGTTTTAGATATCAGACCAGCAGGAACATCAGTTCTTCCTGATGTCTTGATTGACAATATAAATAATGATAATTTCAAAATAATTTCAAATCCATCAGCAGAAGATTCAACAACTGTTGATTGTAAATCAATTATTAACAGTTTGAATGGAACATATAATTCTAAATCATTATCACAAAATATTATTTGCCAATATGTATTTTGGCAAAGATTAGAAAAAAGAATTGATATAAAAAAATGTATTTTGGACGGTGGAAGTGATTGTGAATAAAAATAAATCTTCTTCAAAATCGTATTATGCTGATTTATTACAAAGTCAGCGTGGTTCCAGTATATTAGAAATATTATTAGTAATGGCGATTGTAACTGCACTAAGCCCTTTTCTTTATAATCAGATTTCTGAAACTGCGCGTGATATTCGCGATATATCAACAGCGAAAAAAATTATAAAGTTTCGTGATCCTGCATTAAATTTTGTACGATTAAACCAAGATACTTGGCCCGATGTTGCACAAATAAAATTGGATGATGATGAACTTAAACAAATAACAGATGCTGCTCATTCTGGATTTATAGATAAATATATGGTCAATAATAATGTGGTAACTGATATTTATTTAGCTTTTTATTTAGATGATAACGCTCTGCATGCTGCAAAAATAGCAAAACACATTGGTACAGATGCCGCAAGTGTTGATAAAGACGGTGTTGCATATGGTTCTTCTTGGGCAGTTTCTGCACCGGATTTCAAGACTGGTGATTTAATATATCGAATAAATTATAATTTTAATGGTGATGATACATCTAAATATTTACATCGTGGAACTTCTGGTGAAGACGATTTCAATGTTATGCAAAGAATATTAAATATGGGAAATTTAGACATTTATAATATTGGAACTATTGCCGGAGAATCTGGAAAAATTCAAGACTCATCAGCTTCATTTATAGAAACAAATGATGCAACTGCATCTTCTGTATACTTTGAAGGTGGCGTAAATATGGATGGAAATGGTGTAAAAATTGATTCTATGCGCATCAGTGGTGATATTACTGGATTCAGAAATATTTCAACTAAAAAACTTAATGGTGATGGCTTTTCTACAAACGGAACTATTATAACGGATCGGGCAAATGTAAAGAATTCTGTTAATGTTGGGAAAGATATGATTATAAAATCTGATTCATCAAAGACCATCAGCGGATTTTCTGGAATAATTGCACATTCATTATACACATCATTTTTATATTCTGATGAAATACATTTTTATAATAACTTTGGATTAACCATATCTGGCGAATTGATGATGTCAACAACATCTCCTTTGAAAATAGGTAGTTGGTATTTTCCATCTACAACACCACCAAAATTTTCAGAATTTAAGTTATCACGTGCAACAATACCAAGTATGCCTAATGTTTCTGAATTTGATAAACTGATGCAAAGCACATGGAAAGATTAATTAAAAAATGAAAATAAAAGAAACTATTTTAAATAAAAATAAATCAACATTGGCTGAGCGTGGCGGAATGATGGTTGAGCTTTTGCTTACCTTGGCATTGGTCGCTATTATTTTACCATTTATTGTAAATTTTCAAAAATCAAGAATAGATAGGGCTCAGAATATTGCAATTGCAAAAGAAATGAAGGTTATTCAATCTGGTTTGGAAAAATATATAGATTCTAATAAAAAAGAACTTCTTAAAACAGTTGGGAAAAATATAACACGTGTAAAAATTGAAGAACTGGAAGAATATGGTGTACCAATTGATTCTTTGAAAAAATACGGTGATAACTTTCAAATACGTATAATTAAATCTGGTAATACTGATGGTCATTCAATATTACAAGGTGTAATTGTTTTAAATGATAAAGATATATCACCCATACGAACCCGCGAGATTATAAATCTTGGTGATGACAAAATGGGTTTTGTTGAAGAAAATAAAGCTTTTGGTGCATTTGGAACCTGGCATGGGGACGCTGTTGATTTTGGAATCGGTGGTTTAAATGGGATTATTAAAACAACTGAAACTATTTTGGATTCTGAAAAATATTTATGGAGATTACCTTCTACAAACGAAACCGATGCCACAATGCTTTCAAATTTAAATTTATCTGGTCATAATATAATCAGTGCAAAATTTGTAGATTCAGATATTGCAAAATTTGAAGAAATTATAAAAACAGATAAAATAATTTCAGATAAAATTGTTTTTCAAAACAGAACTACTGTTGATAAAAACTTTAATGCATCTGATGCCGTTGTTTCTGGGACATTATCTTCTGATTCCAGAGGTATGGAAATATCAAACAATTTAAACCTTGCTGATACTGCAAAACTTTCAAGTTTTACAACTAATGATTTATGGGCAACTAATTTAAACCTATCTGGATTATCTATTTCCACAGATAATAATAACAACGCAACTATTTTAAAAATAAATAAAACCATTGATATGGTTGCTGGACATATAACCGCTATGTTCGTAACGGTTAGTTTTGATGGTTCTATAACACCAAAATTAGTCATAAAAAATAAAATTGAAGATTCAACTAATCCTGATTATTTTTGGAATGTTTCAGCAAATACCGCATATCTATCAGATGCAACTTTCCCAGAATTAACCAGAATGGCATCATTGTCACTTAACAAAGAATATGATACAAATACAAAAACTAGTCAGATATTCAGCACTGTGGTATCAAATAAGAACGCAACCGCTTCAGATTTTATGAACGCTTTATCTGAAATTCAAAAACAAGTTAAATTAAAATATAGCCAGTTGAATTTAGATTAATATATGGTATAACTTAAAGCATGAAAACAGTATGCAGCTTTTGTAAAACCGAATATACATTAAATTCTGTGCCAACATGTCCTGTCCAATGTGCTGTTTGTGGTCATACATGGAATGTTCCTGCGCCGCATCATAAAAATTCATTTCTGGTTTTTATTGCTGCATTATGTGCATTAATGGCGGCATCTATATTCACATTTGTTGTAATTACCCAGCACCATGAAAATAATATTCAAAAAAACCCATTGGTTGCAGAAATTTCTAATATAAATAAAACAACTGATGATTTGGGTGTACAACACTTTGTTGTTAATGGGTTTGTGACCAATCAATCGAAAAATATTTATGGTGTGCCTGATCTTGTAATTGTATCATTTGACAATAATGGAAAAATAATTGCACAACAAAAGTTTTTTGCATCAGCAACATTACTGGAAGCTGGTAACAAAG
Organism: Alphaproteobacteria bacterium; assembly: GCA_016927735.1. Classification (GTDB taxonomy): domain Bacteria; phylum Pseudomonadota; class Alphaproteobacteria; order Rs-D84; family Rs-D84; genus JAFGMC01. Next base: position 15,054 of record JAFGMC010000012.1, read on the forward strand.
CACCCTTTTCACATACTTTGTCTGTACCAACCGATGGTGTACACAAAATAACTGTTAAATTAAAAAGTAATTAAAGGTGTTAAATATGAAAAAATTTAGTCACATACTTTTGTTTTTACTGTGCCTTGTACCTTTTGCGTCAAACGCCACAGACCCAGTGCCAATTATTCGTCGTAGTATATTTTCTACCAGTACCGACTGGGAAGCTGTGACCGGTATATACTTATCTCAATTCGATGTTGAATTCTATGTTGATAAACACTTGGTTAATAATGGTTTAGAATTATATTTTCTTGACGGGTTCCCTTGTTTTGCACAAACTGACTCTTCAAGAATTTGGATTGATAGAAACAACAAGAATGATAACAAAATCAGATTAACTTGTTTATTTGCTCCAAAAACTGTTTATTTTGCATGGCGTAACGCTGCACGCGATGCATCACAAGATAAAACAACTGGAATACTGGAATGCCCTGTCAGTTTTGATAATAATTTAAAAATAGATTTATCGAAATGCACCAAGGGTAAAGATTGGAAAGAATATAGGTAATAAAAAATATGACAGAAAGTAGAGTTTTTAAAGTTTATGATAATGATATTGGTCAAAGGTTGGATAAATTTCTGGCGTTTCAACTGCCTGAATTTTCACGCAGTGAAATTCAAAAATTCAATGTAGAAAAGCTGGTTAATAATAAAAAGGTTGCAATAAAATTTTCTGATAAAATAAAACACGATGAAGAATTTATTGTCGATGTTCCAACAAACCAAACTGTTTCTGAAATGCCAAAAGCATCTTCTGATTTTGAATTAAGTATTACATACGAAGATGATGATATTATTGTTATAAATAAACCCCGTGGAATTGTTATGTACCCTGCTGCTGGTAATCCAACAGGAACATTGGTGCAAAATATTTTGTCCCATACAACCTTGTCTGGTCTGGGCGGTTCAAGCAGACCTGGTGTTGTTCATAGATTAGATAAAGATACCAGTGGTGTTGTAATTTTGGCAAAATCTGACGCGGCATATCGTGAATTGATAAAAACTTTTTCAGAACATGACCTGACCAGAAAATATGTTGCATTTGTTTGGGGAATTCCAACATGGGAAAGCGCAGAGATTACTGGAAATATCACACGATCCAGCAGAAACCGGCAAAAAATGACAATGGTTAAACGTGGCGGTAAAGAAGCACAAACAAATGTTGAGCTTATGAATATCTGGGAAAAAGACAATATTTCGGAAATACGTTGTACATTGTTAACTGGACGAACCCATCAAATCAGGGTTCATTTATCTGGTCATGGATTCCCTGTATTATGTGATCCTGTTTATGGTCGTGGATCCAGCCGAATTGGCAGTGTAAAAAATCCAGAATTATTAGAATTTTTAAAAACAAATACCGGGCAAATGTTGCATGCCGAGGTTTTAGAACTGAAACACCCAATAACTGGTGAACAAATGCGTTTTAAATCCAGGCTGCCAGGGGACATGCAATCATTGAAAGATATTCTTAATTATACTGAATAATTTCTGTATTATTTTGTTTGTCTAGTTATAGTTTTGTGGTATAATGAAGCAATGAATAATGGAGTTAGGGGATGATTTTTCTGAAAAGATTGGTTGGTTTTGTAGCTGTTTTAACAGTTGTTCCAACAGTATTCGCTGCAACGGCACGCCCGAGCATAATTACAACTGCGTCATCTAGAATGCCTACTATGACCACTCAGATAAGTGGAAATACATCGTCTTCCACAACAACAACTGTGACACTTTTGGTTGATACAGAATGTATCGAGGCATACACTGATTGTGTGAAGGGCGCTGATGTTTGTGGTCCAAACTTTGAAGAATGTACAAACAAGACCCTGTTTTATGGAAAAAAACCACAATGTGCCAGTACTTTGATGCAGTGCAAAACATCTGGGGTTCTCAGTCTGTTCGGTACAAGTAATCAAACCTATTTTTCAAATAAAAATTCAGCCGGTGAATATGTTTACCCTACAAATGGAAGTGTTTTGGGTCAATTGATAGAGGCCGCGTATGTAAACAATCGTTATGACACCAGTACTTGTGTTAAAAGATATACAAGTTGCTTGAAGAAAAATGATATTTGCGGTTCAGACTTTGAACTTTGCACCAGTAATACAGAATTTAGAACACAAAAAATATTCTGTGAATCAACATTGGCAAGATGCCAAGATGATGGTAAAACAGAATTGTTTGGTTCAACAAATACAGCGGCCAGTCCAGCTGCTGACAGTCGTTTGGGTGTTATGATTTCCGAAGGTGCTGCCTTGGCTGCTGTTAACGCAGTTGCAACATGCTATAAGGTTATCGACCAATGTATGTTACAAGCATGCTCAAAAAATCCGTACGAATGTAAAGAAGGTGCATCTCATACTTTGGTTGATGCAGCTGGGAATACATTTGTTGATGATCCAACAACAACTACAACACCTTATATAACTGATAATGGTGCCGTTAACCGTACTGAGATTGCAGGATTTATCAAAAATGCTTGTTATGACACAATTGGTGCAAACAAATTCTGCTATGCAACATTTATTGGAAATGGCGCAATGCCAACAAATGCACAATTGCAAGATGAAGATAACAAAGATACAATTTACTCTGATGCTTACTCTTCACGCATGAATGATTCTATGAAATCAAAGATTGATGATTTAATCGAAATATTTGATACAAAAACAAAACAAAAATGTCAAAACACAATCACATCATGTGCTATGCGTTCATGTGGTGGTGGCAGTGGTGCTGCTTGCTATGCATCTGCATTCAATTCTGCGAATACAATCAAGGGTGTGACAAATCCTGCTACTTTGGCTGATATTAAATATGGTTGCGAAGCTGTTGTTAATAATGACACATATTGTAAATATTCTGTCGCGACATTCGAAACTGCAACCGGTATTATTGGTTTCTTATCTGGCAGTTTATTTGATATATTATTCACAGCTGCTGATGATACAAGTGTTACAAATCCAGACGCAGTTGGTGCGGTTGCAACATTGAATTCAAAATTGTCATTGTCATACAACCAGGCTTCTTTAGATAATATGAAGAAACAATGTCAAACAATTGCAACAGGTTGTGTAAAATCAATGTGTGGAACAGATTATACCAACTGTTACCGTAACCGTACTGATGTTTACTCTACACTGACAAATACTGGTGATAACAGTTTTGATAAAAGTATGAACAAGGTTGGTGGTGTTTTGGATCATACAATTATATTGGGATTGTGCCTTAACACTATTAAAAATAATCCAGTCTGTGAAGAACACATCAAAGCCGAAGCTGCACGTCGCACAGCAAGTGTAAGTACCGCTGATTCTTGGGGTGCCGGTATAAACAGCACACGTGACGGATGGTTGGGTGCTGGTACATATGGTGCAACATTGACTGGTGATACAGTTCAAGATGTTGATGCTGATGGAAATCTGTTATGCACAACAGGCGCAGACAGCACTGGCGATACTGGACGCTGCGACAGTTCAAGTGGCAGATACATATATCCAAAAATGATTTCAGAAAGTGCTTATAATATTGCGCAAACAGAACGCTCTGTATTTAATGACTTGGTATATGACTTGGAAGTTGAAGCCCAGGCAAATTATAATGCAAAACTGACAAAACAACAAAATATGTGTATGTCAAATAACAGTGGTGGAATCATAGGTTCTCGTGAAAATGGTAGCACATTTATGTGGGTAAAATTAAAGAATAGTAAGGTTCCAACCAATTATGCAATGAATGGTCTACAAAACAATCAGTTCGTTGCCAGCAATGACATTTATGGAAGCTTCTGCCGTATACGCGTGACATTGCAATCAGATGATAAATATATCCAAGATGCAATTAATGATGGCAGAGATTGGAGTACAGCATACTTTGCAGCCGGTGATACATTCACATGCGGCAGCTGGATATCTGGTGATGAATTAGAAACAATATCTAACGTTGTTGGTGGTAAGGCAAAAAGTGAAGCAACCAGTGGTGACAGTCGTACACGTACATGGTTGACACTTGCTGGAACAGTATTGGGTGGTGTCGGTGGTGGCGTCGCAACAAATGCATTACAAAAAGGATCTTTGGGTGGTTTGTTGGGAACAAAAAGAACAGACACCAATACAACAGACGCTAATCGTTGCAAAACATTGGCAAAATTGTACCAAGATGAAAAAGATGGTGTTGCTGCCAAGGCAACTGGTGAATCTGCAATTGCAACAGCAGAATCATTGGGTGTCAAAGAAGATTTAACAGCACCTATTAAAAGATCTGTTCAAAAAGCTGGCACAGTAACAAGTCCTGCAAATCCAGAAGCTGACGCCGTAAATAAACAAAGTGCTAATAATGCTATGGATTCATTGAAAACATTGTGTGAATCAGAGTTAACTAGTGCTAAAGGCAGTAATACAAAAACCAAAACTACATTACTTGGTGCTGGTGTTGGTGCAGTGGCTGGTGGTGCATTAACATACTTTGCAACACGTGACATCCAAGATGCCCAAGGCGACAATGCAGCTACTAAGGCCAGACAAGAATGGATGGATGAAGTTGGTAAGCATATACGTTGCTATATCGGCGCAGATGAAGTCGGTATGTATGGTGATATAATCAGTACAGAAATGGAATAATAAATCCATTAACAATTAAATAAAAAGACCGGTGTTATACCGGTCTTTTTATTAGATAAACATATTTTACAACATAATAGTATTATCGCATTAGCAAGCAGAATAAAGAAAGTTCTATCAATAATGTTTAATGTGTAACTTAACTATATAGCACAGTGCCCTTTATATATCAATACAGCCGTATTAATTCGCTATTGCCCCAATGATAAATGAATAATAAAATACCCACCAAATGGTGGGTATTTCTTTATTTAAATCTAATACTTTATCGCATTTCAGATATCAATTTATTCAATCTTTCAATATTATCAACATCATTCAATGCAACTGCAATTGTATATGCGGATTCCAAATCACTTCTTGCAGATTCTAAATCACCCATATTTAAATTTAAGGCTGCTGATTTTTCAAAATATCCCATTGCGCGACGTGATAAGTCTTCACGTGCCTCTGCATTTGTTGCGCCTTGGATTTGTTCAGATATAACACGTACTGCTGACATATAATCATTTGCAGCTTCTTTGTATTTATTTAATGCAGTATATGCCTCGGCACGTTCTGCATAAACAGAAGGGTTAACAACACCTTCTGGACGCGCCAGTGAATTAGTATAATCCGCTATTGCGCCATCCCAGTTTTTTAACCACAAATTCAACTGTCCACGTTTTGCATAAATGTCACGTAATTGTAAAACATCGTTTGGACGTACCGCACGTGCAGCCAAAGCATTATTTATATCTGATAATGCAGATGAATAATCTTCCATTCTTGTGTATAACAATGCACGATCATAAAATGCAACAGAATTCAAAGAATCTATTTCAACAGCAGTATTGAAATCTTCAACTGCATTGTTATATTTCCCAGATTGCATATATGCTTCACCACGTAAAATGAAAGCATCCACTGATGGGTTATCTGTCTCAATCGCAGCTGTTAAATCACTAATTGCCTCATCAATATTACCAGCCAATAATTTTTCCTTGCCGGAATTCAAATATTGATTTGGTTTAATCAATGCTTCTTCAGTTATTTCCACATTATTTGTAATTGGATGTAATATTCCATGACTGCGTCCCAGAATATAAAATGTTGCAGAGATAAAGAATATTATAATAAACCAATAAACATAAATTGAAAGAGACCATGCATTAAAATGCGGTTTAACAACTTCTATATTTTTTGTTATAGGTGATGTTTTCTTAGAAACTGGCTTTGACGTTTTCTTAGGGGCCAACTTTTTCTTAGTTGATTTTTTATTCTTCATTAAATTCTCCCTTCCTTGGTGTAATTTTAGAAGGATTTTTTCAATACGTCAATGCTTTTCTGTGGAATTTCAATAATTTCTCCGACAGAAATATTTTCAAGATTTATAGTTCCATAAGATATTCTGTGCAATTTTTTCACTGGTAAATTACAAGCTGCCAAAACTATACGAATTTCGTTTTTTTTACCTTCGGTGATTGTAATTTTTAATTCATTGTTTTCTAAAACTTCTATATTCATTGGACGATAATTAATTCCATCAACGTTAATACCAGAACGTGCAGGCTCTAATTTTGAAAAATCATCCCCTTCAACTTTTGCAATATAAACCCTTGGGATTCCGGATGATGGCAAGGTAAGCTTTCGTGCCAATTCGCCATCATTTGTAAGCAATAATAATCCTGTAGTTTTATAATCCAAACGACCAATATATTTAAGATTATTATACTGCTGGGGCAAAATATCGTATATTGTTTTTCGGCCCTCTGGGTCACTTGCGGTTGTCATTGTGTTAATAGGTTTATAAAAAGCATACAATTTTGTTTCATTATTTGATTCAATAACTCTTCCAGAAACTGAAATTTCTTCTGACCCATCAACAAAAAATACAGGGCTGGTTATAACCACATTGTTTACAGTGACCACACCAGATTCAATTAGCCTTTCTGCTGCGCGACGCGACGCCATACCACTATCTGCCAAGAATTTTGCTATTCGTATCATTTTATTATCTTTGCCAAAGCTGTAACCGCGGCTGTTTCAGCACGCAAAATTGTTTTACCGAGTGAGATACCAACCGCCCCTGCATTATCCAGCGCATTAAACTCTGAATCAGAAAAACCACCCTCTGGTCCAATTAATATTGCGGAAATATTATTGTAATCAGAAATGCAATTTTTTCCAAAAACTGACCTTTCATCTGCAAAAACTAAACTTTCTTTATCTAAATCCGAAAATTTTATAGGTGATAATAGTTTTGGAACACTGTTGCGGTTTGATTGCTCGGACGCCTCGGTAATAATTTTTTCAACCCTCTTCCAATTAATATGATGTGCGACAGTTCTGTCTGTTATAACTGGTTGTAACTTTGCCACACCCATTTGGGTCACCATATTTAACATTTCATCCGTTTTCTTAATTGGCGCAAAATAAAAAATTATGTCATTACTGGGATCACGATGCTCTGTTTTTAATTCTGGTACCAAAAATTTTGAATCATCAGATAGTTTTGCTGAAAATTCATTCCCGTCATTAAAGACAAGACAGTTTTCAGTCCGCATAACATTTTTCAGGTAATGAGAAATATCTTTTTCAATTAAAATCTTCTTTCCAGATTCTATTTTTTCATTAACAAAAATTCGTGGAATATTCTTCATGAGTGTCTTTTTTATTTGGTCTTTTTCTGGTATAATTGTATCACAATGGCAAGCAAGTTCAAGATTTTATCCGCAGGTGGTACTTCCAAGGGATTGAATATATTCAAGTCGTCCTCGTACAAGGAACATCTACAAACGCCAATGGCCGCGCTTTTCTGGAAAATGCGTTGGGCAGCTGGTATTTGGCTCGTTTCTTTTGCTGCTTTTGGTATGGCATTTGCTGTTGAACATATTTGGCGATATGGCTGGTCGCCAGCAACCACAAAATGGATTTCTATTTATTTTCAAAATATGCTGACATCTGGTGGATTATCAATTTTGGCAGAAGTTCCAGCTTGGCTGACACGAACATTTATGCAAACAGATATGGCATGTGTGACACCATTAATACCAATTATTATATATTACCTTTTATCTGACGCGACATTGATTGGTGAATTTAATCCACATGGTAATGATAAATTCGCCGAAAAATCTTCTAACAAGGCATCCAAAGAAGATATTGAAAAAATGGGATTATTAAAGGGATTTATGATGGTTTTGGGGTACTTTAAGAAAAAACCCCTGATGATGAACGAATGCCTATCAACCCTTTGTGTTGCACCCCCTGGGACCGGAAAAACCCAAGGCGTTGTTCTGCCAACAATTTTTGAATGTAATACTGTTTCAATGATTATAAATGACCCAAAGCCAGAATTAAAACAGGCGTCCAGTGCCTATCGTGCAACTATTGGTCCTGTATTTATTATGAACTGGGCGGGACAAGATGACCCACAAAATGGTATATATTACCCCAGCTGGAATCCACTATCACCTGAACATGTACCGTTTAACCAAGAACAACGTGATTTATATATTGATTCTATGTGCAGTGTTTTGATTGCAGAAAAGGCGTCCAGTTCTGCAGATCCACACTGGACAATATCTGGTCGTGCGGCACTTTCTGGATTAATACAGTTTATGGTTTCAAAAATTGAACGTGCCAAAGCCGATGATTATTTCTATTCAAGAATCACATCTGGTACATTTGATGAAGAAGATGCAACTGTTCTAAGTGATTATTATATTTCAATGATAAACGATCCAAATGCATATGCTGCAAATGCAAGGTTGCGAGCAAAACAATTGGACGCTATGAATTATGTTCATATCGGAACCTGGGCAAATATTCCAGATGCCTGGCGTGGAAAAGAAGCATCACTTTCCATGATACTGGACTGGTTAAACGCAAATCAAATTCGTATTGCAGAAGATATTGAAAATCGTCGTAAGCAAGGTGACCAAATGGTTATGATGGCCGACCCGATGAAGGATTTATTCTTGGATGCAGTTAATGAAGCGCGACAATTCTCATATGCTCATCGTGCCATACTTGAATTAACACAACTTGCAAATACACCTGACAAGGAACGTGGATCTATTTTATCAACCGTAATGGCGGGACTGGGTATTTTCCGAAATGCCGCTGTTCGTAATCGTACCAGTCATTCTGATTTTCATTTTTCTGACCTGCGTGGATTAAAAGATCCACGCGACGGAAAAATTAAACCCGTGACTGTTTATTTATCTATCAATATGGTTGATGCTGAAGCATTAAATCCAATAACTGGTATATTTATTGAACTGATGTCCAGTTATCTTCTTTCAAATGCACCAGATCAGATAAAAGATGGTCAAAAAATGGGACCATTCCCAGTATTATTTGTATTGGATGAAATGCCAAAGATGCAGAAATTACAAGCTGTTATTCAAGGACCAGATTTGGGACGCGGTCAGAAAATATCCTATTTAATTATCGGTCAGGATCTGCATCAGATTGCAGAAAAGTATGGTAATGATGCGGCCGCAACCATTGTTTCAACAACCGCCGCCAAGGTTGTATTACGACAAAATGATCCAGATACCGCAAAAAGATTTTCTGATATGATGGGATTCAAAATGAAAATTAAAACAGATAAAGATGGAAAAGATAGCCCCCCAAGTGAAGAAATACTCTATACCCCTATGGACATTATGAAACTATCAGAAAAGAAACAGTTAGTAATATTCCAGGGTTATTATAACAGACCAATTGAGGCTGATCATCAGCCTGCCTGGAAAGACGAAAGATTAAAAGGTTTTATGAACATGGGCGAAAGTTCACCTTTGCCAGAATTTCTGATACCCGTACATCATGCTGCAATGGGATATGGCGGAACACCAAAGGTCTATAATCCAATGACCAAAGAAATAAAAGTTTTAGCATAAATTTGACGCGATATATCGTAAAGGTTATAATTCCTGTTATGAAGTTTAAAGTTATATTTTCATTATTTGTTTTACCAGTTTTATTATCTGCATGTGCAACTTCTGCACACCTGGATTCTGTTCGCAGCGATTACGCAAATGCAGAATTTGCAAAACTGACCGCTGATAAAAAATCGGATAATCTAGATTTATTAATCGGAGCAGACGCCGCTTTACAAAATGGTGAATTCAAACGCAGTGACGATCTATTCGAAACATTTAATAGAAGAAACATAGATCCAACCAGCACCAGTATAAGTAGCGAGTTGGGTAAACTGGCTGGTGGTCAGATGGCCAGTTCTTACAAGCCTTACATGATGGATTATATGTTTGTATCATACTATCAAATATGGGATGCTATTCTGGACGGTCGCATGAATGATGCACGCGTTATTATAAATCAATCTTATTCGCGCCAACAAAAAATGAGTACTGCATACAGAAAATTGGTTTCTAAACGTCAAAAATCAGATTTGGCAAATAAATTAAAAACAGATACATCTAATTGGTCTGCATATTCAGATATTATGAATCCTGCATTAACATATTTGGCTGGTATATATTTCTTGAATATTGGTGAATACGAAAATGCGCGACAATATTTGGTACGTAGCAGTGGTATGATGCCAGAAAATACATTTATTACATCTGATTTGGAATCTGCTGAAAAAGGAATTGCACCAAAAAATACAGCATGGATATTTATTGAAACCGGATTTGCGCCGCGCCTGCGTGAAAAAAAAGCCACTGTCCCATGGTTGGTTGGAAAAAATATGCAGTTAATATCTATTGCAACATCTTATCCAGAAAAATTCAGTGGTTCTGCCGCTGTGCCTGATATGTCACAAAAATTGGCTGATATTGATTCTATGTTTATAACTGAATTCAAAGAATATCAAATAAACGATGCTTTGCGTGCTTTTACCAAGGCTGTTTCAAACTCTGCCCTACAATCTGCAACACATGATAAAATAGGGGGATTTGGTGGTGTATTAAGTGCAGCATATTCAATCGCAACAACAAATGCGGAAATTCGCTCTTGGGTAACTTTGCCACAGCGTATTTATTTACTGCGTATCAAAAAAGATAAATCCGGATTGATTAAATTAAATTCTAGTGATACGATTAACGTGGACTATTCGGGTAATCATTTAATTTATATTAGAAACAACAATATAAAGAAAATTAAAATCAAAAATTAACAAGGAGAAAGAAATGAAAATATCATCAATAGCAGTTTTTGCTTCGTTATTGGTTGCACTGGGCGGCTGTGGCGAAACAAATGTTGTGGATTTAAATAACCAGGCCGAAGTTGCAGGTATGCAAAATGTTATGGAATTGGAATATCGTGATTGGACCAAGACAGCTGAAAATATGACATCCAGCATGTTGAAAAGTGGTGCATTTGGACGTGTCAAAGATCCTATTATTGCAATGGGTCCAATGAAGAATGATACAATGCAACGTTTTGATACAGATATTATGACCAAGAAAATCAGAACTGTTATTGTAAATTCTGGTCGCGCACAAATTGCAACTAACTTTACTGGCGAAGATTCAACCAGTGATACTGTTCGCAATACACGTGGTAATTCAGAATATGCTGCAAACACAATAGTTGCCAAGGGCACATTGGTTGCACCAAATATGTCGCTGTCTGGAAAAATGATTCAACGTAATTTGGAATTGAAATCTGGATGGTTTTCAAGCACAGATACACGCGTTGAATATTATTTGCAGTTAACATTGACAGACTTGAAGACAGGTTTGTCAGTATGGGAAGATGAACAGCCAATCGTAAAAGAAGGTGATCACGCCCCAACATGGTAAAATATATAACTAATAAAAAATCCGCCAAATGGCGGATTTTTTAATCAAATGGATTTTCTGATTTTTTATATTCCAAAATTATTGGTATTTGTTCCCAATTTAGCTCACGTGCCAGACCACGACGAAGATAACGTGTATAACTTTCTGGAATATCAGATGCACCCCCTGTATTTATAACGATGCGATTCGGATGAATTCCAACCTGGGATGCGAATTTAATTTTCATTGGACGTTTTAAACGCGACATTGGCGGTTGACGTTTTTCTATCAAATTTTCCAATATCTTATTAATTAAACTGGTCGGTGCGCGCGAATTTGAAATATCCCATAATTCATAAACACGCTTGAATACATTTTTTACCCCTGTCCCTTTTTCTGCGGAAATTGCAAGTATCAAAGGTTTCATAATTTGATGAAATGAATTATTAAACTGATGTTTTAATTTTAATAATTTAGCTTCGCGTTCATTCTCGTCAACCAAATCCCACTTATTTAAGGCAACGCACAATATCTTACCCGCATCATAAACGCGCGATGCGATACCTAATGCTTGGTTTTCAATATCACGGGTCGCATCAATAATAAGTATTACAACATTTGAATTTTCTATTGCAGACAATGACTTTAATGCAGATAGTGTTTCAACATCATCTGTGACACCTGCCTTGCGACGAAGTCCAGCCGTATCCATTAAGACAATATCACGGCCATAAAAGTTTGTTGAAATTTTAACTGTATCACGGGTTACCCCAGGTTCATCTTTGACAATCTGTCTATTTTCACCCAAAACCTTGTTTACAAATGTTGATTTTCCAACATTCGGCTGCCCCAGGATTGCAATTTTTAATTCATTATCTGTTTTTATCTCAACTTCTTCGGACTTACCACCAATACTTTCCAGGAATTCATAAATTTTATCAAAGCCCTTTTTATGCTCTGCTGCTATTAAAACAGGTTCTCCGAAACCTAATTTATAGAAATCATGAATGCCTGTCAGACGTTTTTCTGATTCCGATTTATTAACAAGTAATAATACTTTGGCTTTATTTTTTCTTTTTATTTGTCTGGCCCAATCAATATCTTCAGACATCAATCCTGCACGTCCATCAACAACAAAAAGTATCGCGTCTGCCTTTTCTATTGCGGACATGGCCATATTTGTTGAATCTGCACCAATACCGATTTTTGTTTTTTCCAACCCAGCTGTATCAAATATTTTCCAAGTTGTTCTTGGAATATTTCCCTGCACAACATCACGTGTTACACCAGGTCTATCATGAACCAACGCATCCCTGGTTCCTGTTAATCCGTTAAACAAAGTTGATTTGCCTGTATTAGGTCTTCCTGCAATTGCGATTTTAATCATAACTTTTTCCATTGCTTTTTTCGAATTATAAAGCAAAAATACAAATAAGCAAATGGGAGTATAAAATGAAAAACAAATTCAAGAACTGGACAAAGCATATTTTGGATGTTTTAACAAAACCAAAACGTTACTTTACCAAGATTGTTGCTGACGGTAATTTAGAAGAATCAATGCTGCGTGCATTTATGTATGGTCTATTGGGTGGCGTTTTGGTTTTAATGCTGCGTCTTATTGGTGGTGCAACCATTACTATTGGATCTGTATTCACCGCTGTAATCATTGTGCCTGTTCTGGCAGTTGCCCTGCTTTTCATTCTGGGGGGATTATTAATGTTGGTTTCTGAAATTACTGGTGGCGAACGCGATTGGGAAATTGTAATCAAGGGATTGGCATCGGTATTCTTTATATATCCAGTTATCTTGGTTCTTAACGCACTGGCATTTAACTGTACATCTATATGGATTATCAGTTTGATTGTTGACGCATACATTTTGTTCTTGTTTTATAATATCAGTCTGTACTGCATGAAAGGTAAACGACACAATGTTATGCTGGTTATCGGTGTTCTGGCACTATTTATGGCAATGGTCTACATAACCGATTATCGTATTGGCTGGTTTATGTTAAAAAATACCAGCGCAACACTTGCTTGTTTACTATAAAAAAACCGCCAAATTGGCGGTTTTTATTTAAAAATTTAATTTCAATCCAGCAGATACAAAAGGTGACCCGGCTGAAAATCCTGTTGAAATCCAACCATTAACGTTTTCACTATATTTATATCTGAATGATAAAACCTGGGTATGTGCTGTATAGTTTGGCATATCATCCCAAATACCTGTTTGTGAAAATAAATAAGTTCCAGATATCGTATAATTTAATAAATCATAACTGATGCCCGTCCCTGCAATAACACCATCTGATGAAACCATACCGATGGAATTTTCATCATAAATAATACGGCCAGATAAACCCCAAACCCAGCTGTTATATTGAAGATTTAATCCTGTTGATAATTGTGCGCGCCAATCCGCTGTCACACTTGGGGTATAAATATCCGTTTGAAAATTCTCTGGCGAATCAATAAATGATGCACCAAAAGAAAAGGCTGTTTTTGTCTTACCTTCTGGTCGACGATATTTTATACCCAAATCCGCAGCATAATTATATTTCGATGATAATCCAGCAATTGAAAAACCATATTGCACAGGACGTGTTGGCGTCGACACAAAATTTGCACGCATATCATATCTGCCACTGGACAGTGTTGTATTTGAAATAATCGCGCCTGATGGTTTAATTTTATTATAAAATAATGGATTATCATTAATACGCAGTCCGCCGACATCTGGTAATCCAACACCTAACTTTGTTGCAATCGAATCTGTCAGTCCTAACTCTATACGACCAAGATTAGTATTTTCCATAAATATAAAAGAATCACGTGCAGCATTATCCTGATATATCGCTAATTCATCTATGGCGTAAACCAAACCAATTGTATTATTTGCTGCAACAGCATAATTAATTTGACTGCGAACTAACCAATCCCCAACAAAAACAGGATTTTCAAAATCAAGCTCTATCACACCGGCACTTCCATAGCCTGTAAACTTCATACCATATCTTCCGTTATTATATTCATAAGCGTTTGCATTAAAAACACAAAAGCAGGCAAAAAAAGATAAAAAGCTTATTTTAAAAACCGAATTACACATATTATTTTTATCCTTCACTTTCTTTTAAAATTGCATCACGTAATTTTTTATATGCACGTTCTTCTATTTGACGGACACGTTCCCTGGAAATTTCGTACTTTTGTGCCAATATTTCTAATGTTGCAACTGGATCTTGTAACTTTCTCGCACGCAATATTTCACGATCACGTTCTGGTAATTCAGATAAATGTTTGCGCAATAATGCGTATCCACGACGACGGAATTCCAGTTTCTCTACATTATCTTCTATCCCTTCGCTTTTATCTTCTAGATTAGATAATGCGTCCCTGGTATCACTGTCACTAACAGGTGTATTTAATGATAAATCACGCGCGCCAACCCTGGTTGCCATACGAGTGACATCATTTTCTGGAACCTGCAAAAATTCGGCAACCTTTTTTGTTTGATCTTCTGACAAGTTGTTATCCATAATTCCCAAAGCTTTTTTAGCACGTGACAAATTAAAGAAAACACGTTTTTGATTTGCCGAAGTCCCGATTTTTACAATTGACCAATTACTTAGAATGGTTTCATAAATCTCGGCCTTGATCCAAAACATCGCATATGTCGAGAACCTGAATCCACGCTCTGGGTCAAATTTCTGCAAGGCCTGCATCAAACCCATATTCCCACTGGCAATCAGGTCGGATACCGGTATTCCATAATTACGAAAATCATATGCAACAGATACAACTAATCGCAAATGACTGGACACCAGCTTTTCAGCTGCTAATTTATCACGTTTCGTTTGCCACAAACTGGCGTATTCATATTCCTGCTGGGCCGATAATATCGGAAATTTCTGAATATTTTGAATATATTGCTCTAACCCCGATTCATCGGATACACCACGTGCCACCATCAAACTGGGGGCTGATACAACAGGCAAAGCGTCCTTGATTTGCTTTTTCATAACCTATATAGTATATCAATAAAGATATAAATATCAAGACAGGAGAATTTTCAATGGCAACAATCCTTGAAAGAAATAAAAAAGTTAAAACCCCTAAGAAAAGCCAAGAAGACTATGCAGAAGATGCCTTGTATCGCGAGGTATGGGAAGATGTTAATAATGAAAAAACAATGGTATTTTTGCGTAAATATTCACGCACTTTGATAGCGGGTGCAATTATTTTATTAATTTTAATAACAGGAATACAATTAATTCGTCACAACAATCATATTTCACGTATTGCAACAGCGGAAAGTTATGAAAAAGCCATAGAAACAGTTGATGCACGTGCATTGGTTTCTTTATCAAAAAATTCATCTGGTGCAACCGCAGACTTGGCAATATTCCAATCGTTTATTTTATCTGGCGATATATCAAAATTAGAAATATTGGCAAAAGATGGCCATACACGTGATTTTCGTGATCTGGCTAAATTACATTTGGCTGGGCAAAAGGGTGATTCAATGTCCGCAAAAGACTTTGAAAAATATCTATCATCTTTGAATACTAAACATTCACCTTTTTATTACAACAGCCTGTTGATGATTTCACAGAAATATTTAGCCGAAGGGAATAAAAAAACAGGAAATGTTTGGTTAAATAAAATTATTAATGATAAAGATGCACCTGCAATAATTTCTGCAAGCGCCCAAACATTACTATAAGGCATTGAATTATGCACAAAATTAGCATACTGATATCTTTACTATTAGTATTTTTAACTGCTTGTTCAAAACAGGATCCTATTTTACCGGGACAACGGGAATCCATATTTCAGGGTTCTGCAATAACGGTTATTGGAAAAGAAATTTCAGATTTACCAGAAAATACTGATGAAACTGAACCAAAAGATTGCCCTTATACCCAAGATTCTTCTAATATAATTTGGGATGGTGATAAAAAAATATTCAGCGGTTTTCCAACGAATAATTTTGTAAAAAATAAACAAATTCCTGTGTGTGATGGTAATTTTATTTATGCAGGATTAACAACTGGTGAACTGGTCAAAGTTAATAAAAAAACACGTGATATTGCATGGATAACTGACATTTATCGTGAAAGCAATTTGACTGGTGGTGCAGATGTATTGGATATAGTTGCACCAATTATCGTAAAAAATGATGGTGTTTATGTTGGTGGATTGGGGGACGCTTTTTGCAAGCTTAATAAATCAGATGGGCATAAAATATGGTGCATAAATATAAGTGTGGTTACATCATTTATAATTATTGATAATTTTGCATTTGTTGTTGGAACAAACAATAAATTGTATGCTATTAATACCGCAAAAGGCGACATTTACTGGGATCAAAAAGTTGAACAACAATCAAAACCAATATATAAAGACAAAACTATAATAATTGATGATGAAGTATTTGAAGTATCAAATGGAAAGAAAATCCACTAAATAAAAAACTGGCAAGTCACCAGTTTTTTATCTGCTATTTTTACTTATCTTTTTCAATGTTCGTATTAAATTATCTATTTCTTTCATTTTGTATATTTCTTCTTTTTTAACAAAATCATTAAATTTCTTGAATGCACCTATTAAATCAAAATCTTTACTATTACCAACTAAATCATATTTAAAGCGTTTATATCTTTTATTGTAGACATAACTATTTTCAATATACCAATCATCTCCACGAAAAATATCTTCACAATCTGCTTTTACTTCTGTATCAATACCACAAAAAATTATTGTGGCGCTTTTTACATTAATCTTTATTGATTTAGGGGCATAAACACACACGTAATCATTCTGCGGCTTATCTATCTCGCAAATATCATTATTTATTAAAGAATAATTTTTAACTTTTTTCATTATAATATATCTCTTATATGTACTATAAATACATTTGTCAATATGTCAAGCATAAAAAATGCGGGATTTCCCGCACTTATTATTAATGATTAATTATTACAGTTTTACCTTAAACTCTTCTACTTCATAACATTCGATTGAATCGCCTTCTTTCATATCATTATATTTATCAAAACTCATACCGAATTCAGTTCCAACAGTAACTTCTTTAACCTCGTTCTTTTCACGTTTCAATATACCAATCTTACCGTCATAAACAACAACATTATCACGCAACAATCGTACAAATGCATCTTTCTTGATAATTCCTTCGGTAACACGACAACCCGCAACACGCATACCCTTACCCACTGTAAACAATGCGATAATGTCTGCATAACCAATAAATGTTTCACGTCTTTCTGGTGCCAACTTACCAGACAATATTTCTTTCAATTCATCATTAATACGATAAACAACAGAATGATATCTGATATCAACACCATTATTACGTGCCATATCACGTACAGCCGCATCAGCACGGACATTAAACGCAATAATAACCGCGCCACTTGCAGTTGCTAATCTTATATCACCTTCGGTAATTTGACCAACACCACCAGCCAAAACTTCAACAGATGCTTTTTCGGAATTTATATCAGTCAGCATATCACAAATAGCTTCTACACTGCCTTGTACATCGGCACGCAAAATTATTGGTAATACCATTTTCTTAGTATCATCACGTTTTGCGAACAACTCTTCCAAAGAAGAACGTTTTGCAGCATTTGCTTTATCTTTGGCCTTTTGAGCACGATAGCTTGCAACTTCACGAGTTTGTGCTTCATTTTCCATAACATTAAAACTGTCACCTGCATTAGGAACAGATTCCAAACCCAAAACCATAACAGGTTGTGAAGGCCCAACGGATTTCACACGTTCACCAAAAGAATTTATCAATCCACGAACACGTCCAAATGTTTCACCAACAACAAATACATTACCGATTTCGAGTTTTCCCTGACGTATCAATAAAGTTGCGACAGGCCCTAATCCTTTTTCCATTTTTGCTTCGACAACAGTTGCAATGGCTGGCATATCTGCATCAGCCTTTAGATCCATCATTTCTGCTTGCAATAAAATTGCTTCCAACAATTTGTCCAAACCTGTTTTATTTTTTGCAGAGATTTCAACCGATTGAACTTCTCCACCCATTTCTTCTACTTGGACTTCTTGTTGTAATAAATCTGTTTTTACCTTTTGTGGATTTGCTTCTGGCAAATCTACTTTATTAATCGCAACAATAAATGGAACATTAGCCGCACGGATATGATTAATCGCCTCAATCGTTTGTGGCATAATAGAATCATTGGCAGCAACAACCAATACAACAATATCTGCAATCTGTGCACCACGTGCACGCATAGCTGTAAATGTTTCATGCCCTGGGGTATCCAAGAATGTGATTGTTTGACCAGATTTTGTTTTTACTTCATAAGAAGAAATATGTTGTGTAATTCCGCCAGCTTCACCAGCAACAACATTTGCATCACGCAAAGCATCCAAAAGTGAAGTTTTACCATGATCAACATGTCCAACAACTGTAACAACTGGGGCACGAGATTTTAAGTTTTCTGGATTTGGCCCACGATCTAACATTTCTGCAAAAGGTTTAAAATCAACACGTTTAATTGTTGCGCCGAATTCACATGCAATCAATTCTGCAGTATCTGCATCAATAGACTGATTTTGGGTAACCATCATTCCCATTTCCATCAGTTTTTTAATAACATTACCAACTTTTTCTGCCATACCAGCAGCCAAATCTTTTACAGTAATTGTATCTCCTAAAACAACTTCACGGGCAACCTTCTGGGGTGCCGTAAATGCAGCACGAGCCTTTTCACGAAAGCGTCGTAGCGATGCTTCGGAACGACGGCGATTTGCACCACGGATTCCAATTTCTTGGGTATCATCTTCGCCCTTACCAATAACAATATCATGCAAAGATATTTTTCCACCTTTTTTAAAGCCTTTTTTTGGATTAGATTTTACAGAACGTAAATCTTCTTCGGAATTGGCTTTGCGTGGATATGTATTTGTAAATACTTTCTTAGAAGAGTTATCAGTTTTATCTTCTGTAACTTCTGTTATTGTGGTTGTTTCGCGTGCAGCCAATTGTTCTTTTACTTGTTCATATTCACGTGTATCGCGTGCAATTTCAGCCTCGCGGGCATTACGTTGTGATTCTTCTTCAGCCTCGCGGGCGCGACGTTCTTCATCACGTGCCTTGGCTGCTTCCAGAACTGCACGCAATTTTTCATCTGCTGCAGATCTTGAAGAAGATGGCGATTTTGGTTCATCTCGCAATTCATTACTTCCTGGTGCAACTACACGTCTACGACGTTCAACAAAAACGGCATCGCCCTTTTTACTTTGAACTGCATCAATAGTTACTGATTTTCCGAGTGTTAATGTTGCCATTCAGTTTACTCCTTGCCGCCACACAGAAAGATTAAGATTGTATCTTATTCTTCCTCGTCTTGTATTATATTATATGCTATTTCACGTGCTTTCATTACTACGCGTTCTGCTAAACGCCCAGACATAATATCTTCGCCCAATATCTCAACTAATTCATCAGAAGCTAAATCTGCTAAATCTTCCAAAGATCTGATTCCAGCATGACCCAGTTTCATTATAATCGGACGTTTGATAAAGTCAAAGGACAACAAATCATCTTTCATGCCCAATTTATTACCTTCGTCTTTATAATCTTGTTCAACCTTTTCCAGATAAGCTTTGGCACGTGTTTGTAATTCACCAGCCAACTCTGTATTAAAGCCTTCGATTTCTTGTAATTCAGCAATATCTATAAATGCTACTTCTTCAATAGTTCTGAATCCTTCTGTTATCAACAGATGTGCGATCATTTCATCAACATCTAACCCCTTGATAAACAACTCTGTTTTTTCTTTAAATTCTTTGGCACGACGTTCTTGTTCTTGGGCTTCGCTCATAACATCGATATTCCAACCTGTCAATTGTGATGCCAAACGAACGTTTTGACCACGACGACCAATTGCAAGTGATTGCTGATCTTCATTTACAACAACAGCTGCTGTATGTGTATCTTCATCAACAATAATTTTTGCAACTTTTGCAGGCTGCATAGAGTTAACAATAAACGCAGCTGGATCTTCAGAATACAATATAACATCAATTTTTTCGCCATGACATTCATTGATAACTGGTTGAATTCTTGTTCCTTTCATACCAACAGTCATACCAACAGCATCAATAGATGGATCTTCGGTTTGAACTGCGATCTTTGCATGTGATCCAGGCGCACGTGCAACAGATTTAATTTTTATAACACCTTCGTATATTTCTGGTACTTCTTGAACAAACAATTTCTCCATAAACATTGGATGTGTTCTGGTCAAGAAAATCTGTGGACCTGAATTAGAACGTGAAACATCCATAATCAATGCGCGTACACGATCACCCGCCGCCAATCTTTCACCTGGGATTAATTCTGTACCCTTGATATAACCTTCGGCTTTGCCATTAATATCGACAAATACATTTCCAAATTCAATACGTTTTACAACACCACTGATGATATCACCGATATTATCTTTAAATTCTTCAAATTGATGTCCCTTTTCTGCGTCACGAACGCGAGCTGTCATAATCTGTTTTGCAGTCTGAAAAGCCATACGTCCAAATTCTGGTTCTGGTAATTGATCTTCAACAATATCACCAACTTGTGGATCTTTTGAATATTTTTTTGCCTCAGAGATTGTCAGCATTGTATTCGAATTATATTCTTCTTCACCAATAGATTCAGGAGATTCAATAACCTCAAACAGGCGCTTTACAGAAATAGCACCATTTTTACGATCTATTGTCGCAGTAATATCAAACTCTTCGCCATACTTATGCTTCGCTATTTTTGCAATCGCAGCTTCTAATGATTCTATGACAATATTACGTTCTATTTGTTTTTCTTGTGCCAAAGAATCGATCGCTAATAACAAATCTTGTCTTGGCATTGAAACGAAAGACATCTTATTTCTCCTTGCTTATTGAAAGAGCGGGGGTTTTCGCTTGGCGCTTTACGCCTGCTAGTAATCTCATAAAGACAACAAATTGTCAATTCGATTTCAACCCTACTCTATTTACAAGGGCGGGGTTTTTCAACCCCGCCCTTAAAAATTATTCTAAGAACAGACTAATTATTATATCCGAATCGATAAAATGCAAGTAAAAAACATACTTTTTACCCAATATTATTGGGCTTGATGCTTGACGCTGGAACATTTGGGCTTTATACTTTAACTTATGAAAATTATCAAACAATACTTTATAAGACAGCTGGTGACAATATTCATTATGCTGCTTTTGGTTTTAACTGGTTTGGCGTGGATGTTGCAAATTATGTCCATGATGAAATTTTTACTTAACTATGGCATAGAACTTAAGAGTTTTATTGGTCTGACTGTTTTGATGGTACCGTTTATCGTATCTATAATAATCCCATTCGTAACATTTATATCTATAATATTTGTTTATAATAAACTGATTGGTGATAACGAAATAACCGTTATGTCCGCATCTGGTCTTTCACCAATACAAATTGCCAGACCTGCATTGACCCTGGCAATATTTTTAACAATTATTAACTGGGGTTTAAATATATGGGCTGTACCAATGACCCAGGCGAAATTTTATGATACACAATGGGAATTGCGATATGGTCTGGCGCATATGAAATTAAAAGAGACCGCATTTAACCAAATGGCAAATGGTTTGGTGGTATATGTCGATAAAGTATCTGGTCATGATTTATCTCAATTAATGCTTTCTGATACCCGTAATAAAAAATCCGAACTGACAATATTTGCTGAAAAAGGCAAATTAATATCTACACAACGCGGATTATCTATTGTTATGAATAATGGCTCATTACAATCCAAAGATGATAATGTAACAATTGGGACATTCGAAAGTTTTGATATGGATTTAAATGTTGCAGATAAATCTGGTGAATCTGTATTTAAAGTTAGAAGGATTCCAACTTTTGAACTTTTAAAGTCTGTAACTGAACAATCAGATAATAAACAACATAAACAGTTTCTAACTGAAATTTATACCCGTCTTTTAAGTCCTGTTATGAATTTGATTCTGGCTGCATTATGCGTTATGATTTTATTACGTTCTTCACTACTTCGAAGAAGAACCAGTTTTGCCCCTGTAATTGCGGTTGGCGCTATGGCTGCTGTGATGGCTGGTTTTATGTCCGCATCTAATATGATAAACAGTCTCACTGAACTTGGTCTTATTATGGCAGCGCAGATATTTGTTTTAACAGTTATAATGATAGTACTGACCAAGAAATGAAAATATTTAAATCAATTTTTTTATTTTGTCTTATACCCAGCGCATTATTCGCAGGTACAATCTATGATACAGATTTACCAAAAACAATAACTGCACCAAAGATTGAATACAATATAAAATCAGAAACTATGAAAACAACCGGAAAAACAGAGGTTTCAAATACATCCGGACAAAAAATAACATTGGTTGATTCATATATGTCAAACAAAGGTGCAAACTCGTCCGGACAAGATGTACAATTATGGTTGGGCAAAAGTGTTTATATCACCGCTGATAAAATTACACGCGAAAACGAAAATACTGTATCTAGGAACGCTGTATTTACCGCATGCTATGAATGTGACAGTTTTGGGAATGCTTGGGAAATATCTACAACCAAACTTACCCACAATATAGAAAGTCATTTGATACGATTTTATAATCCTGTTTTTTGGGTATATAATTTACCGGTTTTATGGTTCCCATTTTTTCAGATACCTGACCCGAGTGTAAAACACAAAACTGGTTTATTGATTCCAGATTTTAATTCAACAAATAATATGGGTACCCAATTTAATTTGCCGGTTTATATATCTTTTTCAGATACACATGATGCGACAGTTAAATTATCTTACCTGACCCAAGAAAACCCATTATTCCAGTTAGAACATCGTTTAAACGCAAGTCATTCAGAGTTTAGAACATCTGGTTCTTTTACCCGTAACAAAGAAGGTGAAAATCGTTGGCATATTTTCAATGATGACATTATTGAAATGGGGGATAATGTCAGAACAACTATTTTCTTGGAACGCGCATCTGATAAAACTTATTTGCAAAAATATGGATTCTATGGGGATCAACCTTATCTAGATTCTGGTGCCAAGGTTGAATTATTCGGTCAAACCGGATATGTTGTTGCAGACACACATACTTTCCAAGAATTACGTACCGATAGCACAAAGTATTCAACACCATCTGGTAATATTTTACCAAACATTCGTGGTGTTTATCAGACAGAGCCGTTATTCAATCAAACATACATAAATTTAAATACTGATATTCTTGGGGTTGCTGGATCTGGTACATCCAGTCAACGCGTTATTGGTGAATCAAGTATCGTATCACCTTGGACATTATGGGGTGGAAATAGACTTACCGCTAATTTATCCGCAAGGTATGATTTTTATAATTTTGGTAATACCGAAATGATAGACGGCGAAAACTTTTCTGGTATTAAAACACGTTTCTTACCGAGTGGTTATTTAGAATGGGGTCTACCACTAGTGCGTTCAGGTGAATCCTGGAAACAGGTTATTGAACCACGCGCTCGTATTACAACTATGCGAAATCTTGATGATTCGGCATTTGCATTAAATAATGATTCTGCTGGTGCATTATTATCAGACGCTACGCTTTTTTCTGATAATCGTTTTTCTGGATTGGATCTTTGGGAAAACGGAACATTCAGTGATTATGGTGTGCGCTGGGCCGCATTTAATAATAATGGCCACAATATAGAAACTTTTTTGGGACAAACATATGACTTTACAAAACGTACTGACACAGATCCAAACAGCGGGTTCCATAACGGACAATCTGATTATGTTGGAAGAATTGGTTACGAAAATTCAAAATGGTTACAATTATCTAGCCGATTCCGATTTGCAGAAGATACTATGTCTTTACAACACATAGAAAACTCTGCACGTATTGGAACAACCAGAAATTATTTTGATATCGGTCATATATGGGCAACACAATTTATTGATGCATTGACCATAGATAATAATATAAATGAAATTACTTCTGGATTTGGTATACAACTAACTGAAAGAATTGGTATAAAATTCAACGCTATATACAATGCAACCGAAGAAAGATTTCAACGTCATACAGGTGGTGTTTTTTATACTCATCCTTGTTATTTCTTGTCTTTGGAATACCGTCGTGATAATACGATCAAGGAAGACTATGTTGGGAACACGACATTACAATTCCGTTTTGGTGTTAATATTGACGGAAAAAAACTTTAAAAAAATGAAGGTCAAAAATGAAAACTATAAAAATTAAAACTATCGCTGCTTTTATTTTTTCTGTGTTAATTATCCAATCATCATTTGGCGCATCTGTTGTTGCGACTATTGGCGGAAAACCTATTACTGATACAGATATAACTGCACGCACAAAATTGATGTCAAAACAAGGTGATGTGTCTACAGATAATCGTCGCAAGGCTTTTCAAAATATAATTGATGATTATGTAAAACTGGAATATGCTGGAAACTTTAATATATCAACATCAAAATCTGATATAGATAAAGAACTTAAATCTATGAAACTGGGTGATATATCGGCAACAGAACTTGCGATGGCAAAGAATGCAATCAGCGCGAATATGGCCTGGCAAATTGTAATTGCACGTACAATTGTTCCAACTATTGATGTATCAAATGATGAAATAACCCAGGAAAAACAAGATCTTGAGCGTACACGTGGACTGCCATTGGAAATGACAATTGTACGTCTGATTGATGTTCCAGATAATATATCTGCAAAACTAATAAACCCTAAAGATTGTAATGATGCAATACAACAGGCAAAAAACCTGGGCGGTGATCCACAAAAATTCACAGCCGCACAATACGAATTATCTGTTGATATACGCGAACAAATTGTCGGTCTGGATAAACTGACATGGTCAAAACCAATAAATGGTTCTGTATTGTTGGTATGCGATTCCAGGAAAACAAAAGATTATGGAAAATTGGACGATATAATAAAACAGAATGCTATTTATAAAAAAGCAATGTTCAAGGCCGACCAACAACTGAAACAATTACGTCGCAAAGCAGTTATTGTTATAAACGACAGTAATTATAAAATATGATTGATAAACCAATTCTTTTTAACATGACTAATACAGAGCTGGAACAGTTCGTTGTATCCATTGGTCAGCCAAAATTTCGCGCAAAACAAATTTCTGAATGGTTATCACGTGGTGCGCCTGACTTTTCTGTGATGAAGAATTTACCAGAAATACTGCGTAATGATTTAGACAAGGTTGCGCGTACAATGCCATGTACAATTATAAAAAAATTGGAATCAACAGATAATCAAACCACCAAGTTTCTATTAGAGATGCTTGATGGTGAGCAAATAGAAAGTGTCCTGATGCGTACCAGCTATGGCAACAGTGTTTGTGTCAGTTCCCAGGCAGGATGTGCAATGGGATGTAAATTCTGTGCCAGCACATTGTTGGGATTAAAACGAAATCTATCTATAAATGAAATGTTTGCCCAGGTCTTGGTCGCCCAATGGGAATTGCGTGGTGATAAAGATAAAAAGAACATAAAACCAAATGGTGATCCAAAAAATTCCGATGTATCACACATTGTTGTTATGGGAACTGGGGAACCCCTTCAAAATACAGAAAACCTGATCGGTTTTTTAGAACGTGCAAATAACGATCTGGGAATCGGCTGGCGTCGCATTACGGTATCCACTTGCGGTATTGTGCCTGGTATCAAGGAATTAAATGCTTGGGGGTATCCGATTAACTTGGCTATATCATTACATGCGCCAAATGATGAACTGCGCAGCAAATTGATGCCTGTGAACAATAAATATAAAATTTCGGACGTTTTAGATGCATCATTTGAATTTGTGACGAAGAATAACCGTCAATTAATGATTGAATATATATTGCTGGCCGGAACAAATGATTCGATTGAAAATGCTGAAGAGTTATCAAAATTATTGACTTCCAAGAACTGCATGGTAAATTTAATACCATGGAATACAGTTGATGAACGTGAATTTATATCACCATCTGGTAATGCGGTACACAGATTCCAAGATATTTTAATTAAAAATGGTATTCACACACGAATAAGGAGAGAGCGTGGTCAGGATATCGGAAGTGCCTGTGGGCAATTACGATTAAACAACAAAAAGGACTGAAAATGAATATTAGTCATATTACTTGTTCGGGTCTACGCGAAGAAACCTCTTATAAAAATGTTTTTGAATTACTACAATTGTCAGAAAAAGTCGAACTTGCTGTTAATGCTTACCCTTCTGTAATGGAATCTGGAACCAGGGGAAATGAATGGTTTTCATATCTATTAGAAGCGTCTTCAAATCTTAAAAAACCTTTAAATCTTGCTGTTCATGTGGATTATGAATGGGGTAACAAATTTTGTAATGGTTTAATTGATGCTGATCTTTTAGATTGGTTTTATATGTTAAATAAGAAATCTGGTGACCCTGTCATTAAAAGGTGGCAAATTAATTTTAATGGTAATCCACGTGACTTCAGTATTTACAAAATTGCCAAGATAATTTCAAATTATCATGACCGCGAATTTATATTCCCTTATAATGATAAATTGAAAAAAGAAATATCAAAATTAAACGCAACAGGCGTAAAATTTTCTTTGATTTACGACACACAACATAGTTATAACAACCCTCAACAAAGATGGCTTCCACCCGTATTTGATAATCATAAACAGGGTTATTCTGGCGGATTATCTGGTGAAAATGTTTCGTTTAATTTGGATCGTATTTCCGAACAGGTTCCAAAGAATTCTGAAATATGGATACAAGCATATAAAAACTTGATAAATCAGGAAATAAATGAATTTGATTTCGCGCGTGCCAAAACTTTTATAAATAATGTCTTAAAATGGTCAAAAGATAATCATGTAAAATAAAAACACCCGAAAGGGTGTTTTTATTTTATCTGGTGGATGTTGAGGGACTCGAACCCCCGACCCTCTCGGTGTAAACGAGATGCTCTAGCCAACTGAGCTAAACATCCTTAACTTAGACAAGCGAGGCTATGTTAAATTATTTTTTTTAGCTTGTCCAGATTTTTATTCTGGCATTGGCATACCAGCGGTGGCTTCGCCCATAATCTTATCAATCGTCACATCTGCCTTTGCCTTGGCGTCATTAAATGCGGCCTTGATAGTTTCTGAAACGGTTACAGCGTCTTGTTTTAATAATTCTGGGGATATTGTCAGGTTCAACAAATCATATTTACCAGACATATCAAGAATGCATTGTCCATTATTTGCGATTCCTTTTACACTGGTTGTGGCCAGTCTATCTTGGGCAGCAGCAACTTTGCTTTGCAAGTTTTTTGCATGTTCCATCAATGATCCCATATCCATTTTATATACCCCATTATATTAAAAAGTTAAAAGATATAAGGTTACCCTTA
This sequence comes from Alphaproteobacteria bacterium, assembly GCA_016927735.1. Lineage (GTDB taxonomy): Bacteria > Pseudomonadota > Alphaproteobacteria > Rs-D84 > Rs-D84 > JAFGMC01. Next base: position 42,925 of record JAFGMC010000012.1, read on the forward strand.
TTCTTTTACTTCTTTACCTGTTTTTTGATCAATACCAACCATACTCATTTTGGTTTTGCCGCGTTTATCAGCACCAAGGTATTTTACAAATACTTTGTCACCTTCTTTTAACTTGGCCTCTTCAATTTTTTCCATACGTTTTCCAGTAATTTCAGAGATATGAACCATAGCTTCGAATCCACTCATAATCTTTACAAACAATCCGAAATCTTTCATACCACTGATTACACCTTCGTAAATTTGACCAACTTCTGGTTCGGCAGTAATTTCTTTGATACGTGCAATTGCATCATCAGCCTGCTCTTTGGAAGTTGCCATAATTTTAACAGTGCCATCATCTGTTAAATCAATCTGAGTACCTGTTTCGCGGGTCAAAGCCTGTATAACACTGCCACCCTTGCCAATAACTTCACGAATTTTGTCTGGATTAATTTTCATTGTATAGCATTGTGGTGCAAATTCAGACACGTTCTTACGTGGTGCTTTGATTGCATTTTCAATCTTGCCCAAGATATGTACACGGCCATCTTTTGCCTGTGCCAACGCTTTTTCCATGATTTCAAAAGTAATGGATGTAATTTTAATATCCATCTGCACTGCAGTGATACCACGATCTGTACCCGTCACTTTAAAGTCCATATCACCAAGATGATCTTCATCACCCAAGATATCTGTCAAAACAGCGTAATCATCACCTTCTTTGATTAATCCCATTGCGATACCTGCAACTGGACGTTTCAATGGCACACCACCATCCATCATGGCCAATGTTGCGCCACATGTTGTTGCCATAGAAGATGAACCATTTGATTCTAATACATCAGAAACGATACGAATTACATAGTCAAATTCACTGCGAGATGGAACCATTGGATGAATCGCGCGCCATGCCAAATTTCCATGACCAATTTCACGACGTCCTGGGGATCTTAACATTTTCGCTTCACCAACAGAAAATCCAGGGAAATTATAGTTCAAAAAGAAATCCATTTCTTCCTGACCATCCATAGATTCCAAAGGTAATGCATCTTTACCACCACCCAAGGTCAATGTTACCAAAGCCTGTGTTTCACCGCGTGTGAACAATGCAGAACCGTGTGCACGTGGCAATACACCCAATTCAATTTCAATTGGACGAACTGTTTTATTATCACGACCATCAATACGTGGTTTACCAGCCAATATATTTCCACGCATAATGCGTGCAGTCAATCCATCAATAACTTCGGTTGCCCATGAATTCAATGTCGAAGCTGCTGTTGTTGATTCTGGTAATAATTCTGCAATACGTGATTTCGCTTTTTTGCCAATTTCGGACAAAGTTTCCAAGCGTCCCATTTTCTCTTTGATTCCCAAAGCATTTTCAATTTCACCAGCGAACTGTTCGAAATCTTTTTCCAATGCGATATATTCATCAGAATGAACTGGTGTTGCCCATGCTTCTTTACCAACCTTTTCAGCCAATTCATTAATTGCCTTAATAACAGCCTGTTGTGCATCGAAACCAAATTTTACTGCGCCCAAGGTTGTTTTTTCATCCAATTCGCCGATTTCGGATTCAACCATTAAAACACCGTCTTTTGTTGCTGCAACAACCATGTCCATTTCTGAATCAACAGTTTGTTTCTTTGAAGGATTCAATACATATGCGCCATCCATATAACCAACGCGCGCTGCACCAATTGGTCCAGCAAAAGGAACGCCAGACAATGCCAATGCTGCACTTGATGCAATCATAGCCAAAATGTCTGGTTGATTCTTTTTATCGTATGAGAAAACCTCTACTGTGATTTGAACTTTGTTTTTAAAAGTTTCTGGAAACAGTGGACGCAACGGACGATCAATCATACGCGCAATCAATGTTTCTGCGTTTGATGGTCTGCCTTCGCGGCGATCACGTGATCCTGGTATACGACCAGCACTTGCAAATTTTTCTTGATAATCAACGGTCAGGGGAAAGAAATCTTGTCCTTCAACCGCTGTTTTTTCAGCACAAACTGCTGCCAAAACCATTGTTCCGCCCAATGTTGCCATAATACTGCCGTTTGCTTGCTTTGCAAATCGTCCAGTTTCAAGGCGCAGCGTTTCATCACCGAATGGGATTTCAACTGCGACCGGATTATTCAAACCAGTCTGTTCGTCTTTTTTATTAAATAAACCAAATAACATTATTTTTTCTCCATTTTGTTATTATTAACCACGGGCACCTTGCCCATATACTGGAGAAAAATCATTCGTCATTGCGCCCTTTGGTAGTCGCAAAAAGGAATAATCTTCTCTCCAACCTTTTGATTATATAGCATAAATCTACGTTTGCAAATAAAAACCCGCACACAGCGGGATTTTATTATTATTTACGCAGACCCAGTTTTTTAATCAAGTCTTCGTATTCGCTTACATTATTTTTCTTAATATAAGACAATAATTTTTTACGACGATTAACCATCAACAACAGACCACGTTTTGAATGTTGATCTTTTTTGTTAAATTTCATATGTTCTGTCAGGTTATTAATACGTTCTGTTAAAACCGCAACCTGGGCTGCAGATGAACCACCGTTATCAACATCTGATATTTTGAACTGGCTAATCAGTTCTGTTTTTTTTACTTTTGTAATGGACATTGCATTTCCTTTTTATTTTATTGTTCGTTTTGGCTTCAGCAAACCATTCTCAGACTTTCCTATTCCGATAAATTTATCACCGGAATAAACACGGATTAGCCCAGAATCACCTGCTTCTGCCATTTCGATAAATCCGCCATTTTTATATAATTTGACATCTTTATCATCCAGATTAAGAACCGGAATGTCCCCCAGTCCAAAATCAACTGACTTCAAATATTCTTCAAAGTTCCCGCCATTATTAACTAAACTTTCTAAAAAATCAAGTTTTACAGTATCTTTTATTTCTAGACCATTTGTTTTTTCGCGCCGTATCATATCAACAGTCGCCAATGTCCCGCACAACTTTGCGATATCACGCGCGATACTCCGAACATAAGTTCCCGGCGAGCAAACGACACGAAATATCCAAGATTTTTCACCGATCTCTAATAATTCCAGGTTTTCTATTTTGACACGTCTGGGGGGTATTTCAAAGATTTTCCCCGCTCTTGCCAGTTTATGAGCACGCTGACCACCGATATGCACGGCGGAATACTGTGGTGGAATCTGGTCTGCTTCACCAATCAACTTTTTACACGCGTCCAAAACTTGTTTTTTTGTTGGAATGATAAGTCTATCACAAAATATCTGACCTGTAATATCAAGAGTGTCGGTTTCAAAACCCCATTGAACACCAAACATATATTCTTTGTTTTGACCATCTTTCCAAAACGGTATCATTTTTGTAGCGTCACCCAGCGCAATAGGCAGTAATCCAGAAGCCATTGGATCCAATGTTCCAATATGACCAAAAGTTTTCACATCGAATATATTACGCAAAATATTACCAGCTTTGCGACTATTCATACCTTCCGGCTTATCCAAGATTATCCATCCGTCCATTTATTTTCTTTTATTATTAATCCAACAATAATAACTATCACTTATTATTTTGCCACCTTTGCCACCATTTTTATTAAATGCATTATCTATTATTTTTTTTTGAAGGTATATTATCTGTATAACAACTAATACAAATCTGTTTTAATCCTAATTTTTCTGCTTTCTTAAATAATAATTCCAGCATATTTGTTCCATAGCCCATTTTACGCTTGTTGGGGCGAACATCATAACCAACATGTCCGAAATTCTCTGCTTGTTTTTTTGTTATATTAGGACGCAATCTTATTGTACCGATATATTCTTCGTTATCTATTAACCAATATGTTATGGAACTGGAATATCCGGGTTTTAAATTTATTCCGTTTGCTTCATCTTTTATTGTTTGTATATAATTATCAAATTCTTTATCAGACATGCCAAACATTTCAGCATATTCTTTATCTTGAGTACTTTTATTTTTTAACTTTTTGTATCCTTTGATTGCTGATAAAAAACTTTCTTTATATTTTTTATTTGGTATTACAAGTTTCATTTTATTCCTCAAATAAATTTAATTGCGATTTTTTGAATGGTTGGGCAACCTTTTCGTTATGTGGTTTTACGCCTGGTTCATCAATAATTGTTTCAATAATTTCTGGTGATACCTCTTCTATAACTTGTACATTGTCTTCTATATGAACTTCTGATTCTGGGATTTGAAACGATTTGCTTTCCAGTCCTTCCAACACCTGCTCTGCACGAAGTACAACTGATTTTGGAATACCAGCCATTTTTGCAACATGTATTCCATAAGACCTGTTTGCAACACCGGGTATTATTTTGTGCATAAAGATAATTTCATTATTATGTTCACGAACATCAATTGTCAGACACTGAACCGATTTTAATCCGTCTTTATCATTAACTAAGTGGGTCAATTCATGATAATGTGTTGCAAATAATGTTCTGGGTTTTAATTTATTTAAAAATTCTAACACCGCTTGGGCAATTGCCATCCCGTCATAGGTTGCAGTACCACGTCCAATTTCATCAAATATAATAAATGACTTTTCAGTTGCGCGATTCAAAATATTTGCAGTCTCTTTCATTTCAACCATGAATGTTGATTGTCCAGCCGCCAAATTATCAGACGCACCAACACGTGAAAATAATTGATCACAAATTCCAATAGTCGCAGAGATAGCTGGAACAAAAGACCCAAGGTGCGCCAGAACAACAATCAAAGCATTCTGACGCAAATATGTCGATTTACCAGCCATATTTGGACCTGTCAACAATGCGATATTTTTATTATTTAACTCACAGTCATTCTTAACAAATTTATCCCCATGGGAATTCAACACTGATTCGATAACCGGATGACGACCAGAACGAACATCAAATTCAACAGAATCTGTCATTTTCGGTCGAACCCAAGAATATTCATTTACACAAATTGCCAGCGCATGCCAAACATCCACATCCGCAATCAGTTCAGCACTGTTCAATAAATCGTCCGATATTTCACGAATTTCTTCGATAAGATTGGTTACTATTTCTGATTCTATTCCGGCTGCTTTTTCAGCAGCACTGCGGACATCGTTATCCAAATCAATCAGTTTTGATGTCGTAAATCGCATATTTCCAGACATTGTTTGACGATGAATAAAACCATTTTCTGGCTTCATCAAAATATCTGCACGAAGACTCGGCACTTCTATAAAATATCCCAAAATATTATTATATTTAATTTTAAGTGTATTAATACCTGTCTGGTTTACATATTCGGATTGTAATGCCGCAATAGTTTCTTTGGCACCATTTGCCAATTTCTTCATATTATCTAAACTGGGATCAAATCCGCTGCGAATTACACCGCCATCACGAAAGAATGTTGGCAGTTCATCGCTTAACGCGAACTTTAATTTTCCAGCCAAAGAATCGTGAATATTTATATTCACAAATTTAGCCGCCAAATCTGAATCTAACTTGCTCCCGATTATTTTGATATCTGGCAACATAATAACAAAGTCTGAAACATGACGTAAATCACGTGGCGTTCCACGACCCGATAATAATCTTGATAACGATCGTCCAACATCTGGAACACGTGTTAAACCCTGTGACAACATGCCCATAATTTCGGGATTTAAAACCATATGACCAATATGTTCTTGGCGACGACGAATTACACCAATATCACCAGACAATGTACGTAAATATGAACGCAGACGACGTGCACCAGCCGATGTTTTTGTTTTATCCAAAATATCTATCAGGCATTTGCCACCCTCATTTATAGCAGAATCAATTTCCAAGCTTTTCCAAGTGGCCGAATCTATCAATAATTGTTTCCCGGCCTTGAAACTGTACGGTGTTCGAAATGCAATACTGGTACCGCGTTGTGTATTAAATAAATACCCTGCCAGCAGCGCTACAACATTGTCTGATATTTTGCCATTATTATCAGAATCTTTCTTGTAATAATTATCCAAACTTTGTCCGAAAACCTTGGAAACAATTTGACCTATATCGGCACGATTATAAAGTTTTTCATAAACTGGTGTTGTTTTAAATACATCGCGCAGATGTCCAATATCTTTATATTCTGCCAGATTTTCAGGATAAATTATTTCGGCTGGGGCGATTCGAACCATATCATCCATAATACTTTCTGACGCGCCTATAAAAAACTCACCCGTGGAAATATCACAACCAGCAATATCAAATTTAGAATTTTGCCCACTTGTCACTGCAACCAAAAAGTTTGATTTTTTTGGACTTAATAAATTTTCATCTGTCAGTGTTCCAGGGGTCAAAACACGGACAACCTTTCTTTCTATAAACTTGCGACCTTTTTTCTTTGCTTCTGCTGGGGTTTCCATTTGTTCAACCAATGCAACCTTAAACCCTTCACGAACCAGACGACCAAAATAGTTATCAGCGGCATGCCATGGAATTCCACACATTGGAATATCATTATCAGACAAATCTTTTCCGCGATGCGTTAATACCAAACCAAGAGTGTGGCTTACAGTTTTAGCGTCTTCGAAAAAAACCTCGTAAAAATCACCCAGACGAAACATTAAAATTGCATCGGGGTTTTCGGATTTCATGTCTACATACTGCTGCATAACAGGTGTAAGTTTACTATTCTGATTCAAATCTCTGCCTCGTATAGCTTTATTTGTTAGCAATTGTTGATATTTTAAGTTCGGCCTCTTTCAACAACTGTTCACAAAAAGCCTTTAATTTTATACCTTTTTCGTACGCTGCGACAGAATCAGCCAACGGCATTTCGCCAGATTCCATTTTCTTTACTATTTCAGTTAATTGTTTATATGCGTCTTCAAAAGATAACTTTTCTTTTTCCATTTTAAATCCTTTAGTTATATTGACTATACAGTACAAAAAGAAAAAAGAAAAATCAATAAATCAAACATAAAAAAACGCGCCGTTGGCGCGCTTTTTTTAATACATAGTTTGCAGTACATGCTTGTTCTTGTCCAGATTTGTCAGCATTTTTCCACTGCCATTTGCAACGCATGATAGTGGATCATCAACCAAGAATACTGGCAGACCAGTAGCAGCGCGAATCGCTGCATCTAAACCACGCAACAATGAACCACCACCTGTCATTGCAATACCATAATCAACAATATCCGCTGATAATTCTGGCGGTGTTGATTCCAAAGCATGACGAACAGTATCAACTATTTTATTAACAGTTTGACTTAGTGCCGCTGCAACCTGTGATTCTGTTATAACAACTTCACGTGGAGTACCAGATAACAAATCACGTCCTTTGATTTTCATACTTTGTTCATTTGCCTTATCTTTTGGTGCAATAGCTGTACCGATTCTCTTTTTTATTTCTTCGGCAGTATTTTCACCAATTAATAGATTTTTGTTTTTACGGACATAATCGATAATATCTATATCCATTTGGTCACCAGCAGTACGAACAGCGTTTGAATAAACTATTCCACCCAATGACATAACTGCAACCTCGGTCGTACCACCACCAATATCCAAAACCATAGATCCAACTGGTTTATCAATCGGGAGACCCGCACCAATCGCAGCGGCAGTAGATTCTTCAACAATATAAACCTTGCGTGCACCAGCAGCATCCGCTGCTTCTTGAATAGCACGACGTTCCACCTGGGTTGCACATGATGGCACACAAATAATAATCAATGGTGCGGTCATCAAAGTGCGATGATGAACCTTGCGAATAAAATATTTAATCATTTCTTCGGCAACTTCAAAGTCTGCGATAACACCGTCACGCAAAGGACGAACCGCAGTAATAGTGCCAGGTGTACGACCAAACATCTGTTTTGCTTCTTTTCCTACGGCCAAAATTTCTTTACGGCCCAACAATCTATTTTCAGCTACAGCAACAACAGATGGTTCATTTAATACAATTCCGCGACCTTTTACATAAATCAAAGTATTCGCAGTTCCCAAGTCAATTGCCATATCAGCAGAGAAAAATTTTAACAACCAGTTATACATTTGTGGAACTCCATTATAATTCTCTGCACTATAAAACCTTATATTTAAAAAATCAAGGGACGAAAACTTTAAAAACACTCTTTTTTATTTGCTTATACGATAAATCTGTTATGATTAAAGGTATGAGAAGTACTATAAGAAAACATTCTGATTTTATAATGCCAGAAAATTGTGCAACCGCAAAGACGCCCTTGTTTATTGCCAAGGCACGAAAAACTATATTCCCAAATGATGCCCGTTATGGGTTAATTACCACAAAAAAAACATTTCGTCTGGCTGTAAATCGTAACAGGGCAAAGCGACTTTTACGTGTATGGTTATTTGAGAATAAATCTTTGTTAAATCCTGAACTTGATTATATTTTTATTGCCAGAACACCTATTTTGAACACATTAAAACCAAATGGTGTCGCATTTATGAAAGAAGCATTAGAATCACTGGATAAACAAAATGACTAATGTTAAACCAAATACAATTTCGCACTTCGTTAGAAAATTCGCACTGTTTCTAATACAGACCTATCAGATATTAATTTCACCGTTTACTGGGGGTCGTGCGGTTTGCAGATTTACCCCAACCTGCAGCGAATACACAAAACAGGCTATTAAGAAATATGGTATAATTCGCGGTGGTATTATGGGTGCAAAAAGAATTTCAAGATGTCGTCCAGGGGGTGGTTTCGGATTTGATCCTGTCCCTTGACATCTGTCTTGGTTATGTTAAAATTCATTCTGCACAAAATAAAAGGATATAAAAATGTCATTTCGCGCAACTGTTGAATCCATGTCTAAAATTATGGATGAAATGGGTATAACAGAACTAGATCTAGAAAGACAATTCTTATTCGGTGTTTATCGTAAACATATTCACCTATCTAAACAAAATAATTCAAATAATATAACAATGCCAAACTTCCCTGTTGCTGCCCCAATAAAGGCAAATATAGAGGTTACAACAGATACTGCAAACACCAGTGGATTTGCTTTAAAATCTCCAATGGTTGGTGTTGCATATTTAGCACCAGAACCTGGTGCAAAAACATTCACATCTGTTGGGGCAAAAATCAAGGCTGGCGATACAGTTGCTTTGATTGAAGCTATGAAAACATTTAACCCAATCAAATCTGACCGTGACGGTATTGTAAAAGAAATACTGGTTACTGACAGTCAGGCGGTTGAGTTTGATCAACCTTTGATTATTATTGAATAATATTTAAGAGGAAAGTGAACAAAGAAAGAGCTGATTATTAGCTTTTTCTTTTGCTCTCACTTCTAAAAAAATGCAAAAAATCAAAAAAGTACTAATTGCTAATCGTGGGGAGATTGCCCTGCGTATTATACGCGCATGTCGTGATATGGGAATCAGAACCGTTGCGGTTCATTCAACTATTGATCGTAATGCAACACATGTAAGAATAGCTGACGAATCTGTTTGTATTGGGCCAGGACCTGCCAAAGATTCTTATTTAAATGAATCTGCAATTCTGACAGCAGCTCTGCTGACCAATTCTGATGCGATTCATCCTGGGTATGGTTTTTTATCAGAACGTGCAAGCTTTGTTGAAAAGGTTGAACAACATGGACTGATTTGGGTTGGACCAACAGCTGCAATGATTGTTAAAATGGGTGACAAGGTTAATGCCAAGAAAACTGCTGTTGAATGTGGTTTGCCTGTTGTCCCTGGCTCTGATGGTGCAGTCAGAACTTTAGAAGAAGCTTTATCATGGGGCGAAAAAATTGGCTATCCTGTTATGTTAAAGGCATCTGCTGGTGGCGGTGGTAAGGGTATGCGTCCAGTAGCCAGTGCCAATGAAATGGCAGAGGCATTTCAGATGACAAAAAATGAAGCGCGTGCCGGTTTTGGTGATGATACTTTATACATGGAAAAACTGTTATTACACCCACGTCATATTGAATTTCAGGTTTTAGGTGATAATCACGGTGGTGTGGTTATTTTCGGCGAACGCGATTGTTCCCTGCAACGTAAAAACCAAAAAGTTATGGAAGAATGCCCAGCGTCGGCACTTAACCAAAAACAACGTGATGATATGATAGAGGTTTGTAAGACAGCTGCCAAAAAAATGGGGTATACCAATGCTGGAACATTTGAATTTATGTTCGAAGACGGAAAATTTTATTTCTTGGAAATGAATACACGTCTGCAGGTTGAACATCCAGTCACAGAAATGGTTTATGGTGTTGATCTGGTTCGTGAACAAATACGAATCGCAGATGGTGAAAAATTGGGTTACAGCCAGGCAAATATAGTACCATCTGGTCATGCAATTGAATTCAGAATTAATGCCGAAGATCCAGAAACATTTGTACCAAATCCTGGGAATATAACACTTTATTCTCCATCTGGCGGATTGGGTGTACGTGTGGATTCTGCTGTTTATACTGGATATGTAATCCCACCAACATATGATTCTATGATTGCAAAATTGATTGTTTATGCGCCAAACAGACCGGCCTGTATTATGCGTGCTGGGCGCGCACTGGATGAATTTGTAATCGAAGGAATTAAAACAACAATTCCATTACAACAAAGATTATTAAGAAACAAAGATGTAAAAACTTTGAATTTTGACAATCATTGGTTGGAAACATTCTTGAAAAATTCCGATGCAAAAACAGAACTGGCAGAGCATGAAAAAAGCGAAGAAGAATCTGAATAAAAAAACCGACATTTTGTCGGTTTTTATTTTTTAACTTTATCCGTTTTTTTCTTTCGAAAATCATCCAGACTGACCACCCTTTTATCATCTGTTATTGTTTTATCTTCCAGTGGTAATTCCATATCATTACCGGCACTGGGGGCAACCTTGGGCTGAAACGATAACATAAAATCAGTGGACGGGTCTTTAAATTCAATTAATGCTGAAAAAGGTATTCTGATAAAAAATGGACGTCCATCAAAGGTTAACTGTACACCAAATTCTTTATCCGATACATTTAAATTATTATAAGAATACTGTAAAACAACAGTCATAATATCTGGATATTTTATACGCAAAAAATCTGGTAATACAACACCTGGATCACGTGTTTTAAATGTTATAAAAAAATGTGCACCATCGCCCAACCCATTGAATTGTGCATGAATTAATGCATCTTTTACAACTGATTTTAAAGCGTTATCTAATAATTTTTGATAGTCTATTTTTTTCATGATTTCAGTATATTAAATATTTTACCTTCCTTGCAAGCAACAAATAAAGAATCGGCACAAGATTCGAAAACTTCTGGTTCTAATCCTGTTGCCCAAACCTGGGCATCCATGTTATTTAACTCTTCAAACAGCCTTTTTCTGGCGTTTACATCCAAATGTGCCGCTGCTTCATCCAGCAAAACAATTGGTGTCCGGTTTGTTTTTGTACGAACTAATTTAGAATGTGCCAAAATTAAATCAATCAATATGGATTTTTGTTGTCCAGTACTGGTTAAATTGGTTGGTAAATTTAATGTTTTATTAAAAACGCCAAAATCAGACTTATGGGCGCCATCTATTACCATTTTATCACCCTGTAAATAACGATTGTCCGCCAAATATTCCAAATACTGTTTTTCAGCATCCCCAGTGGTTCCACTTAATATCATTTTTTCAACCTGACCAGAAACAGAAACAGCACAGTTTTCTAGAAAATAGTTCAATTCTGCTGCATAACGTATTCGCGCAGCTGAAACTGCAATGGCTGTGCCCGCAATTTGAACCTCTAGTGCGGACAACCAGTTATTATCTGCCCTACTTTTTAATGCAAAGGCACGCTCGGATAATAATTTTGATAATCTAGCCACGCGTCCAGAATGCGGTGAATCAAAACTGGCAACCAATCTATCAAAAAACGCCCTTCTGTCAGATGCTGAATCTACAAATAATCTATCTTCTTTTGGTGTTAACCAAATTATACCAAGACGCGATGATAAATCAGATAGTGACGCATTATCGCTGTCAATTTTTGCATGTCGATTTGAATCGTCTTTATTAAAAAACACTACTATTTCAGTATCGTCTTTCAAATTCGCAAATACACTGAATCCACCAGATCCATCAAAACGTGAAATTTCTGTCATTTGTGCGCTGCGCATTCCGCGATCACCACCCAGCATGGATATTGCTTCTAAAATAGCGGTTTTGCCAGAACCATTTGGACCAGTAATTATAATATTTTTCATACCCCCGGTTTCTATTCGACCGAGGCAATGGTTTCTAAAATCAGTGAGAGTTAATGTTTTTATCATTATAAATTGGCTTTAATTCCGAAAACAAAAAACAAATTAATAAAATTTAAAATGGAGGCCCGGGTCGGAATCGAACCGGCATACAAGGATTTGCAGTCCTCTGCATAACCACTCTGCCACCGGGCCATTGTTTGCGAAATGAATACTAGGCAATCTTAGATGAAAATTCAACAGAAAAATTTTGAAAATTCAATAAAATGTTCTATTTTATGATATAATAGCGAGACGAGAGAGTTTGATATGAAAAAAACAATACTTGCACTTTGCTTGATACCGACTGCCGTTATGGCATCTGATGATTGTTTATCCAGAAAAACACTGCCTGATGGTGAATTAACCCTGCAACAGATTATTGAACTGGGACTGTGCAGGAACCCACAAACTTCTGCAGCATATTTATCATCAGAAGTTGCCAGACTGAACAAAAATGCTGGTTATGCAGGATACCTGCCCAGTGTAAATGCGTCTGTATCTTCAACAAAATCTTATCAAAACAATGAATGGGGTGATTGGTCCAATGGTGCATCACTGTCCGCATCGTATTTAATTTTTGATTTTGGAAAAAGATTATCTGATTTAAATAATTTGGCTGCGACATGGCGCGCAACTGGTTTCGATTATGACGAATCGGTTCAAAATTACGTGTATGGTGTAATTGGTTCGTATTATGCATTGTTGAACGCAAACGCAGACATTAAAACTGCCCAATCATTAAAAACTGTTGCACAAACAGCAAAAGATACTGCTGATAAGAAATTCAAAGCCGGTGTAGTTGCCAAGGCCGATGTATTAAAGGCTGATACAACCCTGGCCACAAGAAATCTGGAAATGGAACGTGCGAAAAATAATCGCGAAATTGCCAAAGGTAATCTGCTTTCTAAATTATCTTTTTCCGCGGACCAAGATATAAAAATATCTGATATGCCATCTAATTTTGGTAAATCAGCTGAAAACAAGAGTATAGACGAATTGATTGCATTGGCCGAAAAATCACGCCCTGATCTGTTGAGTGCAACCGCAAACCGCGAGGCCGCCTGGCATCGCAGAAACAGTGCGTTTTTAAAGAACTTGCCAAGTATATCTGCATCTGGATCAATGTCTTATAACCCTTCACCTGATACTTTTTCTGGAAATGAACGTGTCAGTGGCAGTATTGGAATACGCGCATCAATGCCTATATTTGCTGGCTTTGCCAACGTTTATGGTGCACGCAGTGCAATGGCCAGTTATGAACGCGCCAAAGAGCAAGAACGCGCAACATCTGATGCGGCATCATTGGATATATTTACCGCATATCAAAATTATAAAACCGCACAAACTGTATTAACCCAAACAGAAACGCTGTTAAAATCAGCAACCGAAAGTGAACGCGTAACTGGTGGAATGTACAAAGTTGGACGTGCAACAATGCTAGACTGGCAAACGGTCCAAGCAGACTTGGCAAACGCACAAAAAGAAAACAATGCTGCAAAATATGATTTATTCACAAAACGTGCTGCACTTGCACTGGCAATCGGTGAAATAAAATTAGAATTATCAGGGGGCGAAAAATGAAAAAAGAATCATTAATTAAACGTTTTTTAGGGTGGATTTATCATCGTAAATGGTGGTTAATTACTATTTTAATACTGGTATTTGGCGGAATATCAATGTTTGGGGATACAAAAACCCAAACTGATTCCCAATTTGCCACTATTAATTTATCACGTGGCGATCTGCGTCAGGTTGTAACTGCAACTGGCGAAATAAGACCGCTAAACACAATCAGTATCGGATCCCAGGTCAGTGGAATAATTCAAAAAATATATGTTGATTATAATTCCAAGGTAAAAAAGGGTGATACCCTTCTTACAATTGATCCAACTGTTCTGCAAGCATCTGTTGAAGAGGTCAAAGCATCACTGGTCAGTGCAGAATCCCAGCGCAATTATGCAAAAAATGAATTTAATCGGAATAAAACACTTTATTCTGACGGATTTATTGCCCGCGCAGAAATGGAACAATCACAAACAACCTATGAACAGGCCGAGCAAGCTGTTAAACGTACCAAATCTCAATATGATCGTGCTGTGACAAACCTCAGCTATGCGACAATCGTATCGCCTGTTGATGGGACTGTAATATCCAGAAAAGTTGACAAGGGACAAACAGTTGCGGCATCGTTCCAATCCCCAGACATGTTTGAAATTGCAGAAGATTTATCAAAAATGCAAATTGAAACATCTGTGTCCGAGGCAGATATTGGTGTCATAAAAGAGGGTCAAGTTGTCACATTTACGGTAGATGCCTATCCAACACAAACTTTCCAAGGGAATGTTAAACAGATTCGCCTATCTCCAACAACTACATCCAATGTTGTTGTATATACTGTTGTTATTGATGTTGATAACTCTGACATGCGATTAATGCCAGGAATGACAGCATTTGTCACAATCGTTATAGCAGAAAAAAAAGATGTTTTAAAAGCATCAAATTCTGCATTTTTACTTCGTAGCTTTGATGGTATTGCCGGCAAACCTGGCGATGCCACACCTAAAACACATATGGCCATAGAACGTATAATAAATGGAAAAACATCTATTATCTTAATTCCATATACCAAGGGACTTATCACTTCAACCGAAACCGAGGTTATTTCTGATGGTTTAAAAGAAAGCGACAAGATAATAACCGGTGTACTGGGCAAAGCTGCATCATCCAACATCAAAATGGGACCCGGATCTGGCAATGGCGTCAGAAATATGTAAAATAAATCCAAGAATAATTATATGAAAGAATCAAAAAATATTATTTCTATGAACAAGATTTGTAAAAGCTTCCCTGTGGAAATGGGGGGACAACAACAGGTCTTGTTCGATTTGACTTTTGATATAAAAGCCGGTGAATTCGTATCAATTATGGGACCCAGTGGCAGCGGAAAGTCAACTTGTATGAATATAATTGGTGCATTGGATACACCAACCAGTGGAACATACAAGCTTTATAACAAAGATGTAACAAACTTAACCCCCGACGAACTGGCCATAATCCGAAATGAATATATTGGATTCGTTTTTCAGAACTTTAACCTGCTGCCCAAGCGTTCTGTCTTAGATAATATAATGCTGCCGCTGATGTACCGCGGATTACCAATGGATGAACGTATACAACATGCGCGTGCGATGTTAAAGCGTGTTGGTTTGGAAAAATTTGAAACATATCTGCCAACACAATTATCTGGTGGAATGAAACAACGTGTTGCAATTGCGCGTGCATTGGCCGGAAATCCAAAGGTTATACTGGCAGATGAACCAACTGGTGCGTTGGATAGTAAAATGGGTAATGAAATCCTGGATTTCTTTAATAAACTGAACAAAGATATGGGTATTACTATAATTATGATTACCCATGAATTTGATATCGCAAAATATTCAAACAGATTGATACATATTCGTGACGGTCGTATAAATTATGATGGAAAAATACCAAAAGATGAAAAGGGATTATGATGGCTAAAACACTTATAACATCTGTAAATCAATTTGAAACCGAATGGGCAAAAGTTTTTCGTACTAATTTTGATTCTTCTGCCAAACAATTAAATGAAATACTGTTAGAAAACAACATTTTCCCAAGTATTAAAATATTCTATGAATATAAACTTCCCAATAACTTTTCACCACAAGAATTTGAAAAAGAAATAAAAAAAATATGGGGGCATCTCATTTTTGATACCAACAGTGTCACTATTTATTTTGATATTGATAAAAAAACACTAAATGAATTGGAAAAACAACGTTCAAAACACACTGATATTCTAACTTCTTGGGTTAACAACATTAAAAATAATAATCCAGAATTATCAAACATTTCTGTAAAAACCCAAGATAATGCCTTGGCATTAGTAGATGGTGCTTGTTACGGGTTTACCCCAGAAGATATAGAGTTTTTTATAAATAAACAAACTTATAAATCCGATAAAAAAGATTATAAAATAGAAGAAAAAAAGGACGAATTAGAAAAACTTCTAGGGAAAACACCCTCTTTTGTTTTGTCATCTGAAAGATTAGATACATTAATAGATTCTGTAAAAAAACAAAAACGATTTAATGATTATATAGAATGGCGCCAATCCCGCGGAATGGAGGATGAGTAAAAATGACTTTTAATGATATTTTAAAAGAATCTTGGTTGTCTATCAGCGGAAACAAAATCCGGTCTTTTTTGACCGTTTTGGGGATTATTATTGGTGTAATGGCGGTTGTAATAATGGTTGCGGTTGGTGAAACCGTTCAAAAACGAATTAATGACCAATTTTCATCACTTGGTACAAATACAATCATGATTCGTGCTGGTGCGGCGCAATCAGCCGGGGTCAGAACTGGAAATCGTCAAACATTAACAACCCAAGATGCTGAAATTATCGGACAATTACCAGATGTCGCAGCGGTAAGTCCTGTTCAAAACAGTGGTGCACAGATAATTTATGGTAATAAAAACTGGTCATCTTCTATGATTGGTGCCTATCCTGATTATATGACGGTTCAAAATATAGAAATGGAATATGGGGTTTTCTTTGACCAATCTGCTGTCAGAAACGGTTCAACTTATGCAGTCATAGGTCCAAAAACCGCCGAAGAGTTAGAAATGCCAAAAAATCCAGTGGGTGAGGTTATACGTATTCAAAATACACCTTTTGTAATTATTGGTATGACCAAGGAACGCGGTGATTCTGCAATGGGCAGCCAAGATGATATGCTGATTATACCAATCAGCACTATGAAAAAACGTCTACAAGGCAGTCGTTTCCCTGATTCTGTTAATATGATTACGTTAAAAGTTTACGCTGACGCTGATAATGTGCTGGTCACAGATCAAATCACAACCCTGCTTCGCGATCGTCATAAACTGAAAGATTCTGATGTCGATGATTTTCAAATTATGGATATGAAGCAAGTATTAGAAACAATGAATACAGTCACAGGTTATATGAAACTATTGTTGATTGCGATTGCCGGCGTATCTTTATTGGTTGGATCCATTGGGATTATGAATATGATGTTGGTATCCGTGGCCGAACGTACGCGTGAAATTGGTATCCGCAAAGCGATTGGTGCACGTGAAAAAAACATAATTATACAATTTCTATCAGAATCAATACTGATTTCGTTCATTGGGTCTATGTTTGGGCTTATTATCGGGGTTGGCCTGTCCCAAGGCGTTGGAAGATTTATAATGCACTATGATGTACCGTTCAGCGCCTGGCCAGTCGTTTTATCAGTCAGTGTCGCTATTGTTGTTGGATTGTCATCTGGGGTTATGCCCGCAATAAAGGCAGCTAAATTAAACCCTATTGACAGTCTGCGATATGAATAATATATTAAAAAACCAGCTTTTTGCCGGTTTTTTATTATTTTGTTAATTTATTAATCAGTTCTTGCATTTGTATCCGTGTACCAAATGATAAAACAATCTCGCCTGCCCCGCCCTTTTTCTGACGCAGCTTTACTGTCGTACCCAATGATTTTTTAATATTATTTTCTATATCTTTTACTTCTGAGTCTGGAATTGAATTTGATACAAAAGACCGGCTTTTTGAAGATCTTACTGTATCTTTTACCTTCTTTTCAGTATCTGCCACAGACATCCTGTTTGCAATTATTTCGTGTGCCAAAGCTTCCGGATTTTCAGAAACAGCAATAGTGCGTGCATGCGAAGCTGATAATTCACCGCGTTCAACCATACCCTTTACAGATTCTGGTAAATTGTCCAAACGCATAATATTTCTGATATAACTCTGCGATTTTCCAATTAAACGCGACACATCTGCCAATTCATAATCACATTTTTCCATTAAATTTTTATAAGCGGATGATTCTTCAATTGGGTTCAAATTTTCACGCTGAACATTTTCAATCAATGCTATTTCCATTGCATTTTCATTTGTCAGCGTCTTTATTAATGCTGGAATTTCTGCCAATCCTGCCATTTTACTTGCACGAAAACGACGTTCACCTGCGACAATTTCATATTGATATGACCGATCTTTGACCGCACGTAATAAAATTGGTTGCAGAACACCCTTTTCTTTTATAGACGCTGCTAAATCTTCCAATTCAGAAATATCAAAAGTCTTACGTGGCTGATCAGGATTCGCACCAATTTGTACTAAGGGGATTTGTCGCACCGCTACACGCTCGCTGCCGGTCAAAACAGAAATATCTGGAATATTGCCCATTTCTGCTTTTAAATCCGCCAAACCTTTTCCTAAACCAAATTTAGACATATATTTTTCCTTTTTTTATTAATCAATACTTTCTACTATTTCTGTCGCTACACGCAAATATGCCTGGGCCCCAGCCGAATTAAAATCATAAAACAAAGCTGGTTTTCCGTGTGACGGTGCCTCTGACACCCTGACATTACGTGGGACAACCGTCTTGAACACACGATCTCCGAATGTTTTACGAACATCTTCTTCTACGGCATGTGTCAAACCATAGCGCTTATCATACATGGTTAATAAAACACCCAAAATCTTTAATTCAGGATTCCATTTTTTTTGAACCTCGTTAATTGTGTTAACCAAATGTTGAACACCTTCCAACGCAAAGAATTCACACTGCAACGGAACAATTACACTATTCGCTGTTGTCAAAGCATTCAAAGTTAAATATCCCAAAGCTGGTGGGCAATCTATCAAAATATAATCATAATGCTCTTTGACCTGCTCTAACGCGTCACGCAAACGGTATTCACGGTTATCCATATCTAACAACTCGGCCTCTGCACCAGAAAGCGCTGGACTGGATGGTAATATATGCATACCAGGAACAGATGTTGATAAAATATTATCGCCAGCATTTGCCAATCCCATAATAACACCATAAACACTCTGACGATGTGCGGCGCGGACAAATCCCAAACCTGTTCCGGCATTACCTTGTGGATCCAGATCGATTAATAATACGCGTTTTTTTATCGCAGCCAGCGAAGTACCGATATTTATAGCGGTTGTTGTTTTCCCAACACCACCTTTTTGATTTGCAAAAGCAATTATTTCCGTCATTAAATTTCCTTCGAATACCCAGTAAGATAAGAAATCTTGGCGATTCAGTCAAGTACATAAAAATTCTATTTTTATATAACAGTAAATTCAAAGAATTATTAACAATTTTATATGAAATTCAAAATTATAAATTTATATAATTTAATTAAAAACATGAAAAATATTAAGTAAAATCAGTTGAATATTAATTATTTCATATGAAACAGTTTTATATTATCAACTTGAATTATAAAACCATCACCAGTTTTAGATTGGGTTAATTTGTAATCAAAATTATATTTTTCTTTGGCAACCGACACTTCTGATTCAATTTCCCGGCCTTTTAATAAAAAAAGCCGGGTTTTTATTGGGTATACATAATCCATAATTTTTATCAACGACGCAAAGGCACGCGCCGTGAAAATAATTTCAGATTTACTCGATTTTATATTTTTAATAAAATCCTCTGCACGACCATGAAAAATTGTAAGATTTGGTAAATCTAATTCATGTTTTAATGCTTTTAAATAATCTGCCTTTTTACCAATTGATTCTATACAAGTGACATTCCAACCCATTATTGCCAAAACCACACCTGGAAATCCAGCCCCACTGCCAAGATCTGCAATATTAACACTGCTTGGCAAAATATCTGCCAATTGCATAGAGTCTTTGAAATGGCGATTTTCTATATCCACCAAAGTACTTGGTGCAACCAAATTCATTCTGCTGGACCAATCATGCAGCATTTCGGCATATTTTATAAATTTTTCTTTATTATTCATGGAATTTATTGTACCATAATGGGACAATGAAAAAAATAAAAAGTTTATTCACGAGCATAAGTTTGTTTACAGTCATAATTGTGACTGGGGTGGCAATTTGGAATGTAAACCCAACCTCTACGAGGTTAGAAAATTCACATCAATATCCAACAAATAAATACGGTGCTTTTCTGGCTGCGCAGCATGCAATTTATGTTAATGATTTTGAAAAAGCAGCTGAGTTTTCAAAAAATCTACCCGATAAAGATATTAATATAATCAGAAATACAATTGTTCTGACCGATTTTCTGAACGGAAAGATACCAGAATCCGCTAATTTATTGGCTGATGAAACAGGATCAGCTTCACAATTGATTTACGATGCTTATTTGATAAAAAATAATGATTGGGCAGCGGTTTACAAAAGACATAAGAATGATGAATCTGCACTGGCATCCCCTTTGCGTATATGGTCTGGGGTGGCAATCGGTAAATCTGATGAAGTTATAAAATTTATAGGTGAATTAAAAACAACTGAATCATGGAAGTCTTTTGTACGTGGTCAAATTTATGCGAAAAATAATCAAATTGATAATGCTGCTGAACAATTCGCAAAAGTATCTGTCGATTTTATGAATATTAATGATTATTTATATGTAATGGCATTTTATAATCATAATAAAATGGATACTGCTGCTTCAACTTTGTATAACAGTTTTACAGAACGTCCTGGCGGAATGTATATGTTGGATATGGATACAACTTCTGACTGGTCGAAATATAGTGGAATTAACAACTCTTTGGCGTTCAATTTGATACAAAATGTATCTCATACACAGGTTATGATGTATTCCGATTTATCTTTGATTATGTTGCGTTTTGCAGAAATAGTTCAAAAAAATACTAATTCCGAAAAAGATGCTTTAAATTATTACATCGGCCAATATTTTCTTAATAATGGTGGTGATTGCGAGAAATATTTCAGAGCAATTAATAAAAAAAGTCCATTCTATTCCTTTGCTATGATGAAAATTGCCGAAAAGACCGGTAAAATTTATGAATTAGAAAAAGCTATCAATGTTAATCCATTGTTTGTACCTGCAATAGTAAAACTAGTTGCAAGAAATGTACAACAGGGTAATGAGAAGAAAGCATTAAATATAGTTAATCGTGCATTAAAAAATGATAATTTAACCGAAACAGGTCGTGCATTTTTCCTAAAAACACGTGCTCATATTTATTTTACATTTAACGATATTGAATCTGCGCAATCTGATTTACGTTCTGCTGCTGATATTCTGCCTATGGACGCTGGAATTCTGGCTATACAGTCAAAAATATGGTCTGTACAAAAGCGTGAATTAGATACCGCATATGAATATGCAATTGCATTGGTAACCAAAAACCCAACAGATATTGAATCTTGGGATATTTTGGGAATGGTTGTGAATGCAAAAGAAGGACCAACAGCCGCACTAGAGGTTATAGAAAAGGTAGCCCAAATATCAGAAACTTGTTCTTCATTATTCGAACATTTGGGTGATTTACAAGCACAATTGGGAAATAAAAACCTTGCTCGTGATTCATATTTACGTGCAATTGATTTATCTGGCGATGGATTGACCATTGTTCCACATCTCGAAAAGAAAATAAGGAAACTGAAATGAAAGTTGGGATACTGGGGGCAGGGGCATGGGGAACAGCACTGGCTATTTTATCTGCAAAGACCGGTAATAAAGTCACTTTATGGTCTTATGATGGATTAACTTCAAAATTCGAAGGTGTAAAGACACTTACATCTATAAAAACAACGAAAAATATCCAAGATTTGCAAAATATGGATTTGTGGCTGGTCGTGACACCAGCTGCATATTTTCGTGAAACAATAAAGAAAAGTGCCGCTTTTTATAATGGGAAACCTGTAATTATATGTACCAAAGGGATTGAACCTGACAGTCATAAATTTATGTCTGAAATTTTACAAGAAGAATTACCAAACTGTAAAGATTTTGGTGTATTATCTGGTCCACAATTCGCGGCTGAGGTTGCAAGCGGTGTTCCAACTGGCAGCACACTGGCCGGAACAAAAAATACTATCACAGCAGGTAAAAAAATATTATCTGGTATGTATCTGGAAGAATCAAGCGATGTAATAGGCTCAGAAATATGCGGTGTTGGTAAAAATGCCATTGCATTGATTTCTGGTTTTACAAGCATAAAATCTGGTGGAGAAAACGAAAAAGCATTGATATTCACACGGGCGTGGAACGAAGTGGTCGATTTTGGTCTGGCCAATGGTGCAAACATCAGATCTTTCTTGGGACTTTGCGGAATAGGGGACTTATTCTTATCAGCGACATCCATAACCAGTCGCAATTATTCAGCTGGCGTATCTTTTGCAAAGAAAAAAAAGATTGTTGGAACCGTAGAAGGGATATCCGCATTAAACGGATTAATTTTCAGATCAAAAAAACAAAAAATTGCGATACCAGTATTAAAAGATATGAAATCAAAAATGGATTTATAATCTATAAAATTTAATCCATATAAAAATAAATAAAAACAATAAAATACCGGCTATTTCATATGAAATCATATAATAAACCGGTATTTAAAAATTAAACCCGCTATTTAAGCGGGTTCAATATTATTTAACAGAGGTTGCTGCATTTCTGTTTTGTGACCAAACTTCTTCGCCTGTACCCATAACAGATGGACGTTCTTTACCATAAGAAATAGTAGAGATACGTTTTGAACTGATTCCATCTTTTACGATAACAGATTTAGCTGCGGCTGCACGATGTGCACCCAATGCCAGATTGTATTCTGTTGAACCACGTTCGTCGCAATTACCAGCGATTTGAATTTTTGTATCTGGGTGATTTTTCATATATAATGATTGACCCAAAAGGTTATTGTTTGCATCCTTAGAAATTTCTGAAGAATCGAAAGCAAAGAATACTTTTTGACCATTCATATCAGAAGGTTCTACGATTGAACCACCGCAAGCAGCCAATAATCCAGCGATACCGGCCAACATTGCAAAGTTTTTTATTTTCATGAAAATACTCCCTTGTATTTTTGTTGTTCATCCGTTAGTCTATAACAAAATATTTGAAAAATCAAGGGAAAATACTAATGGGAACTAATTCTTTATGTGATTTAAAATTGGCTGGTGTTAAATGGGAATTAGTTGAAAACCTGGATGCATCAAAAGAAACTTTTAAACCAAATGATTTGAAAAAAAATTCATCAAAAACTAACAACTCCATATCTTTTGAAACATCTGTAATACCACCCGTTGCACCAATTAATGTATCTGTATCAGAACGAATATCAAAAACTGTAAATAATTTATCTGAACTGTCCGATGTTATAAAAAGTTTTAATCACCCATTACGTCAATTCGTAAAAAATACAATTTTACCAAATTTCACAAAATCCAGTAGTTTATTGATTATTACAGATGCGCCTTCTAGTGATGACGATACAAATGGCAGTATACTGAGCGGTATTGCAGGTGAAATGTTGGACAAGATGCTTTCTGCAATTGGACTGAATAGGAATAATGTTTCTATTTTACCACTCGTATTTTGGCGAACACCTGGGGGACGAACCCCAACACGTGAAGAATTAGATCTGACAAGACCGTTTATTAATCGTACAATTGATTTATTAAAACCAAAAATAATTTTGACACTGGGCGCACTGACAGCAACTGAATTGATAGATGCAAAATTACCAAAAAATCATGGTAATATCATGGAAAACCCTGATGGTATTCAAGTTATTCCTATTTATCATCCAAATTATTTGATTTTAAAACCTGATTCAAAAAAAGATGTTTGGGAAGCATTACAAAAACTACAAAACTTGTTGAAAGTTGACTGAATATAGTTAATAATTAACGCATAGACTAAAAAAGGAGCCTACTATTAAACCAACATTTAACCGTGATAATCGCAGGGATATGGGTCCCCGCATGAATAATAAAATTTTTGCCAAAAGTGTGCAGGTAATATCCAACACTGGTGCTAATCTTGGTACAATGCCTACACCACAAGCCTTGCAAATTGCAATGGACGAAGGTTTGGATTTAGTTGAAATCAATGCCACATCTACACCACCAATTGTAAAAATTATGGATTATGGCAAGTTCAAATATGAACAGAAAAAGAAAGCCAACGAAGCCAAGAAAAATCAAAAAACCACGGAACTTAAAGAAGTATGGATAAAACCTTTTATCGAAGAAAATGATTTTAATATTAAGATGAAGAAAGTTTTTGAGTTTTTGGACGATGGGAATAAAGTAAAAATTTCTGTTATGACCAAGGGAAGTAAAAAGGTTTTGGCGCGTGGTAAAGACGTTGTTCCAGATTTGTTTAATAAGATAATTGAAACAATTGGGGACAAGGGAACACTGGAAAGTAAATCAAAACCAGATGAACGAACCAAATCAATTATTGTTGCTCCTGTTAAATAAAAAAACCGGCAAAACGCCGGTTTTATTGTTTATTTTATTTGCAATTATTTTTTACTTTGTTATAATTCGTGGCGCTTGGGTGATTAGCTCAGTTGGCTAGAGCGTTACGTTGACATCGTAGAGGTCGTTGGTTCGAGCCCAATATCACCCACCAGATTTTGTGGGGAAAAATATAGAAAATGCGAATGCAAAATTAATCTTGTAAAAATATTTAACGGGATTCACATTTTTTGAACGCCCCGTTTGGGGCGTTTATTTGTTAAAAAACGAGAAATAGATGAAAAATAAAGAAAACAAATATCTTATTACCAGCGCACTACCTTATGTTAATGGTGAATTACACATTGGACATCTTGTTGGTTGTTATCTACCCAGTGATGTTTATGCCAGATTTTGTCGCGCAATGGGTCGTGATGTATTATTTATTTGTGGTGCAGATGAACATGGGACACCTACAATTGTTGGTGCTGCAAAAGAGGGTATGTCCATTATCGATTACAATAACAAGTATCTAGAAAAACATTTAAAATCCGTTAATGATTTTAATCTGTCTTTTGATTTGTACGGTCGCACACACACAGAATTACAAGAAAAACTGATTCATGAATTGTTTTTACGTTTGGACGAGCAAGGTTTAATTGAAGAACGTGAAACTATCCAACCTTTCTCGGTCGATGATGATATGTTCTTGGCAGACAGACAAATAGAAGGAACTTGTCCAAAGTGCGGCTATGAAAAGGCACGTGGTGACCAGTGCGACGCATGCAGCGCAACATACGAGGCAAATGAGCTTAAAAATCCACATTCTGTGATTTCAGGTGGCACCAATATTGAAATGCGCCCAACAAAAAACTTATTCTTTTTAGCATCCAAAATAGAAGATAAATGGAAAGAATGGCTGACAATCAAATCCCCAAAATGGTCAAAGTCCGCACATGCAATTGCAAAGGGTTGGGCAAACGAGGGACTGCGTGACACCAGTATAACCCGTGATTTATCTTGGGGAATACCTGTAAATAAACCAGGGTTTGAACACAAAGTATTTTATGTTTGGTTTGACGCGCCATGGGGATATGTTTCTATTTCACAAGCGGCAACCAATGATTGGGCGGATTGGTGGAAAAACAATAAATGCCACTATGCACAATTCATGGGCAAAGATAATGTAAAATTCCATGCGGTATTTTTCCCAGAACAACAATTGGCTATGAATGACGGTTGGAAGACCGTGGATATGTTAAAGGGTTTGAATTTCTTGAATTTTGAGGGCGCAAAGATATCAAAATCAACCGGTAATGGGATATTTTTGGAAACCGCTATTACAGAGGCACCAGCTGACACCTGGCGTTATGCACTGATGGCATCTGCACCTGAAACAGATGATACAGATTTCACAATCCAAAGATTCGCAGACATTGTGAACAAGGATTTGAATGGAATTCTGGGCAACTTTGTTTCACGCGTCTGCAAAATGACAGAAAAGAGTTTTGAAAATAAAATTCCAGCCAATGCAAAAACAAATGATTTTAATCTAGACAAAAGAATTAATGAAAAATTATCTGATTTAACAACTGCATTGGATGCGTGTGAGTTCCGCGCAGCAATCACTGCGCTACGCAGTATTTGGGCAATTGGCAATGAATTTATGACAGAACAGGAACCTTGGACCTTGGTTAAAAATAATGATTTGACCAGGGCAGGGGTTGTATTGAATGAATGTTTTCAGTTAATTGATTTTTATGCACGTATTTCTGCACCATTTATACCAGATACGGCTGATAAAATAAGGTCAATATTCAAGAATAAAAAAGACCTTTCTTGGCCAGCAGAATATAAACATCGTATAAAAAATGATGAAGAATTCATTGTTCCAGAAAATCTATTTGCGCGTATCGATGAAGAAAAAATTAAATCGATGACCGAAAAGTACATTAAACAGGCACCAAAAATTGTAATCGCAAAAATCCTGTCCGCGTCGGCACATCCGGATTCTGACCACCTGCAGGTTTTGTCTGTTGATGCTGGCGATGGTAAAACACTGGAAATCGTATGCGGTGCACCAAATGCACGGGCAGGCTTGGTCGGTGTACTGGCACGTGTTGGCGCTACACTTCCTGGATTTGATAAACCACTGGAAAAACGAAAAGTTCGTGGCATAATTTCTAATGGTATGATGTGTGCTGCTGATGAATTAGGGATCGGTGCTGATCATGACGGTATACTGGAATTACCAGATGATTCTGTTATTGGATCTGAATTTAAAATGTAAAAAAGGTGCAAAATTATGTTTTTAAGAGTCATTAATTCAACAGAAACTTATGATGAAACAAATAATATGTTTTCTATTTCTTGTAATAAATGTTTAAAGAACGCTTTGTGCCAACAAACCGAAAATACTTGTTCAATAATCAAATTAATTCAAAGTTCTCTTGGAAATAAAATTATTGGTACACACATTCATTTCTATAATAATAAAGTATTTTTTTATGCAGAACCAAAAACAAATAAAGATTTTCAAACATTCCGAACCACATTTAAATCGATAAATACTGAATTCAGAAAATTTATATATAATGTTCAGAATGTAAAATGAAAATTGGAATACGACTTGTTTTAATGTCTTGTTGTACACCTTGCAGTGCGGGGGCAATAAAGCAATTACATGATGGTGAATTTCCAGAAGTTGATGATTTTGTCGTACTGTTTTATAATCCTAATATATTTCCAGAAACAGAATATCAAAAAAGACTAGCTGAACAGATTAAATACTGCGAATCACTAGGCACAAAATATGCTGTTGGTGATTATAATCATAAAGAATGGTTGGCGGCGGTTAATGGTTTGGGAAACGAACCTGAACGTGGTGCACGCTGCAGTGAATGTTTTAAACATCGTTTTAAATTCGCGCAAAATTGGGCAATCCAAAATGGTTATAATACAATTGCTTCTGTTTTTGGCGTTTCAAAACACAAGGATCAAAACCAGGTTGATGCCTGTGCAATATCTGAAATACAAAAATTAACGTATTTACCGGCAAAATGGGATAATTCTTTGAAACAAAAAATTAACCAAGAATCTAATTTTTATCGTCAGAATTATTGCGGTTGCGAATTCAGTTTTCGCAAAGTATAATAAACCAGTACAAAAAAAAGGAAAACATATGTCATCTATTTTTATTTTCCCAGGTCAGGGCAGTCAGGCTGTCGGTATGGGTAAAGATTTGTATGATAATCATGCAATTGCACGTGAAGTTTTTAATGAGGTTGATGATGCACTGAATCAAAAATTATCTGATATTATATTTAATGGTCCAATCGAAGAATTAACACTGACCGCAAATGTTCAGCCTGCAATTATGGCTGTATCTATTGCTATGTTCCGTGTTGCAAATCTTCCATTAACGCCATTTGTTGCTGGTCATTCATTGGGTGAATATACCGCACTTTGCGCAGCTGGTGCTTTATCATTATCAGATACTGCGAAATTATTACGTCTGCGTGGTGATTCAATGCAACGCGCAGTCCCTGTTGGTCAGGGCGCAATGGCGGTTGTGTTGGGATTGGATATTGATAAATTAACAGAAATTTGCCGCACTGCCGAAGAAAAAGCAGGGACAGATATGGTTTGCGATATTGCAAATGATAATTCGCCTGGTCAAGTTGTAATCTCTGGATCAAAACCAGCAATTGAAATTGCAATGGAGTTGGCAAAAGAAGCCGGGGCGAAACGCGCAATGTTGTTGCCATTATCGGTACCACCACATTCCAGACTGATGGCACCGGTCGGAATTGAAATGCAAGAAATGTTATCAAACATAAAAATGAATACGCCTGCTGTACCTTTGATTTCAAATAAAACATGTTCTCCGCTATCTGATATAGAAGAAATAAAAGAGGCATTGGTTTATCAGATTACACATGGTGTTCGTTGGCGCGAATCAATTTTGGCAATGCCAGCATTGGGTATTACCGAAACAATCGAAGTTGGTCCAGGTAATATCCTGACCGGAATGACCAGCAGAATTGAACCAAGTTTGACAGCAAAAAAATTAGAAATATAAAAAGGAAAAATAATGTTCAGCTTAAAAGATAAAGTAGCTTTGATAACAGGTGCAACCGGTGGTATCGGAATTGCAATTGCAAAACAAATGAAAGAAGCTGGTGCAACAGTTGTTGTGACTGGTCGCAGTGAATCAAAATTAAATGATGAATTTGATGATTCCTTTATCAAAATTGCAACAGATGTGTCCAAAGAAGGTGCAGCAGAAGAATTAATCAAAAAAACTATTGAAAAGGCCGGTAAAATTGACATTTTGGTTAATAATGCTGGAATTACAAAAGATACACTTTTAATGCGTATGACGGACGAACAGTTTGATGATGTTATAAACACTAATCTTCGTTCAACATTCAAATTGTGTCGCGCTGTTGTTATGCCAATGATGAAGAATAAATTCGGAAGAATTATTAATATGGCATCTATTGTTGGTGCAATCGGTGGACCAGGTCAGGCAAATTATGCGGCCAGTAAGGGTGGAATGATAGCAATGACAAAGTCAATTGCCGCAGAGGTTGCATCGCGCAACATCACAGCAAACTGTATCGCACCAGGATTTATCAAAACACCAATGACAGATATTTTGACTGATGAATTGAAAGCTGCTTATTTGGCACAAATTCCAGCAGGGCGCTTTGGTGAACCAGAAGACGTTGCATCTGCATGTGCATTCTTGTCTACTGACGAAGCCAGCTATATCAATGGACAAACACTGCACATTAATGGTGGTATGGGACGTTTTTAATTTATGACTGAATTTGATGTAATTGTAATTGGCGGCGGACATGCCGGGGTAGAGGCTGCCGCGGCGGCTGCGCGCCGTGGTGCAAACGTCGCTTTATTTACAAAATCAGAATCAGATTTGGGCGCTATGTCTTGTAATCCAAGTATCGGCGGTCCTGGTAAATCACAAATGGTGGCAGAAATTGATTCTCTGGGTGGAATCATGCCGCATGCAGCAGATTTATCTGGAATCCATTTTCGTTTATTAAATGCATCGCATGGCGCAGCAACCCAGGCATTGCGTGCGCAAATTGACAGGAAACTTTATCACAATAATGTCAAAACACTTTTGTCTGAATATAAAAACTTGAAAATTATTTTCGAATCTGTAGAAAACTTGGATTTAAAAAATAAAACTGTTAATAAAAAATATTCCGCAACATCTATTGTTTTAACAACTGGAACTTTTTTACGCGGACTGGTTCATCGTGGGAACGAAAAAATAGAATCAGGTAGATTGCAAGATAACGGAACATATCAAGATGCGGATAAAAATATATCAAAAATACTCGAAAAAGCCGGTTTTTCTTTATTAAGATTAAAGACTGGTACACCTGCCAGAATACACCGGGATTCAATAAACTTTGATGTATGCGAGCCACAACCAGGTGACAGTCCACACGAATGGTTTTCTGCACCCAATGATAAAGAAATTGAACAAGTGTCTTGTTTTATAACACACACCTCTGAAAAAACTCATGAATTTATTCGCGATAATATAAAAAATGCACCAATGTATAACGGTGAAATTCTTGGAACTGGTCCGCGCTATTGTCCATCACTGGAAGATAAAGTTATGCGGTTTCCGGAACATAAAACACATCATGTCTTTTTAGAACCCGAGGGTTTAGAAAGTGATTTAATTTATCCTAATGGAATATCCACCAGTTTCAGCTCAGAAATTCAAGATAAATGGATTCGTATGATTCCGGGTCTCGAAAATGCGAAAATTGCAAAGTATGGATACGCAATTGAATATGATGCAATCGATGCGCGCGATTTGCGTGCAACGTTAGAATCCAAAGATATTCAAGGTTTATTTTTTGCAGGTCAAATCAACGGAACCAGCGGATACGAAGAGGCTGCTGCCCAAGGACTGGTCGCGGGGGTAAATGCCGCAGCACATGCATTAAACTTACCGACACTGGATTTGGATCGCACTAATTCAATGATTGGTGTTTTAATTGATGATATAACAACATTGGGTATCGATGAACCTTATCGCATGTTTACATCACGTGCAGAATTCAGATTATCACTGCGTGGTGATAATGCAATTGCACGCTTGGGTTATATGGGCGAAAAATTAGGTCTGATTACAAAAGACCAGCATATAGAAAAATTCATAAAAAAAGCGGGGCAAATCGAAAAAAATAATAAATTCTATGCTGGATATATTGCACGAAGCGCACGCGAGATTGAAGGTTATAAACGTGATGCCAATCTTAAAATACCAACAACATTCGACTATAAATCACTTTCTGGATTGACCAACGAACTGGTTGAAAAGCTGGCGCGCACGCGTCCTGAAAATATCGCAGATTTATCCAGAATTACAGGTATGACACCAGCTGGTATTATGGTTGTTCTGCGCAAAATTAAAACTGGAAATTCCTAGAAACATATTATAAACTGCTGGACATGCCGGTTTAGCTCAGTTGGTAGAGCATCTCATTCGTAATGAGGGGGTCAGAGGTTCGAATCCCCTAACCGGCACCATTTTAAAATCAATAATTCTTGATTTTAAATCAAATTAATTGTATAAATACCGCATGACGATAAGAAGCATAATTATTATAGGATAAATCAGTGATGCGCTTTGGCGATTGCTGGGGCGCATGTGCGTCCATTTTTTATGTTAAACAAAGGAATACAAATGTCGTACCCAAAGACAGAACCAAAAGCAAACTTTCCAGAAATTGAAAAACAAGTATCCGAATTTTGGAAATCAGATGACACTTTTAATAAGGTTATTGACAAAAACATAGACGGCAATGTGTTCCAGTTTTTTGATGGGCCTGCAACACCTTCTTCTATCCCACACATTGGGCATTTGGGCGTGTCAGCCGTAAAGGATATGGTC
This sequence comes from Alphaproteobacteria bacterium, assembly GCA_016927735.1. GTDB lineage: Bacteria > Pseudomonadota > Alphaproteobacteria > Rs-D84 > Rs-D84 > JAFGMC01. Next base: position 74,370 of record JAFGMC010000012.1, read on the forward strand.
TGCCGCTATCAAAGCATGTTGGGAAATAATGTTATTCATAAGCTTGGTTGGGACGTTCATGGACTGCCAACAGAGGTTATGGTTGAAAAAGCAACAGGTAAACAATCAAAAGATTTGGTTGCAGAATTTGGTCTCGAAAAATTTTGTGATATGTGCCGTGACGGTGTTATGAAATATGTAAATGATTGGGGTATGTATTTAAATCGTATCGGTCGTTGGGTCAATATTGGCGAAGGCGAAATTGTTTACAACACCATGTATAAAGATTATATGGAATCTGTAATTTGGGGATTAAAAAAACTTTATGATGATGGTTTGTTGTATAAAGATTTCAAAGTTAATCCATACGATTGGGCATTGGGTACAGTTGTATCAAATTCCGAGGCATCAAGCGAATACCAAGATATTGTAGATGAAACAGTGACTGTGTGGTTTGGGCTAGATAATGGACGCAGACTTCTTGCTTGGACAACAACGCCGTGGACACTTCCTGCAAATTCAGCATTGGCGGTTAATCCAGAAATGGTATACGTGATTATGCGTGAAACCGATGGTACAGAATATATAATTGCAAAAAGTCGATTGTCTGTATACGAAAAACAATTTGCAACTGCTGAAAAAGTCTCAGAAATCAAAGGTTCCGAGCTGGTTGGATTAAAATACAAACCCTTGTTTAATTATTATGATGATAAAAAACTTTATTCTGTAATTGCGGCTAATTATGTTTCTGATTCCGATGGTACAGGTATTGTTCACATCGCACCAGCATTCGGTGAAGACGATTATTTGGCGGTCAAAGAATTGGATCCAAAATTTCCAGTAATTGTAAATGTTGATGACTATGGAAACTTCACGTCTGATGTCACAGATTGGGCAGGAATAAACATTTTTGCTGCAAATCCAAAAATTATAGAAAACCTGAAAAATACCGGTCATTTGGTTAAAAAAGATAGCCATAAACACAGTTATCCTTTCAGTCCGCGCAGCAAGGAAAAATTAATCTATCGTGCAACCGAGGCATGGTATATTGACGTCCCAAAAATCCGCGACAAACTGATTGAAAATAATAAATTGGTTGATTGGAAATCCGGTGGCGGAAGATTCCAATCCTGGATTGAAAATGCGCGCCCATGGGGAATATCCAGAAATCGTTTCTGGGGTGTACCACTACCAATTTGGACAAACGAAGCCGGTGAATATAAAGTATTTGGATCTGTCGCTGAAATGGAAAAATTCTTTGATGTAAAGATTGATGATTTACATCGTGCCACATTGGATAAATTGGAACGTGATGGTTGGAAAAGAATTCCAGATGTTTTGGATGCTTGGTTTGAATCAGGATCAATGCCATATGCATCAATGCATTACCCATTTGAAAATAAAGAACTTGTTGGTGATAAAAATTATATGTCCGATTATATTGTCGAGGGGCAAGATCAAACCCGCGGTTGGTTTTATACATTAATGGTTTTATCAACTGCACTATTTAATAAACCAGCATTTAAGACGATTTCCGCAAACGGATTAACCGTTGATGAACATAAAAAGAAGATGTCAAAGTCGCTGGGAAACTATGTTGATCCGATTGTTATTTTAGATACATATGGTGCAGACGCAATGCGTTTGTATATATTGGGAAGTAATTTCTTGAAATCAGAACCAGTGCCAATCGATAAAGAAGGAAAAGTTTTTGCAGAAACAATTAAAACAATCTTGACACCATTATGGAATGCATATCATTTCTTTACACTGTATGCGAACGCTGGGAATGTCAAAGCAGATATAAATAAAAACATTTTTGAAACCAAAAATGTTTTAGATAAATATATTTTGGCTGAATTAAGCTCATTGGAAAAAATTGTTCATGAAGCACTTTCAGAATACAAACCTGATGTTGCTGTCAAAGAATTTACAAAATTCTTGGATATATTAAACAACTGGTACATTAGATTAAATCGGATGCGATTCTGGGATGAAGATCAAAACGCATTTGATACATTACATTATATTTTAACTGAGTTGTGTAAGTTGATGGCACCATTTGCACCATTTGTGAGTGATTATATTTACAAAAACTTGAATAATGATATAAGTGTTCATATGTGCGAATTCAAGAAACCAAAAAAATCTGATGATTCCAAATTGTTAGAAGATATGCGTCGTGTTCAATTAATTGTTTCAACAGGAAAACAATTGCGCGAACAATATAAGCTTCGTAATCGTTTGCCATTGGCAAAAATAACAATTGCTGGTAAAGACATGTCAGCATACGCAGAGATTATAAAAGATGAACTGAATGTAAAATCGGTTGATTTTATCGAAGATGTTTCATCTGTTGCAGATTCATTTGTTTATCCAATAACACCAAATATTGGTGCACGACTGGGTTCTGCATTAAAAGATATTATACCAGCGGTAAAGCAGGGTAAATATAAAGCAAATGGCGATAAACTTGTTGTGGGCGAATATACTTTAAACTCTGACGAGTTCGAAATGCGTCTGACTGTAAAAGATGGTATAACCGGGGCGGCACTGCCGGATAACACCGCGGTTGTGGTTCTGGATACTGAATTAACACCAGAATTAGTAGCTGAGGGTTTGGCGAATGAAACACTGCGCTTTATCCAAGATACCAGAAAAACTGTTGAATTGGACGTATCGGACAGAATTGTTTTGGAATATGAAACCGATTCTGAATTAACAGCTGCTATTGAAACACATCGTGATCGTATTATGAAAGACGCACTGATTGTTGATATGAAAGCCGGCAAGGGCGAACATGAAATTGAAATCGAGAGTCACAAATTCGCAATTACAATAAAGAAGTCTAAATAAAAATGTCAAAAAGTAAAATATCTTTAACACCGGAAATTTATTTTCGTGAAGTTCCAAAGGTTATCGACATGTCAATCCGGTCAGAACTGTATCATGTAAATGAATTTACCTTTGCGGTTGCGGTTATTTTGTCAGCCCAGGCAACTGATAAAAAGGTGAACGAGGTCACACCTGCTTTGTTTGACGTGGCTGATTCGCCAGAAAAGATGTTTATTTTGGGTGAAGATGAATTAAAAAAACATATCAAAGTTATTTCATTTTTTAATAACAAAGCAAAAAATATTATTAAACTGGCAAAAATTCTTGCAGAACAACATGACAGTATATTGCCGCACACACGTGAAGAATTAATGAAATTACCAGGTATCGGTCAAAAAACTGCAAATGTTATTATGAATGTTTTATGGGACGCACCAAACATTGGTGTTGATACACATGTATTTCGTATTGCACACAGATTAAATTGGGCAGACGAAACAGACAATACACCAGAACGGGTTGAAGAAAAAATAACAAAATTGATTCCAAAAAAATACCATGGAATGGCGAATCATGTAATGGTTTTGCATGGTCGTTATATATGCAAAGCATTAAAACCAAAATGCGGCGAATGCCCGGTTGCGAAATGGTGTAATTCAAAAGATAAAATTATATAAAAAACCGGTATTTATCTTGTTTTTAATGTAGATTGTGCAGTGCATTGTCCAACAGGTAATTGGCAAAAACCTTCTTTTTTATTATCACAAAATTGTTTTTCTATACACTTTGTTTTCTTTTTTAAAATCTTATAATTTGGCACAACCAACCCTTTATTTATTTTTTGCAAACTCGTTTGCAGAATTCATAATTTCTAAGATCAATGCGTTTAGTTCTTCGGTACTTTGATTACCTGCGAATTCCAGTGCAAATGTTATGTTACGAACGCTATCTTTTGGTTTATCAAAAATGTCTGTGATTTTAATATCCGAAACAGATTTATATTTTTTAGATATAAATTCTGCGACGCTTCCAACCGCAACACCATAGGGAACAATGACCGAGATATCACGAACGCTGGGGATCGTTGTGGATGGGCTCTCGTATTTAATTGTTTTCTGAACTGCGTTCATTAATCTCTTGGTATCAAAGCTGAAAAATACCGGTGTATCATTTTTAATATCAAATTCGGCCAACAAAGACGGATGAATTTCACCAAAAACACAAACCCCTTTACCATTGCAAGTTATATGACCACGACGTTTTGGATTTAACATCTGCCATTCAGACACTTTTTCACTAGCTTTAAAGTCATCATATTCAATACTGAAATCTAATGACAAATTAGTAAATAAATTTTCCAATAAACCTTTTGCATCCAGTGAACTTATTTTTGGGCCATTCATAATACCCCACAAAACTTCTATTTCATTATTGTCTTTAAAGATTTTACCCCATTCGAATGCACGTATTTCACGATTCTTGCGGGCCAAATTCTTTGACACTAATTCAACCGCCTGGACAATTACATTATTTCGCATAAATGCATATCCGCCATCCACACTATTTTCAATGCCAACATGTTCTGCAACTGGCGACAATTTCGCATGTTTTGGTGAATAAATATTATCTATTAAGACTTCAAAAAATCCGTTGTTAACCAAGTATGAATTAATTTGCGATTTTCTGATTTCTGCTGGGGTGGGCTGACTTCCGATTGTTGCAATTGGTAGTCTGTTTGGCAAATTGTTATAGCCGATTGACCGCGCCAATTCTTCTATTAAATCTGCTTTGAATCCCTTGATATCCCAAACACGAACATTCGGAACAATATATTTTAAACCTGATTTAACAAATCCGTATCTGGATAATCTTTCTGCAATTTCTTTGTCAGAAATATCTATTTCCAGCTCGCTACGAACAAAGTCGCCAGACATTTGTATTTCTTTTTCCGGTAATTTAACGCGTTGTAAAAATTCAGCATTACCATTCAGTTTTATACCAATTTCATTGTATAAATAATTTGCACGTTTTGCACCAGATTTTACAGCATCCAAATTACCACCGCGTTCAAAACGCTGGCTGGCAATAGTACAAACCCCCATTTCTTTTGCAGTTTTACGAATTGATACAGGATCAAACAATGCGGTTTCAAATAATATATTCTTGGTATCTTTATCAACATCTGCGCCGCGACAACCAATTACGCCTGCAACACAAAGAATTTTTTCTTCGTCTGCAATAACACATGTCCCAGCCGATAATTCCGTCATACCATCATGAAATAACAAAGCTGCTTTTTCACCAGCAACTGTTTCACGAATATGAATTTTGCCGACAATTTTATCTGCATCATAAATATGTGCAGGCTGACCATATTCCAACATAACAACATTTGTTATATCAATTGCTGGATGAATTACATTAACACCAGAAGATTCAAGAATATTATCAACATTTGCCGATTTTATAGATTTTATATCAAACGGAACGAGTGAATAAGCGATACATTTATCTGTATCTATCTTAAATAATTTTGCATCTTTATATTCAAAATCTTTTTCTTGTTTTTGTTTTATTCCGCTGCCAGTTCTGCCAGATATTTCTGTTGCCAAACCCAAATAGCAATAATGGTCACCACGGTTTGCCAATAATTCTAAATTCATAATATCACCATCGACGGATTTTACTTCCAATCCGACATCTTCCATTAACTCACGCCAGTCAGTTGGCAAATTAATGAATGTTTCTAAAATATTTTTACTGAAACGCATTATTTAACACCTTTGATATTTTTGAATACTCGTAAATCCATTCCATAAATTTCGCGCATATTTGTACCTGCAAATTCAGCTGCCAAACGCGATGTACCAAAACCGAACGCAAATCCAGAAACCCTATCTGGATCAAAACCAAAGTTTTTCATAACCTGGGGCGAAACCATACCTGCACCAACAATCGTAATCCAACCACGATCTGTTAAAATATCTGCGCCAATACTTGGTTCTGTATATGGGTAAAATTTAGGTTTAAAACGAACTTTTATATCATTTCCATAAATCTCTTTTAATATAAACCCAATAGTTCCTTTTAATTCTGATATTTTTACATCATGACCAACCCATAAACCCTCAAATTGATGGAATATTGCCAAATGATTTGCATCAATCGCTTCATTTCTGTATGTTCGACCAGGGGATACTATTTTAATTGGTAATTTTGATTCATCACCTTTTAAATCCATCATATAGCGCGACTGAACCGATGTGGTATGTGTGCGTGGCAACAATTCCTCTTTTTTAATCCAGAACGTATCTTGTGCATCCCGGGCCGGGTGATGTTTTGGAATATCCAACAGGTCAAAATTGTATTCTGGGGTTTCAACCTCGGGACCCTCTACTGGAACAAATCCCAAACGACGCAATGCAGAAATACATTTTTCCTCGATAATAGTGACAGGGTGTAATGCGCCCACAGCGCCACCAATACCCGGTAATGTCATATCAAAATTATCATTTGCCAATTGCTTGTTTAATATACGCATCGCAATTTCAGATTTTGCATTTTCTATTAATTCTTCTATTTTTGCACGCTCTGTATTCAGCTCTGCACCGATTTTCTGACGTTTAGAAGCTGAAGCATCTTTTAACGCATCAAATTTTGCCCGCAATTCAGACTTCTTTCCCAACCACTTGGATTTTATATTGTCCAAATCTTGGGTTGTTTTTGCATTTGATAATTCTTTTATTAATTCTTTCATTTTTATCCCCAAAAATAAAATAGCCACCTGATGGTGGCTATTCTAAAACATTATACAATTTACCGCCACCGAAAATTATGCCCCAGTTTTGATAAATCGTTTTGCAGTATCAATCAATGCTGTAAAGTTTTCATCGCCAGCATATGCCATTTCTGCCAAAACCTTGCGATCCAATTCAATACCAGCTTTTTTCATACCAGACATGAATTGACTGTATGTCAAACCATTGGCACGAACCGCTGCATTGATACGAACAATCCACAAAGAGCGAAATTCACGTTTCTTAACACGACGATCGCGATATGAATACTGACCTGCTTTTTCAGATTTTTCACGTGCAGCTTTATAGGTGGAATGATGACGACCCAAGAAACCCTTGGCCCGTTCAAGTATTTTTTTATGTTTTTGTTTAACGGTTATACCGCGTTTTACTCTTGCCATTTTCAGCCCCTTTTATTTCTTTAATCCGTATGGGGTCAAGATTTTGGCCTGTCCCACCATGTTATCATTCAAGTACTGTGGTTTTGACCCAGCGTTATTTGCACGGCTGGATTTCTTACGTAACAGTTTCTTGTGGCTGTTTCTAGCAACGCGTATTTTACCGGTTGCAGTCATACTCGCACGTTTTTTCATGTACGATTTCGTTTTCATTTTTGGCATTTTCATATCCTTTTTGCTTCCTGATGGCAATGCCTTGCCACTTCAGACCAGGGTTATTTTGGCATAAAAATTGTAAAAATCAAGTTTTTATTGAATGTTAAACATTAAAATATTAAACTGTGCGCTGTAATAAAAATTTTTAACCAAATAATGACCGTAACATGAACCAGAAAAAAATATCTTCGAAAGTATATTCTATTGCTAAATCTGCTTTGAGTGCGGCTATTTTACCGGTGTTTTTAATATATATTATGATGGATAAGCCCGATTATAAAATTATGAATGGGTTATCCAAGATTGTTCTGCCAGTCGCAGAATGGGTCGGTAATGGAATAACTTGGCCAATACATGCAATTGGTGATGCCACATCAAGTATTCGTGAATTATCTAATTTGCGCACAGAAAATGAAGAATTGAAGGCAAAACTTAGTGAGGCTATCAGACAAAAGAACGAATACGATATTGCGATATCTGAAAATCAACGTCTGACACGTGAATTAGATATTATTCGTAAAACACCACAAAAGTCTATTGTTGCAAATATTACATTTAATAATAATGCTTTTAGCCACAGTACATTCTTTATAAACAAAGGTATAAATAACGGTATTGAAAAAGATATGGCCGTTGTATCTTTTGAAGGTGCGCTGGTTGGTATTATCTCTGACGTCGGTGTAAGTTTTGCAAAAGTGCGTGGTTTAACAGACAGTAAATCAAATATTCCCGTCCGTATAGCCGGATCCGAGGTTTATGGTTTTTTACAAGGTAACGGATCTGATAAACCAACTATGGGATTTTTCAGTGATCCAGAATTTCAACCAACACCTGGATTAAAACTTATAACCAGTGGTATTCGTGGTGTATTGCCTGATGGAATCAATGTCGGTGAAATGAGTGATAATAAAGACACCAAGATTATTTTACCTTCAAGTATATCTAGTGTTATGGTCTTAAAATTTGATGGTAAAGATAAATATAAATGATAAGAAATATCGGAAAATTTTTAAAAAACACCTTTCCTTTTTTATCGGTGTTGGTGCTGTGGCATCTGTCTGTTCAATTTTGGAATCCTGCTGGAATCTTAGCGCTTATACCAATTTTTTATTATTCGTTTATAAAACCAACTGATTGGTTTACTTTATATGCGGTTATCTTTTGTTTCTTGATAGACTACAAATTTGATACATTGTTATTTTGGACATCTTTTTATTGTCTTTTTAACGCCGTAAATGGTTTTCAAAGCTTTGTAGACTTAACCAAACAAAAAAGTGAAGGCGTAATGGTGTTTATGGCATATTTTGCAACGTCTTCTTTGATATTGGTTTTAGCTGATTGGAGTTTTATTATTATGGTCAGGGCATTCTGGTTAGTTTTATGGTCAAGTGTCTTGTATGTGCCATTTGTAGCATTAGCAAAGAGAATTAATAATGATTGATTCAGAAGTCGCACGCCTTTTTGATAGACGTTCCGCCTTGTTTTTAACTGGCGGTGCTGTTTTGACTTCTGTTCTTATTATAAGAATGTTGCAAATGCAGGTTTTTAGCTATAAAGATTATAAAAGAAGATCAGAAAGTAATTCTTTCAGAATTCAAATTAACGTGTCTGAACGCGGAAAAATATTATCCGCATCAGGGTCGCCAATTTCACGTGATGCCCCAATTTATAGAATATATCTGGTACCAGAAGAAACAGATGATATTGATGGATTAATTAAAATAGTTTCACGCGAATTAAAAATCAGAAAAAAAAGTATTGATAGAATCTACAAGACCATAAAAAAACAAGTAAAATTTCAACCAGTATTAATCAGCGAAAACTCTGATTGGAAAAAATTGGCTGAATTACAGGCACAAAATTTACCAGGATTACATATTAAAAGCGGATATACACGAATTTATGAATTAGGATCAGCTGGGGCACAAGTATTTGGATATGTTGGTGTACCATCTAAGCCTGTTCCTAATGCACCATTTTTTACAACTGGTATAACCGGATTGGAAAAAGCATTTAATGAATCTCTGACTGGAACCCCCGGTCAAACAGTAATGATTGCAAATGCCGTTGGTCGTATTACAGGTGAAGATAAAGAACAATTTATACCTTCACAGATTGGAAAAAATCTTAAAACAACAATTCGTGAAAATATTCAGAAAAAATTACATGACGTGCTGACATTAAATCGCGCTGGATGTGGTGTTGTAATTGAAATAAATACTGGAAATATTCTTGCTATGGCATCCACTCCCAGTTTTGATCCAAATAATTTCAGAATGGATGATGGGGAAGAATATATAGCATCATTAAGGTCAGATATTGCAAAGCCTTTTATGAATAAAGCATTAGAGGGCTTGTATCCACCAGGATCAATATTTAAAATAATTGTGGCTTTGGCCGCATTAGAATCTGGCGCATTATTACCGAACGAGAAAATTTTCTGTCCAGGGTATTGGGATTATGGTGATAGACGTTATCATTGTTGGGAGAAGAAAGGGCATGGATCTGTTGATCTAGTTGGTGCATTAAAACATTCTTGTGATACTTATTTTTACCAAATTGCATTACGAATTGGTATTGATTCGATAAAGTCGATGGCTTTGAAGCTGGGTATGGGTGAAAAGTTTCTGAGTGAAATATTACCAAGGGAAATGGCTGGGGTTATTCCAGACAGAAACTGGAAAGAAAAAAATATTGGGATCCAGTGGTTGCATGGTGATACAATTATATCTGGAATTGGTCAGGGATTTATTCTTTCAAACTGCCTTCAAATTGCTGTTATGATGGCACGTGTTGCATCTAATAAAATTATTACACCAAAATTAGTTGAAGATAATAATTCTGAAAACTTTAAAAATCTTAAATTACAGACAAAAAACATCAAGACTGTATTAAATGGTTTAGAACAAGTTTTACAAACTGGTGGAACCGCATCGGGTAACGCAATAAATGTTAACGGTAAAAAAATGGGGGGAAAAACTGGAACATCCCAGGTCAGAAATATTTCTATGTCAGAACGCGAAAGTGGTGTTTTAACAAATGAACAATTAAAATGGAATATGCGAAATCATGGTCTATTTGTTGGATATGCACCGACAAATAATCCAAAATATGTTATATGCACACTCACCGAACATTCCGGCACCAGTTCGCCAGCGGTACATGTAGCTGCTGAAACAATGAAGGAATTATTAAGAGATGGCTAGACAAACCCGTGTTTCTAATTCAAACATGATGACATTGTCAGAAAAATTGAAACGGTTCTCTTGGGGACTGTTTATTCCTGTATTTATTGTTTTAGTTATATCAATACTTATTCTTTTTTCTGCTGGGGGTGGATCTTGGCATCCTTTTGCCATTTCACAACTGATAAAAATATTTCTTGGATTGGGTATTTTTTTCTTTGCTGCATTTACAAATATAAAATTATGGATTAAATCTGCCTATATTATTTATTTTATTGCTCTATTAATGATTATTTTGGTCACATTTGTTGGTCACACTGGAATGGGGGCACAACGTTGGTTAGATCTTGGCATTTTCCATATACAACCATCCGAATTCATTAAAATATCACTGGTGTTGGTTTTGGCGCGTTATTTTTCATGGATGAACTGGAAGGATTCTATTGAACTTAAAAATTATATAATACCGATTATATTAATGTTCTTACCGTTTACTTTGATTGTTGTGCAACCAGATCTTGGGACCGCTATATCTCTAGGATTAATCACAGTTGTTATGTTTTATATTACCGGCGCAAAAAAACAATGGTTCATTGTCGCAGGAATTCTCGCAATATTAGCAGCCCCAGTTGTTTGGTTTGGTGGATTGCATAATTATCAACGTGAAAGAATTATAACATTTGTAAACCCAGATCATGATTCTAAAGGATCTGGGTATCAAATAAATCAGGCAAAAATTGCATTCGGCAGTGGTGGATTTGTAGGTAAAGGCTATATGTCTGGCACACAATCACAACAATCATTTTTACCAGAAAAACAAACTGACTTTATATTCACAATGTTGGGCGAAGAATTTGGATTTATCGGTGCATTTATATTATTAATTATATATGGGATTATAATTTCTGTATTGTTTTGGATGGCAAAAACTTGCAGAAATAGATTTGGACAATTATTTTGTTTTGGTTTTATGTTGAACTTTTTCATTTATTACTTTATAAATATCTCCATGGTTTTGGGTTTAATACCAACCGTTGGTGTACCATTACCATTAATGTCTTTCGGTGGCAGCAGTTTATTGTCACTGATGTTTGGATTTGGCCTGTGTCAAAATGCACACATAAATAAAGATCAACAACTGTCCGCCAAAGGGTTTTAAATTATGAATCTTCTTATCGTTGAATCTCCATCAAAAGCAAAAACACTCGAGAAATATCTTGGGACTGGTTGGCGTGTTGTGGCATCTGTTGGTCATGTTCGTGATTTAATCCCAGAAAACGGCAGCGTAGACGTAGATAATGACTATGCTATGAAATGGCAAATTATGCCAGGTAAGGAAAAGCAAATAAAACTGATTACGGACGAATTAAAGAAGGCTGATAACGTATATTTGGCATCTGACCCTGATCGCGAGGGAGAGGCAATTGCATGGCACCTGTTAGATATTCTAAAAGATAAAAAAGCACTTAATAACAAGAAGATATACCGTGTCGCGTTTCATGAAATAACCAAGAAAGCGGTACTGGACGCAATCGAAAATCCACGCGAAATTGACCAAAATTTGGTCGATGCGTACCTTGTTCGTCGTGCACTGGACTATTTGATTGGTTTTGGGGTTTCACCCTTGCTATGGCGCAGAAATCTAGGAAAATCTGTTGGACGTGTACAGTCTGTTGCGGTCAAAATAGTGGTAGATCGCGAGCGTGAGATAGAAAAATTTGTACCAAAAGAGTATTGGTCACTTAATGCAGAGTGCACAAAAGGAAAAGATACCTTTGATGCCAAACTTTCCCAGTTTTCTGGGGAAAAAATCGATAAAATGACCATCGAAAGCCAGACCCAGATGGATAATATACTCTCTAAATTACCAGTACCTATTGCCACAACTGTATCTGGTATAGAAAAGAAGAAAATATCCCGGAAACCTGCGGCTCCGTTCATTACTAGTACCATACAACAAGAGGCAGCAAGGAAGCTATATTTCAGCTCCAAACGCACAATGAGCGCCGCACAAAAGCTTTATGAACAAGGTTTAATTACATACATGAGAACCGATTCAACAAACCTGTCTGCAGACAGTATTGCCGGAATTCGGGGCTTTATTGAACAAGAATATGGTAATAACTTCCTACCAAAGACACCAAATGTGTACTTAACGAAGTCAAAGAATGCCCAAGAAGCACACGAAGCAATTCGCCCTACACGCTTTGATTCTGCCAGCTACAGCCTGGAAGGGGACGAAGCAAAACTGTATGAACTTATTTGGAAGCGTACAATTGCTTGTCAAATGTGTAATGCTGAATTTGACAGTGTTTCTGTTGATATAACAGAAACAAAAAGTAAATCTGTATTTCATGCGGTTGGTACAACCAGAACTTTCGATGGTTTCATGAAGGTTTACCAAGAAGATAAAGATGAAGCATCCGAAGATGACAAAGAATCCAAACTACCACAAATGTCTGTTGGTGATGATATAATTATTGAAAAATTAAACTCAAATCAACATTTTACACAACCTCCTGCCAGATATACCGAAGCTTCTTTGGTAAAGAAATTGGAAGAATTAGGAATTGGTCGTCCATCGACATACGCAACAATTATGAGTACTATTGTCGACCGAAAATATGTCGAACAAGATAAACAACGTCGTTTTATACCAACCAGTGGTGGTTGGGTAATTTCTGCATATCTGTCTAAATACTTCTCTGATTTGATTGATGTTAACTTTACAGTCAAAACAGAAGACACTTTGGATGATGTTTCTAATGGAAAAGTTGCAAAAACACCGGCTTTATCCGCATTTTGGAAACCAACACAGAAGATGATAGATGCAGCAAAAGATATTAAAACAACCGAGATTATTGATGAAATTAATTCAAATATGAAAGATCATCTATTTAAAGAATCTGGGGACAAGTGCCCAAAATGCGGTACAACACTTTCTTTAAAACTCTCTAAATACGGGGCTTTTGTTGGTTGTTCAAACTATCCAACATGTGATTACACAAAAAGATTGGGTGGTGGTGTAGATAATGGGGCCGATTCTGGAACTACTGGTGCGGGTTCTGCGGATGTCGATTTAGGCGGTGGAATTTTGTTTAAAACCGGCCGTTTTGGACCATATGTGACAAATGGGACTAAAAACGTCAGTGCAAAAAAATATACATCCGAAACAATGACTCTGGAAATCGCGACAGAATTACTGTCTGCAGAAAAAGCCAAGGCCGAGGCAATAGAATTGGGAGAAAATCCAAAAACTGGTAAAATGATACTATTTTATCCAGACGGTCGTTTTGGGGCATATATTTCCAGCAACAAGGTTAATGTTTCTGTAAAAGAACAACCAAGCTTGGATGAAGCTATTGAATTAATTAACAATAAAAAACCAAGTGCAAAAAAGTCCTGGGTTAAAAAGAAATAGTTTTTAACAAAAATTGCATTGGTTGCAAATCTATTTTATACTGACCCTGATATGGCAAATTATAACTCTAACTTTACTGATGAGCTGCGTGAACGTCTGTCCATTGTTGATGTTGTTGGACGACGTGTACCATTAACAAAAAAGGGTCAGAACTTTTGGGGATGCTGCCCATTTCATAATGAAAAAACACCAAGTTTTTCTGTTAATGAAGAAAAGGGATTCTATCACTGCTTTGGTTGTGGTGAGCATGGCGATATAATCTCATTCACTATGAAATCTGGTAATATGGATTTTATTGCAGCAATTACAGAATTGGCGCAGCAGGCAGGTTTAAAAATGCCTGATTATAAACCAAAATCTGTCGAAGAAAAAGTACGCGAAGATTCTTATGTTTATTTGACCGAGGCTGCTGCCAAAATATACCAACAAAAACTGTTTGAACCAGATGGTGCATTCGCATTAGAATATATCAAAAAGCGCGGATTTAGTATTGAAAGCATAAAAAAATACTGCCTGGGATATGCACCAAAAAGCAATATCATTTCTACTAAATTCAGCAATACAAATTTTGAAAAATTATCTGCAACCGGGTTGGTCAGACGTGGTGATTATGGAAACTATGATTTCTTTCGTGACAGATTAATGTTTCCAATTTTTAATATAGCGGGTCAGGTTATTGCTTTTTCTGGACGCAGTCTTGATGGATCAGAACCTAAATATATAAACACAATTGATACAGAATTGTTTCACAAGCGTAAAACAGTATTCGGATTAAACTTTGCACGTGATTCGATTCATCGCGCAAACAGAAGTATAGTGGTCGAGGGTCAAATTGATGTAATCCAAATGCAGGTTCATGGATTTGGCGAAACCGTTGCGCCACTGGGTACCGCACTGACCGAGGATCATATTGCAATTTTATGTAAATCAAATCGGAATATCACTTTTTGTTTTGATGGTGATACAGCTGGTCAAAAGGCTGCTGCGCGTGCATGTTCGTTGGTTTTGCCATTTTTGCGTGATAACTCTGATGTTAAATTTGCCTTTGTGACCGGTGGCAAGGATCCAGACGATATTTTAAAATCCAGTGATGGAATTAATTCTATGAAAAAAATTATTGATTCGGCCCAGCCCTTGGTTGATTTTTTGTGGGACAGTTTAAATAAAAATTATCTGGTTTCCACACCAGGTGGACGCAGTCAGGCAGAAAAGTTTCTAAAAAAAGAATTGGAAAAACTCACCGATACCAGCTTGCGTTCCGAATATGAAAAAGAATACAATAGCCGTAAATTTAATCAATGGCATAAGTGGGACAAAAAGAAAAATGCACCAGATATCGAAATACCTGATGTTGATCAAATAACTATAAACAGCTTGAAAGCTGTTATTAATAAATACCCCGAATTGGGGGAAACTCATATTGAATTTTTGGCAACCCTGGGTATAAATTTTGATAAAAATATTAGTCATACAGAATTATCTTTTGAAGATGCTGAAAAACTTGTTGTTTCGTTAAAATTAAAAAAATATCTTGAAAAACTGCATATCGAGAAAAAAGAATTATTCAGTAAAATGCTGGTAGGGGACGAAACAGTTCGAGGCAGAATATCTGATATAGACGCTGAAATTATAAAATCAAATGAACGTTTAAACTTATTAAGTGGTGTTTAATCAAACTTTTATAAAAGGATTTTTGTTATGTATAAATATACTTTAAAAATGGATATAGAATCTTATTGCCCCGAAATGTTTTCTTTTTTTCTGGCCAAAACCGAAAAAGGTTTAACTGAAAGAAAATTATGGAATTTGATTTTAAAAATAAAGAAATCGCACAAATTACTTTTACCAAAATTTGAAATTTATATTCAAGAAATTCAAGAATGTAATTTTTGCTTTGATAATCCTATTGGTGATAAAAGATTATTACGAACATATACAAGTAATAATAACAATAAAAACGAAAAAACATTTATTTTAGATAATAATATGAAACAGATTTGGCCACCAAAAGGAACATCTGTTTATCAAAGAACTTTGGATTATTTCAAAGGATTTAAAAAAGTTAAATAAAAAAACAGCGATTTAATCGCTGTTTTTAATTATTAAACAAGAAATGGCAAATATCACCCTCGGTCATTATATAATCACGACCAACCAGACGCATTTTACCAGCTTCCTTTACAGAAACTTCGCTACCAAGAGTAATATAGTCAACAGGTGAAATTATTTCTGCACGAATAAACCCTTTCTCGAAATCTGTGTGTATTTTACCTGCTGCTTGTGGGGCAGTCATACCACGTGTAATTGTCCAAGCGTGCGCTTCTTTGGGACCAATAGTATAAAATGTTTGCAAGCCCAAAGTTTCGTATCCGGTACGAATCACTTGTGAAAGACCAGATTCTTTCAGACCAAGTTCGTCCAAGAACATTTTTCTTTCATCCATATCAACAATTTGTGATATTTCCATTTCAATTTTACTGGATATAACTAAAACTGGTGATATATTTTTAAATTTTTCCACCACAGAATTAGAGTATTTATTACCGGTTGCAGAAGCTGATTCTTCTACATTACACACATAAATTACCGGCTTTTTCGTTAATAAATTAAATTGATCGGAATTTACTTTTTGTAAACGTGCCGGGATTCCTGATTCTAAACCCCTTTTAACTTCGATCGCGTCTGACAATAATTTTACAGCTTCTTTATCCAAACCCCGTGCTTTTTTTTCAAGATTTTTTATTTGTTTATCAAGACTTTCTAAATCTGCCAACATTAACTCTGTTTCAATTGTTTCTATATCCGACAGTGGATTTATTTGACCATTAACATGAACGATATCATCATTTTCAAAACAACGAACTACATGAATTATTGCATCCACAGCCAATATATTTCCAAGAAACTTGTTTCCTAAACCTTCACCACTTGAAGCACCTTTGACCAGACCCGCAATATCAACTATTTCCAATTGGGTTGGTATTATTTTTTGTGAACCAGCCACAACTGACAGTTTATAAAGAATTTCATCTGGAACAACAACACGACCAGTATTTGGCTCTATCGTGCAAAAAGGATAATTTTGGGCATCAGCAGCAGCACTTTCCGTAAGCGCATTAAATAATGTTGATTTTCCAACATTTGGTAAACCCACAATTCCGCAATTGAATCCCATTTTTATTTCCT
This sequence comes from Alphaproteobacteria bacterium, assembly GCA_016927735.1. GTDB lineage: Bacteria > Pseudomonadota > Alphaproteobacteria > Rs-D84 > Rs-D84 > JAFGMC01. The sequence goes on from JAFGMC010000012.1 coordinate 91,387, forward strand.
TTATAATATATATAAATAATACTGGAATTAATATGAACTATCTTTGGCAAGAATTCAATATAAAAACCTTTCCAGCGGAAACAATTGTTTACCGCGATGGTGTGTTTATACCAGAATTGTCTACACTTGAATCAACCGATATTGATAAAAATTATAAATTGCCGGTTCATATTATATATTTTGGCGAAATAATAGGTGATAATAATTTGAATATAAATATTTCTATTCCAGACCAAGAGGTATTTTTAACAGTAAAAATACAAAATAAAATACCGGCTTTTTTGAATATTTATATTAAAAACACCGGTAAAAATTCTTTTTTAAAAGGTAAAGTTATATCGCAAAATTATTCTAATTTAAAAATAAAACAAATTGGTCATCATTTGGCATCTGATACAAAAATTATAATTCATACAAAAGTTATTGCACATTCAGAATCTGATACAAAAATTATAGGTACAGCAATAATTGAAAAAAATTGTAAAAATTGTACTTCTGATATTAAAATGTCTGCTTTGGCCAATATTTCTGCAAAAATAGAATTCTTACCATCACAACTTATATCATCTGAACCAACAGTAGCTGATCATTCAGCTTCTTTATACAAAGGGACTGATTCACAGATAAGGTTTCTACGTGAAGCTGGTCTATCCAGAGAAGAAATTAAACAAGCCCTGAGAGAAGCTTTTATAAATGATATAGATTTATTTTGATATTATAAAAAACCTGCGCAATAGCGCAGATTTCTTATTTTTTCTTAAAACCTTGTTTTGCCTTAAATCTAGGATTATCAGGGTCTATAAGAATGACTTGCTTACCACGGCGTATTTGTTTTATGTTGCCGCGCTTCTTCCAAGCCTTTAAAGAGCTTAAAAATTTCATAATAAATTCCTTTTTGCCAAGGGATTATAAACACTTTTTATAAAAAATCAAATATATTATTATATATTATTGTTTTTATTATATAGGTTAGTTTTGTTAATAATAGTTATAAAAATAATATTAACGTGTTTTTAACAAAAAAATCTTTATTTTCAGCCATATTTAAAATAATGTTTAAAAAATTGAAAAATAATTAACAGTTTAAAAAAGTAAAGTGATTAGTATTTTTAACAAAATTAAAATATATGTTTTTGTGCTTGTTGAAAAATGTTGAAATTGTTATAATTGAGCAGAGGGAATGTTTATGAAACAACAGGTTTTAAAAGCCTTAGCTAATCCATCGCGTATATTTTATGTACCATATTCTTTGGCGGTGGTTAATTTTGCTGTTCAATTCTTGGTTTTTGTTGCTTTTTTTATAGTCAGTTTAATAATTTCTGGTGGTTCAGAAAGTATTGACCCTCTGATATTTTTAATATCCGTTTGTGTTACACATAGTATTTTAGCAGGATTTTCTAAAAAAGAACCTCAACTTGCACAAATAATATCGGCAAAAATAAAACTTTATAAATCCAGAATACCGGGGAGATTAAATTCTTAATATGAAAAATTTTCTAGATTATTTTATAGGTGGTGGGTTTCCAATAACTTTGGTTATTTTAGTTATGGCAGTTGTTTTTGTGTTTGTTATTTTAATGTTATATATCCCAACATTAACATTGTGGATTTTTCCAAAATTTGGTTATAAAAATTATTCACAATATTTACCTTTTAAAACAGTTTATTCTGATAATTCTATAATGTTATCAGATGGATCTTTAATTCGTGCTTATAAACTGGGTGGTGTTCAAACAAGCATGCAAGATGAAAAAACCCGGGATCAGTTTTTAGATTTACGTACACAATTATTTAATCAGATTCGTGATCAAAGTGTCACATTACGCTTTTTTACAATTCGTGATGCAGCAACAGAAAAGACTGATTATGAGTTTGATGGATCTGTATTACAAAAAATTTATGATAAATGGCAAGACCAAGGGTTAAAAATATTTAACAATAATTATTATATAATTTTATCTGTATCTGGACAAAAGGCTACAGAAAAATTAAACCAGTACAGTAATTATATAGAATCTATTTTATCTGCGTATTCGCCAGTATTGTTGCAAAATGAAAAGCTGGAAAATATGGCAAAACTGTTTGGTAGAATTTTATCACCAATCACAAAGCCTGTCCCACAAAAATGTGATCAAAGAATCGCAGAATTAACCACAGTAGATGATGTTGAGTTTTTAAAAAATGGTTTGGTTAAATATACCAGTGGAACAAAACAATCTTTTGCAGCAACAGTTTCTTTTAAGGTATCACCAGATTTCTTGGATGAAGAGTTTTTTAATACGGTTTCTACAATTCAATGTGAAATGATATGTATGAATGGTTTTAAAATAATGGGATCTGCTGCTGCTGATACGGTTATGCGTCAAAGATTGGCCACAACAGAAAAAAATGAAAATATTGCTGAAAATCAAATATCTCAGGCACAAAGTGCAATGGATGAGAATATCAGTGGAACACAAACATTATTAAATTATTACCCGTTATTCATATTGTTTGGTGATACACCAGAAGCTTTACAGATAAATATTGACGAGTTTAAAAAAATCAGTGCAGGGTTTGGTGTTTCACCAGTTGTTGAAAATTTTGCGTCCAAGGTTTCTTGGTTTGCACAAATTCCAGGATTTGATATTTTTCCACGCAGTTTTAAAATGCTTTCACGGACAGCGGCTGTCAGTATACCAATTTCCAGTACACCAAAAGGTGTTGAAAATTCTGATTGGGGCAAGGGACCGTTGGTTGTTTTTCCAACAGCCCAAGGAACACCATATCAATTTCAATTCCATGTTTCGGATAAACCAGCCGCTGTTGGTCATACATTAACAATTGGTCCAACAGGTGGTGGTAAAACCACCTTATTCTCGTTCTTGATTGCGCAGTCTTTGCGACACCCAAAATTAAAGGCATTTTTCTTTGATAGAAATAAAGGTGCCGAGATATTTACATTGGCTGTTGGTGGAAAATATGTGACAATGCAAGGCAAAGAAAAATCCGATGGAATAAATTTTTCAGCACATCTTAATCCTTTAAAAATGGAAGATTCTGTTGTAAACCGTGCTTTTTTGCGACGTTGGTTTTCGATGATTTCTGGACAATCCGATCCTGCGTCTGATGATGAAATTGCACGTGCAGTATCTGTAAACTTTGATTATTTATCAGATGAAAACAGAATGCTAAAAAATCTTTGGGAAAGTTGTTTTTCATCAGATGGTAAAATGCGAAGTGCTTTGAAAAAATGGGTTGATCCATTGCAGTATGGTGAAATATTTAATGAAAGCTCTGATACTTTGGATTTAAAATCGCGCTTAACAACATTTGATTTTACGGAAATTTTACAAGATGAAATATTGGCACCAGCGGTAATTTCATATATCTTGCACAGAATTAATAATACAACTGTATCTGGTGGAAATCCTTCACTTATTATGATTGATGAAACTGCACCAATGTTGGAAAACAAAATGTTCCGTGATAATTTTGTTGTTGGTCTGCAAGAAGGTCGTAAAAACAGACAGGCTTATATGGTTGCGTTCCAACGTGCGAATGTGTTGGATAAACTCGGGATTGGCGACGTTGTTCGTGGTCAAGCCCAAACAGTTATGTTCTTCCGTAATCCAGCAGCAGACGCAAATGATTACCAATATTGGAATTTGAATCCTTTGGAGATGGCGTTTATCAAAGGGCAAGCTTATCCAAACTTGAAACGTGCGGTTTTGTTATCACGCCCGGTTAATGGCGAATCTGTAATTTTGAATACAGAACTGGGTGGTTTGGGTAATATGTTGCGTTTGTTTGAATCTGGCAGACCTTCGGTTTTGTTGGCAGAAGATCTTTATAAAACGTATGGAAATAATTTTGTCGAAGAATACTTGCGTAAACAGGGCGCAGAAGAGTAATATATACTTATATATAAACAAGCCTGTAATTTTATGAAAAATAAAAGTTTATTTTTTGCCGTTATATTTGGTTTATTTTCTGCATCATCTTTTGCAGACGATTGTTTGTCATATAAACTTAACCCAGAAATATCTGTCACCACACCAAGTTGGAACAAAGAAGTTGTACAACCCTTAAAACCAATGGATTTATTACATGGTGATGTGGTTGCAACATTGGTTGGAAGTTATGAAATTGTTGGTGATACAACATCAATTGAAGATGGTTTTTGTGTCACCCTAAAGGCCATCAAGGCACAGGTTGGTTATGTTGATTTTTTGGTTAAAATAGACTCCAGTCATATTCCAGGATCTTGTGTGTATAATGCGGTTCTTTCGCACGAGGATGAACATATACGCGCATATTTATCCGTTGTTGATGATTATAAAGATAAAATCCAAGCGGCTATTTATTCAGCCGCAAATTCAATAACACCAGTGTTTGTAAGCGATGAATCAAAAATAGATGGTGCGCTGGACATATTGAATAAGAAATTGCAAGAACACCCCGAAATAATTTTAATGAATCAAAAAATTCAAGCCGAACAAGAAATCCGCAATAAACGTGTCGACCAGAATGATCCTGGCACTCGAATCAAACAATGTATGATAAATTAATTGTTTAATATAATAAAAAAACACCCATTTTATATAGATGGGTGTTTTTTGAATTTGGTTGCGGAGTTTGGATTTGAACCAAAGACCTTCAGGTTATGAGCCTGACGAGCTACCGGGCTGCTCTACTCCGCGA
>JAFGMC010000013.1 GCA_016927735.1 Alphaproteobacteria bacterium
CACATTTGTTCAAATAAACAACGATCTTTGGAATACCAACCTGACGTGCCAACAAGATATGTTCACGTGTTTGTGGCATTGGACCATCAGTTGCAGCAACTACCAATATAGCTCCGTCCATCTGAGCAGCACCAGTAATCATGTTTTTAACATAATCGGCGTGTCCTGGACAATCAACGTGAGCATAGTGACGGTTTTCTGTTTCATATTCAACGTGTGCTGTATTAATTGTTATACCACGTGCTTTTTCTTCAGGTGCATTATCAATTTGATCTACACCTTTGTTTCTATCACCACCAACGCCATAATAATGAACAATAGCTGCTGTCAATGTTGTTTTACCATGATCAACGTGACCAACGGTACCAATATTAACATGTGGCTTACTTCTTACATACTTTTCTTTTGCCATGGTTTTCTCCTTAGGCTTTTGTTGTTAATTTCTTTATTTTGTCATTTTCTTTATAACTTCATCCGCAACATTTGCTGGTACTTCGTCATAGTGTGATAATTCCATGTATGGATTTGCACGACCCTGTGACAATGAACGCAACGTTTTGACATATCCGAACAAATTTGCCAATGGAACAAACGCTGATACTAATTGATTTCCAAACTGCGTTTCAATACCATTAATTTGTCCACGACGACTGTTAAGATCGCCGATAATATCACCGACATATTCTTCTGGTGTATTCACAGAAAGTTTCATAATCGGTTCTAATAACTTTGGCGATGCTTTTTTCATAGCTTCACGGAAACATGCACGCGCCGCAATTTCAAAGCACAAAACATTAGAATCAACATCATGATACTTACCATCTACCAATGTTGCCTTGAAATCTACTGTTGGATAGCCAATCAAAACACCTGTTTGTTGTGCTATTCTTAATCCTTTTTCAACACCTGGAATATATTCTTTTGGAACAGTTCCACCAACAATCTTGTTTTCGAATTCATAACCCTGCCCTGGTTCACGAGGTTCAAATTCAATTTTAACCTGGGCATATTGACCCGAACCACCAGATTGTTTTTTATGTGTGTATTCTTCAGAAATTGCTTTACGAAATGTTTCACGATATGCAATACGTGGTTCACCAACAGCAACATCTACTTTAAATTCACGTAACAATCTGTCTACCAAAATTTCCAAATGTAATTCCCCAACACCAGCCAAAATTGTTTGACCAGATTCTTGATCAACAGAAACACGGAATGATGGGTCTTCTTTGGCCAAAGCCTGTAAACCCAATGACATCTTTTCGATATCAGCCTTGGTCTTTGGTTCAACAGCAATACTCATAACTGGTTCTGGAACATGAATACTTTCCAAAATAATTGGTTTGCTTTCATCACACAATGTATCACCAGTAATTGTATCTTTCATACCAACCAATGTAATAATATCACCAGCAAAAGCTTCTTTAATTTCTTCACGGTTATTTGCATGCATTAACAACATACGACCAACACGTTCACGTTTATCACGGGTCGAGTTATATATATAAGAACCTGATGACAATTTTCCTGAATAAACACGAATAAACATCAAGTTTCCAACAAACGGATCATTTGCAACCTTAAACGCCAAAGCACTAAATGGTTCATTTACATCAGCATGACGAACGTCTGCTGTTTCACCGTCCATTTTCGTTCCATTAATTGCAGGAACATCCAAAGGAGATGGTAAATAATCTACAATAGCATCCAACAATGGTTGAACACCTTTATTTTTAAACGCTGTTCCACACAAAATTGGTGTGAATGATTGTGCAATAGTACCTTTGCGCAATAATTTCTTCATTGTTTCCAAGTCTGGTTTTTTACCTTCCATATATGCTTCCATAACAGCATCATCTTGGGTCACAATTTCTTCAATCAAATGATCATGCAATTCATTTGCTTTTGTTTTTAAATCCTCTGGAATATCTATATAAACTGGATTGCTTCCATTTTCATCTTCCCAAACAACACCCTTCATTTCAACAACGTCAACAACGCCACGGAATTCAGATTCTTCACCAATTGGGAAATTCAAAACCAATGGATTTGCACCCAAACGTTCACGTATCATATCAACGCAACGGAAGAAATTTCCACCAATACGATCCATTTTATTAACAAAACAAATACGTGGAACATTATAACGATCAGCCTGACGCCATACAGTTTCTGTTTGTGGTTGAACACCAGACACTGATTCAAATACCGCAACTGCACCGTCCAATACACGCAAAGAACGTTCTACTTCCATTGTAAAGTCAACGTGCCCCGGGGTATCAATCAAGTTAACACGATAATCGCGCCAAAAGCATGTTGTTGCAGCAGAAGTAATCGTAATACCGCGTTCTTGTTCTTGAACCATCCAGTCCATAGTTGCGGCACCATCATGTACTTCACCAATTTTATAATTTTTACCGGTATAAAAAAGAATACGTTCAGAAGTAGTTGTTTTACCAGCATCAATATGGGCCATAATGCCGATATTACGATACATATGCAAAGGTGCGGTTTTTCCAACTGACATGTTATTCTTTCCTTAATTTTTTCTTTTATTTGATTACCAATAATTATTTTACCAACGGAAGTGAGCAAATGCTTTATTCGCGTCAGCCATTTTATGTGTATCAATTTTCTTTTTGAATGCATTACCTTGACCATTTAAAGAGTCACGTAATTCACCAAACAATCTTTCTTCCATTGAACGTTCGCTGCGTTTACGAGAAAAATCAATCAACCAACGTAATGCCAATGTTTGTTGACGTGCTGGACGAACTTCGACTGGAACTTGATAAGTTGCACCACCAACGCGACGACCTTTGACTTCTACAGATGGTTTCAATGCATCAATTGCTTCCAAGAATGTTGATAATTCGTTACCATCTTTTGCAATTTTTTTCAATCTTTCCAAAGCACCGTAAACAATATTTTCCGCAACTTCTTTTTTACCATCCCACATAATAATATTGATACATTTAGCAACAACCATATTATTATATTTTGAATCTGGTAAGATTTCGCGTTTAATAGCTCTATTACGTCTTGACATTTTTATTCCTTTTTTTCTTCACTCGCTTTTTTTGCGAATTACTCACAAATTTTAAAATTTGTGTTAAGCCTTCTTTTTTGATTTTGCGCCATATAATGAACGACTCTGTTTTCTAGCATCTACACCCTTAGTATCCAATACACCACGAATAACATGATACTTAACACCCGGCAAATCCTTTACACGACCACCACGTATCATTACAACACTGTGTTCTTGCAAATTATGACCCTCACCTGGGATGTATGCTGTGACTTCGGAACCATTAGCCAACTTAACACGAGCAACCTTACGTTGCGCCGAGTTAGGCTTTTTAGGAGTAGTTACATACACACGTGTACAAACGCCGCGCTTTTGAGGGCACTGCTTCATATCAGGCGCTGTACTTTTTACAACGGCTTTTTTACGTGGTTTCCGAATCAGTTGGTTTACTGTTGGCATTCAAAAATCTCTTTGTTTATTCAACGTTTTTTCTGCATAAAACCTACCCATCAGACTTATTTCAACGCATACATCGCGCGATTATAAATCCGTCAGAACTCGCAGATTTCTTTGCTTTTTCTCTTCCCTTAATTACACGGAAAGCGAATATACTATAACTTCGGTCAATACTATTGTCAAGAGAAATATCAGAAAAATATGCGAAAACACACGTGATACGCAAAGTTTTCTCATATGATAAATAAAAATCCGGCAAAAGCCGGATTTTTATTTAGATTATCAAATATTAGAATGCATAACGTGCACCTAACATGAATGACCATGTAGGCAGACTGAATGTGACATCACTATCATCATCTGATGTCATATCATGCATAATGTACTTTGCACCTAAATCCAGTGTAAAGTTTGAATCAATTGCATATCCAACACCGGCTGATAAACCGTATGCCATACCAGATGCATCACCATCATCAGTTGAACCCATTGAATACCCAATTCCCAGACCAACATATGGTTTTACAACCCATGTTGCATCACCAAAGTCTGCATAGCCATTAACCATTATTGTGCTATATGACAATGTCATTGGATTAGTTGCATCTTCTTCATTATCTGAATATGTGTATTCCAATTCACCACGCATATTTGTCATAGGAGAAACATCATAAACGATACCACCAGCAATTGAACCAATGTATCCTGCCATTTCTGGTGTTTCCATCAATTTTGTTCCCTGATACTCAACATCTGCTTTCTGAATACTGTTATATCCCAGTTTCAAAGATGCATAAGGTGTCATTGCAGCGCTCGCAGCGGTTACCGCAAACACAGCCATCAAAGACGTTAATACTATTTTTTTCATATTCCATCCTTTTTTTATTTTTTGGACTAGAAACTTCATCTAGCTAATAGGAATTCTGTCATTACTTAGGATAATATTCAAGGGAAAAGATTTTTGCAAAACTAAAAAAACTATGCTAAACTTGGCGAGTTGCGAATCGCTAACAAGAAATTACTTCCTGTTGTAAAAATCCCCATTTGGGGATTATTTATTTTTCTGATACAAAGCTTTTTTAATTTCACGCCAATCGGCTTGATTTTTTTTATGCTCTTCATATGATTTTGCAAACTTATGCCCCCCCTGCCCATCTGCAACAAAGAAAAGATAATTTGTATCCGCAGGATTCAAAACAGCCGCAATTGCATTACGTCCAACATTTGCAATTGGTGCTGGTGGTAATCCGAAATTTATATATGTATTATAAGGACTTTTTGTTTTTAAATGTGATGAAAACAATCCACGTCCTTTCATATCACCCAATCCATGGGTTATAACATAAACAATTGTTGGATCGGCCTGCAGCTTCATCGTTTTACGTAATCTGTTAAGATAAACACTGGCGACAGTCGACATTTCTTTATCTTTTGGTGTTTCTTTTTGAATGATTGATGCCAACGTTATAACTTCGTCCCAAGACTTTAATGGTGTGGGCATACTGCGACCAGAATTTTCCCATCCAATACGAATCGAATCCATTTTCTTTCGCGACAGTTCCAGAACATCCAGTCTGGATATCCCACGTGCAACACGATAGGTATCTGGAAACAAGTCACCTTCTTTTAAATTACAAACTGCTTTGGGTTCTAATTTATCAGATTTAATTTCTGTTTTTTCGCATTCAATACCACCCTTTAAAGTTGGGATATTCATTAAAAGATTTTTTATTTGTTTTACCGTCATACCCTCTGGTATAAGAACAACTGTCGAAGCTATATCACCACTTCGCATCATCTTTGCAATTCGCCATACACTGTTACCAGGTTTTAATTCATATTCACCACTTTGGATTTTGCCACCCATCAACAATACTGATACTTTAAATAAATCTTCGGAATTTATAAAATTACTAAATTTCATCTGGGATGCCACGGCAGATATTGTCTGACCATGTTCAACCGTGTAAAAAGTGTTTTCTTTTACATAAGATTGTATTGCAACAAAATAAGCAAACAAAAGCATCACCAGCGCAAATATAATTGCGGCTATTTTAAAAATATTATTTTTAAATAAACTAAACCCATGCATGACAGATTTGATATATTTTACTTTTTTAGTAGTCTTGGTCTTGGCAATTTTTGCTTTGCCAGATTTTACTTTTGATTTTGTATTTTTATGCTGCAATTTTTTTTTCATAAGGAGTCGCCCTTGATTGAGTATAACTTTAATTGTATAAAAATTAAAAAGCAAGGGGGAGTTTTTAATAAAATTACCTGGAACGATTTCTTGTATAATAAAATTGTCCACTGCATACGGGGGCTTTCACATTTTTATTAAACTTTATGCAATTACCTGTTCTATTCTTACAAACTAAATTACATGGAATTAAGTATTTCCCTACTTTTGGTATATTTTTTCCATGTCTAAAATCTTCAATTTTCACAGTTAATTTGGTACCATCAGATAAAACTAATTTAAACCCAGATGAAAATTTACTCAATAGACGTGAAGAAATTATTTTTAATGCTTTTGTTTTAGAAAATTTTTCCATAAATTAAATCCTTTTAACGTTTATGTTGCATTTGCGACAATATAATTTTCTTGTGTTTAATAGTTTTATGTGAAACTATATTTTCATTTGGACAAGCAAGAGAACAATCGCCACAATCATTACATTTATTATGATTTATTGTCACACCAATTATACCGCGACCTGGTAAATCTGTATCATCTACAACAATTGCGTCCCTATTACATACAGATACACAAGACCTGTTGCATCCGGCAGAAAGTTCATTTTCTGAATCGTATACAGCAGCTGGGTAATCTAATTTTGGTGCAACACACCAAGCTTTACTATCAAAAATCGATATTAGGGTAAAAATATAACCATTATTTCTTATTTCATCAATAATTCTGTTATTTCTTTTTTGTAATTTTTCATGACGCCATAAATTTAATCTATTGTAGCCATTTTGTATTGCGTCCTGGATATTATCACACCAACTGGAATAAATTGGATAGCCAATCAATTTAATTTTGTATTGTATCTTTATAACATCGTGGTAATCTTCTCGCTCGGATATCAAATCCATATACGCATTATGATATTTTAAATGATTTTCATAAGAATAAGGTTTTTCCATTAAATCAAACATTGTATTCACAGGATTATATTCTGTATAAACAATCTCTTTACACTTATTAACTGATGAATATACCCGAAACTTTTTATTCTTTTCAATCAGACGAATCTGTTTTAATAAACTTTCGTCTGCTTTTTTAAAGTCCGGTTCAATTATCTTTATTGATAATAAATTTTTATTATCCATTTTAATACCTTTCATAAGAATTCACCATTTATATTTATTTACAACTTAATGATTATAGAATAAATATTGACAAATGCAATATTTTTGACAAAATACAAATCTATAAATATTTATTAAGAAAAAAGCATTTAAATATGAAATATGATATTGAAAATATTATTGCCGCTGCCAAGAAACAAAAAAGTCAGAAAGTTTTTTATCCATCAGACACAAATATAATTTTGGTTTATAAATCTGCGGATCCAATGTATTTTGGAAACATTCCTGCAAATATCAAAATTGAAAACCTGATTGAATCTGGTCAAAAATTGTTTGCAGATGGCGTAAACCTGTGCAGAACCTTGGATTATCGTCTAGACAAACCAACAGTTGATACTGGATATTTCTTACAAGATCGTGCGCCAGGTTTATCATTTGAAGACTTATTAGATAAATCAAAATCTGATTCTTTAAAAGCTTTATCGATAGAACCTTTATCTGTATATGAAAAATATATAACAGATTGGATTGAGATTCATAAAGAAATTGGATACATAGATTATGCACCAAAAAACATATTCTATTCACAGAAAGAACATAAAATTACATTTATAGATTTAACCTGGCGCGAACATAAATTTTTTATTCAACCTGCTGCCACTTTTCAAGAATTATCTTATTATGCAAATACAATGGATGTTTTTAATAAATATATCGATAATATTTTAACAAATTTTCTAACAGCCAATCGTAATATAGTGAAAAAATTAAATAAAATAAAAACAATATAGAAGAGGATTTTTGAATGCCAGAAAATAAAAATAATATATTTTATAATCATGCAGCTTTTTTAAATAAAGATATACAGATCGAAGCCAACAATTATAATATTAACGGCGAACATTGTGAATTTTGTCAAAATAGACCAAGTTGTCTTCTTTTTAAAAATGACTTTAAACATTTATGTTTCAAAGGATTAAAAAAACTGATGGATCATTCAGTTCCTGGAACACCAGATTTCTTAGCGGTTGATAGTATTGTATATCAATTAAAAACTTTCGTTAATCCAAAATTAAAACCTGTTGGATTATTTGAAAGAAATGATTGTTTAACAGACTTGGCGCCAAATAATCCGGGGCTTTCAGAAAAGGCACGTATAGTATATGCCTTTCTGGGGAAACAAGTTTTGGATATTCTGCGTTCACGTGGTTATTCAATTTAATAATAAACCGCACGTTTGTGCGGTTTATTTTTTTGATTTAATTTATATTTTCTTTAAAACCAAACTTGCGTTTGTTCCACCAAAACCGAACGAGTTGCTGACAACAACATTCAATTCTTTCTTTCTGGCTTTATTTGGAACCAAATCGAAATCACCGACTAAATCTTCGGGATCTTGCAAATTCATCGTTGCTGGCATAATACCATCACGAATTGCAAGAGCACTGAATATAGCCTCGGCGGCACCAGCGGCACCCAACATATGGCCAGTCACAGATTTTGTTGATGACATTGCAATATTTTTATTATCAGCAAATAAAGTTTTAACCGCTGTTAATTCGCCAATATCACCCAGACCTGTTGACGTTCCATGCGCATTTACATAATCAACATCTGTAGGTTTCAATCCTGCATCATTTAACGCGTTCTGCATTGCACGTCTGCCACCTGCGCCACCTTCGGCTGGTGCGGTAATATGATACGCATCACCAGACATTCCGTAACCTGCAACCTCGGCATAAATTTTTGCACCACGTGCCTTGGCATGTTCATATTCTTCAACAACCAAAATTGCTGCACCTTCGGCCATAACAAATCCATCACGAGATTTATCCCATGGACGTGAAGCACTTGCTGGATCATCATTACGATTAGACAACGCCTTCATTGAACAAAATCCCGCCATACCCAATTTACAAACCGCACCTTCAGATCCGCCACAAATCATAATATCTGCATCACCATGTTGAATCAATCGAACACCTTCGCCAATAGAATGGGAACCCGTAGCACAAGCAGTTACAATTGAAATATTTGGTCCCTTGAACCCGTATTTAATTGATACGTGTCCAGAAGCCATATTTATAATTGCCTTTGGAATAAAGAATGGGCTGACACGACGTGGACCACCAGCATGTAATTCAACACATGTTTCATAAATTGTGTCCAATCCACCGATACCACCACCAATTGATACACCTACGCGTTCTTTATCACCGGTATATTCATCCAATCCCGCATCCTTGACCGCTTCGGTTGCAGCAACAACACCATAAAGGATTGCTTTATCCATTTTGCGCTGCGCTGCAGGTTCAACTGCAATGTCTGGATTATATTGTCCAGGTTCTGTCCCGTAAACAGGTACACCTGCAATCTGAGAACCCAAATCAGACGCATCAAAAATTTCTATCTTGCTGACACCTGATTTACCAGCAACAACATTTTTCCAGGCATATTCAACACCAGTACCAACCGGAGAGACTATACCCATACCTGTAATAACAACTCTTCTCATTTCACTTCCTTTTAAAAGTTTAATTTATGGGGCTTTTTTAAGCCCTGAATTCTGTTTTATCTTTATGATAAACAATTAACATTATAAACATAACAAAAAATCCGTCAATAACAATTATGTCATTGACGGATTTTTTATTTCATAAAAACACAGAAATTATTATTTATTTTGCATGGGTTTCAATATACTTTATAGCATCACCAACTGTTGCCATTTTACCGGCATCTTCGTCAGGGATTGTAATATTGAATTCTTTTTCAACTTCCATTACGAATTCTACTACATCCAAAGAATCCGCACCCAAATCGTTTACAAATGCTGCTGTTTCTGTAACTTTAGCTTCATCAACACCAAGCTTATCTGCCACGATTTTCTTTACTCTTTCGAAAGTTGTCATTTTTTATCCTTTGTTTTAGTTAAATACTTGAGCCCTCTCGGGGCGTCGATAGACCAAACTATCATTTTATGGTTCTGGTGTCAAGAAATTCTAACAAATAATAACAAGGGGTAATTTATATCCGTGAACATTACATTATAATACTATCAATTAATTTATTCATATTTAATCGAAAACTTTCCCTATCTGATGCCCAAACCAGCTGTTTATTAAGGAATTTATACACATCATCCATAGTTAAATTTGGTATTTTTGCGGCCATCGCAACCCGTTTCCATGCCATTCTGGGGTCTGTTAAATGACGTCCTGCACGTCCAGGAAAAACCCATTTGCCATTTTGTGGCATATCTTGTAGCAAAACAACGGCGGCATCTGATAATGGATGACCCTTCCATGTATAACGATTAAAATTCAAATCACGCCACTGCATAGAAAATATTTTTGATTTTGGAACAAAACCATAAATAAGCATTAAAAATGCCGCCCGCAAATTCTGGGATTTTTCTTTATTTATCGCAACCAACAATCTATCAAACCCAGCCCTGGTTAATGGACGAACACGACGATGTTCTTTTATTTTTGGAATTTCTGAAACTGGGTTATTGGATACATAACCATTTTCAATAGCGAATTTAAAAATACTTCGTAATAACTCGTGCATACGATTTCTTACCGCACAGCCCTCTATTTTTGATAACACGTCTGAAATATCCTCTGATGTTATATCTTGAATATTTTTTAAAAATAGTGGTGATAAATGTTTTATTATAGAACGAACCAGTTTTGCAAGCGAATCTTGCGATCTACGTACTCTTTTTATAAGATAGGTATCAGCTATTTTTCTAAAAGAAATTTTTTTACGATGAATTTTTGGTTTTTCAGAAACTGATTTTAAAACATCTAAAACATGAGTACGGGCATAATTAATCTCTATATCTGGGTATTTTCCAATAATAATACGTCTGTCCTTGCCATTAACACGTTTTCTTATAAAGAAACTTTTTACACCACGATTAGTTATATACATACGCAAGCGTGGTTCTGCTGAATCTTGGACGACATCGAACCCAGTACTGGGTATTGGTAAGTTATCCAATATATAAGGATTAAATAGAAACTGGTGTGCCATTTTATTCCTCCTATACTTTCAAAGCATTTATAAACGCGCTTTGGGGAATTTCGACATTCCCAAATGTCCGCAAGCGCTTTTTACCCTCTTTCTGCTTTTCTAATAATTTTCTTTTACGACTGATATCACCGCCATAACATTTTGCCGTCACATCTTTTCTGAATGCTGCAATTGTCTCACGTGCGATGATTTTACCACCTATTGCTGCCTGGATTGGAATCTTGAACTGATGCTTTGGAATTAAATCTTTTAATTTTTCTACAATTTGACGACCACGTTTTTCCGAAAAAGATCTATGACACAAGAAAGATAACGGATCAACATTTTCTTCATTAACAAGAATTGATACCTTTACCAAATCTGATTCTTGGTAACTTTGTAATACATAATCAAACGATGCATACCCACTGGATAATGATTTTACACGATCATAAAAATCAAAGACTATTTCCGCCAACGGTAATTGATAAACCAGCACCGCCCTATTACCAACATATGATATATTTTCCTGTACACCACGTCGTTCAGAACACAATCCCATAATACCGCCCATATATTTATCTGGGGTCATTATTGTGGCACGAACCATTGGTTCTTCCATCATTTCTATCTGGGTCGGATCCGGCATATCTGCAGGGTTTTCCAAATCAATCATTGTACCATTTCGCAAATGCAATTTATAAAGCACACTGGGGATTGTATTAATAAGACTGAGGTTAAATTCACGCGTCAAACGTTCGCTGATAATTTCCATATGCAATAAACCCAAGAAACCACAACGCAGACCAAATCCCAGCGCACTTGATTTTTCAGTCGTAAAGACGAAAGATGCATCGTTTAATGCCAACCGCTCTGCCCCTTCGCGCAAGTTTGGATAATCATCCGCCTCTGTCGGAAAGAAACTGGAAAAAACGACTGGGACTGATGGCTTAAAGCCAGGTAATATTTTTACTGTTGCACGCGCATCTGTAATTGTATCACCAACCTTACAATCATGAATTGTCTTCATACCGGTAATAATAAACCCAATCTCGCCTGTTGCCAAACCATCAGAATTAACCATCTTTGGTGTAAAGTATCCGATTTTATCAATCACATATTCAGCGCCCGTTGCCATGAATTTTATTTTCTGTCCACGTTTCAAATTTCCATCAAAAACGCGTACCAATATAACGACCCCCAAATAAGAGTCATACCAAGAATCCACCAATAATGCACGTGTTGGGTCTTCTGAATTTCCCTTTGGTGATGGTAATTTATTTACAATTTCTTCTAATAATTCTGTGACACCTTGACCTGTTTTACCAGATACCGATAATGCATCACTCGCATCCAAACCAATCACATCAGAAATTTGTTCTTTGGCAGCCTGGACATCACTGGATGGTAAATCAATTTTATTTAATACAGGCAACATTTCCAAATCGTTATCCAATGCAATATATGCATTTGCCAATGTTTGTGCCTGGACACCTTGGGTTGCATCAACCAGTATTAAGGCACCTTCGCAGGCGGCCAAACTGCGCGACACTTCATAGGTAAAATCCACATGTCCTGGCGTATCCATCAGGTTCAACTGATATGTTTCACCATTCTTTGCCTTATAATTCAAACGTACTGTCTGCGCCTTGATAGTAATGCCGCGTTCCCGTTCAATATCCATAGAATCCAAAACTTGTGCCTTCATTTGACGCGAATCCAGACCACCCGTAAATTCAATTAAACGATCCGACAACGTTGATTTACCGTGGTCAATGTGCGCGACAATAGCAAAATTTCTGATATTTTTTTGATTCATGATGCGGCAATAATACACCAGTATTTTATACTTTTCAACATGATTTTACACAAAAAATGATATATGTTGACAAAAATTTAATTAAGAAATATAATAGACCAGTAAATTTAAATTCAGGAATACAATAATGAAAAGAAATTTTATCAATTTAATATACGGTAAAGGTTTTATAAAACTTCTTACTTTTATTAAAAGAAATTCTGTTACAAAAGAACAAACTATTAATAAATCAAAAGAAGGTTGTGGTTATTGCACAAAGGGATGTTTAATTAATAAACCCCAAGAACAAGAAGCAAGAAAACAATCATTCTTAAAATATCCTAACTATGGTGGTTATATGCCATATATTTGTCATTTTTATGAAAAACCTATATTTCGTTCTATCGCAGATGAACATAAAAATTCTGCTTCTATTGTAAACGAAGGTGGCAAAATATTATGGAAAAAATCATTTGATCTATATCGTAAAGAATTTAAAGAATTGTTATTAAGATCATCACAATATAAAATAAAACAGGATTTATTTCTTGAAAATTGTTGCCTACACCAAAAATCTAGATAAATATTGATTTTTTATCGGTTTTTTGGTATAATCAAAGACATCAAAAGACGCAATAATGCGTCTTTTTTTATCCCCAAATTTAAAAAAAGGATTATAAATGAAAGGAAAAGTTTATCGTGGCGAAATAATAACCCAGGAAATTTACGATTCAGTCCATTTTCAATACGTCACGGCGCAACCCATGAATCAGAAGGGTTCGCATTTTTTCCAAATTATGAAATTGGATTTTCTGCACTGTGTTCATTATTAAAAACAAAAATTTATCGCGAAATGACGTTATTTGATGCTATGCATCGTTATGCCCCAACATCTGAAAATCATACTGAAAATTATATTGAGTTTATTGAAAAGCAAACTGGATTTTCGAGAGATGAATTTTTTAAAAATCTGGACACAGAAAAAATCGCCAACGCAATCCAAAAATTCGAAGGATGGAAACCACAAAATTAATCTAGTTTTATAGATCCCAACAATTTATCAATTCTGTTGGCACGTTCCAATGTGTCATCATAAACGAATTTTATATCTGGAACATATTTTTGTTCCATTCGCCCCGCCAATTCAAAACGAACCATTTTTGTAATTTCTTCCAGGCGTTTTTGAACCTTGGCTTTATCTTCACTTCTGGTGTAATAAAATAATCTTACAAAATGTAATCTGCCATATGATTCAGATCCAACCAAAGATACCCCAGATATAATCGGATCATCTATAAACTTATCAAGCATAATTTCCCCAACCAATATTTGGGTTTTACTGGCTATTTTTTCACCACGATTAGAGTCTATTTGTTTTTTCATGATTATTATTGTAATTTATGATACATTAAATTACAATAAATAAAATTTTACAAAAGACATTAAAAATGAAGCTTGTTGATAATATTCTGAAAAAATCCGGACACCCTGCGTTTTCTTGGGTTGTTTTTTTTATGACTTTTTTTGAGTCTATTTTTCTGTTCATTCCACCAGAAGTTTTTATAACACCACCAATAATTGCAAATAAAAAGAGCGCATTTCGTATTGTTGCTTCTGCTGCACTGGGGTCACTGATTGGTGGTGCAGTTGCCTATATGATTGGATTTTGGTTATTTGATTCGGTCGGTATTTGGTTGATAGAAACTTTTTCCAACCTGGATAAATTTCAAGTCGCACAACAATTGTTCACCAAACATGGTATTTTTATCATATTTATAACTGCTTTTACACCTGTACCTTATAAGCTTATGGCAATTTGCGCAGGATTTATGGGATTCCCAGCTTTGGTATTTCTTGGGGTTTCCGCAGTTTTCAGAACACTTCGTTTTGCAATCACAGGATTTTTACTCTGGCGTTTCCAAGAACAAGCAAACACAATCGTAAAAAAATATTTTTGGCCTTTGACTATATTTGCGATTGTTTTTGCAATGATTGGTATTGGAATTTTATTACTTGTGTAAATTATATTTTTCTAATTGCAAATTTTTCATTAGTTTTTTAATATTAAATAACCAATAAAAAGTCATAGATGTCGAATATAAACCCTATTTCGCGCACTTATATAATAAACAAACTGATATTTGATAATAACCTTTGTTCTTATCTGGAAATCGGGGTATCAAATCCGTATGCAAATTTCTTGTCAATATCATGCGAGAAAAAAGTTTCCGTAGATCCATGTCTAGAGTGCGAATATTTTCCAAAAGAAACTATCGAAGGATTTAAACCATTTATAACACATCAGACTACATCGGATTCGTTTTTCAAGAATAATCATGAATCTTTTGATATTGTGTTTATTGATGGGGATCATTCTTTTAAACAATCATTAAAAGATTTAAATAACGCATTAAAAATAATCCCAGTTGGCGGATTTGTTATTTTGCACGATGCAATGCCAAATGATTATGATTGTACACAAATTATTAATTTTAATAACAAGCTGCCATATAATGGTGAAGTTTGGAAAACGGTTATTTCCGCTATAAGTGCAGCTGGAAAAAATCTGCAAATTGGTACATTCCCTTATGATTTCGGTGTGACAGTTATAAAAAAACTTTCTAATAAAGTTCCAGAAATAAAAGCCTTGGATTTAGAATATTATAATGATTTTATTATTCCTGCCCTGAATCCGGTTTATGATTTCAAAGAATTTTGTAATATAAAGGTTTCTTATTTTACAGGCTTGTTTAATACACCACAGAAAGTTATTGAAAGAACGACCAGGTCTGTATTAAATCAAACTAATCAAAATTGGGAATGGGTTTTACATGATGATTCTAACAATGATCTTGATGCAAAAAGACTGGAGAAGTTTTTCAATTCACTAAACGATAAAAGAATAAAATACTTTCGTTTTAATAAACAATGTAATGGCGTTGTTGGAATGTCAAAGAAACGCGCTGCAAATTTATGTACTGGTGATTATCTTGCAGAATTGGACCATGACGATTTATTAATGCCAGGCATAACAGATAAAATCTTAAAACACGGTGATGGGTTTGATTTTATATATTCTAATAATGCGTCAGTTTTTGTAAATGATGATGAAACCTTCAGCCAGGGGGAATTTTTTGGTCCAGGATTTTCAATGGGATATGGTGCGTACAGAAAAACAAAAGATATTAATCCATTAACAGGAAATATTTATGAATACCAAGAATGTATAGCATGTCCAATTAATCCAAAAACAATTCGTCATATTGTCAGCATTCCAAACCACATTCGTATTTGGAATAAAGATTTTTATGATTCAATCGGTGGTCATAACCCAAACATGAGTGTTGCAGATGATTATGAACTTGTTATCAGATCATTCTTGGCTGGGGGAAAATTCTTGCACCTAGATTTTTTGGGTTATTTGCAAGTAGAAGATTCAAAAAGAACAACTTATTCAAGAAATCGTGAAATTCAATTTTTATGGAATTCTGTTCTGGCGGCTAATGATGAAAAAATAAAAAAAGAATTTGAATTAAGAAATATCGAAGATTGGGCCCATAATTATATGAAAAAGAAAATTGGATTTAAAAGTAATTTTGGTAAAACATTAAGCATTTATCGTTATTATGATGTACCATCTATAATTGGTACAGAATCAGCCAATTATAAGATATAAAAAAACTGTTTCGAAAAACAGTTTTTTATTTTTAAAAACGGAAAAAATTATTCAACCCAAATTGTTGCATATGTTGTCGCAGTTTCTGAACCAACAGGTATTCTGACATTTGATTTTGTAACAGTCAGGGTACTTGTTCCAGATACACCAGAAACGACATAACCAGTACCAGATGTTACAACACTGGAAACTGAACCTGTGGCACCATCCGCACCTTGGGGACCAGTAGTTCCTTGTGGGCCAGTTAATCCTTGGGGACCGGTTGCACCATCTGCGCCCTGGGGACCAATTAATCCTTGGGGACCGGTTGCACCATCTGCACCCTGGGGACCAATTAATCCTTGGATACCTTGGGGACCCTGTGCACCAATTTCCCCCTGGGGGCCTTGGGGACCTGCAAGTAAAGATATCCCTTCAACTCTGCTATCTACATATGTTTTACTCACTATATTTGCAAAAACCATTCCATTTGCAGTTGCTGCAAGCATGGCAATGAGAGAAACTGAAAAAATTCTAGTTTTTCTGGTCATATCAGTCTTTACATCTATAAGTAACCCAACAACTTAAATATTCTAATCTGTGTGAAAATAAATACTTTCACACAGATTTAAAAGTTATTATCTTTCTACAATTTCCCAACTGTATGTTGTTCCATCAAAAGTCAAAACACATTTATTTAATGGGTCAGAACATGCACCTGGTGCTGCTGTTGCCAATGTACCCAAACTAGCTGTGTCAGCTTTGGTTGACAATGCAGTATTGATATCTGTAGTTGTCATTGCATCTGTGATTCCATATCCTGATAATGTTGTTGCAGTATCAGCTTTTGCTGCCAAACCAGTATCTACATATGTTGTATCGGCCTTTGTTGCCAATGCAGCATTTACAGTTATTGTATCAGCTTTTGTACCCAATGCTGTGTCAACTTCCGTTTTATTATAAGTTGTTGCAGCATCTGCTTTTGCAGCTAAACCGGTATCTACATATGTTGTATCGGCTTTTGTTGCCAATGCAGCATTTACAGTTATTGTATCAGCTTTTGCAGCTAAACCAGTGTCTACATATGTTGTATCGGCTTTACCTGCAATTGCAGTATTCAACGCTGTGTCTTGTGTATCAACATATGTTGTGTCTGCTTTGGTTGCCAATGCAGTATTTACATCAGTTGTTGTTGCAAAACCTGTTAAATCAGCGGATTGAACAGACGTGTCTGCTTTATCCAAAGATGCCTGAACATCTAATGATAATTTAGGTTTTGTAACATTAGCATCTGTAATATCAGTTGTTACGATAACATCTTTGGTTGCCAATGCACCCAAATCTGCTGTGTTTGCTTTTGCAGCTAAACCGGTATCAACATATGTTGTATCGGCTTTTGTTGCCAAAGTTGTGTTAATTGTTGTTGTTTGTGTTGTATTTTGAGTATCAACGTATGATTTACTGGCGATTTCAGCACTTGCGATGCCGGAAAAACCAGATGTTATCAGAACTGTTAACACACCTGCTGTTAGTTTTTTCATTTTTTTCTCCGTTTTTTTTGTTTTTTGTGTTATTAAATTTTTATATTTATTTTAATTATTGTGGCAATGCAACGTCTTCCCAATAAATAGATCCATCGGTTTTATTTATAGCCAATACACATTGTGCCTGTGTACCAAGACAATTAGCAGATGGTTTTGGGATAGAGTAAGTTTCAACCGCATTTACAGTTGTATATTTTGTAGTACTGCCGGTATCTGCTGCGATATCATCAGACTTATTTGCAAGATCTTCTTTCAGATTTAAATCTGCTGTGTCTGCTTTTGCGGCAATCGCTGTACTCAATGCTGTATCTTGTGTATCTACATACGTTGTGTCCGCCTTGGTGCTTACTGCTGTATCTACATATGTTGTATCTGCTTTACCTGCTATTGCGGTACTCAAAGCTGTATCTTGTGTATCTACATATGTTGTGTCTGCTTTGGTTGCCAACGCAGCATTGACTGCTGTTGTATCTGCTTTACCTGCTATTGCGGTACTCAAAGCTGTATCTTGTGTATCTACATATGTTGTTGTTGCAAGACCTGTTAAATCTGCAGATTGTAATGCGGTATCTGCTTTATCTAAAGAAGTTTGAACATCAACCGATAACTTTGGTTTTGTAACACTGGCATCATCAATATCAATTGTTCCAACCGTATCTTTGGTTGCCAACGCACCCAAATCTCCACTGCTTACTGTTCCAGCAAGAGCTGTATCAATTTCAGTTTTTGTATATGTTGTTACTTTGTCTGCTTTTGTATCAGCCACTGTATCAACATAAGTTGTCATAGAAGTATTGGCATTATCAACATAATCCTTACTTGCAATCTGAGCAGCATTAGCGGCGCCAACACTGATTATCATTCCCATAAAGCCATAAAAGACTATTTTTTTGTTTTTCATTTTTTTCTCCGTTTTTTTCTGTTTACGCCGTTTTTTCTAATTAAAAAACAATGCGGTTTTTTTATTGGTAATTAATTAAATTTTTCAATTTAATTAATTACCAGTTTCCTACTTTTCTAATACGCTACTTTAAACCAAGTTTCCTGTCCGTTATTCATTACTAAAACATAATCTGAACCATCATCTGGTGCACCCGATGTATCAGGAACATCCCCAGGTTGCAATGCAGTGTCCGCCAACTCCAAAGAAGTTTGAACATCTGGTGCTAACTTTGTTTTTGTAATATTCGCATCAACAACATCGGCTGTTTCAACCGCATTCTTTGATGCCAGTGTTCCAAGATCAGCTGTATTTGCCTTGGTTGTTAATGCGGTGTTTACATCTATAACATTCGCTTTTTCTGTTAATGCAACATTCACATCATCTACTAATGCATAATCAGACATATCTGCTGATTGCAATGCTGTATCTGCCAAATCCAAAGAAGTTTGAACATCTGGTGCCAATTTTGGTTTTGTGATATTTGCATCAACAACATCTGTTGTTTCAACTGCATTCTTTGATGCCAGTGTTCCAAGATCAGCTGTATTTGCCTTGGTTGTTAATGCAGTATTTACATCATCTACCAATGCATAATTAGATAAATCTGCAGATTGTAATGCGGTATCTGCTTTTGCACCCTGTTCTGCAGTTGCATAATTAACAGATGCAGCATTAATAGCTGTAATAATTGCAGCATTCATATCTGTTGTTGTTGAATAATTTTCCATATCTGCTGATACGCCAGGTTCACCCTGTATACCCTGTGGACCTTGGGGACCCATCTCCCCTTGCAAACCATCCAAACCTTGTGGACCCCTCAGATCTTCCAATAAAACCAGATCTGTCCATTCACTGGTTTCATCATCATATTTCCATTGAATTGATGTACCGTCTGATTGTAATAAAACTGTTCTACCATCAACATCTATTGCTGATATCACACCATTTGCAATTTCAATACCGGCGCCTGCTGTTAAAATATCTTGTTTTGTATTTACTAGATTATCTGTGGAATCTTGTAAAGTATCAACCCTGCGTTCCAGTTCATCAACTTGGTTTTGTATAACCGTCGTTGTACCTGTGCTGGTCGATGTCCCAGTATAACTTGGACTGAGTGGTCTAATAGAACTGCCACCATTTACTGATTTTGCACCGCTTAAATATTTTCCAACGGAAAGTCTGGATGTGGCTGAATTGGAAGCGGTACGAACAGAATTATTTGATTCAGAAGATGTATTATTATCAGAAGAAACTGTATTTGAATTTGCACGAATTGATGCAGAACGAAGACTGCCAGTACGTGCTGCAATTGCACTTGATGTGCCATTATAAGTTCCAGAGCCACCAAAGGATCTGACTGATGAAGCAGCCTGTGCATCAAACAATGTGACGGTACACAATGCACAAACTATAGATAATAATGATATATTAACACTTCTCTTCATAATTCTCTCTACTCAAAATATTATACCACATTTTGACCCACCATCAAAGCGACTATTTTTAAAATTCATATCTCAGACCAACAGAAAGTTGATTATCCAAGACAAAATCAATAGTCGTATCTAAAAAATATTTTTCAAAAGTACCATCTTCTTCGGGATCAGCTTCTAAATAAACTGTATGTTTTGATCCATAAAAACCAGCAAGACGATATCTTAAATCCAAAATAAATCTGTAATCTAATCTATGTGAAAGACCAATTATTAATCCGGCCATTGGCGAAATAGATGTTTTCTTTCGTGACCCGGGTAAAAAATTTTCCCAGTCTAATGTTGTTGTTGGAAAAGCAGCACCCAATGAAGCGCCCATATATATATTATTTTTAAAATCATGTAATGCATTAACAAGAACATAAGGTGTCGAAAAATTAAATTCTATACCCTGACCTTTATCTATAAACGTTCCTGTATTTCCAGCTTCAACTTCACCACGCCAAAAATAACTGAAACTTTTACCAACAGTCAAGCTTCCGCCAAAAACAGGTTGATTAGAATAATTATCATAACCGTTATATTCTAATAAATCTGAACTGTATGTATTTTTCCAACTAAGAAAATTCATATCAGCGCGCGCAATCGCATACCAACCTGTTTTTTCTTCGTAAACCATTCTATCATTACCAATGATATAATTCTGAGCAGCCCTGGCTGTAGAAACAGTCAGAAGTAATAATAAAACTGATGAAATTAACCTTTTCATGATAAATTATTTTTCCTAGATATTTGTCAATTATATCACAAAACAAAGTATCATCAAAATCCTAAATTAACAGCTTTAGAATCAGCTTGATGCTTGACCATTCTTACTTTTTTTACTAGCATTTAAGCCATGGATAAAGATACAGCAATTTCTTTTACAAATGTTGGTGCAAAGTACGATCATGGACGTGAAGTGATTTCAGATGTTTCATTTAATATCAGTAAAAGTTCTTTTTATTTTCTATCCGGTGCATCCGGCGCTGGAAAAACAACTTTATTAAAATTGATCTATCAATTGCATAAACAAAGTCGTGGTCAGATAAAATTGTTTGGAAAAACAACAACTGATTTATCGCGTGATGAAATTACAGATTTACGCAGAAAAATGGCAATTGTTTTTCAAGAATATTCTTTGCTTTCACATTTATCTGTTTTTGATAATGTTGCGTTGCCATTACGTGTTCGCGGTATTTCAGAAAATAAGATAAAGAAATTGGTCGGAAAAACTTTGGATTGGGTTGGTTTGGGACGTTATGCAAATTCAAATCCAAAGGCACTAAGTGGTGGTCAACAACAACGCGTATCTGTTGCACGTGCAATTATTGTACAACCAGAAATTCTTCTGGCGGACGAACCTACTGGAAATCTGGATGATGAAAACGCATCAAGATTGATGGAATTATTTATTCAGATGAATAAAAATTTTGGGACAACTATTATTCTTGCCACACACAGCAGTAAATTAATGAATATTTATAAATTCCCAACAATAATGGTTGAAGATCACAAGGTAAGTTTTATTGGTAATCAAAAAAACAGTATATCTGATTCACAAGAAATGAAAAAAACATGGAAAGGACCAAAACCACAAAATTATTTTTCAGAATTATCTAAACAATTTGACGAGATAGCACAATGAAGAAACCACTTGTATTTTCTTATGCGCGTGAACAATCGCTTTTTATGACTGCGATTATGTCTTTATTGACTTTTTTATCCGTCTTAATACTTGGGATTGCATTATCAATTAGTACCGGGGTATCGCGTTGGAACAGTCAATGGGATTTATTTGCAACGATACAAATCATGTCGGATAAAAATGTTGCTGAAACCAAAAATATAATCAAAGAAAATCTTGATAAAACTGTATCTGTAAATGAAATATCAAAATCTGATATGGAAAATATGCTTCGTCCTTGGATGTCTGGGGGCAGCTCGCAACTTGGTAATTATCTACCAACAATGTATGAAATAAAATTTAAAAAGAAATCTTATATTGAACCTTTTGGCGAACAAATTTCAAAATACGCACGTTTTTTGACACACAGCGCGGCACTTAAAAATTCTACAAATGCTGGATGGCGAATGATTTTAATATCTGGACTGGTTTTAATTTTAACACTTTCGGCAATCGCAATTTGCATATCTTATATTGCCAGGAATACAGCATTACTGCACAAGCGAGAACTTGAAATATTAACCCAAATTGGTGCCAAGGATTCTTTTGTTGCAAGACAAATGCAAATTATTGTTGCAAAAATTTCTGGTACTGCGGGTTTTATCGGATTTTTTATGGCCTTGCCAGTTATTGCTTTGGTTTTATCGACGGCCAAAAATGCACGTGTTGGATTAATGGCAATGATGGGACTTGGAAATATTGGTTGGATAATCTTGATTTTAATGCCAATTGCTATTACTATCTTCTCGATATGGATAACAAAGAAAACAACTTTAAACATTCTTGAAAATAGTTAAATGAAATTTTTTAATCCATCTTTATTAGTCTTAAGTTTTTTTGTGCTGGGCGGTGCTATATTTAAATCCACTACCCCGACAAGATGCTCAACAATACTTTCATATGACAGTATATTCGTTCTGACAGGGGATTCACGCAGAATTCCTTTTGCTGTGCGACAATTAAGAAAACATCCCAGTGTTAATATGTATATAATTGGTGCTGGCACCAGTGGAATAAATATGCCTACAAAGGTGATTGTTGAATCTAATTCAAAATCTACATATCAAAATGCGATGGTAATTAAACGAATCGCAGATCAACAAGGGCTGGACAGAATTGTATTAATTACAACTGTCGATCATTTTAATCGTGCAAGATATTTAATAAAAAATGAATTGCCAAATATTGAAATTGCCCCTTGCCCTGTACCACTCACAGGAATGCCTGTTTCAAAAAGGCTGGAAAGATGGAGTACCGAGTATATAAAATATATAGGTACATTAATTGGAATAAAAGATAGTAAATAAAAGGAATAAAGGACCGTTATGATTAAAACTATGTTATTTAAAATTATGTTGGCTGTTTGGTTTATTGCATGGTCACCATTGTTGCTCTTGGGATTACCATCAAGAAAACTAACACGTATATTTGTATTGGCTGACGCAACTGGTGTTTTATGGCTGGCAAGAATTATTGTTGGGATAAAATACAAAATTCATTATCCCCCACGCGAAGAAAACGGTGTTCCATTTAAACGTAATGAAAATGACCGCTTGGATGGTAAGGCAATTATTGCCGCTAAACACATGTCAATTCTGGAAATTGCGGTTTTGGCAACACATATTACAAATTCATTTTTTATAATTAAACGTGAATTAATGTGGATACCAATTTATGGATGGGCTTTTTGGCGTATCGGATTCCAAGGTGTTAATAGAACCAAGGGTTCAACAAATATACAGAAATTAACTGATGCGGTTGGAAAAAAGATTATGGATAAACAGATTCTTATCATTTTCCCAGAAGGTACACGTACAAAACCTGGTCAAAAAATAAAACTAAAACGTGGACTTTTGTTTATCGCCGAAAGTTTAAAGTTACCAATTTTACCAGTTGGAACAGACGCTGGTCTTTATTGGCCAAAGAAAGGTAGAATGCACGGTGGAACAGCAAATGTTTATTTCGAACCAGTATTACCATGCAATGCATCACTGGAAGATATTCGCGAGGCTATAAACCGTCACAGCGCATAGTATATAAAATCTAAATAAAATAAAACGTCCAATTTGGACGTTTTTTTATTCACACCAACCCAAACGTTTTCCACCACTGTATTTTCGAACCAGCTTTTCTTTTATCATAATACTACTGACATTTTTTCCATCGGATGTTTTAACACGCGCGTCTATTCTACCCAGATATTTATCATCTTTAATATCTGACAGCTGGACGATCGAGCCAATTGGTAATAATTCTGCCAGGCGATTTTTGGCACGCAACGCACCTTGGATTTCTTGGTCACATTTACCACTTATTTCTGGCGCATCGATATCCAATATTCGAACACGTACAGATATCTTTATATCATCTTCTAATTTAACCTGGGCCGCAAAAGTATCACCATCAAAAATATAATTAACATGGGCTGGCACCGCAAAAACATTTTGCGACAAAACAATTCCAAAAAATACTGCTACTAATTGTTTCATTTTATTATGGCAGTCGTGGCGACCAAGTTGGTTCAACACCGTTTACATCTTTTGGTATTTTTATATCATAAATATTCTGGCCCATTATATCAACACTTCGAATATGACTGGTTCGGTCCATACCATCTAAACTCTTCTCTGTTTCATAGTATACGATTCGGCGTGATCCTGGTGCCCAACTGGGTGATTCCATAAACCAACCACCCGCAAGGATTTTTTCATTCCGTCCCCGATCATTCATAATACCAACATAGAATGTATCATCTGCAATCTTTGTAAATGCAATAAATTGCCCATCTGGTGACCAAGCCGGTGTTGCATAGCGACCCGCACCATAAGTTATTCTTTTCTGAATACCTGTTTCCAGATCCAACATATGTATCTGTTGACTGCCGCTTCGATTCGAATTAAATGCCATTTTTTTACCATCTGGTGAATACGATGGACTGGTGTCTATTGATTTCCCAAATGTCAGCTGACGCAGAGTCTTTTTATCCAAGTCATATTCATAAATATTTGTAATCCCTTCTTTTACCAAAGAAATTGCAACTTTTGTTCCATCAGGCGAGAAACGTGGTGAAAAAGTCATACCACCGAATCGCCCGAGTCTTTTTTGTGCGCCCGTATCCATATCCAGCGTCCAAACCATTGGATCGTTATCACGATAAGAAAGAAAAACAACTGTTTGCATATTTGGTGAAAAGTGCGGTGACATAACAAAAGTTTTTTTATCAGAAATATATCTGAATCCGTAACCATCCTGATCCATAATTGCCATACGTTTTACACGTGCATCAACAGCGCCTGTTTCTGCAATGAACACTATTTGTGTATCAAAGTATCCAACCTCGCCTGTTAATCTTTCATAGATTGCATCTGCCATAATGTGTGCCATGCGGCGTACAGATTTTTTTGACGAAACCAAACTTTGCGCCTCAATCTGTTCTTTGCCGTTAACATCCCAAACATAGAAATCTATTTTATAACGGTCATTTTTTTGTGTGACCATTTTTACCTGGACCAACACTTGCGTTTTAATTGCAGCCCATAATTGGAAATTTGGCATATCATTCATTTTTACATATTCTGGCAGAGCATCATGACCAACAATTCGAAAAAGTCCTGTGGATTTTAAGTCATTTTCAACCACAGTACGTATCATTGCCGCATCTTTTGAATTAACTTTGCCATCGGTTTCAAATCTTTGAACTGCAACCGCGATTGGTTCTGTACTGCCTGCAATAATATCTACTTTTAATTCGGCGCGCGCGCCAGAAACAAACAAGCAAGCACCAATAACAAAACAAAACCGCAATAATTTATTAAACATAATTTTAATCCCTTCCAATTACAAAACAGTACAAATATCAAACACTTGATTTTATATGGCTTTGATAAAAAAAGCAAGGATAGCATGTCTGATATACAACACACTATACAAACGTCAATATATCTGTAATTACAGTTGCAATTACAAATGTATTGACATATGTAAATACAATGATATAGTCAGCTGTAATCACACTTGTATTTATAATTGTATGCGGGGATTTGTTATGCCAAATGTAATGCAACAGTTGTTCGTAATGAACATAGAATCATTATTAAAAGAATATGCGGCCTATCGTGCTTTTAATAAGTCAGATTGTGTTATAAACATGCGAATTCCACATCAGATTTTGGAACATATCAAAGAACTGGCCGAACAACAACATGTGCCCTATCAGTCGTTAATATCATCTGTTCTTTTCTCGCTGGCAAATATAGAAGATAAGAAGTAATATTAATTTATAAATAAACTTAAAAATAAAAACTCCTAATTGGGAGTTTTTTATTTCTTATAAACATACAACCAGTGTTGCTTTATAATATCTTTGTGTAGCCTAATTTTTTTTATCGGCTCCAAATTAGGTATAGGAAAATCCAAAGCTAATAAAACATCAAAATTTGATAAAAACTTTTCAACATCTTTCATTTCAGACGAAAGCAAATATGCAACCCCAATATCGAACTTATTGTTTGTATTTTTTAAATACTTAAAAGCATCACCAAATACAAATTTTACATTCTTTTTAAATAATGCGCTAATGTATGAAAACAAAAATGGTGCCAACATTATCTCAACACCAGTTGCTTTTATATTAGGGTTCTTTTTAGCAACAGCATTCACCATTGTTCCCCATCCGCTACCTATATCAATTATAGTTTTAGCATTTGGGAAATCTTTTATAATTTCATCAATTATCGCCTGTCTGCTTTTTAAACCAGCGGAAATAGATGGTGCATGATTCATAATAATATGAATCATTTGCTCAATTGAAATAAATATAATAACAACATCAAATATAATAAATAAAATCAACAAAATATAAATCAGAAAATTCATAGAAAATTCCTAAGTAAAAAATCAGAAAATATAAATAAATTTTATTGAAATAAAAATCCGCATCTTTGGGATGCGGATTAATTAAATTACCAACCCATACCGGCACATCCAGATATACCAGGCAAGAATTGTAGAACTACGCCAATACCAAACAATAATGTGAATCCAACCAAAAGACCTGTACCTTTCTTTCTCAGGTCTTCCATATCAACACCTTTACCATCTTTGATATAACCCCAACCCCATGCTGCAATCATGAAACCTGCACCAACAAATGCCAAGGTACGTAAAGTTTTGAACACGCCTTGCATACTAGCAATCAGAATACATGGATCAGCGCTGGCACCAGCAGCAGATGCAACACCAACCCCAGCGAATACTGCAATTAAACTAAATAACAATTTCTTCATATTAAAACTCCTTATATTTAACTCAATTGTATCATAATTTTAGCGCGACTTCAAGCGGGATACTGGATACAAACCATATTTAATTTTGATACAAAAAGCACCCAACAATTATGTTATAATAAAACCAAAGGCACAGGAGTTTTTTATGAATTACAAGGATTTAGGCCTGGTAAACACCAAAATTATGTTTGCAGATGCCCTTAAACGCAAATATGCCATACCTGCATTTAATTTCTATAATATGGAAACATTAAAATCTATTTTAGATGCATCTGAGAATACCAAAAGTCCTGTTATCTTAGCGGTATCCGAATCGGCATTAAAATACATGGGTGATGATTTTTTAATGGGAATGATAAGTGGCGCAAAGATAAAATCAAAAAATATTGCCCTACACTTGGATCATGGTCACAGTTTTGAATCTTGTAAACACGCGATTGATATCGGCTTTTCCAGTGTTATGTTTGATGGCAGTGAATTGCCATTTTCTGAAAATGTAAAGCAAACCAAAAAAGTGGTTAATTATGCGAAAAAGTTTAATGTATCAGTAGAAGCTGAATTGGGAACATTATCCGGCATCGAAGACGAAAATACAAAGTCCGATAAAAATATTTATACAAATCCATCGGATGTGATAAATTTTGTTCACGAAACAGATTGTGATTCATTGGCAATTGCAATTGGCACCAGTCATGGTGCATACAAAAGAAACAATTCATCTGAAAAATTACGTTTTGATATTCTGGACCAGATTGCGCAAAAGCTTCCAAAATTTCCATTGGTTTTACATGGATCTTCTAATATTCCGCAAAATCTGATAAAAATTATAAATAAAAATGGTGGAAAAATAACAGACGCAATGGGAATTCCAGCGGCCCAAGTTAGACGCGCAGTATCTATGAATATCTGCAAAGTAAACGTAGACAGCGACGCAAGATTAGCCTTTACCGCAGCAATTCGGGAAAGTTTGTTCAAAAAACCGGAAAATTTTGATCCGCGAAAATATCTTACCGTTGCTATGAATAAAATGACCGAAACTTATATTCACGAGATTACAGAAATTATGAATTCTGCCGGCAAAGCGAAAAAATAAAACCGCCAGTTGGCGGTTTTATTTTTTATTTAGCTCTTTCTACATATTCCAAAGTTTCAGTATTAACCACAATTCTTTCACCTTGTTCAACAAAGACGGGAACTTGGACACGAACACCATTATCCAGTATAGCTGGCTTTCCACCACTCCCAGAAATTGTTTGACCCCTTAATGCTGGCTCGGTCTCTTCAATTGTTGCTATAACTGTTTTTGGCAAAGTAATTGAAATTGGCAATCCTTCTACAAAGTTTGTCTTTACTGTCATTTCTGGTTTTAAAAACTTCATTTGTTCACCCAAAGAATCATCAACCATAGTAAACTGTTCATAATCAGACAAGTTCATAAAATAAGAATTTGTCCCATCAGAATACAAAAACTGACAATCAACATCTTCAACCATTAATTTTTCAACCTTGTCTTCAGCGCGCCAACGATCACCACCCTTGTTGCCTGTATCGATATCACGCAAATCTGCCTGAACGAATGCACCACCCTTACCAGGCTTTACCTTGGTAATTGATGTAACAGTGTATCTTTTGCCATTGTGGGAAATTGCCCAACCAACACGCATATCATTTGCTGTATAAGATGCCATTTTAAACCTCTTTTATAATATCTGCTAGCTTAGACAAGAAAACCTGAATTTGCAAGCATTATGCTTTTAAACTACGTTTTTTGTTCCAATATCTATCTATACTTTCCAATATTATTTTATCTGCTTGTTTACGATCGGCCCACCCCATAATCTTGGACCATGAATTTGGTTCCAAATCTTTATAGTGCTGGAAGAAATATTCTATTTTTGATCGCAAAATTTCTGGTAATTCTTCAACGTAAGAAATGTTGTTGTAATAAGGATCAATTTTGTCGCGTGGAACACAAATAATTTTTTCATCCATTCCAGCCTGATCTTCCATCAATAAAACACCTATTGGTCTGACCTCTATCAAAACGCCTGGACGCAATGGTGCATTACATACAACAACACAATCCAGCGGATCACCATCATCACCGAGTGTTCCTGGAAAATAACCATAATTAGCCGGATAAGCAACCGGTGTATGTAAAATTCTATCTACTTTTAATAAACCAGTTTGTTTATCAATTTCGTATTTTACAAATCCATTTTCTGGAACTTCTATAATAGCATTCATTTTTTTTGGTGGTTCTATACCTGTTGAAATTTCTTCCATTTTCATAAATTTTATCCTTTTAGCTGGGAAATACTAACATAGATTTTACAATTTGCAATATAGATTTTTTAATTTTTAATATTTAAAAAACCGCGTATAAAACGCGGTTTTTTATATTTCTTAAAATAAGATTACATTTTAAGTGGCATCAAGATAAATAATGCATCTGTCTTTTTTTCCGTAGATTTTATAATCGTTGGAGACATTGGATCTTGCATTTCCATTTGGAATTTATCACCTTCGACCTGACCTGCAATATCCAACAAGAATTTAACACTGAACAAAATTGTGAAGGTACTGTCACCGTTATATTCAATATCCAGTTCTTGTGTTGCAGTTCCAGCATCTGGACTGGAAGCGTTAATAACCAACTTGTTCATAGAGAAAGTTAATTGAACAGATTTTGTTTTATCAACACTGGCAACAGAAACAAGGTCAACAGCCGAAACAAATTGTTTTCTATCCAAAATAGCGATTTTGTCATTACCCTTTGGTATAACCACGCGATAATTTGGATATTGTGCATCTACCAATTTACTTGTCAAAATTGCACTACCAACTGTAAAGCGTGCCTTGGTGTCAGATAATTCGATAGAAACATCGTCAACGGTTGCATCTTCTAATAGTTTTGACAATTCGCCGATAACACGACGTGGTAAAATAACAGATGGCATTTCTGTACTTCCACTTGGTGCCGAAGTTTCACATAATGCCATACGTTGTGCATCAGTTGCAACAGCGGTCAACATCTTAGATTTACCTTCTTCGGCGATATGGAAATAAATACCCCCCAAATGATAACGAACATCATCAACCGGGATTGCAAACTTTGTTTTATTAATAAGGTGTGATAAATCACCAGTTGTCATTTGAAATTTTGTGGTCAAATTGCTGCCAGCCATAACTGGGAAATTTTCCGCTGGTAAATTTGGTAAACGGAATATTGCACGCCCACTGGATACAACCAGCTGATCACCAGACTGTTTGAAATTTATTTCTGCATCTTCTGGCAATTTACGAACAATATCATACAACATTTGTACTGGAACTGTTGTTTTACCAGGTAAAGTGATATCAGCAGCAACATGTTCAACCAATTCGAGGTCCACATTGGTTGCAGATAAAACCATATCGTCTGCGACTTCTATCTTCACATTCATTAAAATTGGCAAGGTTGCGCGCTTTTCAACGATAGATTGCATATGTCC
>JAFGMC010000014.1 GCA_016927735.1 Alphaproteobacteria bacterium
GGTAGAGCAAGGCAATCATAATGCTTGGGTCGGGGGTTCAAATCCCTCACCCGCTACCAAAATTCAAACCGGGTTTATCCCGGTTTTAATTTTGGTATTGTTGTATTCACAAATTCATTTGATTTTCGTTGAAACGCGTGTATAATATGCGAAGTTTGGCTTGTTGCCAATATTTTATCACTGCCCGCATAGTATAGTGGTAGAACACGTCCTTGGTAAGGACGAGGCGCAAGTCCGATTCTTGCTGTGGGCACCAGTCCTGTTATGGGCTGTGGATAAGACGATGCTTTGTGTTGATGTGATTGACAACCATGGAATAAAGCGTTCTTATAAAGTTATAAACCAGGGTGGCACCGCGCGATATTATCAGCGCCCCTGAAAATAAATAATTGAAATCTGGTGCCGAATTCGCTAATGTTTTGAATATCGCGCTGGTTTCTTAAAAATTAAAAGGAGCCTGAAATGTTATCACTTAAATCTAAATACAGAACACACACATGTGGTGAATTAAACGACAAGAGCGTTGGTAAGGCTGTTATATTAAGTGGTTGGGTACATCGTAAACGCGACCATGGCGCACTTATGTTTATTGACCTGCGTGATAACTATGGAATTACACAAATTGTAGTTGATGGTGGTGATCCACACCTTGAAAAAATTCGTCCAGAATCAGTAATAATGGTTCATGGAAATGTTGTTGCACGCGATTCATCTGCGGTTAATGATAAAATTCCAACGGGCAGTATTGAAATTCAGGCAGTATCATGGGAAATCTTGACCAATTCAGATGTATTGCCATTCCAAGTATTTGGTGATGATGGTAGTGTCAGCGAGGATTTACGTTTAAAATACAGATATATTGATTTACGTCGTGAATCACTGCACAAGAATATTTTATTTCGCAATAGTGTTATTAAATTTTTACGTGATGAAATGTGGGATTTAGGATTCTCGGAATTTCAAACACCTATTTTAACAGTCAGCAGCCCAGAGGGTGCACGTGATTATATAGTACCATCGCGTAATCATCATGGTATGTTCTATGCCTTGCCACAAGCGCCACAGCAGTTTAAACAATTGATTCAAATTTCTGGTTTTGATCGCTATTTCCAAATTGCACCATGTTTTAGAGATGAAGATTTACGTAGCGATAGATTATTAGAATTTTATCAATTAGATTTGGAAATGTCTTTTGTTGATCTGCTTGATATACAGGCTGTTGGTGATAAAATAATGCCAGCAATGATTAGTAAATTTGTCCCAGATGCAAAAATCGCAAAAAAAATACCACATATTACTTTTGAAGAAGCTATGTTAAAATATGGATCTGATAAACCAGATTTACGTAATCCAATTGAAATTACAGATGTGACAGAAATTTTCCGCGGTTCGGACTTTGGAATATTTGCAGATGCAATTGAAAAGGGCAGTGTTGTTCGTGCGATTCCTGGACCAAACTCTTCTGATAAACCACGTTCATTTTTTGATAAGTTGAGTGAATTTGCAACCAGCGAATTAGGTTTGGGCGGTTTGGGTTATATAATCTTTGGTGAAGAAGCTAAGGGACCTGTTGCAAAAAAAATGGATGCAGTGCGCATTGCAAAATTAAAAGAAATTTCTGGTGATAAATCTGCATTATTCTTTGTTTGTGAAAAAGCAGAGGTTGCAGCCAAGGCTGCCGGAAAACTTCGTACTAAGTTGGGTAATGATTTAGAACTGATAAATGATAAAGAATTCTGTTTATGTTGGGTTGAAGATTTTCCAATGTATGAACTGAATGAAGAAACAGGAAAAATTGATTTTGGTCATAATCCTTTTAGTTTACCAAAAGGTGAATTAGATGGTGATCCACTTGCAATCAAAGCAAACCAATTTGATATGGTTTTAAATGGAGTTGAAATTTGCAGTGGTGGATTACGTAACTATAATCCAGAAACAATGGTCAAAGCTTTTGCAATTGCTGGATATGGCGAAGATGTGGTCAAAGAAAAATTTGGTGGCATGTACGCTGCATTTCAATATGGTGCACCACCACATGGGGGATGTGCATTTGGAATCGACAGATTGATTCAAATTATGCTTGATTCAGAAAATCTGCGTGAGGTCGTTTTGTTTCCAACCAATCAGCGCGGTCAAGACTTGATGCTGGGTGCGCCGCGTGAAGTCACTGAGCAACAATTACGAGAGGTTCATATCCAAGTTCGTAAAAAAGTATAATAAAAAATCCGGCAAACGCCGGTTTTTTTATTTAATATGACCCTAATTTAAGATAAAATTATTGGCATAAGAAAAGGTTATTTCAAAATCTGTCATGTGTTTTTGAAAAATCACGTAAATAATCTGAATCAAAATTAGTCATTATTTGTGAAAGTGAATATACACGTTTTCCGTCTGGTAATATTTCTATATTTATTTGATCTGGTGATGGTGAAGTACCACGAAGAACAAGATTCATATTAACGCTCATTTTTCCATCTGTTATTTGCATTCTACCAGCAGCATCAGCACGATACATAGATATTACAAATGGTTTTGTGCTGATAAAGTTTCCATGATCATATTCACCAATAAAACGCATTTTTTTAATTTTACTTTTACCATTATCTAGCGCTTGGGATAATATATCTTCAGCATTCAAAGATGTTATGTTTTCTGCACTGGCATAGAAATTATCAATTCCCATTCCAATTAATGTTCCACCATCAAAAGATATATCTATATCACCAGATAAATTATTCCATATATCATATGCAATCTTTCCAGATGTATTCAGTTCTGCCTGGGCGGTTATAATAGTGTCACTGATATTTAGTGGCATCACAGATGATAAAAAATTGTCCGAGATATCAAATTTATTCAATTGTAAAATAATATTATATTTGTTTTGATTCTTTGTAATATTAGCCAGTAAGTTTCCATGCATACTGTCGGTTATTGAGAAATCTTGTTCTGAATCAGATTTTAATGAATAAACAAAATTAGTAAATTGATTACCATTATAAATAATCATATCTGCAGATAAGGACAAGTTTATCCCCAAACCAAATGGTGTAATCAAAGGATCACCAGTTAAGAACTGATTTTCTTCGAAATTATCAACAAAGTCTTGATTTGTAAATGTGTCCAGATTTAATAAATCAGTTTTTAAAGTTATATTATTTTCAACAGCTGTTCCTGTAAAAACATGACCTGCAATTTTAATTTTCAAATTTGAAATATTTTTGCCTTTGTAATTTCCATATACAGTGTATGCCATATCATTATTTAGAAATCTTAAATCTTCACCAGTAAACAAATCCTTGATATCATTACCATTTATTGAAAAATAATTGGAACCAATTGTTAATTTCATTTTTCCAGAATTTGGTTCAAAAAATACATCATTTTTTGTCCACGAGAAATTACCAGTTTGGTTATTTAAATATTTTGGTAAAAAATATAAATCCATTCCCAACCATGATAATGTTCTATTTTTAACAAATTCATAATGTGGCGTTATAATAGATTTGTTTAAATCAATTGTTCCAGCGGCATCTGCAAATTTAAAATTTATATATCCATTTTCACCAAGTTGTGATATTTTTTTAAGAATCGTATTTTTTTCTGGCATATTTTTATCGGATTTTACATATAATTCAAACCAGTTTGTTTTTACATTAATGCTTCCATAAAAATCACCGTGTCTGAATTCGTTACAACCCCAATTTTCAGAGTCACCAGAAAATAAACAGTATGTATTTATATTATAAATTTTCAGGTTTATTCCGAGATTTTTGGCACCTTCAGCGGTTATTTCACCACTGGA
Source organism: Alphaproteobacteria bacterium (assembly GCA_016927735.1). GTDB lineage: Bacteria > Pseudomonadota > Alphaproteobacteria > Rs-D84 > Rs-D84 > JAFGMC01. The sequence continues at coordinate 3,806 of JAFGMC010000014.1, forward strand.
AACCATAATATCATCAGCAATAATTTCATTTATTTTTAATACATCTTTTTCCCCAACAGCATCAATTTTTATATGTTTAAATATTCTATCCCCCAGTTTTAAGTTTCCGCTCAAATCCAGATTAAATTTTGTGTCAAAAAATACAGAATTTTTATTCAACAGGAAAGAAATATCGAAATTAATATCATCAGAGTTCAAAGTTATTTCACGGTGACCATCATCGAATAATCGGATTTTACCAGTAAAGTCGCCACCATCAATATTATAAAATTTCCAACCACGTTTTCCATTCCAATCAAAATTAGATTTTAATTTTACATGTTTATGAATTTTCGGTTCCGAAAAGTTGAATAATTTATTAGCATCATCTGTATCTATTGATAATAAACCACTTGCAGTTCCATCGGAATATAAACGACCAGATATTTCCAATCCATTGTTTTTATTACTGATATTAAATTTATCACCATCAGAATCAAATTCATATTTATGCTCATTATTTCTGACGATACCATTAAATAACCCATTATAAAGTCTGCCTTGGACAATTTTATATTCATTGTTCATAAAATGTATAACAGAATTCTTAATTTCTATTTTGTTATCAATTTCTGGTTTTGTAAATGTTTCTATACTAATATTTGCGCCATATACAGCTAAATCACCAGATAGATCAGCAGATTCAGGGTTAAAAATTTTTGATAGAGGAATTGTAAATCGAAAAGAATCAATTTTGCCATTTGGTAAAACAATATTGTGCGCCACAATTGTCGTATCGCCCAACAGGCTGAAATTTATATTCCCATTTATTTTTGCAATCAATCCAGTTTTTTGAGTAATTGCATTTTCTAATGCTGGTTTCATACTGTTTAAACTGATAAAAGGTGGAATAATAATGAAAGACATCGCAACAGCCGCAATTGCAGAAAAAACAATCCAAAAAAATCTGCGTTTATGACGCGGTTTAAGCTTTTTCAA
>JAFGMC010000004.1 GCA_016927735.1 Alphaproteobacteria bacterium
CTATCTCTCTCTTTCCTTGTATTTTGATTATAATGAATTATATTTACCTTTGTGAATAAAAAAATATTTAATCTTCAAAGTGATTATGAACCAATGGGTGATCAACCAACCGCAATTGCAGAGTTGATAAGTGGTTTATCAGCTGGGCGTAAATCCCAAGTTCTTTTGGGTGTGACCGGATCTGGTAAAACATTTACAATAGCAAATATTATTGCAAATACTGGGCGGCCCGCACTGATTATGGCACCGAATAAAATATTGGCTGCACAGCTTTATACAGAAATGAAATCATTTTTTCCAAATAATCATGTTGAATACTTTGTTTCTTATTATGATTATTACCAGCCAGAGGCCTATTTACCCACAACAGATACATATGTCGATAAAGACGCGTCTATAAACGAACAACTTGATCGTATGCGCCACAGTGCAACGCGAGCAATGTTGAATGATGATGATGTTATTGTTGTGTCATCTGTATCATCTATTTACGGACTGGGATCGCCAGAACAATATTCTGGCATGAAGATTGTTTTTAATGTTGGGGACAAGATTGGCGCCAAAGATGTTATGCACAGTCTGGTCGGTATTCAATATAAACGAAATGATATTGGGTTTAGTCGTGGTGAATTTCGTGTTCGTGGTGATACCTTGGATATATTTCCTTCACATTCCCAGGATCGCGCATGGAAACTGTCTTTTTTTGGCGATGAAATAGAAGATATTTGGGAATTTGATACACTGACAGGTGGTAAATTACAAAAATTGCCCAAGGTTGTTTTGTATCCTAATACCCATTATGCGACGCCAATGCCGACAGTATTACAAGCAATCGGGCAGATAAAGAAAGACCTGGCAGAACGTTTGGATTATTTCCACGAAAATATGAAGTATGTCGAAGAACAGCGTCTGCGTGAACGTGTTGGTTTTGATATTGAAATGATGGAAACAACTGGATCTTGTCGGGGTATTGAAAATTATTCACGTTATTTATCGGGACGCGCCCCTGGGCAACCACCACCGACATTATTTGAATACCTACCAAAAGATGCTTTGGTGTTCATAGACGAAAGTCATGTGACAATTCCACAAATATCTGCTATGTCGCGTGGGGATCGTGTACGTAAAGAAACACTATCGCAGTATGGATTCAGATTACCATCGTGTATTGATAACAGACCACTGACATTTGAAGAATGGGATTTATTGCGACCACAGACGGTTTTTGTGTCAGCCACCCCATCTGATTGGGAATTAAATCAGGCTGGTGGTATTGTGGCAGAGCAGGTAATTCGTCCAACTGGTTTATTAGATCCTGTGTGCGAAGTACGTCCAACACAACATCAGGTGGACGACTTGTTGGAAGAGGTTAAAAAGATAGTACCCAGTCGCGTCTTGATAACAACGTTGACCAAAAAGATGGCAGAACAGTTGACCGATTATTTAACCGAAAACGGTGTTCGCGCAAAATATCTGCACAGCGATATAGAAACGTTAGAGCGTATTGAATTATTGCGTGAATTGCGAATGGGAAAATATGATGTCTTGGTTGGAATTAATTTATTGCGTGAAGGTTTGGATATTCCAGAATGTGAACTGGTTGCAATTATGGATGCAGACAAGGAAGGTTTTTTGCGCAGTGCACGTTCGCTGATTCAGACAATTGGTCGGGCGGCACGAAATGTAAATGGTCGTGTAATTTTATACGCAGATAAAATTACGAATTCTATGGAATTGGCACTGGGGGAAACATCACGTCGTCGTGCAAAACAAGAAGATTATAATAAAGAATATAATATTACGCCGAAATCTATTCAGAAATCAATCTTTGCAGAAGTCAGTGATAGGGAAGAAAAAACTGATAAAAAACACAAATTTGTATATAATAAAAATGGTGTTATGGATGCAGCTGGTTTGCGTAAAGAGATTAAAGTAATGACAATAAAAATGCACAAGCATGCCGAAAATCTTGAGTTTGAAGAAGCAAGTGAGCTGCGTGATGCAATACATAAAATGGAAGACGATTTATTATTGTTGGAGTAAAATTATGGAAAAGATTTTAAATAATATTGATGAAACACGCACTTGGGCAACAGGCTTTGCAAAAACATTGCATGCACCAATAACTGTTGCATTGCATGGTGATTTGGGTATGGGAAAATCTGAAATTGCGCGCAAGATAATTCAAACATTGCGCGGCGATAATACTGTTGTCCCCAGTCCAACTTTTACACTTGTGCAAAATTATGACGGTATTTCACATTTTGATTTATATAGAATTATTGATGAATCAGAATTAACAGAAACAGGTTTAATGCATGCAATTGAAAACGATATAACATTGATAGAATGGCCAGAAATTGCAAAAAACTATTTACCAAAGAATACAATTCATATTTTTATAGAAGAATATGAACAGGGTAGAAAAATTACAATTAAATAAATTTATTCTTGTCTTATCAAAGATTGTACAGCATTTGGAAAATCATGACTTTTTGAAAGATAAGATCCACTGACCAGGAAGTCAGCACCAGCCTGCCAGCACGCCTTGGCAGTTTCTGGATTTATTCCACCATCAACAGAAATTTTAAATTTTAAACCATATTTTTTACGTGTGTTTGCCAAGGTGAATATTTTTTTCAAAATATTTTCATCAAATTCTTGCCCACCACTACCAGGTCTGACAGACATAATCAAAACTTCATCAATTTCTTTTAATATCGGTTTTAATATATCAATAGAGCTTTCAGGATTTAATGCAATTCCGGATCTTTTCCCCAGTTCTTTTATTTTGCGTAAAGCCGCGCGGACCCCAGCGGTATTGGTTGATACAATAATTGTATCTGCACCTGAATTTGCCGCTGCGCTGGCCCAAACGGCTGGACTCTCGGTCATTAAATGAACATGCAGATGTGCATTTGTATTATCATTGATAAATTTTAATTCGTCGATTCCACCAGCAATCTTATCAACAAAAAAACCATCCATAATATCAACATGTATCATAGATATAGAACCCGCTTTGAACAATTCATAGGTTTGGGAATTTTTCATATTGAATGCCAATGTGCTGGGCATAATTGGAATAAATTTAGTATGTTTGGTTTTCTTTTTTTTAAATATACCAAATATTTTAGAAATTCTGTTATCCCATCTTTCACGTCTCGCAAGATAAGCCTTTACGTGTGAAGATTGTTGTTTCCATATGTAATTAGAAAGGCTGCGTACAACAGCGTCTGAACCAATATTTTGTGTTGTTATTCCAAAAGTATTTTCAAATAATTCTTCGACACCTGTAATTCCAGAGCCACCACCAGACAGGAATATTTTTGAAGGGTTGTATTTACTTATAACCGAACCAATTGTTTCTTTGGTTGTTTCGATAATATCCAATAATACTGGTAAAATAATATCGTTCAGATCTGCGCGCGAAAAATCGTATGCTGTATCAGCTGGTGTAAATCTATCCATTTCTCGAACGACAACACTGGCAACTTGGATTTTTATTTTTTCAGCATCAGTCATACGTATATTTAATTCACTGGAAATAGATTTAGTTATATAAGATTGTCCCTTTTGTATCTTTTCAAAGAATACCGGTCCACGACCAGTCCAAACAGATATGGTTGTAAATTCTGCCCCAAGATCTATGAATAAGGCAGTTTGTTTTTTATCACGAAAACAATCGTCTAATAAAAATGATTGGTCCAAGAAAGCCTCGGCTTGAATATGTGCACTGCGTAACTTTGATAAGATATGAGTCATTCTTTCTTTTTCATAACATATTACACCGAATACAGAAACTAACTGTATGTCAGTATGACCAATTGGTGTTAATAAATTCCGCATACTTAATGAATCATACCGAAGAGGAATTATATGTATAGGATAAAAACCTTCTTTTGGGGATATTTGACTAATTTGATATCTGACATCGGATTCTGTAATTTTATGTTCACCAGACCAAATCGTACTTTTTGCGGCCATTTCAAATTCAGAATTTCCAAAGTTTCCAGTTATAAATGCAGAGTCAAAACGTGTACCGATTTGTTTTTCCAGTTCATCAACAACAGATTTTATTGCAAAAACTGTATCAGAACTTTCAACACTATGCATTGCAGATTTTGTAATTTTTCCACTTCGTACACGATGTGCAATTGCATGAACAGCGCTGCTGCCAATATCAAGACATAGAAAAGATGAATCGAATAAATTCATGGCGTATCAATATTTTGTTATAAAAAATTATACAATAATTACTGTTTTATAATAATTCTTGCTGGATCGCGCATATCCAATGTTTTGATTTTTTTAGATAATATTTTGTTATTTTTATTTAAAACCATTAATGCACTTATTGCAGCACACGGGTCTTCTTCTGGTAATAATATAGAAATATTATTTGTTGTATGTATATTCCAACGACGATTTTCAATCCATTCCATATAATCAATATCTTTTGCCATACCAAGTGTTGTTTTTACGATTTCGTTTATATCAGGCGGTAAAATTCCACTGAATACAATTGTGTTTGGAGGTCTTTGTTCCAAAGGTCTTTTAACAATTGTACCATCAGATGATAATGGAAACAAATTTTTACCATCTGTCCAAATTGCAACTGCTTTGTGTAATTTCACCTTTATCGCCAGATTTCCATTTGGTAATCTGCGAACAGCAGAATATTTTATATCTGGCACAGTTGATATTCTGGCATTTATTTCGTCTAAATTTAGTGAATAAACATTTGTTCCAGGCGCAATTCCAGCAACTGCAGCAAGTTTAGATAAATTCTTGTTATGCGAATCTGCGGAAATTGAAATTGTTTTAACTGTAGATACAGAGCCATGACCTAATGAAGTCATAATAATACGGGTAGCAAAGTACACAGCCAAAATAATGGCGACAACAAAATACAGCCAAAACCAAAAGGTCTTTTTCATAACGTTAATTATAGCATAAATTCAGGCAATAAAAAAGTAGACTGTGAAAAATTAGCTGGCACGCAACAGATAACCACGTCTGAACATACATTTACGATATGCACCAACCGACTTAGAACTGGAATTAGGTGGAATGGACATCAAAGATCTTTGACCTATATCCGAAAATTCATTTGACTGAAATGTCACCCAGAGTCCGTCCCAATTAGGCATTTGTCCACTTTGATTTGGTGAAATAAGTTTTGCGATACGACTGCGTGGTTGATGCGAAGAGGCTGTTATTCCCAAACAGCTTTTATGATCACGAACGAATTGTTCTGTTGTGACAGCTTCGTTTTCCCAATTAAGCACAGTTGCATCATCTATACTGCCAGTATTTGGGGACGCGCAAGCAGCTAAAATACTGAATAATAATAAATATCTGATTTTCATGATTTATATTATAATTTAATTGCCTTTGGGGGGCAATAGTTTTTATAATACAAAAAAGAGAGAGGAAACTGATACATGGCAAACAATGTTGATAATTTTATACAGTTGGCGAATTTTTATAATCAATTGACAACAGTTATGTCAGCTATATGTGTTCAAAAGGGTGGTATTGCCATAGAAAATTATGTAGGACGGTTCTTTGCAGCTGATGTTTTGGAGTTTATTGTAGAATATGGTAAAAAACTAGAAGATAAACAAGGTTCGTCAATAAATGCAGATATTGCATCATTAATAGCAAGATTTTCTGAACAGTACGAAATATTCAAGGGTTTGACAACACCTACACAAAAACCTATTTATGAGATGACTTTGGAAGAATTTGAAAAAGTAATGAATATATAAAAGATCCAGAAGGTTTAATATGAAAAAAAATAATTTTAAGTTTAATTTATTTTACTTCGTTTTAATTGGTTTGACTGGCTGTGTACAGCAAGGAAATCAAGAGCAACAATATGATACAGTTAACGTAGTAGACAATTTGGTAATTGATGAAAATTCGGTTCCTATATTTCCTAAAAAGGCGGCACTGACAACAGATACTGCACGCCGGTTTTCTATTGAATTACCAAAACGTTGCAAAGTTGATTGGAATAATCAAAATGTAGTGTCTGTTGTTCCAGAAGAAAAAATCGAAATAGTTCGTCTGGATACTGGTGACGAATTACCGTCTTTTAATGTATCAGATTATGAATTTACAAAACTGACTGTAAAACAAGCTTTGGATAAATTGCTGGATGGAACAAATATCGCAATTATAGAAGATGAGGAATTACCAGAAAAAATAACAGGGGTTATTCAATCTGGATCTTTGGCAGATTCTTTGGAATTGATTTCCAAAATGGGAAAATCTTATTATTCTTATGATGATGATTCCAAAGAAATCCATCTCTCCAGTCATTCAAAATGGCTGATGAAAATGCCAAAAGATGAAAATATAATCATGGCATTATTGGATGCAATGCATGGCGAAGATATGCGCAATCTGTTGGTGGATTGGGAAGATAAAACAGTTGTATTCGAGGGTAATTATCAGACAGAACGCGAAGTATCAAAAATTGTATCTGATGTTGGTTCCAAAAAATACATGATTGCATGGGATATTGATGTATATCGTGTATATCCGCGTACAGATAATCCGATTATTTGGATGAATATGCTACCAGCATTTGGGGATAAAAATGTTAAGATGTCTATTCCGGGCGTTGTTGGTCGCGCTTTGGTGGTCAGTCCAGAAATCAACACCAAGACATTGCAAGAATTCTTGTCACAGCAGGGTAATGTTGTATTAATATCACAGGGTACATTTGTAATACCAAACGGTTGGCAATCAAGATTTGATATTGGTCAATGTGGTAAAGAAGATAGACTGGAAACTGATTTAACAATTGGTGCAACTGGCAAATATGGTTCTTATGCTGGTACTAAAAAGATTGACGCAAAGATTGTTTTGCGAACCAGTGTTGGTGAATTATCATCATTTAAGATACCAACGAATATTGGCGATAATTATTTAATTATCGGTATCCCAACGCATTCATTTGTGACAGCGCCAGAAACATTGATATCACCATTTGCAGAATTGGTTGTATTTATGAGTCCACGTGTTATTTCAATCGTGGATCCTGCAAAAGAATCTGAAACACAAAATGCACAATTATCTGGTGATGCCTTGCGTGAATATCTGAGTGAGTAATAAAAGGTAAGGTAATGTTTTCAAAATTAGAAAAAAAAGTAGCGTTTCGTTATATGCGTGCCAAAGGCAAGGGGTTCGGCAGTGTCGTTTCCTGGGTGTCATTGTTGGGCATAATGTTGGGTGTTGCGACACTGATTGTTGTTATGTCTGTAATGGGCGGTTTTCACGAAACATTATTATCCAGAATAATTGGTATGAATGGCCACGTGGTTGTTTATCACCAAGATGGCGCAATCAAAGACTATGACTTTTTGATTGATAAAATGCGTCAGAATAAAATAGTAGAATCTTCAATAACAAATATTGTTCCAATTGCCGAAGGTCAGGTTATGGTTGCGGCAAACGGTAATAACTCTGGTGCGATGATACGTGGAATCAGAATGTCTGATTTAAAATCAAAAACAAAAACAGGTACAAAGATATATGGCAAAGATTTGGATTCAATAAAAGACGGGGAACTGGTTATTGGTTCATCTTTGGCACGTCAACTGCGTACAACAATGGGCGATAATGTTTCATTAATTTCTGCAAATGGCGGAACGGCGACAGCGTTTGGAACTATGCCACGCATTATGTCTTATCCAGTTATGTCGTCGTTTTTTATGGGAATGTATGAATATGATTCAGGGTATATTTTTATGCCATTGGCAACTGCCCAGAAATATCTTAATATCGGCGACAGCGTCACACACATTGATTTGTTCTTGAAAAATCCAGAACAAACAACACCAGTGGCTGAGTCTTTATCAAAATTATTACCATCGGGTTTTGTGGTTCGTGATTGGCGTGATTTAAACAGGGGTTTTGTCGGCGCGTTGCAGGTTGAATCAAATGTAATGTTTTTGATTTTAATGCTGATAGTTATTGTTGCGGTATTTAATATTGTATCCAGTTTGGTAATGTTGGTAAAAGACAAGTCCAAGGATATCGCAGTACTGCGAACATTTGGAGTATCGCGAAAATCTATGATGAAGATATTTATTCTGTCTGGGACCAGCATTGGTATTATTGGTGCTTCATTGGGAACAGGATTAGGCGTTTTGTTGGCAATATATATTGAACCAATCAGAAAGTTTTTCCAGTGGGCGACTGGTCGCGATTTGTTCCCAGCAGACTTATATTATTTATCAGAGCTGCCAAGCAAATTAGTTTTGTCATCGGTTCTTGGGATTGCATTGATTGCCATTGCTTTATCATTCTTGGCGACATTGTATCCAGCATGGAAGGCCGCAAACACAGATCCAGTAGAAGTCTTAAGGAATGAATAAAATGGTGAATATACTGAAATCATTATCCAAAGTATCGAAGGGCGGCGATGTAGTTTTGTCTGTTCGTGATATCAAAAAAACCTTTATGGAGGGTGGGCAACCACTACATATCCTAACTGGTGGTGGATTTGATTTGCGTCGTGGCGAGATTGTTGCGCTGGTTGGACCGTCGGGTTGTGGAAAATCTACACTGTTGCAATGCGTTGGTTTGTTGGACAGACCGAGTTCCGGCAGTATTCTGGTTTCTGGAACAACTGTTCAGAAAATGGATGATGAAATGCGAACATTAATGCGGCGCAGAAAAATAGGATTTGTTTATCAACGTCATAATTTATTGTCAGATTTTTCGGCACTGGAAAATATTATTTTACCGATGTTGGCAAATGGTGCGGATGAAGCTTCTGCAATTGACCAAGCAAAGAAATTATTAAAATCTGCAAATATTTTACACAGGGGATCACATTTACCAGGTGAAATGTCTGGTGGTGAACAACAACGTGTTGCTGTTGCGCGTGCATTGGCAAACGACCCAGATATATTATTGGCAGATGAACCAACTGGCAGTCTGGATCCAAAACATGCGGGCGTGGTATTTGATTTACTGTTTGAATTGGTGCGTAAAAATAAGATGGCAATGTTGTTTGTTACACATGATATGTCGTTGGCAAAACGTGCAGATAGAACTATAACCATCACGAATGGAATTGTTGGATAAAAACTTGCATTTTTTATAAATCCAGTTATAATTGCAAAGCTTTTTATTAGATGCGAGTATAGTTCAAAGGCTAGAATGTCAGCCTTCCAAGCTGAAAATGCGGGTTCGAGTCCCGCTACTCGCACCAAGATTGGGCGTGCGCCGGAGTTGGAGAGCCGGGGCAGACTGTAAATCTGTTGGCTTATGCCTGAGCTGGTTCGAATCCAGCCACTC
>JAFGMC010000005.1 GCA_016927735.1 Alphaproteobacteria bacterium
AAACAGTCAAACTTGTACACAGTGTACTGGTGCCACATATCAACCAACAGCCGGCAGTACAGCGACCAGTTGTACGGCGTGTCCGACAAACTATACTGCCAATACAGTCGCCGGTAAAATAACAGACACCCAATGTCAATTACAAACAACTGCTGGTTATTGGATAGAAGCAGGTGGTGATGCCATCGAAATAGAATGTGAGGAAGGATATTATTGTCCTGCTGCATTAATAAATTATGGAAGCAATGGTAATATAATAGGATGTCCAACAAATTATGACGATGGTGGAACTGGGTTAACTGCTATAGGTTCTTGTAAATGGCAAACCACAGCTGGAACATATATTGCAAATGCAAATGCAACGAGTGCAACTACATGTACAGCTGGATATTATTGTCCATCCGCATTAATTAGTTATGGAAGTATTGGTACCAGAACGTCATGTCCAGCGGGTTATGTTTCTGGAAGTACTGGTGGTTCTGTTGTGACAGACTGTAAATGGCAAACAGCTGGTGGTACATATATTTCGACTGCAAATGCAACAATTTCTGTACCATGTACAGCCGGATATTATTGTCCTGCCACATTAATTAGTTATGGAAGTATTGGGTCCAGAATTCAATGTACTGGTGCAACTTATTCCGCATCCAGTGCATCAAGTTGTTCTACTTGCCCAGGGTCATATACCGCAAATACAACAGCTGGAAAAACATTAATTACACAATGCCAAATACAAACAACAGCTGGAACATATATTGCGTCTGCTAATTCTTCTACACTATCAAGTTGTCCTGCATATAATTATTGTCCTGCCACTTTGATTAGTTATAGTTCGACGGGTCTTTCAATTGCATGTGATGAATGTAATACAATAAATGCAAACTGCATATTATCTGTTGTTGATAATGTTTGTACGTATACAACAACATGTTATACTGGATATGGAAATATTCAAGATTCTGGAACACCTGACGCATCATGTACAGCAAATACTTATACCGTAACATTTGATAAACAATCTGGTACTGGCGGTTCAAATTCTGTAATAGCTACATACGATTCCCCAATGCCTGCTGCTACTATGCCAACATTAATAAATAATACTTTTTCAGGTTATTATGATTCGACAAGTGGCGGGACACAATATTATACATCATCTGGTGTATCTGCACGTATTTGGGATAAAACGTCCAACACAACATTATATGCACAATGGTCATTATCAGGTGTTAACTGCGTTGCTGGTACATACTTGCCTGGAAATTCTTCAACTTGTTCTACCTGTACGGCTGGTAATTATTGTACTGGTGGATTATACGAACTCAGCACCAGTGATCAAGGATTGACAGCATGTCCAACAAACTATGATGATGGTGGCACGGGATTAACTGCACAAAATCAATGTAAATTCCAAACAGTTGGCGGCACATACATAAAAATTATTAATGACACGACTGCTTCAACATGTACAGCTGGATATTATTGCCCTGCTGCATTAATAAGTTATGGAAGTACTGGTACCAGAACACAATGTACAGGTGCAACTTATTCTGCTGCTGGAGCATCCAGTTGTATATCGTGTCCTGCATCTTATACGGCAAATACAACTGCTGGAAAAACACTAATAACACAGTGTCAAATAAGCGTTATCGGCGGACAATATATCGCAATTGCAAATGCAACATCTGGAACAAATTGTTCTGCTGGAACGTCCAAAGCTGCACATAATGTTAACTATGGAAGTACAAGTTCTTGTACAGTATGCGCTGATAATACATATTCAGGGGCTGCCGCACCAAGTTGTACATCATGTTTAACTAATTATTTAACATACGGCACCGCTGCTGCTGATCACGATTCTGTTACAGATTGTAAAATAACATGTGCAGGTGGAACATATATTGTAAATGCTAATGATACCGTTTGTGTGGATGTTGGAAATGGATACTGGTCAGAAGAATCGAGTATTTCACAAGGGACTGTAAACGCACGTGATGTATGTCCAGTTGGATATGGAAATTCAACAGCACCACGTGATAGCCAAGACACTTGTTATGCAATTTGTTCTGCTGGTACATATGTAGGTTCAGTTGGCAGCGCATGTACAACTTTGACAACAGATGATAAATATATAATTGAAAATTATGTCTATTATGGTCAATTATCAATGCCAGATACATGTAATATTTCAAATGATTATCATATCATTGGAAAAACACTAGCAACAGATCATGATTCTTATACAGATTGTAAAGTAAATTGTGTTGGCGGTACGTATGTTTCAACAATAAATGATTCTTGCGAAACATGCCCTGCAGGTAAATATTGCCCAGCTGCATCGATTTCTTACGGTTCTACAGGAAGTATATCTGATTGTCCAACTGATTATATTGACGGTGGGACAGGACTTTCTTCCCAAAATCAGTGTATGATAACTTGTGATGCTGGTACACGCGTTGCAACCAGTGGTGCTGTTTGTACAACACTTACAACAGATAATACTTATGTTGATGAAAATACTGTGTTGTATGGTGGAACAACAATATTCAGTACATGTGATACAGCGAGTGGATATTATATTATAGGAAAAACACTGGCTGATGAACACGATTCTATTAATGACTGTTATCAAACATGTTCGGCAGAAGATATTGCACCACCTGCTGGCGCAATAAAGACACCATTAAATATAATAGAAAATTATCCTAATTTCTGCGTGTATACCGCTTCATGCCCAGAAGGATATTCACCAGCTGAAGGTGGGGCTTTCTATGATGACAGCGGTTATACAACAGACCCAATATGTGAAAGTGCAGCAATGGAAATAACTTTCTCTGCTAATGGGGGCATTATTTCCGGCGGTGGAACCAGTTATATAAAGACATGTTCTGTTGGGATGACATGTATATTTAATGATTCTATTCTGAACACATTTCTAAGGACTGGTTATATATTTGGTGGCTGGTCAAATAACTCTGATGGTTCAGCAATTTATCAAAATGGTGATGATATAGCAGGATTAGAAACGGAAAGCTTAACATTATTTGCTGTATGGGACGTATGTGCTGCTGGTTATACTTGGGATGGAACTGAATGTACAATATGTTCAACAGGAACTTGGAGTGCCGGTGGAACGCCGGCCAGTGGTTCAGCTGTCAGTTGTACTGCATGTACTGGTGGCACAACTACATCTGCACCTGGTGCAACAAGTCCATCTGCATGTATATCATGTCCTTTGGGCAGTTTCTGCAGCACAGATGGAAGCACAGTGACAAGTTGTTCTTCACTTGGCGATGGAAGTTGGACGAATTCTATACCAGCTGCAAACACAGAAAATGACTGCTTCAAAGATTGTCCAAGTTATCCTGTAATTTATGGAACAGCCATAACAGATGGTGGACGTGCATTTTATCCAAATAACTGTCAATATTATTGTGTTTCTGACACTGATAATATAGGTGAAGTTGAAGGTGGCAACTGTGTTGAAAAGTCCTGTAAGAGTAATTTTGAAATGATTGATGGAATTTGTGAACATTGTACACGTGATAATGCCTTGTCATATAAAGCAAGTGGAAATTGTGAAATTGAATCTTGTGTATCAGGATATCATCCAAATGGACAATCTTGTGAAGAAGATACTCTTGATTGCGCCGCACCTAATTCAGATTCTGCATATAAAACATGGAATTCATCTAAGACATCATTTGGAACATGTAAAATACAAACCTGTTCATACGGTTATCACGTATCATCAAATGCTTGTGTCTCTGACGAACAAGAATGTGTAATAGAAAACGGTGTTGGTACCAAAGAATGGGATTCTTCAAACGGATCTTGGGGGCCATGTGTTGTGACTTCTTGTAATCCTGGTTATACATCTGATTATTCAGAAACAAACGAGTTCACAAAACAATGTGGACAGTGCAAGAATAAATTCAGCATACTTGGTGAACAAGCTGTAAGCAGTTATTCTCGTGGTTGCGAAATTGCATCTTGTATGTATCAGGGTGAACTATATAATCTTGAAAACAACGAATGTGTGCCTATATGTGATGTTGCTGGATACGAAGATGAAACTGGAACAATGCAATGGAATCCTTCTACCAAGAGATGTGTAAGAAGCTGTAAAGATGGTTATACATCTTGGCCTTCATATTCTGCCCCAAGCAAAACATCACTTCCTGATACATTATAGAAAATGAATAAATATGATGTCATTATTATAGGTTGTGGTGCTTCGGGGCTTTCTGCTGCACGCGCAGCTTTGGCAAATAATCGAAGTGTATTATTATTAGACATGGGGGATAAATCAGCACGCAAGGTTTGGGTATCTGGTGGTGGACGGTGTAATTTTACAAATACTGCTGCAACCTATGATAAATACTTTGGTAAAAATCCAGAATTTGTTCGTTCTGTACTGGCGCTGGTAAAACCTTCTGATATTCTGGATTGGGTAAAAAAACATAATCTGGAATATGTAGAGAAAGCGCCCGGTCAATTTTTTTGCGCAACCACCAGTTCAGATATTGTTTCCGCTTTAAATGAAGATGCACAAGGTGCAGATATTTTATTAAACACAACTGTCACAAATATTGAAAAACAAAACAATGAATTCGAAGTCCAAACAAACGATAGAAATTTCAATTGTAAATCAATTATTATTGCAACGGGTGGAGTATCTTACCCTGCCCTTGGAGTATCTGACTTTGGATATATAATCGCTAAAAAATTTGGGCATAAAATCATCCCTATCGAACCCGGATTGGTCGGATTGAAAACACAAATATTTTCATCTTATTTATCAGGTATATCAATGGATGTAGAAATTAAAACTGATAAAAAAACAATTTCAGATTCATTATTATTTACGCATTATGGAATTGGTGGACCAGCCGCTTATCGTGCATCATTATTCGACTTGAATAAAGATTTTCATATTAATTTTTTACCAAATCTGAATGTTTACGATTTTTTGACCAAGGCAAAAAAAACAGATGGTAAAAAATCATTACCAACATTACTATCTATTTATTTACCGGCCAGATTTGCAAAATTAGTTTGTTCAGATACAAATACAAATATTGCAGATTACAAAGATTCAGAAATTTCCATAGTTGCAAAAATGGTTAACGATTTTATAATTTCTGGTGGTACATTAAAACGCCTGGGGTTGGAAAATGCAGAGGTTGTCAAAGGTGGTGTTTCAACTGAGTTTATTTCATCAAAAACAATGGAATCAAAATTATGCCCCGGTCTGTTCTTTGCTGGGGAAGTTATGGATATTACAGGTGATCTGGGCGGATTTAATTTACATTTTGCATTTGCCAGTGGTTTAACCGCTGGCAGTTATGTTTAAAAAAAATTTAAATTAAAACGCTTGCGTTCAATAGAATATAGTGTACTATCCGCGTCAGAGCTTATATTACTCTTTAACATTCGCTGCTCTTTAGAAAGAGCTATTCTTAAATGAAGAAAGAAAGTTGTCTTAACAAGATTCCTCTCCGATATGCATTTGACTAAGAGTTTCAAAATAATAATTTCAAAATTATTGTTTTTGACCTAACTCTTAAAACAACACTCTTGTAAATCAAGAGACAGTATTAATGCAAAAAAAAACATCAAGTGAGAAAAACTATTATGACTTTTGAATCTTTAAAATTATCTGAATCTATATTAAAATCTTTGGAAAAAATACATTTCAAAATTCCAACAACTGTTCAAAGCGAGACAATTCCATTGATTCTTGCTGGTTCTGATGTACTGGTATCATCGCAAACAGGAACAGGTAAAACAGCAGCTTTTGGAATCCCAATTATTTCAAATCTTATGGATAATTTGGGAGACAGCGCATTAATTATAACACCTACCCGCGAATTGGCCACCCAAATTTTAAAAACATTTGAAGACTTTATCGGATATAAATCGCCAATAAGAACTGCACTTTTAATCGGTGGTGAATCTATTCCAAAACAATTGCAGAAACTAAAACTGAATCCAAATATTATTGTTGGTACCCCGGGCAGAATAAGTGACCATTTAAAACGCAGAAGTTTGGCATTAAAAGATGTAAAATTTTTGGTTCTGGACGAAACAGATCGTATGTTGGATATGGGCTTTTTAAATCAAATAGATGAAATTGTTAAACATGTACCGAAAAATCGTCAAACACTTCTGTTTTCAGCGACCTTACCTGCAAACATTATAAAGCTTTCTGAAAAATACATGAATAACCCAAAAAGAATTTCTGTTGGATCTACTTTTAATCCAATTGAAAAGATTAAACAAGAAGTTATTAAACTGAATGATGAAGCAAAATTTCCAACATTAATTGAACAACTGAATAAACGCGAAGGTTCTGTTTTAATTTTTGTTAAAACAAAATATGGATCGGAACGTATGGTAAAAAAACTGCGTGCAGAAAAATTTGATACTGATTGTATACATGGCGATCTGAGTCAAAATAAACGCGATAGGGTTATACGTGATTTCAGAAATCAAAAATTTAGGATATTAGTTGCAACTGATATTGTGGCACGTGGGCTGGATATACCGCACATACAACATGTTATAAATTATGATATAACACAGTGCCCAGAAGATTATATACATCGTATTGGTCGTACAGCACGTGCAGGTCAAGAAGGTGAAGCATTATCTTTTGTATCCCCATCTGAATCAAAGAAATGGGATGCAATCTATTATATGATGAACCCTGGTTCAAAAAAACCTGCTGCTGCAGATGATAAACCAAGACGCACTGGTAGCGGACAAAGATCTGGCAACAACAATAGTGGCAGAGACAATAAATCTAGACGCAGCAGTGGCGGTTTTAAACCAAAGTTTGCTGGACAACGTCGTCGCAAACCAACCAGATAAAAAATTAATAAATGCCCCAATGGGGCATTTATTTTTATTTCAACCAATCGTGCAATTCCGTTTCACTGGGGCTGCGCCCAAAACATTTCAGTTCTTCATCAACAACAACTGCTGGAACTGACATGACGCCATAACCCATAATATCTACAATATTTGTTATTTTTTCAACCTTGGCATCATAATTACTGCTATCAATAATTTGACTAATTTTGTTTTTTAAATTAGTACAATTTACACAATTATCTGTACCCAATACTTTTACCAGTTTCATTTTTTAACCCCTTTATAAAATAATATTATAAAAATACCCCATCAAAATTATCATTAAAAACATTAACAACACAAAATAACTTAATAGTTTGGTTGTCATAACTTTTCGCAGAATAATTAGCTCTGGCAGAGATATAGCGACAACACTCATCATCATCGAAAATACAGTGCCTATTGGGATACCTTTGGACAGCAAGACTTCTGCAATTGGGATTATACCGATTGCATTTGAATATAATGGGATACCAATCAATACAGATGCTGGTACTGCAAACAAACTTTCTTTATTTAAATATTCGGACATAAATTCAGATGGAACAAATCCATGTAAAAAAGATCCGATACCGACACCTAATAAAATATAAGGCCAAACTTTTTTAATTATTTCGAATGAATAATTTACCGCATATTTTGTACGCTGGGTCAAAGTTTCTTTGACCTGGATTATTTTATTTCTAGCCATTCTGATATTATAAACATAGCTTTCTACATATTTTTCCATATGAAACTTTTCCATAATCAAACCACCAAACAATCCGATTATCATTCCCGTTGCTAAATATATCAAAGTAACATGCCAACCCAAACTGGCCGCCAAAATAACAATAGCTACTTCGTTAATTAGTGGCGAAGTTATTAAAAAGGACATTGTGACGCCAAACGGAATTCCGGCCTCTATAAACCCAATAAAAAGTGGGATAGATGAACATGAACAAAATGGTGTGACAGCACCCAGTAAAATAGCTATTAAATATGCCAACCATTTTGGTTTATTTTCCAAATATTCACGTACTTTTTCTGGATTAAGATATGATCTGAAAAAAGAAACAAAACCTGTGACAAGAAAAAGTAAGAAAAATATTTTTGTGACATCTTCAATAAAGAAATGTAACGCAGATGCCAAAGGTAAATTTTTTGCAATTGCCAACATGTCATAAACAACATAATCCGCCAAAAATGTAAACCAAGATAAAATATTCAGATTAATCCCCAGAATAGTTGATAAATAATAAAAACCGCCTGCAACAAATACAATACCTGTGATTCTGCGTGCCCATTTTTCAAAAACAACTATTTTACTGTGAACCTTGGCAATATTTTTTACACTGAACGCCAAAATAAAAGCAATTGCGATAACTGGTAATCCGGTACCTATACCATATAAAATAAGCGATAAAACATTCCCTTGGGTTTGGATAAGATTCCCCAAGAAAAGCGCAGCTGATACAGGACATAATGCCATTGCAAACAGGACGCCCAAAACAAAAGACTTCAATAATCCACGTTTATCATTATTGCTTTTATTTAATCCAAAACCAAAGTTTGGTAATTTTATTTTTATAATATCCAGAATCATTAAACCAATAATTATCAAAGATGGTGCAACAATGTATGGCATATTTGATTGTAAAAATTGTGAAACAATTGGTATAGATGAAAAGCTTAAAGATAAAACCAAACCTAAAATTGTATACAGCGTCGTACGACCCAAGGTATAAAACAAACCTGATAACATTACATAATAAGGTTTACCAACCTTTTGTCCAATATAAGAAACAGCCGCAATATTAGTTGTCAGGGTGCACGGACTGATAGAAGTTAATATACCCAACCAAACAGAAGTTAAAAGTAATCCAATTTCCATGTTATTTATCCGTATCTAACAAAAAAGAATCAATTTCATATTTAATATATGTTTTGAATTTATTTTCATTTTCAATATATGTCCAAATCTTATCTAGATTTTTATACTCGGTCACTTTGTCTTGAGCAACTTTTACCAATATAACCGACTTTGTATAAAGATTATAATCCGTTATAAAATGTTTATTTTCAGGTTTATCTATATTAACAATCTTAAAATCCAATTTATCCTTGAAATTATCATTAAAAACTTCTGTAGTGTATTCTTGAATTTTATGACACGATACACATCTTATATTTCCAAGAAAATAGTAAATCGTTGATTTTGTAACCTCTTGCGGACCTTGAGGAATATCGGTTTTATCTTCATTGCATCCAGTTATTAAAAATAATCCAATTGTTAACATTAAAATTTTCTTAAGCATTTTTTGTTTCCTTTTTCTTACAATTTAATTTTCCGCAGTCTTTTATTAAAAAATTTCCCAGTTGTTCTATCAAATCACAATTTACGAAATAATGTATAAACCTGCCCTTTTTCTTTTTATTGATAAAACCTGCATTTTCAAGCTCTTTTAAATGAAACGACAGATTCGCATTGGTTAATTTTAAATTTTCCAGCAAATTACATGGACAAATACCATCATCACCAAAATTAATTATCATAGATAATATTTGTACACGTGTTTTCTGTGACAGTGCTGCAAAGGCTTTGACTAATTTTTCAATTTTCATAGTAAAAACCCCTTATTATTATTTAAACGATTATAGAAATATTTAATTATTTTTACAAGGATAAAATTTAGTTTTATAAGAAAATTATATTTTTATTTTTTCAAACATTTCCGTATCTTTATTTAAAGTTGATAATGATGCGTCTTTTAATAAAAAATACCAGCCGTGCAATTTTAAATCACCCTTTTCAACTTTTGCTTTTACCCATGGGAATGTCATCAGATTATTCAAAGACAATTTAATACCTTCTTGTTCACAAAAAGCATATTTATCTTCTATATCGGTTGTAATTTTTGTTTTTATACCTTCTGCTATCTTAACCCACTCTGTTATAAAGCTAAATTTTTCATTCATATCTATATCATTATCAACAAGTGATTTTATTCCACCACAATTAGAATGTCCCAAGACAACTATATGTTCAACTTTTAAATAATTAACTGCAAATTCTATTGCTGCACTGGTTCCATGACTGCTATTAAAATTTGGTTGATAAGGTGGCACCAAATTAGCAACATTTCTGACAACAAAAATATCACCAATATCAGAATTCATCAATATTGCAGGATCAACCCTGGAATCACTGCAACAAATAACAAGAGTTTTTGGGTTTTGTGAATTTTGGACATCTTTGAATAAATTATTCTTATTTGTGATAAAATTTTCTTTATAAAAATTTTTATAACCTTCTATTAGCTTTTTCACTTCAGCCATAATATATCCTTTTAACTAGTATAAATACTTATCAAAATAAAAACCCCATTTGGGGCATTTTATCTGGCGGAGACGGAGGGATTCGAACCCTCGATGCTCTTGCGAGCATACTTGCTTTCCAAGCAAGCGCACTAGGCCTCTATGCGACGTCTCCCTGATATAAACTATTCTGCTACAACTTCGGAGACTTCTTCGGATATTTTTTCTGCTTTTTCTTCTGTAATTGGATCTGCAGACAACATATTTTCCAGTTCTGCATCAATTTCACGTAACAATGGGTCTTCGGCTTTAACTTCTAATGAAATATCATTATCTGACAAAACAGGAGCTTCTTTATAAGACTGAACAAATTCATGACGCAAATTATTGATATTCAATTTCTTAGACGCTATTTCACGCAAAGAAACAACTGTCATCTTGTCATGACCCTTTTCTACAGCAGGTTCTGCCCCGCCATTCAGGTCACGAACACGTTGCGACGCCAGCATACCAAGCTCATAACGGCTCTCTACAAGAGGTAAAGTGTCAGAATTTGTTGTACGTGCCATTATAAAATCCTTTGTTGAAATAATTTTAAGCCTGGTTATAATGCCCCAAGGGTTACGAAAATGCAAGAAAAAAATATAAAAACATTATCTTTTGGGTGCCGTCTTAATGCACTGGAAACAGAAAAAATTCAGATGATGCTGTCCCCTGTTCTGTCATGCGCCATTGTTATTAATACTTGTGCTGTCACAGCAGAGGCCGAACGCCAATCTGCACAAGCAGTACGAAAGCTGGCACGTGAAAATGAAAATGCACCCATTTTTGTCACAGGTTGTGCAGCAACCCGTAACCCGGGATTATTTTCCGAAATACCAAATACGATTGTTATAGATAACAAAGAAAAAATGAATCTGGACGCTTATTCTGCGGCATTTGCAAAATCGCCTTGTTATAAAACTGCCCCTGAAATTAAAAAATTCCACAAATCAGAACCAAAATTATCTAAAAAATTTATTCAAATTCAAAATGGATGCAATCATTCTTGTACATATTGTGTGACCAGACTTTTGCGTGGGAAAAGTGAATCTTTTTCTTATGAAACTATTTTGAATGAGGCGCAAACATCTGTTTCTGATGGATTCTTTGAAATTGTTCTGACAGGCGTAGATATTGCCAGCTATTTTGATAATCAAATATTTTTATCCGATTTATGTGAAAAATTATTAAATGATGTGCCAGAAATAAAAAGATTGCGACTATCTTCAATGGATCCCGCATCACCAGAAATAACAAAAATCATAGAGTTAATGAAAACCGATTCACGGCTGTTGCCACACATACATCTTTCTATGCAGTCCGGCAGCAATTCAATACTGACCGCCATGCGCAGACGTCACACTGCAGAAATAGTAAAAAAAATTATGCAAAATAAATTTATTTCTTTCAGTTGGGATATTATTTGTGGCTTCCCAGGTGAAACACCAGAATTATTCGAAGAAACCGCCGACCTGGCGCGTGAACTGCTGCCTATAAAAATTCACGCTTTCCCATTTTCTGCCCGCCCAGATACCGTTGCTGCAACGCTTGCTGAACAAATTGATAGAAATATCTCAAAAAAACGTGTAAAGATAATATCTGAAATTGCTGATGAAAATAAATTAGAATTTATGAAGTCAAAAATTGGAACTGTATCCCAGGTGTTGGTCGAAGAAAATAATACAGCACGAACCCCAGATGATATAGAAATTAAAATAAAAGGTGACAAAATACTTGCAAAAACAGTATGTGATTTAAAAATTACAAATATTTCTGATTTGCATTTTGTCGGTGAAATTTGCTAAGGTTTTAATGAGGTGGAATTATGAAAAAATTTATTTATCTTTTGTCGATTATATCGTTATTCAGTAATACAAACTCTGCTTTTGCTTTTTCAACAAATGCAAAATCAGTATATATGATTGATTATGATTCTGGTGCAGAATTGTATTCAAAAAATGCTGATGTATTAATGCAACCATCTTCTATGATAAAATTAATGACTTTGACAGTTCTTTTTGATTCTTTAAAGTCTGGCGACTTGAAAATGGACGATATGTTGAATGTCGGTGAAAATGCAGATTATAAAAATCCAGTTTGGGACACAGCCAGTAAAATTTGCCTGAAACATGGTCAAAAGATTTCTGTTCGTGATACAATCATGGGATTAATTGTATTATCTGGTGGTGACGCAGCAATGGTTGTTGCTGAAAAATTAGCTGGCTCAGAATCAGCATTCACAGGCATGATGCAAAAAAAAGCTCGTAAAATTGGGATGCCACTTTCTACATTTGCAAATGCCAGTGGTTTGCCTGATCCAAACAACTTGATGACAACACGTGAATTAGCAACTTTGGGAATGTATATTATTTCTAACTACCCTAATATATATCCTTTGTTTTCAACAAAAAGATTTGAATTCAATAATTATAAAGATGAATGGTGCAAAGAATGGGGACGTACACATACTTTGAATTATAATAAATTATTATTTATAATGTCTGGTGCTGATGGTTTGAAAACTGGCCATACCAAAGAAGGTGGTTATGGTATGGTAGCAAGCGCAAAAATTGGTGGTCGAAGATTGGTTGCTGTGATAAATGGACTACAGGCAAAAAATCATGATGCGTTGGCAGCAGAAATGAAGAAGATTTTGAATTACGGTTTTTCTTCAACAATGAACAAAATTTTCTATAACACTGGGGATAAAATTGCAAAAATCCCAGTATGGTACGGTCGCCAAGAATTTGTGAACGCGACAATTGAAAAACCTTTTGCTGTCACATTAAAGAAAAGTCAAAACCTGGGGGGGTTGCGCGTTTTGGCGCGCTATAACGATCCTGTTCCTGCACCAGTTGAAAAAGGTGCAAAGATAGGTGAAATTATTGCCGAACTGAATGGCGAAATTATTGCGCGAGCACCATTGGTTTCCGCCGAACGCGTGGGCAAGACGCAGTTCCTGGGGCGTATAATTAAAAACCTGGGTATAATCTTTGGGGGAAAATAAATTTTCTAATAAAAATGGCGCCACGTAAAAACGAATCTTACACCTTTCCGCATCCAATGGACAATGACACATTGGTTGGACACGTATCGATATTGCGAACATTTATGGACGCGTGGAATAAACGTGAAGAACACCCAATACATCCTGTATGGATATTATCCGGTACACGCGGAATTGGCAAGGCAACACTGGCATATCATATCGCAAAAATGGTTCATGGTTGTGTGGGTGACTTTTTCATAATTGATATGGAAAGAAATATTGATAAAGACAGCCGACCGAAACCAGATGGCAAAGTTATTTCTGTTTACACTGTTCGTAAAATGATTGAAAAAATGCAGATGTCATCAATGTCCGGTGGATGGAGGGTTATATTGATTGACTCGGTCGATGAATTAAACCCCAGTGCATCAAACGCAATGCTGAAATTATTGGAAGAACCACCTGCAAAAACTATATTTTTATTGGTGGTACACCAACTTTCAAATGTTTTACCAACCGTTCGTTCACGTGCACGCGTTGAAAAGATGACCCCTTTAAGTATTTCTGAACTTCGTGAATTATGTGTAAAATTTTTACCAGAAGAAGATATCAGCACAGATATGTTAAAACTGTCTAATGGCAGTTTCGGTAAGATTGCGAATTTGAAAAAATCTGGTGGTGATGAAATATATTCCGAATTAATCGAAATGCTGGAAAATCCAAAATCTAATTCTGCCGATATGATGTCAGCGGCAAAAAAGATTGCTGTAACACCTGAATTATATGGAATTTTATTGGACGCAATTTCTCATTTTGGTCTGGCAGATTTATATACAGAAGCCGCAAATAATATTTCTGATATCAATAGAATTTATTTGGAACCAGAAATTGCAATATTTAAAATTATTAATGATATAAAAAAATGTTTATAGATACCCATTGTCATTTAACCGACCGATATGCAGAACCAGATACACTGGATGCAATTGTTAATAATGCAAAAAACGCAGGGGTTGGTGCATTAATTTGCGCCTGTGCCCAGCCATCAGATTTCAGACCCGCAATTGAAATCGCAAAAAAATATGATAATATATTTTGCACATTGGGGATTCATCCAGAATATGCTGGGAAAGAAATTGAAAACTCTTTTCAAGATTTTTTAAATAATCCAAAAGTTGTCGGAATTGGTGAAATAGGTTTGGATTATCATTATGGGATTGAAAATAAAAAACAACAGATTGAATTATTTAAAAAACAATTATTAATTGCAAAAACACACAACCTGCCCGTTGCAATTCATTCACGTGATGCCGAAGAAGATACAATGGCAATTCTGAATGATTCTGTCCGTGGTGTTATGCATTGCTTTACGGGATCTTGGGAATTTGCAAAAACAATGCTGGATAGGGGATTTTATTTTTCGGCCAGTGGCATTTTGACTTTTAAAAACGCCAATGAATTACGTGAAATATTTACAAAAATACCAAATGATAGAGTTGTTATTGAAACGGATTCGCCATATTGTGCACCAGTTCCATATCGTGGAAAAGAATGTGAACCAGCCATGGTGATTGAAACAGCAAAGATTTTATCAGAAATCAAAAATTTGCAATTAGATGAATTGGAATCTATACTGGAATCCAACACAAAGAATTTATACCCAAAATGTCACGTCAAATTATAAAAGTTGGACAAGTTTCTGAAAACCGCAAGGCTCGGTTCAGTTATTCTATTGAAGACACAATAGAAGCTGGTATTTCATTGACCGGTGCAGAATTAAAATCTATTCGTTATGGTATGGTAAATATAATTGATGGATTCGTTCAAAAACGCGATGATAATTTATTTCTGACTGGGATTGTTATTCAACCATTACCAACTGCTAACAAGGCAATTTATTTTGATGAACGTCGAGCACGACAACTGTTGATGCATCGTTCACAAATAAATAAAATGATTGGAAAACTTCAAGAAAAAGGTGCAACAGCAGTACCGTTAAAGCTTTATTTTAATAATCGTGGTAAACTGAAAGTTTTATTAGGAATTGGTTACGGTAAAAATCTGGTAGATAAGCGTGAAACAATAAAACGCCGTGAATGGGATAAGAATAAATCCCGTGTTCTGAAAGGAAACAATTCTGGGTCATATTAAATTCATTAAAAAACACGGCATATGCCGTGTTTTTTATAATTCACGTAATCAAATTAACGACGCATTGGACCAGCTGGTCTGTCTGCACGGTTTTCTTTACGAAATTCTGCGCGCACTGCATCAAATTCGTCTTTTGAAATACAGTTGTCAGCATTAGTGTCAGCAGTTTTGATTTTTTCTACCATATCAGGATTTGGTAATTTTGCTACATCCAAGCAACCATTAACAAAAACTTCTTGCATACGTGGACCATTGTTAAAGAAACGCTTACTGTGTGGGCAATAAATTGCAGCAGCATAACCCAATGCAAATATTACGAAAAACACAATCAATTTTCTTACAAAGCGACAGAATCCAAAATTTCTGCAGCAGCAACCACAAGAAGGTACTGATGCAATAGGAGCTTCCATAACAAATTTTGTTTCTGGTGCTGGGGCAGCAGCTTTTACAACTGGTTTTGCAGCAACAGGTTTCTTAGCAGGTGCTTTTTTAGCAACTGGTTTTGCAGCAACTGGCTTTTTAGCAGGTGCTTTTTTAGCAACTACTTTTTTAGTCACAGCAGCTTTTTTAACTTGTTTTTTTGCCATTTTTCTTCCTTTTTTGTTCAACGCCTGAATTGTATTCAATATTATAATTTAAGTAAAGAGGAAAATTTGTAACACATAAAAAAAATCCGACAATTGCCGGATTTTTTAAGCTTCAATAAACAATCTATTAATTCAAAGCTTCTTTCAGAGCTTTACCAGCTTTGAATTTAGGCTGTGTGGATGCTGGAATTTTAATTGCAGCACCTGTCTGAGGATTACGGCCTGTTGTTGCTTTACGTTTTGCAGATGTAAATGTACCAAAACCAACTAAACGTACTTCGCCTTTCTTTTTCAAAACTTTTGTAACTGTGCTGATGAATGCATCCAAACAGCTAGCTGCTGTTGCTTTTGTAACTTCAACTTCGTTAGCAATTGCTTCGATCAATTCTGCTTTGTTCATAATATTCTCCTTTCGTGAGTTTATGTTTAGGTTGTCCCGCAGATGTCAGGGACATTGCCCTTACTGCTTGTTCGAATCGTAGAGAATTCCGCCGTTTATGTCAAGAGCATATTTTACAACCCACAATTACCGCTTGACAGCTTCTGCACGAACTGGTATGGCACCTGGCGAATTACTTTCACACAAAACCCAATTTCCTTCCGCTCCTTGGATATGTACACTCCTGTAATGATTTGGTGTCCAAACCATCATAAGAACAATAACCCCGGCCCAAAACAACATCTTTGTAAAGCCCCATGGATTTTTAAAAGCATTCTGATTAAAAGAATCCTTTAACAAGTTTTGATACAGTGCCCATCCCCAATTAAACAACAATAACATTAATGCAAAAAAGAAAAACATGCTGATAAAACGTGTGAATGGTCCTATGGCATTTGCAATTGAATCCCAACTTGAACCATTTGATGGACATACATATAATGCAGTTGCTGAAATATCGCTGGATAATTTATAAATTGAATCTAATGGCATAACATGTAAACCAAAAGATGATGCCAGAATTATAGCAGTCATTAAAACTATGGCAAAAAGCATTGTAGGTTTCATGCCTGTTATTATATCATAAACAACTAACCGATTGCAATTTCATAAACTTTTATTTAAGATTTGTCCATGCTGCCGAAAAAAAATTATATTATTGTTGGACTGACCACTTTTGACACAGAATTTATGCGAATTTCTGTGCCAGCCATCGCAAAATTAAAACAAAAAATTTATTTAATTGTGCATAACGACAATCCTGACACCAAAGTGACAGCCTATCAAATTCGTCGTTTGGGATATCGTGGACCGCTGCATATAATAAATGCATCAAAGAATTTTGGCTCTTTAGAATCCAGACTGAATATATTATTTGCAATCAAAGATTTACAAATTAATTCCGACTGGATGGTATTTGTTGATGATGATGATATAATAACAAATGTCGATATTCCGGTGGTCCAGCCTAATAATTTTGCGGTAATGCAAAATATGGCTATAATAAAAAGACGATTGCTTGATTTATTAAAAATCATGGATAATTATAAAAACTGTGTTATTGATGAAGACAATATAGTTATTGAAAGACCACATATCGGAATTGCTGGAACTTTGGTACGAACAAAAATCATGATAAATCTGGCAGAGTTAATTGATAAAATAATCGATAAGGTACATGAAATTGATGATAGTCTGGGGTACAGACCACCAGATGATTCTATGATGTGGGCATATTTAAATATATATACCAAGCATCTTAGCATATTGTCCGCACCAATTTATATGGATCGCGTAAATTATATCGCAACTGGTCTGGATTCTGTTGTGCATAAGTATGGTAAACGTTTATTACCACCAAACAATCAGCAACAATATTTCGAGGGCGCAATGCGCAGATATTGTAAACTGTTTGAAGAGCTGTTAAAAGAAAAGGGAAATTGATAATGACATATAATGATATTCGTAAATTATTTCTGGAATATTTTGAATCCAAGGGACATAAAATTGTTCCCAGTGCATCACTGATACCAAACGACCCGAGCTTATTATTTACCGTGGCCGGTATGGTTCCATGGAAGGGTATTTTACAAGGCACCGAACCTGCATTTGCACCACGTGTTGCTGATTCACAGAAATGTTTGCGTGCGGGTGGAAAACACAATGATTTGGACGAAGTTGGATTTGATGGTCGTCATCATACTTTTTTTGAAATGCTGGGCAACTGGTCTTTTGGTGATTATTTTAAACAAGAAGCTATTGAAATGTCTTGGGATTTACTGACCAATGTTTTGAAATTAGATCCTGCAAAGATTCGCGTCACAACACATTTCAGCGACGATGAATCTACAGAAATCTGGCGCCAGGTTGCCAGCAAAGAAGCAATCCGTATGGGGGATAAAGACAACTGGTGGTCTGCAGGTGATACCGGTCCATGTGGCCCATGTACAGAAATGTTTTATGACTTTGGTGAACATATTGAAAACGAAGATGATCGTTGGGTAGAAATTTGGAACGATGTATTTATGCAATTTGATCGTGATGCAAACGGAAATTTAACTGACCTGCCAAATAAAAATGTTGATACAGGTGCCGGGTTGGAGCGTTGGGCCGCAATATTACAAGGAAAAACAGATAACTATGAAACTGATTTATTTATGAATCTGATTCATGCAACTGAAGAAATTGTTGGTGTTAAAAAAACTGCCAAGAATTTTTCATCGTTCAAAGTTATTGCCGATCATATGCGTGCGGTTGGATTTGCAATTGCAGATGGTGTTATCCCCAGCAATACGGATCGCGGCTATGTGATTCGCAGAATCCTGCGTCGCGCAATGCGTCATGGACAAATTCTGGGACATAAGGGTGCGTTATTATCAAAGCTTTACCCTACACTGATTAAAGAGATGGGGGACGCATATCCAGAATTAAAAAAGAACGAAAAACATGTTATTGAAATAATAACCAATGAAGAAAATGCTTTTGCAGACATGTTGCAAAATGGAATGAAATTATTAGAAAGTGAATTACCAAAATTAAATACCAAAATATTGACTGGGGACATTGCATTTAAATTGTTTGACACTTATGGTTTTCCATTGGATTTAACGCAAATGATTTTGCGTGATCGCGGATTAGATGTTGATGTAGCCGGTTTTGAAAAATGTATGACCCAACAGAAAGAACGTTCCCGTGCAGATACCAAGGGAACCAGAACGTTGTGGGAATCCCGCACTGACCTGTCCGTGACAGATGATATACATAAATATAATCCAACAGAAATCGAGGCAAAAGTTCTTGCGATATTAAAAGATGGTGAATTTATTAACAGTGCGAAGCCTGGCGATGAAGTAGAGGTTGCATTGGATAAAACACCATTTTATGGAACCCAGGGGGGTCAGGTTGGCGACAGTGGTGAATTCAAAGGTATTATGCAAATAACAGAAACAAATCGCGCAGGAAATATTGTTATTCATAAGGGTAAATTAATCTCGCCACTGCATGTGTGGGACGATGTTATCCCGGTGGTTGACGAACAAATTCGCTTACAGACTGCTCGTGCACATACTGCAGCGCATTTATTACAGGCCGCACTTCGAATTGTCTTGAATGATGATGTTGAACAACGCGGGTCCAAAGTTTCGCCGAACAGTATTCGTTTTGATTTTTCTTTTGGACGTGCAATGACAGTGGACGAAATTGCAAAAACAGAAAAAATTATTAATGATTGGATTGTTGCAAAAATTCCAGTTGAAACAAAATTTGATACACCTATTGAAGAAGCCAAAAAACTTGGTGCATTGGCTTTGTTCGGCGAAAAGTATGGTGACAAAGTTAATGTTGTTATTGCGGGTGATATATCTTGTGAACTTTGCGGCGGAACACATATCAAAAACACAGGTGATATTATTCGTGCAAAGATTAATAAAGAAAAATCTATCAGCAGCGGTATTCGCCGTATTACAATGTCCGTTGGTGATTTGGCAAAATAAAGTATAATATTATGAAAATTGAAATTCTGGGAAGTGGAAACGGATTTGAATACAATCTGGGCAATACTTCTTTTATATTATGGAATGATGATGAATCTGATGGAATTCTGATGGATTGTGGTTATACAGTTTTTGGGACCTTACGCGACTTAGAGAAATCTGGACGTAATGTAATATCAAAATTAAGCACTGTATTTATATCACATATGCATGATGATCACGTAGGATCTGCTGGAATATTTTCAATGTTCAGAAAAATTGCATTAAAAAGAATGGGACGCGAAAATGAAACAACAAAATTTATTGGTATTGAT
>JAFGMC010000001.1 GCA_016927735.1 Alphaproteobacteria bacterium
ATTGTAATTGCAACAACTGCAAAAACCGATGCAGAAGCACTCAGCTTGCTGACCAAAATTGGTTTACCGCTGGTATTGAAATAATAGTATAAGGAAAAAAAGATGGCTAAGAAAGCACTGATAAACAAACAGGCACGCCGCCAAAAACTGGTTGCAAAATATGCAAAAAAGCGTGATGCGCTGAAGGCAAAAATGTCTGTTACAGCAACGCCTGATGAACGTATGGAAGCGATGAAAAAAATGGCAACAATGCCACGTAATTCAAATCCTACACGTTTACACAATCGTTGTTCGGTCACTGGACGTTCTCGTGGATTCTTTCGCATATTCGGTTTGTGTCGTCAACAAGTTCGTACTTTGGCGTCAGAAGGTAAATTGCCAGGTGTTCGTAAGTCAAGTTGGTAAAAATAAAAATGTAAAGCATAAAACTTTGCAAATAAGGAGCAAATTATGTCATTGTCGCATCCAATTGGAGATATGTTGACCCGCATTCGTAATGGACAGAATGCAGGTAAAGAGTTTGTAACTCTTCCAAACAGCAAACTGCGTGTAGCAGTATTGCATGTTTTGAAAGATGAAGGTTTCATAACTGATTTTCGCGAAGAAAAAATAGACGAAAAACGCGCGAATTTGGTTGTGAATTTAAAATACGTTGGTGGTAATGGTGCAATTCAGAATATTTCTGTTGTGTCTAAACCAGGCCGTCGTGTATATTCTGGCAGCGTAAAAATGCCAAAAGTATTGAACGGTTTGGGTATAGCTATTGTATCCACACCAAATGGGGTTATGACAGATCACAAAGCACGTTTAATGAACGTTGGTGGTGAAGTGTTGTGTAGAGTTATCTAATGAATTGTAAAGCGTAAGGCTTTGCGACTAAGGAGCAAATAGTATGTCTCGTGCAGGAAAATATCCAGTTGAAATAAAAAACGGCGTATCAGTTGAAATCGTCGATAATAATATGGTAATAAAGGGACCAAAAGGTAAATTGAATTTATCTTTGGGTACAAAGAATGCCAAATTGGTTGATATTAAAATCGAAAATAACGAAGTTGTTATCACACCAAAAGATGCCGAAGATAAACCATCGCGTGCAATGTGGGGAACAATGGCTCGCAATGTAAATTCTGCGATTATTGGCGTCAGCGAAGGTTTTGCAAAAGAAATGTATATGAAAGGTGTTGGATACAAAGCATCTGTTCGTGGTAAAGAATTAATTTTGATTGCGGGTTTCTCTCATGATGTTGTTATGCCAATTCCAGAAGGTTTAACAGTTGAAATGGGCGCGTTACCAACAGAATTCGTTGTTAAAGGTATAGATAAAGTTTTGGTTGGACAATTTGCAGATCAAATTCATAAAGTCCGCAAAGCAGATCCTTATAAGGGTAAGGGTATATTCTATAAGGGTGAAAAAGTCCGTCGTAAAGAAGGTAAAAAGAAGTAATAGTTAAATTTATGTTTCTAAAAAAGGAGCAAAGAATGACAATTCTAGATACAAGCGTTTTGACAGAAGTTTCTTCAAAAGTTGTAGCGGGTATACTTCTCTTCTTGACAGTAGTTCCTGGAGTGGTTTCTATGTTCTATAGAAAAGAAGAATTTGGTAATAAGGTAAACGATAAAGTTAATAAATCTAATGTTAGATAAATTTTGCTGGCATTGTGCGATAAAAAAGCTAAGATGCAAGGCAGAATAAAAGACAAAAAATAATTTCCGCTGTTACGGGAATGTAAAAAAGGAAACGAAATGTTAAAACATTTTACTACAGACGAAAGACGCAAGCTGTCAACTCGTGGTGCGTTAAAGAGAAAAAATCCTGGAAAAATCCGCTTGTCGGTTTTCCGTTCGGGTCGTCATATTGAAATCCAAGCTATTGATGATGTTAATGGCAATACAATTTGTGCTGCATCTTCCAAGGAAAAAGCTTTTAAGGGCAAAGGTTGGGATGTTGCTGGTGCAGAATTAGTTGGTAAATCTTTTGCTGAACGCGCAAAAAAAGCAAAAATTACTGACGTTTGTTATTTTGATCGTGGTGGATATCGTTATCATGGTCGCGTAAAAGCTCTGTGTGAAGCAATTCGCACAGGTGGTGTAAAAATATAAAAATATTCAATTTACAAAGCAGAAAGCTTTGTAACGAAGGAGCATAAGTAATGGCACGTTATGATGATAAAAAATTGCAAACAGACAACTTGGTAGATAAATTAGTTTCTATCAACCGCGTTTCCAAAACTGTAAAGGGCGGACGTAATATGTCTTTCTCTGCTTTGGTTGTTGTTGGTGACAAGGCAGGTCGTGTAGGATTTGGTAAAGGTAAGGCATTAGAAGTACAATCTGCAGTGCAAAAAGCTACAAAAGCAGCGAAAGCAAAAATGGTTCGTGTACCATTAAAAGAAGGTCGTACATTACACCATGATGTTGATTCTAAATATGGTGCAAGTAAATTAGTTGTTCGCAGTGCAGTTCCTGGAACTGGAATTATTGCAGGTGGTTCATTGCGTGCAGTATTTGAATGTTTGGGAATTCAAGACGTTGTTGTTAAGTCACAAGGTAGTAATAATCCAAATAATATGATACGTGCAGCATTTGCAGCATTTGCAAAAATGAATTCTCCAAAATCAGTTGCTGCCAGACGCGGTAAAACTGTTGCAGAAATTATTGCAGGCCGTGATGGAAAGAAACACACCGAAGAAGTACAAGATTAATAAAATTGTGCTTGGGTAATAGACTGGAAATATTCAAAAGGTAAGTAACATGTCAAAAATAATTGTAAAACAGATTAAAAGTATTATCGGACAGCCAGAGTCTCATATTAAAATTATAAAAGCTTTGGGTTTGGGTCGTATTGGAAAAGCAAAAGAATTAGGTGATACACCTTCTGTTCGTGGCATGATCGCAAAGGTTTCTCATATCGTAGAAATCGTAAAATAGTTTTTTGTAATAATAAGGAATAAATAAAATGAAATTAAATGCATTAATGGATAATTTTGGAGCACGCAAAAGTATTAAACGCGTTGGACGCGGTATGGCTTCTGGTTATGGTAAAACAGCTGGTCGTGGACATAAGGGACAAAAAGCCCGCAGTGGATCTCGTAAACAGAAAACATTCCAAGGTGGACAGATGCCAATTTTGCGTCGTTTCCCAAAATTTGGATTTACAAATCCTTTCGCAAAAACTTATGTTACAATTAATTTAGGTGATATTGAAAAATTCATCAAAGCAGGCAAAATTGATGTGAAAAAAGAAATCACTATGGATTCTTTATTAGAAGCGAAAATTATCAACCGCAGATTATCAGGATTCAAAATTTTGGCCAAAGGTGAAATTAAATCCGCTATTAATATTATTGCAGATAAATGGTCTAAGACAGCTGAAGAATCTATTACAAAAGCCGGTGGTACAATAAAGAGCAAATAATTTATTTTGCTGAACCTGGATATCGAGAGAGACAAAAGAATAATGAAATTTATAAATGATTTTTTCAAAAACCTTTCAGATTTACAAAAACGCATTCTGTTCACATTGGGTGCGTTAATTGTTTATCGTATCGGTTCTTTTATACCATTGCCTGGTGTAAATGCTTCGGCGGTTTTACATTTATTCACAGGTGAAAATAATGGTATGATGGGAATGTTTGATATGTTCAGTGGTGGATCTTTATCACGTATGTCTGTTTTGGCATTAAACATTTTCCCTTATATATCTGCATCTATCGTTATTCAATTATTGTCAGCAACAAGTAAATCTTTGGGCGAATTGCGTAAAGAAGGTGAGACAGGACGTATAAAAATTAATCAGTACACACGTTATTTAGCAGTATTATTGGCCGTGGTTCAGGGTTGGGCAATTGTTCGTGGATTGGAATCAATGGCACCAGTTAATGGTACTTATGCGGTCGTTAATCCAGGATTTTCATTTGAGGTTTCAGCCGTTATCGCTTTGGTTGGTGGAACTGTATTTATTATGTGGTTGGCAGAACAAATTACTGCACGTGGTATAGGACAGGGCGCTTCACTTTTGATTTTTGCGGGTATCGTTGCACAAATTCCAAGTGGTATTGCAAAAGTTTTGTCATTTGGTTCTGTTGGTCAAATGTCACCAGCAATGATTGCTTTGATAATAATTTTTGTTGTTAGTATTGTTGCATTGATTGCATTTATGGAACAGGCACAACGTCGTATACAAATTCTTTACCCACGCCAAGTAATGGCAGGTGGTGTTTCAAATACTAATGCATCATATTTACCAATAAAAATAAATTTATCTGGTGTTATGGGGCCTGTATTTGCATCAAGTATAATGATGTTGCCAGCATTTGTACAACGTTTTGCACAAAGTGAGAACTTGGTTGTTCAAAATATTATAGGATTTTTGACATACGGTACATGGTCTTATATTTTATTGTTCACTTTGCTTATTGTATTCTTTGCATATTTTCAAACAGCAGTTGTATTTAATTCTGAAGAAACAAGTACAAATTTGAAGAATGCTGGTGGATATATTCCTGGTGTTCGTCCAGGTGAACAAACAACCCGTTATCTAGATGGTATGGTTTCCAGAACAACAGCAATCGGTGTTGTATATCTAGTTGTTGTTTGTGTTTTACCAATTGTACTTAATACTCATGTGGGGATGCCATTGATGATTGGTGGTACAAGTGTATTGATTGTTGGTGGTGTCGTATTGGATACTATGAATCAGGTTCAATCATACTTGGTTGAAAAACAATACAACGGTGTTATTAAAAAAGCACAAAAGAAAGGACGTTTTCGCGTCTAGGGAAAAACAAGTTTGACTTTTGTTGTATTTGATATAGAATAATGCAGCGAAAAGACAAAGAATTGTAAGAAAAAAATAAAAAGGAAAATATAAGATGGCACGTATAGCAGGTGTGAACATTCCGTCAGAAAAACGCGTTGAAATTGCGTTACGATATATTCATGGTATCGGTCCAGCAAAATCTGCACAGATTTGCAAGGCTTTGAAATTGAAAGATACTTTACGCGCAAAAGATCTGACAGATACAGATATTGTAAGTATTTCTAATTATATCGAACAAAACTTCAAAGTAGAAGGTGATGTTCGTCGTGAAGTTCAAATGAATATTAAACGTTTACAAGATTTGAAGGTATATCGTGGTGTTCGTCATCGTATGCGTCTGCCAGTTCGTGGACAACGCACACAGACAAATGCACGTACCAGAAAAGGTAAACGTGTTGTTGTTGCAGGTTCTGCATCAAAGGGTAAATAAAAATAAAATCGCAAAAATGAAGGTATCATAATGGCAATTGCAAAAACTAAAAAGAAAGTCGTTAAAAAAGTATCACATGGTATTGCCCATGTGGTTGCGACCAATAACAATACTCGTATTACAATCACAGATCAATCGGGCAGTGTTTTGACTTGGGCAACAGCAGGTGCTAATAATTTTAAGGGTGCAAAAAAATCTACACCATACGCTGCAACGATTGTTGCTGACAGTATTGGTAAGAAAGTTGCTGAAATGGGAATGAAAACAGTTGATGTTCTGATGCGTGGTATTGGTCAAGGACGTGAATCTGCTGTTCGTGGTTTATCTAATGCTGGTTTAATTGTACAAAGTATTACAGATACAACCCGTGTTCCACATAATGGATGCAGACCTAAAAAGGTCCGTCGCGTATAATTTAAAAAATCCGGTAAAAACCGGATTTTTTTATAAAAATTTCTTATAAACTATTTGACTTCTATATGTTTCTGGTATAGAATTCGCGGGCGCTTGCGGGATAATCTCGTACCGTACACTGTTAAGGTGAAAATAATAAACTAAGCCTAATGGAGAAACTTATGATTGAAAAAAACTGGATGACTTTGATAAAGCCTAAAAAATTGAATATCAAAATCGATGAACATAATTCTAATATTGCTACATTAATTGCAGATCCTTTGGAAAAAGGATATGGTTTGACACTGGGTACTGCTTTGCGCCGTGTTCTGTTGTCTTCATTGCAAGGATGTGCACCAATTTATCTTAAAATCGATGGAGTCCAACACGAATTTTCTAGCTTGTCTGGTGTTCGCGAAGATGTAACAGACATTATATTGAATTTAAAAGGTGTTTATTTTAAAGCCCTGACCGAAGGTCAACATAAAGCATATTTGAAAGTAAAAGGTCCAGCAGTTGTGACAGCAGCAATGATTGAAACAACTGGCGGTGTTGAAATTATGAATAAAGATACCGAAATTTGCAATATGGACAAGGGTGCAAGTTTGGATATTGAAATCACTTTATCAACTGGTCGTGGATATGTTCCATCTAATGCACATACAGAAGAATTGCCATTGGGTGTAATTCCTGTGGATTCTATTTTCTCTCCTATTTTGAATGTTGAAACGCATGTTTCTGAAACTCGCGTTGGTCAGTCAACAGATTTTGATAAATTGGAAATGAAAGTAAAAACCAACGGCAGTATTTCACCAGAAGATGCAATTGCATATGCAGCTCGCATTTTAGCAGACCAATTAGTTGTATTTATTAACTTTGAAGATCCTGCACAAATCAGTATCAGCAAAGAAGAAGAAAAAGCAAAAGATGCATTGCCATTTGATCCAAAATTGTTAAAGCATGTAGATGAATTGGAATTGTCAGTTCGTGCAAATAATTGTTTGAAAAATGACAAGATCAACTGGTTGGGTGAATTGGTTCAAAAAACCGAAGCAGATATGCTGAAAACACCAAACTTTGGTCGTAAGTCTTTGAATGAAATCAAGGCTCAATTAGAAGCAATGGGTCTGGGTTTGGGTATGGATGTTCCAGGTTGGCCACCAGAAAATATTTCTGAGTTATCAAAAAAATATGAAGATCCATATAAATAATAAATAAACAGTGATGGTTCAAATTTTGTTGGGCCATCACAAAACTTTCATAATTCTGAAATTTTCAGGTTATGAAAATGTCTTATCCCCGTGCGGGGTTGTAACAAAAAAAGGAGTAACAGCATGAGACATAGAATGGCAGGACGTAAACTTAATCGTGATACAAATGCACGCAAGGCTTTGTTTATAGGTTTGTGTAAAAATCTGATTGAAAAAGAACAAATTAAAACAACTTTGCCAAAAGCAAAAGATTTGCGCGGTATTGTTGAAAAGCTGATTACCAAGGCGAAAGTTGATAGTGTTGCAAATCGTCGTTTGTTGGCATCCCAATTGGGTAACAGTGGCGCAGAAACTGTAAAAAAATTATTCACAATCTTGGGTCCACGTTATGTAAATCGTCCAGGTGGTTATACACGTGTATTAAAAGCAGGATTTCGTTATGGTGATGCAGCCCCTATGGCAATTATTGAATTGGTTGATAGGGATGAAAATGCAAAAAAAGCAGCACCTGCAAAAACTGAAACTGTAAAATCTGAAAAACCAGCAGTTGAAAATGCAAAAAAAGCAGCAAAGGCACCAGTATCAAAAATTTCAAGAGAAACTGGCAGTGCAAAAGCGACATCAGTAAAGAAAGAAGTTTCTGTTAAACGTCGTGCAACTGGAAAATAATATAAATATATTATATTTAATTTTATAAAAAATCCGCAATTTGGCGGATTTTTTATTTTTATTTGGAAATATTTCACATAGAATTTACTTAGAATTTTTTGTTAAAATGCTTTCATTAAATTAGTTTTTCTGGTAAAATTAAGCAAGTGTTGGAGATTTTATATGAAGAAAATTTTGTTTTTCCCCATAGTAATGGTATGTTTTGTGCTATGTGCGAATGCTGCTGTGCCGTCCCAAAGACGTAGTCAACCAACTACTGAAACTGATGGTGTTTCTTCGGTATCTGCACGATCTGCGATAAGATCTACAACAACTAGATCATCTGTATCAACTCCCAGTTCAACATCTCTACGAACAACTTCTGCACGATCTGCCGCACCTGTTGCACAAACCACTGTCAGTGCGCGTGCAGGGACAACACAAAAAGTTATAAATACCGGTACAAAGATTTCTGCTGCAAATAAAAATATTGTTGTTAATGAAGTTTGTAAACAAAAATACGAAGGTTGTATGGATTCTTTTTGTATGTTGGATAATGAAAACGGTGGACGTTGTTTATGCAGTAATCGTAAGTCAGAATTGGATAAAGTTTTAGCGGAAATTCAAAAGCTGGATGCTCAAAGTTATAAAATGGCAACCGAGGGTGTAGAAAGAATAGAAATGGGTGCTGATGCTGATGCTGCTATTGCGGCTGCAAACAATTCTGTAAAAAATTTATTAGAAGATAAAGAGTCTTCTACACGTAAACGTACGTTGGATTTGAATTTATGGAATCAAACAGAAACAACAGATGAAGAAGACTTGTTTGCTGAAAAAGAACAAGGCGCATTGGATGGTAAAACAGGGGATGAATTATATAATTCAGTATCACAAATATGTGTTGCGCAAATCCCTGAATGTTCAAATGATATGCCAATGCTTCAAATGATTTATGCACAAAATATAAAATCTGATTGTGCAGCTTATGAAAACGATTTGACCAAACAAAAAAATGCGAGTTCACAAAAATTAGCTGCTGCTGAAAAAGCTTTGCGTGATGCAGCTTTGGATTCATTGCGCGCTGCAAACAAATATGATCTGGGTCAATGTACAATTGAGTTTAAAAAATGTATGTCAAATACCGCAGGGTGTAAAGATGACTTTACGGGTTGTGTCGGAATTGCGGCTGCTGAAAATGCACAAATGTCCAGCAGTTCTAAATCTTCTATGAAAAAGGTAGATATCAAAGGTTCTAATACAAAAATATCAGTTGCTGCATCAACAATGGATGCACTAGAATCAAAAAAACCGATGTGTGATAATATTACAAATTCATGCGTTGCGGTAAAAGATCAAGTTTGGATAACTTTCTTGCGCGAAGTTGCACCAACATTAAAAACAGCGGAATTATTGGCTGAATCTGATTTGCGTACAAACTGTATTGCAAATATATCATCTTGTTTCCAAAAAGCATGTAAAGATACTATGGATCCAAATGATCCAGATGGTTCTTATGATATGTGTTTATCACGTCCAGATACTGTAAAATCTTTATGTAAGGTTCAAATTGATCCTTGTGTTGCGGCGGAACCACAGATAATGGATTTTGTAAAGGCCCGTTTGGCTGCAATGCGTGTTGACGCATGTACACTGGAAGTTAAAGAATGTTTCACAAATGAAAACACATGTGGTGAAAATTTCCAAAATTGTATAGGTTTGGATTTGTCTGATATAAAGAAAATGTGCCCAATTGATAAATTGGTTGCTTGCCAGAAAAATGGATCTTTGAACGGAATTGATGAACTGGATGATATTATCAAAGGAATTTATTTGAGTATAGATAATTCAATGCTTACACAATGCCAAGCTGCTGTTTCGGAAAAAATGATGGAACTGTGTGGCGGTACAGATCGTTGTGGTGCATTTGATGATGATAAATATATAGGTACAGAAAGTTTGGCCAGCTATAAAAATAATGACGGTGATTATGTTATAGAAGGTTTGATTTCTTTTGGAAATGTAAAGGTAGAAAAAACACAGAGTACAGATTCTGATGTTAAATTTGGCCGCTATGAAATCAACATAAACGATTACAAAAATAATATGGATTCAACAGATGTTTTGAAATCGCGTGTGATTGCATCATTACAATCTACTGCAAACAAAATTAATCAAAAGATTGCAATATTGTCACAAGATCCAAAAATTAAAATGTGTGTTGAAGGTCGTGATATGAGTCAGATATCGGGTAATAGAGCAAATAAAAATTCTGAAGCAAGATATCCTAACTTATTAGATAGTTCAATATTAACCATAATTAATTCTGGTTTGGAAAAAGCTAATTCTAATTACTCAAAAACTTATGATAATTTGGTAAAAACAGCAGTGGAAAACCAGGGTCATGATATCAAGTCTGTAATGTGTGCTGCGATGGCATCGGAAAAGAATCCACCAAAAACATGTAAATCAAGATCTAGATTCGGATTCTGTACAGAATATGAAGTTATAAATCCATTTGAAAATATTTTCAGCGAAACCAGTGAAAAAGGTATGTCTGGTGATATGTATTCAACAAGATATGTAATTACTGGTGCAAAAGTTTCAACCTTGGCTGATATTGCAGCAGCTGGTAGATCAGATTTTACACAGACAGATGAAAAAGGAAATATGGTTGGAAAGGTTTCTATGTCAGCAGTTTATTCACAATCTGACAGTACATGTAATATAACAACTGTCACAACAATGTGTGAAAGTATGAAAGAAATTATAACAACAGAAACAACCGATAGTTGTGATGGTGGTGGTTTCTCATTGATTGGAAGTAGTAGTTGTGATGGAAGTAGTGGTGGTATATTGTCTTTCGGTAGTGGAAGTCAGAGTACCAAAACCGTGGAAAATTTCCGAGGTGTTTCATGTATTAAATTTATGGAACCAAAGACTGTTACAAATTCTATAAGTATGTAAAAAATAAAACGTCTGAATATTTTCAGACGTTTTTTTAATTAAATATCATTTAAATCTTTAATAATTCTAACCGCTTTGGATTCCCATTCTTCGATTCGTTTATCCAGATCCATAATATTTGTTTCTGCCAGATAAATAGCTGGTTTTGTATTATGTTTTTCTGCAGCCTCTATTACTTTTTTAATTGGAGAAACTTTTTGTTTTCCAGATGCAAACCAACTTTCGTCATCGGCAATCCAAAAATCCGAATCAGAATGCGTAATAATTGCCAATCCTTTTGATATTACAACTTCATCATCTATGACAAATTCATAATTATTTTTTTTAATATGTTTAATCAAGTTTGAATTTTCTAAATCGTCTTTTTCTGGGATATTATAATCAAAATTAATATCTTTAAATACTGGTGCCGAATTTTCTTCACTTTCTTCTGGACTTTCTGTTTCTAAGAAATCAAAATTTTCTGGCAATGGCAATCCAGAATCTTTTGAAGTTTTAATTTCCGGTTCTTCTTTCTGTATATGAACATCTTTCATATCAAAAGCTGATTCAGGTCTTATCCCAGTTTTTTGTCGTGCACGAAGAAAAGAACCTTTTAATTCGGTTGGAATTCTATCTGGAAAAGGTAATATTTCTTCTTCTGATTTTTCTTCTTTTTTAGTTTCTTTTGGTTTTTCTTTTTTCTTCGCTTTTATAAATTTAATTGTGAATAAAGGTTTTTTTGTTCTTATAATCACTGTTATAGTTGATATATATAAAGGAATTGCGGATATTATAATAACACCGAAAGTGAAACCTGCAAAACCATGTAATCTGGAATTTAATAAAACTGACCAATTTGATAATGAAAATAAGTTAAATCCGAAAAGTATAATTAAAATAATATAAAGTACAATGATATAAGAACCAGTCCATATCACTACATTTTTATTGGCTTTTAAGAATTCAATAATTTTTTTCATA
The DNA here is from genome assembly GCA_016927735.1 of Alphaproteobacteria bacterium. GTDB lineage: Bacteria > Pseudomonadota > Alphaproteobacteria > Rs-D84 > Rs-D84 > JAFGMC01. The sequence continues at coordinate 11,429 of JAFGMC010000001.1, forward strand.
TTGCTTAATAATAGACGGAATATAATTATTTGTCAAGTTTATGTGTATGGGTTATAAATAATATAAAAATAAAAATTATTGGGTTTAATAACTTTATTTAATACTGATAAACCCCTTTTGGTTATATGTAAAAAATACTTTTTTTATATAGTGTTTAATGATATAATCAAATAGATTAAAGGGAGATATCATGCACAAATTATTCAAGTCATTTGGACTTTCACTTGTTGGGATAGGGTCTGTTTTTATATTGGGTGCCGCGTGTGCCGCAGAAACAGGTCGTGCGACTTATAATAATGTTAATTCAGCCAATCGTGCAACTTTTGTCTCTGGACAACAACGTATGCCGACAATGGCAATTATACCTGGAACTACAACTGGTAATCTTGTTGTAAATACTGGTACAACACCAGCGGTTGTTCCTTTATGTCCAGATGGCAGTGTTATGAATTCTGATTACAAAGTTGAAAATTGCATGGATGATGTTTTATCTTGTGTAAATAATGGTGCATTACCTGGTGGATTAAATGATTTGTTTAACGAAGATTTGCGTAATTCTATTTTCAATGGAATGAACCTTTGTGCGGTTCAAGTTGATAAATGTTTAAAGGATGTTCGTATAAATTGCAGAAATGTTTACAGCACTTCATCTGATTTCTGGATTGATTTTAATTCAAGAAAGATTCAACCAGAATATTTTTCATTTGTTTTGCGTAAAACTGGTTTGACTCCAAACCAAGCAGAAAATACTTGTTGGTTATTGGATAAAAATACATATGGATCATCTTTTGATGCTATTTCTAATGACGGAAGTGTCACATCAGAATATAACAATAAGATTGGTGCATATAATAACCAAAGTGGCGGAAATTTAATTAAAAATTCACCACAAGGTGTCGCAGTTAATAATAATAATATTGGTGTCGATGGACAACGTGGTCACTATGCACGTTGGGATGCGGCAGCTGGTGAATGTTTGGTACGTGTTGCTGCATATAACAAAGATTCACAAATCAAAAACAGTTGGTTGTTTGGTACATTGGGTAACGATGAACCAGCAGAAGTTTGGAAGGCAGCTGGTAAAAGCTTCTCTTGTAACAAAGATTTATTTGGATTCTCTTTGTTGAAAAATACAAACACAGTTGCGGTTGTTGGTGTTGGTGGTGGAACCGTTGTTGGTGCCGGTGTTGGTGCATTGGCTGGACATGGTAAACGCAGCTTTGATTGTAATAACAAAGATCATTTGAAAGAATTGACCAAAGAATTACGTGCAACAGGGAAGGTTGCTGTTTTAAACGAATATATGGATAACACATATTCAATTTCTTCTTCTGGTGTTGATGTAGATTCAGAACAATGTGAATCAATTGTTGAATTGTATGATACATATCAACAGGCCAAAGTTGCTGATAAAAGTTGTTCTGAGAAAACAGTTGCAAATACATCAAGCAATGAAACGAGAATAACATTCACACAGTCTAATTTCCATGCTATTCCAAATGAAGTTAATGGATTTGATTATTCCCAGTATTTTGTTGAAGGAAATGAAACAGCAATTGCAATGCCTGTGCAGTTAACAACAGAACAAATAACAACCTTGAAAAATGGTGGATCTGTTGAAGTTGTTGTTCCTGGTAATAGCTCTACAGAAATTGCTAGTTCAAGCAATTGCACTAAATTCCGTAGTTTAAATTTAGCGAAAAGGGACGGCAGAGGTGTTTATTGTACCGGTACATCAGCAAATTGTATTGAAAAAGAAGATTTCGTAAAAGAAGTCAGACGTCTGGGTGGTGTATTAGAACCAGTAACAATATTGCAAGGTGAAAAATCAAATATGTTGGCTGCTACTGCGATTGGTGCCGGTGTTGGTGCTGCAAGTGGTGGTTTGGCAACAGCAATCACAGCATTCGTTGAAAAGAACAATATTAACTGTCGTGTTGGTGATGGTTTGCAAAAGGTTGACTTTGGAAAATCTTATAGCATCGGTTCATTAAAAGATTTCTATGTAAAGTGGAACTTGCGCTTGCCAGATACAATTATGCCAACTGCAACGGCTACAGATTGTGCCTCGTGGACAAATGCTTGTGCGACACTGAAAGATTTGAACCAGTGCGCAGCCGCACAAATCAATTATAAACCTGTTAATTCAACAAATACTACATTGGTAAGCACTGCATGCGTTGTTTCCGGCAGTACATGTACAGTTAATCATCCAGTTGCGGTGTCTAATGGTGCATGCCAGTAAGTAGTGGATAATTAAAACGATACAAAAACCTGCCATAGGCAGGTTTTTTATTATCTAGTGCTTTGTTTCCCTGTTATATACAAAGGGTAGGGCTAATTATTCATTATTATTATCATGTTTTTATATTTAGTAATGGGATAATTTTTGTATACTCATAAAAAGTAATTTGTTATTTAACCACCATCCATTTTTATTAATATTAGATGGCATATTATCAAAAACTTCAAGTTGATCATTATATAAAAAGTAATTTGTTATCTATACCTATGTATGGGGTATTAAATAAAAACTCTTATTTGTAATAATTTTTATATAGAATATGAAAATATCTGGTTATTAACTAGTACAAGAATTTGCAAGAATTTCAATTGTGACGTTGCGACAATTTTCATCAGATTTTAGTCCGATTGTTGTACAATTAATCCAGCCATTACCAACGGTTTTAATATTGTTACTGTTAATGCCATTGTCGATTAATATTTTTCCGACATTTTCAGCACGTTTTTTACTCAGAGCATTATTTATTGCTTCACTTCCAGTTTTGTCAGTATTTCCAGAAACCAAATAACATACATCAGTCTGATTTTCTTTTACTTTTTCCGCAAAACTTACTAACTTACCCTTGAATGGATCTTTTATATTAGATTCATTTGGGTTAAATGTACCTTGTGAAGGTAATGTTATCTGCGTTATTTTAGTTGTTTCTTGTTCAACATTATCATCAACAGTTGAATTTGAAGAACTGGCAATAGGTAGTTTAAAGTTATTGCTTGGTACAAAATTAATAGATGATTTAAATTCTTTTATTTTACAAAATATACCGTCAATTTCTTTTGGTGAATTACATACACATTTTTTATTAACAAATTCAAAACCAAAAGTACAAGCGCATTTATTATCAGTTGTTTTAAATGCAAGTTTATCAGTTCCACAATCAACACTGATTGGTTTATCTACGCATTTACCTTCGGTATAAATTTTATTTGTATCATTGCACTCACAGCTTCCTTCGACTTCTGTTGCATCAGTTCCACAGTCAATTTTTTCTATTTTTATCTCTGTTATTTCTGTCTGAAGTTCTTCTGCTGCAACAGTGATAGTTTCATATTTTCTACTATTAATTTCATCAGAGTTTTCTTTTACGGCATCTTTACCACCGTTTATAAGCATATTACCAATTGCACCAGCTGCAATTCCAGCGCCGGCGGCAATCATACCTGTTTGAACCTTTTGGGCAGCAGCAGATTTTTGTGCGTCCCATGCGGCACCTGCGGCAGCATCACCAGTTAATGCATCTGAAACACTGACAAATGCACCACCAGTTTTTCCAATAGATTTATTGTCATACAATCCAGTAGTCGCTTTATCAAGAATTTTTTCTGATTCAATTCCCGGTGCTAATCCCAATGCTTCTTTGGTTGTTTTAAGTTCTGCAGCTAGTGTTTTGTATTCTGTATAAAGGGGTGTTAAAACATTTGCACCTGGCAATACAACTTCTTTTTCACCACCTTTGATATTTCTTCCTTCACCATAATCGCATTGGAATGTGGCCAGATGTGCCTTCATATCTCTTTCTGCGGCTTCGTCTGCAGATTCTTCGGCTTTGCCTTCTAATAATTGGCTGACACCGTATCCAGTTGCACCAATCGCAGCCGCTGTTAATGTGCGATTTTCAATAGAGTTTTCCTTGTCTTTCATTGCTTGGGCATTTTTTTCCAAGTCTGTTATTTTATCGCTGGAAACTTCTTTTGCAACTGGGGTTATTTCTTCTGGATTTATTTCTTCCGATTCTGTTTTCTTAGTTTCTTCTGTTGTTTTTTCATCTTTATCAGAGGCATCTTTTTTTGTGAACAATCGTTTTAAAACACCTGTTTTTTCTTCTTCTTTGATTTCTTTTTGTGGTTCAGTTTTAGTGTTAATTTTAAGAGGTTCAGTTTTACTGCTGATGGTATTGGTTATACCTGTAAATTTTGTTGGTTCTATTTTTTTTAATATAGGTTCTTCACGATTTATTGTATTTTCTACATCTTTTTTAGTTTCATTATTAGTGATAGGGTCTGCATAGCCAAAAGGCATTAATATTAAGATAGAAAAGAAAATCAATAATAATTTTTTCATAGTTTTAAAACAGTTTATTTTCCATTTGTTTGTTCTGTAGGTAGAATTTCTTGTACCGATGTTGTTGTTTTATCTCCACCCAATTCGCTTTTCGCAGCATCTAATGCACCGCTTGCTTTTTGTGAATCCATTGCGCGACCAATTGAACCGGATGAAATCGCCCCCGCTGCAACACCAACGCCGGCACCCAACATAGCAGAAGAGGCCGATGTTTGTTCACGTGTTAAACGATATGCATTTTCTTTATAAGTTGTCACATCAATTCCAAACCAATCCTGATTACAATCAAATGAATCCCCAGCATATGATTTTTTTGATGCCATTGGTGATTCAGAATTTCCAGCAAACAGATTTACCGTGAACACGCAATCCAGACTGCGTTCGTCAAATAATGCACCAAATCTTTTGCATTCATTAGACATTAAGTCACGCAATTCATATAAACGTGCTTCGTCTTTTTGTACCTGAACCTCTGCATTATTACGCAATGTCCCAAAAACTTGTTGGATTCTGTTGGTCAAACCGTTATCAATTTTTTGACAATCACTCGCAATACTGGCACATGCAGAAACAGCCATGTCGCTGGTGGATTTTCCAATACATTTTGCAAAATTATTACCACATTGTGAAATCATACATTTGTTATATTTATTTCCACAATCAATCGTTTCATTATAAGAAGACATTTTTGCATTAAAATCACGATCTTCCCTTATTTCGGCTGCAAATAATTGAAATTCTTCGCCAGAACAATTTGAACTGCGTTTACAAGAATTTAATTTATCACCCCAAATTGTATCGCCATCGCCCGAACATCCTGAAAAGTCATTTTTACATTTTTGTTTCATACATGTTCGTAAGTCTGTATCGCAAGAATTTTTTCCAGAAGTAAGCGCATTTGTCGCAGCTTTTTTTGCAATGGTTTGTATATCGTTTGCATCCAGTGCAGCACGTTGATTGCGTATCATATCCGCACGTGTGTCTGCTGATTTATCACCAGAACTTGAAACAGTATTTTCCAATATCGAATTAAACTGTGAAGATTTGTTTTCAATAATATTGTTTTCTGTTATTTGGTTTTCTTCGGTTGTTTCAACAGGGTCTTCAATTATTTGTTCAATATTTGATTCTTGAATATTTACAGATGGCATTCTGCTGGCGACATTTGCCCGTGGTGCAGTGCGAGTTGTTCCAACCGCAACCCTTTGCGCAACCTTGGTTTCTGCAAATGAATCAGATGTAAAACAAAGAATAGATGACAAGCAACCTATTGCGGCAATTTGCAATAATCTGGATTTTGAGAAAATGACTTTATCAAATTTCATTTTATTATTTTAATCTCTCGCAGGCTGTATCATAAAATTTACATAATAATGTTGCCATCGATTTTTCAGAACCGTAACCAACAGCACATTTATTTCTCATATTATTTTGACATACATTTTTTATACAATCTTCACGCGCCTTGTTATTTTTACATGAATCTTCGGCGGACTTTAAACCATTTTCACGTTTTGATTGATAAGATTGTACAATATTAGAAAGTAGAGTATCTTGACCCTTAATAGCCGCGTCACGCTGGGAAATTAAATCGGTACGAATACTGCTGATAAATGTGTCGCAACCATCAGCCTCTGCTGCGCAGGAAGAAAAGAATTTATTAAAATCAGAATCTTGTTCGCATGTAGAAAAATCAGAGGTGCAATGTTTTTTACCAGTTAAACAGATTTGCATCTCAGAACTGCAAGTATTACTATTTTTTGTTTTATTTAATGCAGAAGCCAAAGAATTCATTTCTGCACTGATACCGGCGGCCTTGCAGGATTGTTCAATTAATTTATCATAAACATTTGATACATCATCCGCGACACATCCAGAAATCTTTTTTATACATTCATCTGTTGCCCATGCATAACGTTTACCTGGATCGGTTGGTGCAGATTTGAGTTCTGTGTCGGACAAAGTATTACGAGAAGATGTTCCAATAGATAAGCTGCGCAGACCAGCATTTTCCGGTGCGCCCGCCTGGGATGTTCCACAAAGTTGACAACGGGTTGCAGGATTCAATCCAATATTTATACTGCATGCAGAATCTAAACATTTAATAAGATCAGCATTAGAGCATGAAGCAGCGTTTGCTGAAAAAAAACCAGCGGACGCAAAACATATTGCAGTTATAAATAATTCTATGCTTTTCTTCATTTCTCTCTTTGTCTAATTGTATCAAAAAATGGGGGGCAGGGCAAAGAGAAAAACATATTTATATAAAATAAATATAAATTACCAGCAGTGATAAATAAATAATACCTGTCAGCTTTGATATCTTTTTAAAGTGTGATAATTGCCAACATAAAAGTGCAGTTGCGCCAACCATTACCCAAATATCCAATGAAAGTGTATATTTTGAAACAGTTAATGGTGACATAAATGATGCGCCTGCAACAGCCAGAGATATGTTTGCAATATTAGACCCCAGAATATTCCCAAGAATAATTCCACTATGTTTTCTTATAGATGCGATTATTGTGACCAATAATTCTGGAACAGAAGTTCCAGGTGCAACAATTAAAATTCCCATAATTCGTTCATTCAAACTGTAATTCAAGGCAATTGTTTCCAGCGCACTCATAAAATATTTGCTGCCGAAATAAAGCCCGAGTATACCGGCAATTAATGGTATAAGAATCTTTTTTATATGAATATATTCAGGCTTGTTTTTCTTTAATGTATTAATATTTTTTATACGATATGCAATTATATATGCCAGAAAAATAGAAAATAAAACCATTCCATCAATTCTGGATATTGTTCCATCAATAACTGTCCACATCATTGCGGTTGCCGCCAAAAAGACAAAATATAGTTCTAATTTTCTTTTATGATAATCAATTGTAATTGGGTGCAGTAAAACACCAATAGCAAAAATACCGAGAATTAAAAAAATGTTTGAACCAATCGCATTACTGATTGCCAGTGAACCATAACCTTTTGCGCTGGATAGTATTGAAACAATAATTTCAGGCGCGGTTGTTCCAATTCCTATTATAACAACTGATACTATGAATTCAGAAATACCAATTCTACGTGCCAGCCGACTGCACCCTTTTACCAGCCAATCGGCGCCAAAAACCATAGTAATTAAACCAATAAAAAGAATAAGCCAAGACATGAATTTGATTATATCATATTTAAAAATATTTTCTAAGTAGATACAATTCTTAGATTTTAATATAAATCTGTAATTTGATAATTGTTTTTTGTCTGGACAGACAAAAACGTTTTATGGTAAAATCCATGGTAAGAGAGAATTTTAATGAAGTATATCAAGATTTTTTTGTTTGCATGTTTTTTTGCACCTTCGTCTTTGTTTGCAGCGAATGATTTTCAAGTTGCAGCACAATTATTATCAGCCGCAAAAAATGCGGATATCCAACAGGTTCAAGCGCTGGTAAATAATGGCGCAAATATTAATTATATTGATAATACAGGTTTGTCTGTTGTTTGTACTGCTTTGATGAATAATGATGTTCGCGCGGCGCAAATTCTTCAAATGTATGGTGCAGATGCGTCAAAATGTGATATGCAAATTAAGAGATATAATCAAAAATTACCCAAAGAGCAATCTGGGGGTTTGTTTAGCGGGCTGTCCTCTGCCCAAAGCATAGCATTAGCGGCGGCGGGAGCCGCCGTTGTTGTTGGCGGTTTATTTTTCCTGACAGATATGTTAGATGCTGGTAATACAAATACTACATCTACTACGGATGGGACCAGACCTGGTGGTGATACCACGGATCCAACAACCGCAACAGCTGCTTTTGTTTTGCCGTATGGACCGGCTATGCCTAATGCTACTTCTGAGACGGCTAATTATATAACAAACCTTAATTATTACAGTCCTTCGGCAGATGGTATTTTAAAAGACAATTTTGCTTTGATGACAAATACCTATGCACAAAATTATTTATTAATGATGCATGGTTATTCACCGCTTGCACGTGGTTATATGGGAATGCGAACATTACGTGATACAACAACACGTGCACCAATCAGTTTGGCTGGAAATAATTTGGGGTCTGAACCGGTTTTGGGTGCACGCCCAACCAATGTTGCGCTGATTACAACAAATGGTATAAACGCAACATCAAAACCAGCTGGCGAAATTTCTGAAACAGGTTCTTCATTAGATGACAAGTTGTTGTTGTGGACAACAACAAATGTAAATGGTACTGCGGCCAGTGGTGCCAGCAACGATATGATATCCAGTAAATATTATAATAATAAAATTGTTCGTGGGGCTGATAACAACTCATTAATTGATGATTCAACAGAAGAGGATTCTGTGTCTTTAAGTTTATATGATTTATCTGGATATGGAACTGTTATTAATAATACATTTTCGACTGAATTAGATGATTTGTTGGCAAAGGTTGTTGGTGGAAAAGATACAGGATACACAACAGCTGATTATGTTGGATTTATGCCAAATGGTCAAATGACAATTTTCAGAACTGGTGGTGGTGTGGGGATGAAAACCGGATCTGGTGCGGTATCTGGAACATATACTGACGAAGGTGATGGTGTGTGGGGTACAGGGGATACTCTGGACTTATTTGGTCATACTTTGATTGTAACTGTTGATTCAACAGGTTTGGGATTTACTGCAACAGATGGTACAAATACATATAACGGGTATCGCGGAACTGATGGTTTAGTGTATTTTGATAGTGATGATGATGCAGCCGCAGACCAGGCCTATACAATTGAAACCGGTGGCGATTTAATATTGTCAAAAGAATTGGGTGCAATGGATTATCTTAATTACAAGGCACTTTATACAGCTGGGCTTTTATGGGCAACAGGGGATTTGTCAAATGGTCGTTCAAAACCAGATATTGTCGCAAATGCTTCAGTAATTGATCCTTTACATGAACGTGATGCCGCAACAATTTTAGATATTTTATCGGTATCATCTACGGTTCGTCAAACCGCATTTATAAATTTAATTAATCAATATTATGATGTCGATACAACAGATGGTGTTGCGGGTGCAGATGCGTTACCAGGTACAGATGCTGCCAGCTTCTTTGGTGGACTGGGATCTTCATTTTCACCAATTACAATTTTTTCGACAGGTGCTGCGGAAACAGATAGTTCTTATTCAGGAGCCACGTTGAGTGCCACTTTTGAAAACTCTGCACCATTAATATTCAGTAATTTGGAACATTTATTTATGTCTGTTGTTGCTGTTGGATTAACAGGAACCGGTACAAATGGAACAACTAGTGTTTCAAGTTATTCGCCATCTGGTAAAATAGCGTTAACCCAATGGCACGATACAGATGCGGATAAGTATTATAAATCACGTGTTTGCGGTATTGGCGGCAGTGGTGCAAATGGTATAGATCCTTGGTGTTTTTCGGCGGCTGGTGTGACGGATGAATTGGCAGTGGCCAGTATGGCCGGTGCAGTGGGTGTAATAAAATCTGCATTTGATTATTTGAATAATAAACAATTATTCGCTTTGTTGGCATTGACATCTGATGGTCCATACCTTGCAACGAATACATCTGGAACCGCAATAACAGATACTGAATTAACATCTTATTTAAAAGCAATGTATCAAATGCCAGAAGAGTATCAGTACAGATGGGAATTTGGCAGTGAAGATTATTTGGATGTATTCAAAGAAGTTTTCGGATACGGATTAATTAATCTGGAACGTGCAACAAAACCGGGCAGCAAGATTTATTATTATGATGGTACCAATATAGTATCTACCAGTGGTGATGCATATTGGCGTTCAGCTTCGAGTACTATTTTCCGATCATCAATTATATTTAATCCACGAACTTCATCAATCAGTGCACCGTTTTACGATGTTTTAACCAGTGTTGATGGAACATTGTCTTTGCCACGTATTTGGGAAAATGAATTTACACTGGGGACAACTGATATTCGTTCATTATATATGGGTGATATTCTGGGTGAATTCAAAGTTAATAAAGATGAAACACAAAAATTTAAAACAGGAAATATGACATTTGAAATGGCTGTATCTGAAAAACCTTATGCTGATAATATGGGTGGATTAGATAATTTACAGTTTGGATATGATGTTGGTAATTTCGAATTAAGCGCGGGCTATCAAGGATATTTTACAGATGGTGTATCCAGATTTGATGGAACTGCTAATCCTGTTTTATCTTTGGCTTCGCATACTGTTTCGTCCAGTGCAAAATATAAATTTGGTAATTGGTCATTTGGTGCACGTGGATTTTCTGGAAGTATAACCGATGAATCATTATTAGAAAATGATCCAACTGTGACGAATCAATATCAACCTGCAAATTTAGGATTGATACAAGGTGCTGAATCAAATGTTACATGGGGTAGTGGAAAATTTGCAATTACATCGTCAATTGGTACCGCACATGAAACAGATACTGTTTTGGGTGCACAAACTGGTGGATTATTGGGTTTGGGACAGGGTGATACAACTTATATTGATACAGTCGCAACATATGCGCCGGTCAAAGATATAAATTTCTCTTTGCGTTCTACATTTGCAACTACACATGCAAACCCTACTGGTGAATATATATTGGGCATGTCGGATATAGAATCCAATGCATTTTCAATTGGTGTTGATGCTGGTAAATTTTCATTTGCGATTGCGGCCCCGTTAACAATAACTTCTGGTGATATGCAATATGCATATGCTGATTATGAAACTGTTGAAAACGCAGATGGAAATTTTGATTTGATTGTAAATGATACACATATAGAAGATTTGAATTTGTCACCAGAAAATCGTGAAATTCGCTTTTCGGGTGCGTATCGTGTAAAACTGGGAACATTTACAGATGGCGCTTTTGGATTTATGTATCGTGTTAACCCAAATAATATCAGCGAGTTTGGAAATGAATCAATATTTATGATGAAGTTTACGCATAAGGTTGGAATATAAAAAAAATCGCTTATTACGCGATTTTTATTTAGAATTTCTAACACTTGTTAAATTAAATCTTGTAAATTTAAAGTCAGAAAAAAACTTTTTAAATTTATTCAAAGCATCAAATAAATTTATATCAAAAGAATTATGCTCTCCGTTTTCTTTATCAATAATATCATATTCTTTTTTAAATTTTTCCCACCATTTTTTTGCAAATTCAGGTGTGACATATTCTGTTGTTCTATTATGTATGTGAAATTGGGTTCCTGAATATTTTTCGTTTTCTTTGACAGTGTTTTTGTTTTTTGTGAATTTAGCGAGCCATTTATCTTCATCGTATAACCCGTAACTTTCAGTATCTGGCATCTCTTCTTTTGCCAGACCACTTTCATGTATAATAATTTTACTGCCATTCAAACCATTAATTTTTATCGGGAACTTAACTTTTGTATTTGTAGACATTTTCAATACCTGTGTATTAATTGTTTTAAGTAATATAATACAAATATAAATATTGTCAATAAGTAAATTATGGATAAAACACAAGATTACTTACAAACAATAACCATTGCAGGACGCATAACAGTATCCCCAAACATATATCCAGGTTGTATTTCACCAACAATTGTATTTGGAATTGTTTTTGTCGAACAAGGTTCATCTGATTTTGGTGTATCAACTACTTGTATTGCGTTATGGAATAAAGGGTTCAATTGCTGACCAACTGTTTCTATTTTTGTTATACCAATCTTTGTCAATGTAGATTCCAATGTTTTGGCAATTGATATAATACCTTCATCTTCTGGTGCGTGTGAAACGGCTGCGGTGATTGCATCCATAACTGGTAGAAATTTTTCTGCTACGGATATCGCACGATTACGAACAGCGGATTCTGTATCCAATGCTGCGCGCCGACGTGTATTTTCCAGTTCTGCTGCCAAACGCAAGTATTTATCGTTTAATTCCAAAATCTGGACAGTCAAAGATTCAACTTCTGAATCTTTTTTTTGTTCGGTTTCCATAGTCTTTATTTCTTCTGCATTTTGATTTTCAATAATTTCTTTTTCTTCCATATTAATACCACTTAAATTTATTAAATAATTTTACACGCTTTCTATTATAGGTAAAAAATTATCAGGTTTCAAGGATGCCCCACCAACTAATACACCATCTACATTTGGAATTGACATTATTTCGGCAGCATTGCTTCCATTTACACTGGCACCGTATAATATGGGTGTCCCCGTCAGACCCATATTTTCCAATATATTTGCAATAAATGTATGTGTTTTGCTGATTTCATCTATTGTTGGTGTCAGATCGGCGCCAATTGCCCAACGGGGTTCATATGCAACAATTACATCGGCTTTTACATCAGCAGGTATGGATTCGCGCAGACCAGATTCAATAATTTTCATTGTTTTACCAGCTTGCTTTTCTTCCATGGTTTCACCAATACAAATAATTGGTATCAATCCTGATTCAATTGCGCATTTTGCCTTTTGTTTAACGGTATCATTTGTTTCAGAATGATATTGGCGACGTTCACTGTGTCCAACGATTACATATTCTGCATTGGCATCCATCAACATTTTTGCAGATACTTCCCCAGTATATGCACCATTTTCATGACTGCTGACATCTTGTGCACCGATTGAAATTTTATCAGATTTTTTACCCAACATTGTAAAAGGTACACAAATTATAACTTTGTTTTTTGTATTGATTGATTGCATTGCATTAATCATTATTTCTAATTCTGCAACGGAACCATTCATTTTCCAATTCCCGGTAATAATTTTCATTTGATTTTATCCTCTGTGTTTTGCTAGGATATCCCAAAAGGAATTATAATGCTAGAATATTTACGCGATATGTCCGGTAAGCCGGTTGCAAAGATTTTGATTGGAATTTTAATGTTCTCATTTGTGGGTTGGGGTGTGGCCGAATGGGTTTTGAGTAACACTTCTCGTGAGGGTACTCTTATAAAAGTTGGTGATACAGTAATAACCCCGGGGCAGTTTAATAATGAAAAAACCAGGGAAATGGCCAGATTGTCAAGACCAGAACAAAAAAGAATTTATACAGAACCAGAATACGCAAACGCTTTTTTGGAAAATGTTATAAAAGATTTAACAAATAATGCGATGGTTGAAAATCGTGCAGCAGATTTGGGTTTTATTGTTACAGACAAACGTGTAATACATGAAATTCGTATGTTCCCAGAATTTAAAGACAAAAAAGGTGCTTTTTCACCGGAATTATTTATGAGACTTTTGGATGGTTCTGGATTCACAGAAGAACAATTTGCTGATTATCTTCGCAGTCAGATTTTGCGTTCAATGGTTTTAGGCTCTATGTCTGTTCCAGTGAAAGTACCTGATTTTGAGGTCAAGGTTGCATATAATGCGCGCTATGGTGAAAAAGTAATTGATTATACCGAAGTAAAATTCAGTGATTTTAAAATCGAAAATCCAACCGAAAAAAGTTTACGTGAATTTTATAATAATAACCCAAAAATGATTCCAGAATCCAGGGTGGTATCGTATGTACTGGTTCCTGCAAAAATGGATAAACCGGATAGTTATGATGCTGGATATACAAATGCTCAGAAACTAGAGGATGAAATTATTTCTGGTGAATCAATGGCTGCGGCGGCGAAAAAAGTAAATGCAAAATTTGTTTTATTACCATCATTTTCCAAGGAAAAAAGACCAACAAATCAATTGCTGACCGATTCAATTGTTTCAAAAATATTTTCTATGGAGCAGGGTCTAGAAAGTGAAATTATGGAAACAAAACAAGGTTTTGTTATTATGCGTGTTGAAAAAATTAATTCCGAATATGCTGCAGATTTTAAATCTGTAAAGGATAGTCTGGTTTCATCATGGAAAGCAGAAGAACAGAAGAAAAAAGCATATTTGAAAGCTAATGATTTATTAATAACTTTGAATAAAACAAAGGTTTTAAAAGATAAGAAAACAACAACAATTTCCCGCATGAAAGGTGCACCAACAGATGTTCTTGTTGCTGCATACTCAACTGGTGCAGTAAATAATGCAATAGTCCCAAGCAAAAATGCTTTTTATGTATTACATATTGTAAAAGAAATTGAACCAAAGGTTGATAACGCAAAAATGGCAACTATGCGAAAAGAAATACAAAGTATAAAAACTCGCCAAGTTTTGGCTGACTATAATGCATTCTTGATACGCGAATATCCAGTAAAGGTTAATGAAAAAGCATTCCAAAAATTATTTGGCAGAAAATAAAAAATATACAAATCATATAATAAATAAAAAATTGCGGGGAAATCCCGCTTTTTTTTATAATTTAATCACGCGGCTTTCTTGATATCTTGTTTAATACCACGTATATATTTTCGCAGTTCATCAATTGGTATCAGATTACCATCGCGTTTTTCCGCACTCCAATAATCCCAACCGTTAAAGCTGGCACTGCGTTGCATCTTTGCAGCCATGACATGTATTGATGCTTTGCCATATAAACTGTGTGTCAGTTGACCATCGCGTGTTATCATTACGCGTTCGCCCTTTGGACTGACCAATGTTTGACCCGCATACAACAAACCACCATCAATAAGTTCGCTGAATGCGACCCTGATTTCATCACGTTTTGGTAATGTTATTTCTATATCTGACAAATCTATTGTTTTAATATTTTCGAGTCTTGCACGTGCGGCTTCTACATAAGATTCATCTTGTTCAAAGCCTATAAAATTTCGACCCAGCTCTTTTGCCACGGCTGCTGTTGTACCACTGCCCATAAATGGATCTAAAATAATATCCCCTACCTTGGTAGAAGATAAAATTACACGTCTTAATAAATCCATTGGTTTTTGAGTCGTATGAAGGCTTTTACCTTTTTCATTTTTTATACGTTCTTCGCCCAAACAAATATTTAAATCCCAATTTGAACGCATTTGTTTACCACCGTTCAATTTTTTCATAGTTTCGTAATTAAAAGTGTACTTACCAGTTTTTTGTGGTGTTGCCCAAATCATTGTTTCGTGGGCATTTGTAAAACGGGTTCCCCGAAAATTAGGCATAGGATTGTTTTTTACCCATACAATATCGTTCAGAATCCAAAATCCCAGATCTTGCAAAATGCTACCGACGCGAAATATATTATGATAGCTGCCAATAACCCACATTGCACCATCTGGTTTCAATACGCGTTTGCATTCTGTTAACCAAGCCCTTGTAAATTCATCGTATTCTTTATTTGATTCAAAAGAATCCCATGAATCCCGAACAGCGCGCGCGGCAGTTTGATCTTCGGGACGATAAAGGGTTTTATTTCCCAATTGTAAATTATAAGGAGAATCTGCAAAAACAGCATCAACAGAGCCGTCTGGCAAATCGCGCATACGTTCTATACAATCACCAACGAAAATTTTGTTCAGATATTTTTTCATTCTCTGGTACTAATTTTATCATAATTTGACATCTTAAAAAAGCCTTTGGGGTACCAGTTAAGTGAAATAAATAACTTGATTTTTGTAAAAACGTCTTTTTTATATAAAAACTTTACTTTGCACTTTCCTCTTTACAGTTTACCCCCAGATTTGCTAACTTAAAGTAGTTATGAGATGTCCATATTGTAATTCTACCGACAGTCAGGTAAAAGATTCACGTCCTGACACAGAAGATGCGATTATTCGCCGCCGTCGCGTATGCAATGAATGTGGTGCAAAATTTACAACTGTTGAACGTGTCCAGGTGCGTGATTTGATGGTTCGTAAAAATAGTGGTAAACTGGAACAATTTGATCGTGAAAAACTAAAACGTAGTATAAAAATAGCTTGTAGAAATCGCGATGTCAGCGATGAACAAATAGAAAAGGTTGTGACATCAATACATCGCAGACTCGAAACTGAAAACGCTGAGGATTCGATTAGTAGTGAAATGGTTGGAAAAATGGTATCTGATTCATTATTGAATCTTGATCAAATAGCATTTATACGTTTTGTATCGGTTTACAGAAAATTTTCCAAAGTTTCTGATTTTAAGAAAATTATCAGTCAAATCCCAGAGGTAAATGAAGGCACAAAATGCTGTGAATTACCCAAAACATCGTTGTTTTAATTATGAAAAAATTCTTAACTTTTTTAATAATATTGTTTATTCCAATGACATTATGCGCAGCGGATTTGCCAGTTATCATGTCAGATGAAGATGCAGAAATTTATACCAATATTTTTGATTTGCAATCACGTGAAAAAATTGATGCAGCTATGAAGTTAGAAAAACAAATATCTGATCCAATGCTTATGAATGAGGTTTTGTATCAAAGATATACATCCAAGACTTATCATACACGTGGCAAAGAAGTTTCAGATTGGATGGTGAAATATTATAATATGCCAGGTGCAGAACGTATGTATGCATTATCAAAAATAAAAAAGACAACTGTACGTTCACCAAGGCTTCCTGGGGTAATAACAGGAAAATCTATTGAAAACCCGCAGTCAGAAAACTGGACACAGAAAAAATATAGCGGTGAAACATATACAAAAATAAACATATTTAAGAAAGCTATTCGTACAGGCAGTACAAAAACAGCCAGATTGTTGCTGGAAGATAATTCTTTTAAAAAGAAATTAACAGAATCGGATTATGGCAGATTGTCTGGTCGTTTATCTTTTGTTTATTATACCAATGGTGAATATGAATTAGCAAAAAAATGGGGTTTTGTCGCATCAGATGCCAAGTCAGAATATGGTTTATGGACAATGGGTTTATTATATTACAAAGAAGAAAAGTTTGATGAAAGTCAAAAGTATTTCAGCGAAATTTTAAAACTGGAACAAATAAATGATGCCAGAAAGACCGAGGCAGCATTCTGGGCAGGTCGTGCAGCAGATGCAAATGATGATAGAAAAAGCGCGAAGGCATATTGGAAAATAGCAGCAATACATCCAATGGCTTTTTACGGTGCGCTGTCTGCGACAATGTTGGGTGACACACCAGATTATGAATTTTTTGAACAAGATTCTACAGATGAAGATATAGAAGAATTAAAAAATACTAAATACGGTAAGATGGCATTGGCTTTGTTGCAAATAAAACAAAATGACAGGGCAGAACAATATTTAAAATTACTTATAACATCCAAGGCAACAGATAAAACACTGCATGCTGTGAATTCGGTTTCAACAGCGTTTGGTTTACCACGTGTTTCTATGCAGGTTGCATCTGTTGTTCGCGATCGCGGTATTTTGGAAATTGATAAAGATATTATTTATTCCGCGCAATATCCATTGCCAGATTGGGAACCGATGGGTGGGTGGTCAATTGATCGTGCATTATTATTTGCAATAACAAAACAAGAAAGTGGATTTAAAACAGGTGCAAAATCCGGGGCAGGTGCCAAGGGATTAATGCAATTAATGCCAGGTACTGCAAGATTGGTTGCACGTCAAAATAAAATGAAAATGTCTGATATTGATATGTCCAATCCAGAACATAATATGTTTTTGGGACAACAACATATTGTAGATTTATTGGCACATCCGAATATTAATAATAATATTATAAAAATGCTGGCGTCTTATAATGCTGGTATGGGAATGCTTGTTAAATTTCAGAGAAATTTTGATACATCGGACCCATTATTATATATAGAAAGCTTTCCTGCATATGAAACACGAAATTATATGAAACGTGTAATATCAAATTTATGGTTGTATCGTGCGCGTTTGTCACAACCGCTGACATCTATGGAACAATTATCAGAAGGTGAATGGCCATTGTATAACAGCGAAGACGAATATGTTCAAAAGCAAATAGCAGATAGATTGGCAATATAAAAACAAGTTTTTTATTTGTGTCTATATTTATTTTCTTTTCTTTTACGACCCAAACATATCATTTTTTCTAACATAGATTTTGCAAAAAAATCTTCTGGATTAATCAGATTTTTTGAATTTAATTCAGCAAGTTTTTTTTGAACATTTCCATCTGCTGTAAAAGCAATACAAATTTCATTACCTTGGTCGCAAATTTTGAGATATTTATCGCCAGTTGAAACGGGGCAATTTTTGTTGCAGCTATGGATACAATGAAAATAATCAGAGGTCGAAATATTAATGCCATTTCCATAATCTGGTTTAACACCTTTTTTGGTTAATGAGATTATGTTAAAAGAAATTTTTTTATCTAGTCTATAATCCGTATCCTTAAACACATTAAATCCTTTAATTTGTATCTGGTATAATAATAGACAAAATTTTATTAAAGTCAATTATTTGATGTTTTTATTTTTTATATTATATGTTTATAATAATCTCAATATGAAAAGTATTCCGAATTTCAATTTTGAAAAAGAAGCTGGTTTCCAGTTTATTGCTGGCTGCGACGAGGCTGGACGTGGTCCACTGTGTGGCCCAGTTGTTGCAGCTGCTGTGATTTTTCCGGACAGAAATATAGAATTACCAATATTAATTACAGATTCAAAACAGATGAATCATAAGACGCGTAAAATCGCATATGATTGGATTACAGAAAATACAATTTGGGCGGTTGGCCAGTGCAGTGCAGAAGAAATTGATGATATAAATATTCTTTGGGCATCAATGTTGGCAATGAAACGCGCTGTTGAATCTTTATCACAAAAGCCAGAATTTTGTTTGGTTGATGGGAACAGAATGCCAAAGGAGTTGATTGGAAAATCCTTGGTCAAGGGGGATGCGAAATCTGTGTCTATTGCGGCGGCATCAATTATTGCAAAAGAAACACGTGATAAAATTATGTGTGATTTGGCATTGCAATTTCCAGAGTATTGTTGGGATAAAAATGCTGGTTATCCAACCAAGATGCATTTGCAGGCAATTGAAAAATATGGTATAAATCAGCATTACAGAAAAACATTCAGACCGATAAAGGATTTATTATGAATATAAGAAGTTTCGAAAATATAGACGTTCGTGGAAAATTTGTTTTATTGCGTGATGATTTTAATGTTCAAATTATTGATGGTAAAATTAAAGATTCTTTTAGAATAACACAGAGTATGCCAACAATTCGTAAACTGTCAGAATCTGGCGCAAAAGTTGCAATAGTTGCACACTTTGGTCGTCCAAACGGGGTTCGCGATATGGGACTCAGTCTGGCACCGATTGCAGAATATATGAAAATACCATTTATTCCAGATTGCTTGGATAAAGATTTTATGCAGGATATGAAAAATGGCGATGTTGTATTACTTGAAAATGTTCGTTTTTATTCGGGTGAAGAAGAAGATTGCCCTAAATTTTCAGCAAAGTTAGCAAATGGATTTGATGTTTTTATAAATGATGCCTTTGCGGTCAGTCATCGTGCACATGCCAGTACAGTTGGTGTTACAAAGATATTACCATCGTACGCTGGTGAATTATTATTATCAGAAATAAAGCAGTTAACAAAAATTATAGAAAATCCAAAGCGCCCATTATTATCAATTGTTGCAGGCGGAAAAGTTTCTACAAAAATAGGTGTTTTAAAATCTTTGGCAAAGTTATCTGACAAGCTGATAGTTGATGGTGCAATTGGAACAACTTTTGCCTTTGCGAATGGTGCCAATGTTGGGAATTCATTATATGAACCAAATATGAAAGATACTGCACTGGAAATTATGGAATTTGCAAAACAAAATGATTGTGAATTGTTTATCCCAATTGATAAGGGTGTCGGTAAAGTATTTTCAAAAGATGCGGATCGTGTAAATAAACCTTTATCAGAAATCCAAGATGACGATATTATTATGGATTCTGGTATTGAAACAACCAAACGTAATATTGAAATAATTAATAGTGTCAAAACGGTTCTTTGGAATGGTACTTTTGGAATGGCAGAATGGAACGATAAATGGGGTTATGCCAGCTTTGAAATTGCCCGTGCGATTGCAAAACAAACCAGGGCAGGTGAATTAGAAAGTATTGTCGGTGGTGGTGATACAGTTGCTTTGCTGGAAAAAATTGATATTAAAGATGATATTACATATATATCAACCGGTGGTGGGGCATTTCTCGAGTTTATCGAAGGGTTATCATTGCCGGGAATAAAAGCTTTGGAAATTGCATAATAAAACCGGCAAAATGCCGGTTTTATATTGTTAATACTTGTATTTTGGAGAAAACTACCTACATTTATGATAAATTCGCGAATCGGATTTTTGTATGGTATAGTTTCAATTAAGTAAATAAGGATTTAAAAAATGGCTTTGATTCCAATGGTTATAGAAGAGTCTCCACGCGGTGAACGCAGTTTTGATATTTATTCCAGGTTGTTGCGTGATCGTATAATTATGCTGCAGGGAGAATTTGAATCTCATATGGCAAATACAATTATTGCTCAATTATTATTCTTGGAATCTGAAAACCCAAATGCTGATATATCTTTATATATAAACAGTCCTGGTGGTGATTTGTCTGCATGTTGGGCAATTATGGATACAATGCAATACATAAAATCGCCTGTTTCAACAATTGGTGTTGGATTGGTCGCATCTGCTGGCAGTGTTATTCTTGCGGCTGGGGAAAAAGGTAAAAGATTTGTATTACCAAATACCAGTGTAATGATACACCAGCCATCTGCTGGTGCACAGGGACAGATTACTGATATGGAAATTCAATTGAATCAATTCCAGAGAAACAAGAAAAAATTAACAAAACAGATGTCTGAATTCACTGGTCGCAAAGAAAAAGAAGTATTTGATGCGATGGAACGTGATAATTGGATGACCGCCAGCGAGGCAAAAGATTTTGGTTTGGTCGATGAAATTTTGCAAAAAAAAGTATAAATTGTTAACCCTGATCTAAATTACTTATGGGGGATTAAAATGAGCGAAGATAAAAATAAATCAAAAGATATTAAACAATCTGGTGAACATGAGCAGCAAGTTTGTAGCTTTTGCGGCAAGGCTGTTTTTGAAGTAAAAAAGCTGGTTTCCGGCAAAAATGTTTGCATTTGTGATGAATGTATAAATCTTTGTAATGATATTATGGCTGATGATATGCGTACTGAAATCAATCGTGACGCTTCTAAATTGCCCACACCATCAAAAATTTATAAATTTTTGAACGATTATATAATTGGTCAAGACGAAGCAAAACGTACATTATCTGTTGCGGTTTATAATCATTATAAACGTCACAGTGCTGCGGTTGCGTCTAATATAGAAATCCAAAAGTCAAATGTTTTGATGATTGGTCCAACAGGTACTGGTAAAACTTTGTTTGCGCAAACGCTTGCGCGTATTTTGAATGTTCCTTTTGCAATTGCAGATGCAACAACATTGACCGAGGCTGGTTATGTTGGTGACGATGTTGAAAGTGTTCTGACACGTTTATTGCAAAATGCTAATTTTGATGTGGATCGTGCACAAAAGGGTATTATCTATATTGATGAAATAGATAAAATTTCACGCAAATCTGAAAATCCATCACTGACACGTGATGTATCTGGCGAAGGTGTACAACAGGCATTATTGAAATTAATTGAAGGTACAGTTGCAAATGTTCCAGCAGGTGGTGGTGGACGTAAACACCCAGGAGAAACAACTGTTCAACTGGATACTGGAAAAATATTATTTATATGTGGCGGTGCATTTGATGGATTAAACAAGATTGTTGGTAATCGTATATCTGCACGATGTGGTATTGGTTTTGGTGCTAATGTTCAATCTAAACGGGAACGTGAAGAAAAAAACAATTTTTCCGAAGTTCAACCAGAAGACCTTGTAAAATTCGGAATTATTCCAGAATTGGTTGGTCGTATGCCAGTTATAACAACACTTACTGAATTGGATGAGGCTTCATTGGTAAAAATTTTAACTGAACCAAAAAATGCAGTTGTTAAACAATTTACAGCAATGTTGGAAATGGATGGTATCAAACTGAATATAACAGAAGATGGTTTGATCGAGATAGCTAAATTGGCAGCAGTACGTAAAACTGGTGCACGTGGATTACGTAGTATTTTGGAAAAGATTTTATTACAGCCTATGTTCGAAGCACCCGATAAAGAAGATCTGACGGAAATAGTAATTGATGCAGATGTTGTTGCAGGTAAAAAGGCCCCTATAGAAATATTAGAAGGCGCTAAGAAAGCTGCTTAATAAATTTTATTTCTCTATATTTAAAAAACCGGATTTAAATCCGGTTTTTTATTCTTTATATAAATATCTAGAAATGTTCAGCTTTTTTTGCAGTTGAAACACTCTGCATTTTATCAAACAATGTTGTGGCACTGCTGGTATCTGTTGGGTAATCTACAACTGGTGCAGTTCCCGTACTTGTTTTTTTATCAGATCCATTTAATACAATAATTCTTGTTGGCAAAAGATTATCACCTTCGCATTCAATATAATATTTACTTAGGTCAAAATATTTTCCATAACAACGTTGATTTAAAACACCGACCCAACCATTTTGTGCAAGTTCTTTGCATGTTGGTTGTGTTCCAGTTTTAACTTCGCCGGTTGGTAATGTTTCAGTTGGGTTATCCAAAACACCATTGCACCATACTTGCACAAAGTTTCCATCAACCGATGTAAGGCTTCCATTAGAAGTTGTTTTTCTTGTACCAAAGCAATCACCATTTAAGACATTGATATCAAAATTTGAATCTATTCCATTACCACTTGCAAGTTCTGTTTTAGACATAGTAACAGTATCAGTATCATCTTCTACAACAGTAGCTTCTGGACAAATTATTTTCATACCCCAACAATTACTTGTGGTGTCCCAAACATTTGTATCAAAACCAGCTCCCATTTTGCTATAACAGTTTGTTGGACTGGGTCTGCAAACGGTTGGTTGTAACCACCATGGAACACTTGAAGAAGTATCAGGAGCAGGGGCACCCAAAACATTACAAGTAATGCCCACACATAAAATTCCGAAAATTAAAGATTTAGAAAATAATTTTTTCATATTATACATTTTTTGTCTCTTTCATTTTATCAGATTTTTCAATCAGTCGCAATACTAGTTTGTTGAAATTGTAGTTGGATCAACACAAGATCCCCATTTTGTATTAGAACTAGTTTCTGTGTAAAATAAATCCCATTGTTCATAATTTGGATATTTATCTGATAATATTGCCCATGGTGTATCAACCCAAATACCACCCAATCTTTCACATTCTGTGGACAATTCTTTACCCATTTCAACCTTTAATGAATCCATAACAACATTGACATCACCTAATATAGCAGTAGGTATAATATTACTTGATTCTGATGGTCTGATACATGTTTGCAGTGCATAACGAACAACTTTTTGGTACAAACTACCAATATAATCAGCCCCACATATTGAATCTTCGGTTGTACCACCAGTATTTATTTTTATAGGTATAGCAGTTCCACCAGGACACATATAGCCTTCTGGACAAAGTGAACATCTGTTTTCAGCGATTGGTGTTCCATTATAAGTACCATCAAGTGTCATATAATAACCAACATTGCAACTTGTATATTTTTTATATAACGGACATATGTACCCAGGTGGAACAAGATCTTCCTCTTCTTCATCATTAGTACCAATAAAACCGGTGTCAGTAAAGTTTGCATTTGTACTCGAGAATATTAAATTACATTGTTCAATAGAAGCATATTTCTGTTCGCCTGGGGCATATGTACGACATGCAAAAGGATATCCATGAACTATATCACTGGATGGTGAAGTGCATATACTGTTCACATATTCTTCCAAAGTTATTTTACAGTCTTTTGCAATTTTCTGGTCAGTTATATCTTGCATAGTTGTGACCAGTTCTGTCAGGCCCGTATCACCACCACCATAAAGATTACTGCAAGCGTCTAATTTTTCTTTACACATTTCTTCGGACAGTTCCAGGCGTGCACCCAAAAGTAATTGCTCTTTTACGTTACTAAAATCTTTCAAAGATTTACTTTGTGTATCATAACAATTATTAACAACATCGATACATTCTGTTTTTACCTGTCTGATACGTTCTTGTTGTCCTTGGTAAATTTCTGATATTGCCTGACGCATAAATTCCTCCCAGACATCATCAGATAAATCACTGCAAGTTGAAAGACCGCGTTTTGCAGATTCTTTCTTTTTATTTAATTCATTTATTAACAAGCGATTTGTTTGATTTGATAATACATCACCAGACAATGATGTTTGCAATTCCAGCTGATAGAAATTTGAACTGTAAATAGGTTCACCAGTATCATTATTTAAGTATTTACCTGTGATATCGAGACAATGAATATAATTATTACCACATGCAGCATCTGCAGTAACATCTTTGCGAACTTGGGCAATACAATCGTTAATAGATGTGGAATTTTGTGTATTGTAATTATCCAGTCTGGCCTTGTTCATTTCATATTCTGTTTCACGTATAGCGCCGGATGCGGTTGTAGTTTTTTTTGCCAAATTATTTGAAAGGTTAGAGCAATCATTTTCAATATACATTCCATATGCGGCAACAACCATATTCAATGTTGTCTTAGAGTCACAGCTGTCACTTGCAAAAGAAAGGCATTGTGCATGTACAGCATTGTAAAGTTTTTCACCTGTTAAATTAATAATATCTGCGCCCGCCGCCAAATCCGTAGTTGACCAAATTGCATTTATATCACCAGCAATATCTAATTTTCCCTGGGTTGATAATGATTTCGATTTTGTGCTATTCAGAACGGCACTTATACCACCTAGTTGTTGTGCGCTGGCAGAAGTATCTTTTTCTCCGGATGCGTTTGATTCACCAACAGTTGCAGTAAGCATAGATTTTACTTCTTTACTTGTTTTTGAAATTACATCTATATTTAAATCTTTAAAATCTTGCAACTGTTGTTCAGTTTGAGATAAAGCGCGTTCTTTGGTTTTTATTTCTGCGAGTTTAGAAGAGCAAATACAGCGACGATATGTTTCATCTTGTTTTGCACAAAACTGATCCATACATGTAAAATAGGTATCACGGCAAGCATTATAACCAGTTCCAAAAGTTTTAGAATCAGGGGAAGCAGTTGTTGCAGCCACAGTACTTCTGGATGTTGATGTTGTTTTTTGTGATATTGCAGATCTGCCTTTATTAACTATATTTTTTGAATTTTTAGCCGTTCTTGCAGATCTTGCAGAAGAAGTTTTTCCTTTATCAGCAACAGAGGCTCTTGATACAATATTGGTGTCAGAATTACGATTTGAAATATCGCGTGTGGTAACATATGTATTATTTGTGGTGGTCTTGGGATTATTTCTGTCCGATATTTTCTGAGTAATCCCACTGCGTTGAATAATAGTATTTGTTTGTCTATTTACAGAATTGTCATCACGCAAAGCAGCAGCGGCATAACCAATGCCGATAAAACAACATAGAGTAAAAATCAAAACCTTTCTCATTCTCTGTTGAATGTTAGCAAAAATACGAAAATCAGAGCAAGTAATAAAATATAATAAAGTTATAAAAAAATCCCACCATAAAGCGGGATAGAAATTATTGTACCTGTGCGGTTTGTCCAGGTGTTGGTTTATTACGTTCTACAAAAGTAATACGACCCTTGTCCAAGTCATAAGGTGTCATTTCAACACGAACCTTTTCGCCAACATTAACCCAAATACGGGCTTTTCTCATTTTTCCACAAACAGTTGCCAAAATTTCATGACCATTTTCCAACTTTACACGAAACATGGTGTTTGGTAATTTGTCTTCAACTGTGCCACTTAATACGATTGCATCATCTTTTGCCATAAAACACCCTTTAAATTGTATTTGGGATAGTATTAGTTAATACAAAAAAAATCAAGATATTTTTATCTGCTTGCGTGACAAGCCTGCATTTGATAAAATTATATATAATAATGTAGGTGGTTTCTTATGAAGTTAAAAGTATTTTTGGCCTTGATTTGTTTTTTTCCTGGTGTTGTATCAGCAGCAGACAGAAGCGAGGCCCGGGTTGGTGTTCCGCGGGCATCACAGGCTGGTGCACGTGCACCTACTGTGACCAAGGGTTTGGTTGCTCCGGATATGCCAAATATTTCCGATCAAACAGAAGATGTTTCGATTGTTTCAGAAGAAATACCAAATGAAATATCAGAAAATAAAGAAGCTGGTAAAATTAATAAGCCAATTAGTTGCCGTGATGAATATCGCACATGTATGGACGAATTTTGTTTGTTGGATGAAACCGAGGGTTATCGTTGTGCATGTTCTGCAAATATTTATCAATCAAAATCTATAATACAAGAAATTCAGAAAATACAATCTGATGCTGAAAAATTATATACCGAAGGTGTGGAACGTGAAAAATTGGGGGCCAAGGTAAAACTAGTATTTGGTGAAAGTGAAAAAGCGAAAAAAGCTTCACGAGCTTCGGGACTCAGTTTTGCAGAATGGATGAATTCAGATACTGGTGAAGATGGTGAAACTTTGGATAATGATTCCGATATTGGTGATGGTTTGTATAATATCGCATCGAATTATTGTGCAAGTAAATTGGCAACATGTTCTGGTTCTGCAGAAATGGAAGAAACATTATACTCGCGCGTAATTGTCCAAGATTGTAAAAATTTCAACAATTATCTTACCGAACAAAAAAGTAATGCAGAGTCCAATAAAAAAATAGCAGAAGCAGCTGTACGCAAGGCACGTTTGGAAATGCTGGATACAACTAATAAATATAATCGTGGTGAATGCTTGTTGGCATATAAATCTTGTATAGCAGACAAGGGT
The DNA here is from genome assembly GCA_016927735.1 of Alphaproteobacteria bacterium. Taxonomy (GTDB): domain Bacteria; phylum Pseudomonadota; class Alphaproteobacteria; order Rs-D84; family Rs-D84; genus JAFGMC01. The sequence goes on from JAFGMC010000001.1 coordinate 38,454, forward strand.
GGTTGTGGGTCTAATTTTGAAAATTGTTTAGATTCAGAGTTATTGGGTCGTCGTTCAAATGCATGTGAAAATGTTCTGGATCAATGTATGGCGGTCAAAGATTACGTTATTCAAGATTGGGAAGCTGAATCAAAAACAGTTTTAGATGAAGCTGCAAAATATGCAGACAAAAATCGCCGAAGCACTTGTTTTGCAAAAATTCAGGCCTGTTTGGAAGATGGGTGTTCCACAGAAAGTAATCCTGCCTGTTTGACAGATGTAAATGTTGCAGCAGGTGTTTGTCCTATTATTGATGAGTGTAATGAAATTATCCCGGGTATAAAAAATTCTGTTAATGATAAGTTGGGCTTTTTACGCGCACAGTTCTGTCAGAATGATGTTGATAAATGCTTGCAAGATAAATGCGGTAAAAATTATAACGCACCAGAATGTTTGGGTAAAAAGACTTCACAAATTACTGCATTATGCCCACAAACTATGTTCCCATCATGCAAAGGTGAAAAACAATTTAATATAATTGTCCAGGCAACATTGTTGCAAATGGATTATCAAATGTTGCAAGGTTGTACAAATTATTTTGGTGAACAATTGGGTAAAACATGTGGAACAGATATGTCTTGTTTGCCAGATGATTCAACAGTTGCATCTATGAAAAAGATTCCTAATACAGAAGCTGGGTTGGCAAATTTGCGTGAAACAGTAATTGAAAATTCCAGAACAGCAGTTGATGAATTCTTTAAAAAGTTTGAAAAAGATATTACAGTTGCAGCTTGTAAAGATAGTAAGAAACCAACAGGTCGTTCATCTTTGTCGGATAGCGTGTTTAACAGTGCAAAAATTGTTGCCCAGATTGGTGCAGAAAATAGGGCACTGCGTCAACTGGAAACAAAAATTGCGGAATTATCACGTGCACAAACTTTGGAAGAGGCTGAAAAAAATTGTTATGCTACATATGAAGTTGAATCAGCTGATAAATCAACCAAAAATTATAGTTATATAAAGAGTGTGGCTTTTGAACCATCGTTACGTAATTGTCATGTATGTCGTTTACAACAAGTTTGTGAAAAAGGTGGCGAAAGTAAGAGCACTTCTGCATTAAAGGCTGCTGCGGGTGGTTTAACAGCTGGTGCATCTGCTGGATCAATGGTGTCACCAGGATGGGGAACAGCAATTGGTGGTGTGGTTGGTGCAGTCGGTGGATATTTTGGTGGTCATGCCAGTGGTGGGATAGAAGAATTTTGCCAGGAAATTGAATCCTGCGAAGATGTTAATATGTAATAACAATATATGTCGGAGAGAGATAATATGATACGTAAAGTTTTAAACCTTGGTTTGTTTGCATCAGTTTTATGTTTGGTGCATTTGGCCGCGTACCCTGCAACTGTTTCTCGTACTACTAAGGGACAATCCGTTATACAATCTGGTACAAACGTACGTGTAAAGGTTGCGGCAACAGGGTTGTATTCACAAGAATGTTATGACGCATATTATGGATGTATGGATCAATTTTGTAATATAGATAATACCAGTGGTGGAACTTGTTCTTGCAGTGATGAAAATACAAAATATGAACAACAATTAGCATCAATCAAAAAACAATTAGACGAAGCGAACAATATAAAAACAGTTGAAGTTGAAAAAATTCAGGCTGGTGCACAAGCGGATATTATATTCAAGGGCGAACGTCAATATGATGAAAAAGGTAATATTTTATCCGTAGGTAAATTGACGGCTGCCCAAGAAAAAGAACAAAAGAAAAACGATTTGCTGGCTATGTTTAATGATAGTTATAGCGAAGACGAAGATGTTTTTGAAAATACATATGATGATATAGCTAATAAAATAGGTAACGCACTTTACACTGCGGCTGATGATCTTTGTCTTTCACAAATGCCAGAATCTTGCACAAAAGATATAGTATTCTTGAAACAAATGTATTCACGTCAAATTGTTTCGGATTGCAAGGCTTTTGAAAATGATATTGCAAAAAGACAGGCAGCTGCTGATGAAGAATTGGCAAATGCACGTTCAGATGTTCGTGCTGCATTAAAGAAAAGCTTTGATGATGCAAATAAATACGATCGTGGAACTTGTATGGTTGAATTTAAGAAATGTATGCAAACTGAAGACGCGTGCGGTAAAGATTGGACCAATTGTGTATCTACTATTGCGTCTGAAAATATGCAGAATAATAAAGCAGCCAGTACAGCAGGCACGACTGTTGCAAATGTATCAAAGTTTGATATAACAGATTCCACAATGGAAATATTGGATTCAAAACGTAATATTTGTGAAAAAGTTTTGAATCAGTGTGTTGCAGTTCGTGATATGGTTTGGCCTGATTTCCTGCGTGAAGCAGCACCAACAATAAAAGTTGCGGAATTGGCAGCAGAATCAAATTTGCGGCAATCTTGTTTGACTGATATTTCCAAATGTATTCAAAAAGCCTGTAAAGATGACATTGTTGGTAAGGGTGTTGATACAATGGATTCTTGTTTATCCAGACCAGATATGGCACGTTCTTTTTGTAAGGTTCAAATTGATTCTTGTGAACGTATGGAACCATTGATTTGGGGATATGTAAAAGATAAATTGGCAGCAATGCGTGTTGATGCATGTACCCAAGAAGTCAAAGATTGCTTTACCTCTGAAGACAGATGTGGAAAAGATTTCAGTAATTGTATTGGAATGGATTATGATTATATCCATGATATTTGCCCAATTGATAAACTGGTTGTGTGCAAGGCAAATAATCCAAGTTTTGCAATGGATGATTTGGATTCTATGTTGATGGGACTTTATTTGAATATAGATAACTCGGCCTTGGATAATTGTCAGAACTTGGTTAACAAAAAAATGGCAGAGGTTTGTGGCAGTACAACTGATTGTAATAAATTCGCATCTGACGATACAATTGGTACTGGATCTTTGCGTGCCCAAAAAGATGACACTATATATCGTGTGACCGGTATGATTTCATTTGGAAGTATTAAGATGGGTGATTCAGTTGGTAAAACACTGGATGACGGAACAAAATTAGAACCAGGTGAATTGGGTGTACAAGAATATATCGCAAATATTCGCAGCAAAAATTCCAGTATCTCAAGTTCAAAAGGTATTATATCTTCTATTGAAGAAGAATTGAATAATATATCTGGTACAATAAATCGTACTATTGAAATGATAGAACAAGATCCTGAAATACAATATTGTATAAATGGACGTGACTTATCACAAATAACTGGAAAGTCTGGTGATAAAACAGTTGGTCGTTTCCCTAATTTATTGAATCAAATCAAAATGCAAATCGCAATAGCAGCTTTGCGCCAGGCAAATGATAATTACAATAAAAAACTGAATGCTGAAATATCAAATGCAACCCAGAATGCTTCGATTGATTTGGCACAATATATGTGTCAAAAGATTGCTGAAAGTGGTGGATCGGGCGGTGGTGTTGGTGAAGCCAGCACACCTTTGGTACCACCATATTCTATAAGTTATGATGTTGGTTCTGGATTATCCACAGCAGATCTTATGAAGGGGGGGTCTGGTGTTTTGAAAACCGGGGGTGCAACATTTAGTGATAATGGATATCTGGGCGGTTCAAAGCTAACTGGTGGTGGTATGACCAAAGAAACCAGTGCTATATTCAGTCGTGATACCAGAAAATGTCATATATGCAGCACGGTCAGTACAGAAAATTGTAAAACAACCGGAAGTTCAAGCTGGTTCCATAACAGTAAAAATACAAGCTGTACTACGAAAGCTGGTGAAACAAAATGTGAAGACTTTCAAATGTAATAAAAATCCGGCAACCGCCGGATTTTTTAATGTATAATTTTATTATTTTGATATTTCGCCTTTTATATGTGGATGGGACACATAACCAGTTTTTGTTTCAAGATATTTTTTCCAATTAGGATCATTTGCGTAATTCTTTTTAAATATCGACAAAGTTTTTTTATCATAAGTTAATTGAAAATCTTCAAATTTAAAGTCTTCAATATTTTTTATATCAGGATTTAATTTCATTATTGGCAGAGGATAAGGTTTTCTTTGGATTTGCAATTTTGCTTGTTCAATATGATTTAAATACACATGGTAATCGCCGAATGTGTGTACAAATTCACCAGGTTTCAAATTACACACCTGAGCCATCATTTGCGTAAATAAAGCATAAGATGCAATATTAAAAGGTACCCCAAGAAAAACATCAGCACTGCGTTGATATAATTGGCAACTCAATTTCCCATTTGCAACATAGAATTGAAATAAAAGATGACAAGGTGGCAAAGCCATATTATCAATTTCACCGACATTCCATGCACTTATAATATGTCTGCGTGAATCAGGATTATTTTTAATTGTTTTTATACAATTAGATAACTGATCTATATGTTTACCATCAGCTGTTGGCCACGAACGCCACTGGCTACCATAAATGGGGCCCAAGTTACCGTTTTCGTCTGCCCATTCATCCCATATTTTTACACCATTATCGTTTAGATATTTTATATTTGTGTCACCTTTTATAAACCATAGTAGTTCAAATATTATGGATTTAAGATGTAATTTTTTTGTGGTTAAAAGTGGAAATCCATCGGATAAATTATATCTGTTTTGATAACCAAAACAGCTTTTGGTACCAGTGCCAGTACGATCAGTTTTAATAACACCGTTTTTGAGAATATATTCTATTTGGGATAAGTATTGTTGCATGTTATTTCCTTTTGTTTATAAAAGAATAACTCCTGCACTCTCTTCAGAGTTATTCTTAAACTTTCAGATGTTTATTTCAACAAAAAATCCGCCATTTGGCGGATTTTATTTTATCTGTTGGTCAGGCGCAATTCTATGCGACGATTTTTTTGCAGACTGACAGAGTCATTTCCCAGTTCAACTGGATACATTTCACCAAATCCGCTTGGTATTAATCTGCGTTTGGATACACCAGAATTTGACAATTCATCAGAAACTGCTGTGGCACGCAACAAAGATAATTGCGTATTGTTTTTGTATTTTGGGTTGCCTGGAATAACAGGTGTTCTATCTGTATGACCATCAACACGGATAATCCAATTTACATCTGTTGGGATTTTACCTTCTAGATCCTTGATTACGTTTGCAAGTAAACGTAATTGATTTTTACCTTCTGGTGATAGTGTATATTCACCACTGGCAAACAAAATATCACTGGAAATAATAAATCTATCACCATCTTGTTTAATACTGGTTCTGTCACCCAGTGCCAATTTTATTGCTTTGTAAAAATCAGATTGATATTGGGATACTTTGGTCAGTTCAGCAACCTTGTCAGCCAATGCTTTGTTAAGGCGACTGGATAATTCAACATACTGAATTTCTTGTGATTGCGATTTTGCCTCTGCCGCATCCAGTGAAGCTTGTAATTTTGCCAATTGTTCTGATAATGCCATACGTTGCGCTTCCATATCGGATTGTAATTTACGACGTTGTTGTTCCAATTCAGAAGTTTTTTGCTTGTCTACGGTTGCTTGATTTAATTGAGAGTTCAATAAAGCAATCATTTCTTGCATATCGTTTTCAGATTTTTGCAATTCATAAACCTTATTTTCATAAGATGTTACCAGTTCTTGCAAACTCATATCTTTTTCTTGTAATTCAGAGCCCAGCTGATTAATTTGATCTTCAAGATTTGTTTTAGTGTTTTGCAGTTCAACAGTTTTATTCTGAAGCTCGGCAGTTTTGTTTTGCAATTCAGCAGTTTTGTTTTCAAGAATTTTAGTTTTATTTTCCAATTCATTTCTGCTGTTTTGTAAATTTTCCAGTTCACTGCGTGCCAAAATCAATAAACGTTTTGCTTCTTGTTCATCTGCGGTCATTTGAATAATTGACTGTGATTGCTGGGCATTTGTCTTTTTTAATTCAACAATAGTTTTAATACCGGTGCTTTTATTAAAAACGCTGGTTGTTGTCCATAAGAACACAAATACAATTAATAAGAAAATAAGTATAATCACCAGGTTGGAAAATAAATCCACAAATCCAGGCCATGTATTAGTCTTTTCGCGAAAACGAATATTTAACATTTGTGATTCCTCTCTCTCTCGTATTTAATTTAATCAGGTCAATTTTGAAACTGTTTTTTCCAATTTTTGAACCGCCCGTGATAATTCTTTGGTTGCCAAGTTTATTTGTGGCAGAGTCCCCATTGTATCAAACCCGTTTGATTCAGATATTCTTGCACGTGCTGACAAGTTTTCTTCCAGATCACGAAATATGGAATTCTGTGCAAGTTGTACCTGTAATCCCAAAAATCCAACAATCAAACTGCCCGCCAATCCGAACAGAGAACTGGTAAATGCGGTTCCCATTCCAGCAAGTGGTTTCGCAAGTCCCATTTGAACAGCATTCATTATATTTTCATCATCAAAATTTAAATTGCCAACCAATTCTGCGAATCCACCGACAGTGTGTATTAATCCCCAAAATGTCCCGAGCAATCCTAAAAATATTAATGTGTTTGTTATGTATCGCACAGATTCACGTTGATCCTCGAACCTGCCTATTATCATATCCAAAAAATTGCTCAACGTATTCGTTGAAATCACATTATTATTTTTTTCGCTGTGTTGTAATATTATCGCAACAGGTCGCAGTAAACGTGGTGGTAATTTAGAACTTTTATTTTCAACAAAATATTTTTTCATCCATCTGTATTCAGGAAGTAATTTGAAAATGTCAGCAAAGCACAATCCAATACCAAATACAGTTGCACCTATGATTATGCCATTCAACCAAATGTTTGTGACAGCAATACTCAGGAATTGTTTATTGAACAAAATTACCCCGGCAATTACAAACGCAGCAAACAAAGCCATTCTATTAAGATTTCTGTGAAACTGATTACTCATCTACATCTCGCTTTCATTGGATAATAGTAAAAATATGTGAATAAAGTCAATAGAGATTATTTTCTTGATTTTATTAGAAAAATGTTCATAATGACCTTGTTCCTGCTGATATCATAGGGGTGTCGGCTGACTAAACCAAAGGAAATAAAATGGCTTTTTATGAAAGCGTCTTGGTGTTTCGCCAGGACCTGACGGAGTCGCAAGTTAAAGAAAAAGCGACAAAATTCGAAAATATTATCAAAGAACTTAATGGTTCTGTTAAATCCACAGAATTATGGGGTTTAAAAAATTTATCCTATGTTATTCGTAAAAATCGCAAGGCTCACTATGTTATGTTTAATATAGAATTGCCGGGTGCACAAGTTACAGAACTGGAACGTCGTTCTCGTATTGATGAAGACGTTATTCGTTTCTTGAACGTACGTGTTGAAGAATTGTCAAAAGATCCATCAATTATGATGAAGAAAAACAGCGAAGAGGTTGAGTAATGGCAGTACGCGCAGCGATTTATCGCAAAAAATCAAACCCATTAAAGGGTAAAGAAATTGACTATAAAGATGCCAAGTTGTTGGGTCACTATATTACCGAACGTGGAAAAATAGTACCATCACGCATCAGTGGTGTTTCCCAGAAAGATCAACGTTCTTTGGCACAGGCCATCAAACGTGCACGTCATTTGGGATTGTTACCATTCGTACGTAACAACTTGGGCTAAATTAAATTTGGGATTTATCCCTAACTTTGAAAAAGGACAGATTATGAAAATTATATTAACAGAAAAAGTAAACAATCTTGGTAATATTGGTGACACAGTAGAAGTAAAAACTGGTTATGCCAGAAATTATTTGTTGCCAAATGGCAAAGCTTTGCGTTGGTCAGCTGCAAATGTTGCTGTATTTGAATCTAAGAAAGCAGAACTGCATGCAAAACAAGATGCAGCTAAAAAATCAGCAGAATCATACGTTGATGCGGTTAAAAATGCAAAACTGCATATGATTCGTCAAGCTGGTGATACAGGTCAATTGTACGGTTCTGTATCCAGTCGTGATATTGCACGTATGTTGGTTGATATCGCAAACGTTAAAATAGACTCAGCCCAGGTAATGCTCGGCAGTCCTATTAAATCAGTTGGCAGCTTTGATACAAAAATTGCTTTGCATCCAGACGTTATTGTGCCAGTAAAAGTTTATGTTGCACAAACCCAAGATGAAATTGATGCTTTGGTTGCTGGTAAAGTTTTAACTTTTGGAACAAAGAAAGTTGAAGAAGATATAGAAGAAACAATTATCACTGAAGAAGTTGCAGAAGAAGCTGAAGAGAAATCAGAAAAAGAATAAATTTTTATCAGACTTTGATTTTAAAAGACCGCACCCCCTTGTGCGGTCTTTTAATTATCTTTCAAAAACATGTTTTTAATTTTATAATAGTTATATGAAGCTGGAATCATATGGCATTTTAATCGAAATCAGACCAATTGGTGAACGTGATTCGGTCGCGCGTATCTTTACGCGTGATTATGGTGTTTTGTGTGGGATGTTAAAAGGTGCACAAATTTCGAAAAAAAATAGATCATTGGTGGGGCAGGTTGGCAGTGTATCTTGGAATGCGCGTGTTGATTCACAACTGGGTGTTTTTCATTGGGAATCAGAAAAAAATCTAGGTGCAATTATAATGATGAATCCAAAGTCACTGGGTTGCATGAATTCTGTTTTTGCACTGGTTGCGACCTTATTACCAGAACGTGAAAATTATGAGACGTTATATTTGCAAACTGAAAACTTACTTAATGGTCTTATTTTACAAACTGACAATATTAACGACCAATATTTATATTGGGAAACAGGTTTATTACAAGAACTTGGATATGCGCTGGATATGGGAAAATGTTCTGGTTGCAAAACAACAGATAATTTAAATTATTTATCACCAAGAACTGGGCGTGCCGTTTGTGATGAATGTGCAAAACCTTATTTAGACAAGTTGTTTAAATTACCACTTACACTGGACGTGACAAAAAAGTTCCTGGAAAAAATTTATGAACACCAGGGTGGTACAATACCTCTATCACGTAAAATTTTATCAATATAATTTTTTTGTCAACTTAATATTTCTCTTGCGATTTTTTGAAAATTTGGTAGGATTCCTTTCGTTCAATAGAAAAGGAGAAAACTATGACTTGGACAGTACTAGTTCTGATATTGGGAGTTGCTCTCTATTTGTTCGGTGATATGATCATCAAACAAAAAGGTGGAAAATCTCAAGAATCTAGAATGAATTTGATAAAAAATTCAGCAAAAGTTCTGGCAATCGTTTTGATCGCTGGCAGTGTATGTCGTCTGTGGACACCATACTATCTGACATCAGTCAATCCATCTATATTGCAAGAGATGGCACAGGGTATGCAGGAAAAGAAGAGCATGAATAATAATCGTGAAGTTCGTCGTTATGTTCGTTCTAATATGAACAAAATGGTGGCTGATGCACCAGTAATAGGAAAAGCTGATGCAGAAAAAACAATATTTGTTTTCACAGATTATTCTTGCCCATATTGCCGCCGTGTACACGGTGAATTGCAACGTGTGTTAAAAGATCGTTCAGATGTTCGTGTTGTTGTAAAAAACTTTGCGATACATGGACCATTGTCTGATTCACCAGCACGCGCTGTTATTGCTGCAAAATTGCAGGGTGACGACAAAGCTGCAGTATTAGATAACGCATTAATGACTCGTGAATTTTATTCTCAGAATGATTTGAAAGATCAATCAAAATTGGGTGATAAGGTTCATAGCAATGTTATGAAAATGGCAAAAGAAGCTGGTTTGGATGTTAAAAAACTAGAATCTGATATGAAGGGACCAGTTGTTGCACGTGAATTGGCACAGGTTCGTGAATTAGCAGAACGTTTCCAAATTGGTGGAACACCATTCTTGATTATTGGCGACAGTGCTTTTCCAGGCGCTATCCCATACGATCAAATCATGGGTGCTTTGAATAAGTAATTATTTAAAAGCTTATAAATAAAAAATCCGGCAATTGCCGGATTTTTTATTTTCCCCAAGTTGTATCAATATTATATTCAGCCAAAAGCGGTACAGATAATTTTGCAACATTCTCCATTTCGAATTTAATTTGTTTCGCAAATTCTTCGGCCATGTCGCGGTCGCATTCAAAAACCATTTCATCATGCACCTGCATAATCATTTTTATGTTTGAATTATTACCAGGTTTTTTATCAATATTTATCATCGCCAGTCGCATTAAATCCGCTTCGAAACCTTGGATTGGTGCGTTGATTGCAGCACGCAATGCATACGAACGCAACCTTGGATTTTTTATTTCTGGTAATTCTATTCTGCGACCCCATGGTGTATAAACGCATGCATGTTGGGTTGCAAATTGTTTTGTTTCTTCCATATATTCTTTTATTTCGGGCAGTCCCGCCATATAAGAATTTATTATATTTTGTGCCTCGGTTCGGGATACATTTAATTGTGCCGCCAAACCGAAAGATGAGATTCCATAAATAATAGAGAAATTTACAGTCTTGGCTTTACCGCGTAAATCTTTTGGTACAGGAACACCGTCAGCAACCCCAAAAATTTTTCTGGCAGTTTGTTCGTGAATATCAAATCCATTCTGAAAAGTTTCCTTGAACATTTTTACATCTGCAACATCAGCCAATAAACGCAGTTGAATTTGTGAATAGTCAGCTGAAATTAAAACCTTGTTAACAGGTGCAATGAAACACTTACGAATTTCTTCACCCAGCTCTGTCTTAATCGGGATATTTTGCAGGTTTGGGTCACGACTGGACAAGCGACCTGTATTTGTGCTGGTTTGTAAATAAGTTGTATGAATTCTTCCATCACGACCAATTTGTCGCGGCAATGCGTCTGCGTAAGTTCCAGCCAACTTTGCAATAGACCGCCAACCTAACACTTTTTCTATGACAGGATGACTGTCAGCTAATTCGTTTAAAGTATCGGCATCGGTTGAACGTTTTTTATTCTCAGATAATTTCAATTCATCAAATAAAACGGTTCCCAGTTGTTTTGGACTGGCTATATTAAAGTCATGTCCAGCGATATCCCATATTTCTTTTTCCAATCTGGTCAACTGTTCATGAAATATTTTAGAAAGTTGCTGTAGTTTGGATTTATCAATCAAAACACCAGCGCGTTCTATTTTTAACAATATTTGCAATAGTGGCAGGTCACAACTTTCATAAAGCTTTTTGAATTTTTCATTTTTATCAAGTTGTGGTTTAAATAATTCATATAATGCAAAACAAACATAAGAATCTTCGGCAGCATAAGGTGCAGCAATATCAATATCCAATTCATCAAAATGTTTATCTTGTGTCTTTGATTCAAACAATGACGAAAAAGAAATATTTTCATGATCCAAATATATTTTTGCCAAATCGTCCAACCCATGCGAATGCAAAGATCCATGCAAAACATAAGACAACAACATAGTATCATCAATTGGTGCAATTGCTTTTGTATCCCAATTTTCGTTTTCCAGGATATGTAAATCGTATTTCAGATTATGTCCGACTTTAATTATATTTGGGTTTATTAAATATGGCCACAGTTTTTGTTTAACCGTATCAATTGATAATTGGGTTGGAAGAACAGCCTCGTTTTCATCGAATAAACTGGTCGGTTTATTTTTATGGCGAATTGGAATGTAAATTCCATATGACGAATCAGACGCCATGGATATTCCAACAATTTTATCTTCCATTTGATTTAGACCAGTTGTTTCAGTATCCAGTGCCAGAACATCTTTAATTGTTGATAAAAATTCATCCAGTTCTTGTTCAGAATTAATAATTTTATATTTTGATATTGGCTTTTGTTGATGCGTGTTTTTAACTTCAAATTTTTCATCAGTTGTTAGTGTGTTTAGTTCTGTTTCTGATGGGAATAATTTTTCAATCCGCGTCGCCAAAGAATTACTTTCAATTTCATTTCTGACAAAATTCAAAGCATTTTTTACATTGAATTTAAATGGTGATAATGTTAAACCATTCAAATCAACATCTGTTTTCAGTGTGACAAGTTGTTTTGATATGCGTGCTTTATGTTCATTGTTAATCAACAAATTTCTGATTCGTTCGTTTTCTATGGAATTTATATTTTTATAAAGTTCGTCCAGTGTTCCGAATTTATTAATAAGCTCGGCTGCTTTTTTTGGACCTATACCCGGGATGCCTGGAACATTATCAGACGAATCGCCAATCAGACTTTGTGCATCTATAACTTGATCAGGTCGCACACCAAATTTTTCAAAAACACCAGGTTCACGAATTTCCTGTTCTTTCATACCGTCATACAGAAAAATACAATTCGACACCAACTGCATTAAATCTTTGTCACTTGTAATAATTCTGGTACCACCATCATGTGTGCAAAACTGTTTGGATAATGTTGCGATAACATCATCTGCTTCTACATCAGGAATACTGAGGACTGGCATACCCATAGATCTTGCAGCGCTGCGAACTAATTCCAATTGTGCAATCAGGTCTTCTGGCGTATCACCCCTGTTAGCTTTGTATTCTGGATATATATCATTACGAAAGTTTTTTCTGGTTGCATCAAAAACACAAACAACAATATCATCGGGTTTTGCGGCCGCCAGAACAGGTAGAATCATACTGAAAAATCCATAAACAGCACCTGTCGGCGTACCATCACTGCGCGATAATCGCGCACGTACACCGTAATAAGCCCTGAACAATAAAGAGTTTCCATCAATAAGTGTAAGCATAATTCAATAGATAAATCAGGGCAGATTTTAACTGCCCTGAGATTTTTTGTTTAATTAAAATACATAACGCAGTTTTATACGGAAATCATAACCGAACAAGTCTGGTTTCAGAGTATAAAATTCTACGAAATTAGGTACATACAATGCACGTGCTTCTAAATCAATTTTAAACGGCATTACAGGCATATCAAATGTTATACCCAACATACCTTGGTATGCAGCAGTTGATGAAATATCGGTTGTGTCTGCATATGTACCATTAAATGCTGTACCAATACCGATACCCATGTATGGCTTGATAACTGTTGATGGCATTTTCAAGTATGCATTCAACATAGCCAAATCCATTTTAATGTCAGAATTGCTTAGATGATTATATTCAACTTCGGCACGTAATACTGGGATATCAATACCGAACACTGCACCATATGTAAATGCTGAATCACTGGCCTTGTCATCACCACTGAATAATGTGATACCACCAGAACCAGCAGTTGCGCCAGCATAGACATCCATAACTGCCCCAGCATTTGCATTAGCTGTAAAACCCAGAACAGAAACCAAAGTCAAAAGACCGGTTGTTTTTAATTTCATATTTTTCTCCTTTGTGTAATAATATGATAAGACAAAGAGAGTCATATATGCAAGAAAATAAACCGGTTTTAATTGTTGGGTTGGGAAATCCAGGGGATAATTATAGATATACAAGACATAATGTTGGTTTTATGGCGGTCGACTTTTTAGCAGGTTCAGATTCAACTTGGAAAAAAGAAAAAGATGCGCAGACAACGCACATCAATGTTGATGGGTATAAAGTAATAATTGCAAAGCCACAAACATTTATGAATAACAGTGGGATTCCTGTTCAGGCTTTGATGGTTTTTTATAAAATCCCGCTTGAAAATTTAATTGTAATTCACGATGATATGGATTTAAAAACGGGCAGTGTCCGGGAAAAAATTGGTGGCGGCAGTGCAGGGCACAATGGAATAAAATCTCTGGATAATAATGTTGGTAAAGATTATACGCGTATCAGAATTGGGATTGGTCACCCACGTGATACAGGTTCATTAATTGATCCATCTGATTGGGTTTTGGGAAAATTTTCAAGTGATGAATTAAAAGAAATAAAGTCTGCAATAAAAACGATAAAAATTATTGATTAGTACTTTACGTTGTGTGGTATATAAAAACATCCATTAATATCACAGAATTTTGTGCCATCAGAACCGCCCTTGATATAACATGATAATTCTTCTGTTGTAGAGTGTACACCACCATCACTGGTTTTCCCAGCAGCACATGGTTGATGAACCCCACCAGGGCAGAAATACCCTGCGGTACATGGTGTGCATTCAAGTATGCTGTTGGTACTATAATGAGTGGTATCGTAAAATTCACTTTCGAAACCAGAAAAACAATTTATGTAATATCTACATTGATTGCTGGCAACAAAAAGATATACATCGCCTGTTTCACCACCTAAAATAGGAGTTGTACATTGTGTCCATTGGGCATATAAAGTTGTGTTAGCAGTTTTATTCCATACATGCGCTGATGAACCATCAGAATTATAGTATTTTGTTCCACCAGTTACAGCATCAAAATAACCATTAAACACATAACCTGAACGTGTTGAAAAAGATGTTATTGTCGGCATAGGATTATTATATACAGCGGTTACAGAAGGTGTGCCACCAGATCCACCATTTGAATTTAATGTCACAGTGTATGATAATGCAGAACAACTTGCATTATATTGCCCCTCGTTTTGAATATCACCATAACCAGGTAAACATGCCGTCATCCAAACACACATGTTACTGTAAGTAGTTAATGTACATGTTGAATTTACAGTTGCGCATGGTTCACATGGTTCGCATGATGTAGTTCCAACCAAATAAAAACCAGTATTACAACTGCAATTATCATTAATAAAAAATGCATTTGCCGCACAATTTTGTAAACAACATGGGTTTGGGGACAACGTTGTAACTTCTGAATAAGTAGCAGGACTTGATAGTACTTGTGTTGGTTGTGTTGTACAAGATGAAGTAGCAATTACTGTTGAATTTGTACAATCAATAGCATATGAAGTGTTAATTATACCGGATATAATTATACTAACAAATATATGTAAAATTATTATTGATTTTCTCACCTGTAAATAATCCTTTGTTAAACCAAAGTTTAAACTAAAAAATATGAACAAGTCAAACAAAAACCCGTACATTTAATTAAATGCACGGGTTAATAAATGTTTATATACAATAATTATCTTGATCTGTGTAATAAACTATCCAATGTTTCAACGGTTGAAAGATACGATTTACTTTTGTTGTAAAGATTTGTCATAGTAGTTTCATTTGTTGGTAGTGGATCGCCTAACTCTATACGTGCTGTTTCAACTACAGCTTTAAACGCTTTTGTTGAATCATAAAAGTTATTTATAAAACCATTATAATTCCTAACAGCTTCTTGAGAAAATTTTGAATTAAAATAATTTGTTATATCTGATTCAACGGTTTTTGCTGGTTCAACAGCAGCACGAACTTGATTCGCATACATTGCACTATCTGCACGTGCTTGATCAACTTTTACCTTGTTTGGATCAATTTGTGTAACAGATTCATCTTTTTCGCATGATGTGAATGTTGGTGCCAGACCCATTGCCAGCAACATCATTAAATAAACTTTTTTTATATTATAAGGCATAACTTTTTTAAACATTCTACACTCCTTTTGTTGTGTTTTTATGTTTATGTATATACATTATAGTCCAGAAATATGATTTGTCAAATATATAAAGAAAATAACAAAACATATGTTAATAAGTATTTTTAATATTTTATAAGTAAATTATTAAGAGTATTTGTTGGATAAACAGATCCGCTGTTGTTTATTTTATTACAGTTTACGCTTTCACCGCCAAATGTATAATCGGAATTTAATGTTCCCCATACCTTACTGTTAAAATCAAATACACATTTTGATCCAGAGTTAGCGTCCAAACTATAAAAATTGTATGGATACATTGTTTGTTGGACCTCTGTATCTGATGGTTCGCCAGCAGAATCTAAATTAAATAATGGGCTCATATAAACACCTGTATCATAACCGATAACAATGAAATATCCACCATCACACTCTAATCCTTGCCCGCTCGGCCAGCCAGTTGCAGCATCAACATCTGTTGCTGATAATGTTCCATCAACACATAATAATATATTTATACTGGATTTATAGTAATTAACATCACCATCAAATGCGGCGACAAAAGTGACACTGGTTGTTGGGCCAGAACTTGGGGCACATATATTTGAAGACTGAGAATATTGATTTGTATAATAATAATTGTTAAGAATATATGGCTCGAGTCCTGGAACCGACAACAATGATTCACAACAATTACCATAGATATCTTTAAATCCATCTGGGCAACAGTTTGTCCAGGATGATGAAATAAACAATTGGTCTTCAATTGTACATATTTGTTTATCCGAAGATAAATTAGAAGCAAGTTCGCAAGTAGTCACACCATCAATAATTATAGGTACATATCCAGCACCACAAGATGTATCGCGACAACTGTCAATAAGTTCAGTTGTTCCTGTATTTTCTGCAAACCAAGATAACAAGGTATCTGTATCTGATGAAGTTTCCTTTATCATATTTTGTGGAATTGTATCCAAATCGGTGTCTTGACGAAATTCGCAATTTCCCCAAATTTTTTCTGCAATACGACATGTCCCACAATCAGGTTGACCAAATGTTCCACATGTTGCGCAAATATCATATACACAAGATTGACTGGATGGGTCACAATTTATAGATTCGTTCGTTCTGACGGAATTTATTCCGTAGTTTTCTGTATAGAAATCACCACTAGAAGCAGAAGGTGTTTTTCCAAATTTTGTCATTATGCTTGAAATAGAATCACCTCCAGCATCTGCCACGCATTGAACAACATCTTCCCAACAAGCAGAGCGATTTATAATAGATTTTCTATTAACAGACTTATCAACACTTTCACAAAGTCCGAAATTACCAGAAACAGATTTGCAAGTTTGAATAATACAAGCCTTGCCAACTTCGCGACAAGTTTGAACAATAGTGTCGAATGTTTTATCTGTTTGAATTTCCGTCATACCGCCAACCCAATCAGAATCACCACCAGTCATTTGTAATAAGGCAGTGCAGGCGGTTTTTACACCATCGCACATTTCATTAACAGTTTTATCCGCAGTCACACCAAAAATAGAAAGTGCACGTGCATCAAAATCAGAAATTGATTTAGCTGTGTCTGATAAGCATTCTGTTGTCAAAGATGTACAGCTTTGACGCATATCTTCCAACTTTTTTTCTTGGGCCAGTTTTATCTGTGATAATGCATCTTCTATAAATGCGTCCCAAACATCATCGGCAATATCTTGGCAATTTTCCATTGCAGGTTCTAAATAAGTTTTCTTTGAATTTAAAAAAGTCACAAATTGACTGTTGCCACTGACTTCTGTCCAATTCTGATTACCTGTTGGTCTGGTTATCAGATTACCCAAATTAACTAAATTCACAGTCAAGAATGCTTCGCCTGTCGAAGGATCAATATATCTTCCAGTAATATCCAAACATTTGCCCAGATCTGTGCCGCAAACAGATGAACTGGTCATCATATCCAGTATTTTCTTTTTACATGCAAGAATATCATCAGAATTACGTTTTTGATGAATGTCCAGTCTGGACATATCCAGTAATGCGCTGCCTTCACGAACTTTATCAATAGCTTGCTCTTGCATTGTTTCGTATGCCTTGGCGACTGTATTACAATCTTGTTCAATTGCCATTTGATAACTGCTTTCTACAATTGATGCGCCATCGGCGTCACAAATCTCGGCTGCCATTTCGCGACATACAGGAATTGCTGCATTGTAAAGAGCTGTTCCTTCTTTTGCGCTGGTTGCAGCGCCGAGTGTAGAATCTATATCGTCAAAAGCAGAATCGGTATTCAAAGATAAAGATATTGCAGATAAATCTTTGTTAAAGTTATTATCAGTTGTGCTGGCTTTTAATTTTTTTGATATCTGATCCAGAATACTTTTCGAATCTGATTTATCATCTTGTTGGTATGCAACTTCCCCATCAGTTGCAGTTGATATAGCAGCAGCGTCTTCTTCATCCATATTTACAGTTAATAAACGTTCATTAAAATCCAGAATTTTATCTTCAACTTTTGACATTTTTTCTTTTATTTTATCAAAATCATGAATTCTGGTTGAACAAGCACATCTTTTTAATTGTGTATCTTTGTTTGCACAAAATTCATCCATACAGCTGTAATAAACCTCACGACATTTTTTATAATTAGGTGCTGCAGAAGCATTATCATTTTTTACATCATTATTTGTTGCAGCGCGCGCAACACTGGCGCGGGTTGCCGATCTATTGACTTTTATTGATTCAGCTGTTCCACGATTTGCAGTTGTACGTAAAGATACAGCAGGTGTTTCAATAGCAGAACGGTTTATACTGGTTCTTCCTGAAACTTTTTGATTTACAGTTGAACGACCCTGAACGGTTATGTTTCTTGGATTGTTTGATAGATTTGTTTTTGTAGATTCACGTGTTGTCACAGATCTATCTTTGGAATATGTGGAAGCATCTGCTTTTTGAGAATTATTAACAGTCCTTGATGCAGATGATATTGCTGGCGTATAAGAATTGTCAGTTTTTTGGCGCACAGAAACAACAGCGTTTGCAGCATTTCGTTTTGCAGCAGCACGCGCACTGTCAATTATATCATCAGCATAAACCGCATGAATCCCAAGCGGTACAACGCAAATAGCAAAAAGCAATGCAAGTTTCTTCATTTCTGGTAATCATGTTAGCAAAATTATGAATTTTTGAGCAAGTATAAAAAATTAATGGTGGGACTAAGGAGATTTGAACTCCTATGGATTTCTCCACTACCACCTCAAGGTAGCGCGTCTACCAGTTTCGCCATAGTCCCAATTATGGCGCAATAGTACAAGAATCATTTTTTTTTTCAACTGTTTTATGATAGAATGTGTCAGAGAATAATAATTAGGATGTAGGCTCATGAAAAAAATATCTAAATTAATGGTTAATTGCTCTTTGTTGTTTTTAACACCTTTTGCTGCAAATGCTGCGGGCACTTATTATAATGGGACTTATCAACCGACCCAACAGCGATATAATACAACTGGATATTATCCATCGGCTAATCAACAACAAAATAGTTATAACAATTACTATTCTCAATATCAACAGCCACAATACCAACAGGTTCAACAGCAACCTTCGACCCAGCAAAGAAATTTTTCTGAAACCCAGCAAGGTTTTTATTTAGATGGTGGAATTTCACGTGAAACAGCAATGTGGCAATTCGAAATGAAAGATGCGGGCAGTATTTTAAGTTATAATAATATTTCATGGAATGTGTTTGATGTAAATGGTGGATATAAATTTGATATGGGAAATACGCCTACCCAAATTGATGTGGGTATAAAAATTGGATCACAGGCCGCTGAATCGACCATGGTTGATGATGATATTACAAATGGTGGTTACTTTATAACACAGTGGGTTGATAGTGGTACAGGGGATATTATCGGTGATCAAATTGGTCATGCTTTATCTATTGGAACAACCAGTGGTGGCAGCATGTTCGGATTTAATATTGGTTTCGGTTTGACAGACTTCTTTAAATGGGGTAATGCAAAAATTACACCATCTATTGGTTATAGAAATTTTGGGTACAAGTTGGAAACAAAACAAAATTACGGTCTTTCTGTAGATACTTCTAGTTGTTTTATAATTCCGGACACTGGTGAAATTCAATGTGATTCTGCAATTGTTATACATTACGCTGATGGTACAGATCAAGTTTTATGGCGTGATGATATGACAGATCCATTGGAAATAGTTGGTACAGATCCAGAAAGTGTTGATATTGGTGGAACATATTATTATCAACAACCTGGTGTCAGTCATTCTTATGAAGTGACATGGTCTGGACCTTATGCTGCCTTGGATATAAGATATGATATTAATCAATATAATTCTGTTGATGGACGTATTGAATTGGGACTTCCTTCTTATACAGCCACAGGAAATCAGCCATATCGTTCTGATTGGCAACATCCAAAAAGTATAGAAGATAGTGCAGGTATCGGTTCGGCAATGCATTTTGGTTTGGCTGGAAACTGGAATACAGCATTGACAGATACTGTAATGTTGTCGGTTGGTTTGACATATGATTATTATTCTATCAGTGGCGCCAACGCTAAAACTTATTTGAGTGAAGATTATTATATGGGAATATACGATGCGTTATTGACCGCATGGGAAACAGGCGGATTTACAGAAGCAGATATGTTGGATCCAACAACTGGTGACCCGACGGCTTTGAATATCAAAGCTTTGGAAAGCAGTTGTCCAGGTTGGGTTTGCAGCGCAGATGGTGAAATAGAATCATTCTATAAATCTATGGGTATCAGGGTAGGTCTGAGTGCAAAATTCTAAAGTGAAAATATCCAAGCCAGTCTAAAATAACTGGCTTGATTTTTTTTGTGTAATTGTTATTCTTGTCCTTCAGAGGCTTTTTATGAAAAATATTTTAAAATGTATCTTAATATTCAGTTCTGTTTTTTTATCCCCAATTGTTGCTGGGGCTGCAGATTTGACCAGTACAGCATCTGTAAATGTGACTAGTGATACAGCTTCCAATGCAAAAATTATGGCTTTTAATGAAGCGCGCAGACAAATAACAACAGATGTGTTATCTAATTATACAGATAAAGAAAAATTTAATGAATTAATAAAAAATACAGATGATTCTAAACTTACAAATTTGATTTCATCAACAAACATAGATGGCGAGCGGTTATCATCAACAACTTATTCGGCAAATATTAAAATGACACTTGATACTGTGGAAGCAAAAAAATGGTTGTCTGAAAATAATATTCCAAATTGGTTGGGAAATAATGAAGCGTTGGTTGTTGATAGGGCAACAGTTGTTATTGATATTCCAGATGGATTGCGTGATTGGATAGATTTAAATCATGCAATACAGACTGAAAAACTGGATATTGAAATAAAAAGAATTTTTGGCGATCAGGTGACAGTGACAGTTCTAATGACAGATAGGTCTAAAATAATTGCAGTGGTACGGATTTTGGGTTGGAAATATTCAGAAAATAATGGTTTTTTAAGAATATGGAAATAAATTATCAACACTTTATAACCTTATAAGCAAAATATTATTTTTTAATAAGAAAGGTTTTGATAAGGTAAGTTTTTCAATTGACAATATATCGCAAAATATGCAAAAATAGTGTTGTCAGAAGGATAAAAAACCGCCTAGGATAAATTGTTATTTAAATTAGGTATCAGGTTGGGGGATAAATGCTAAATAAAGCTAGTTTTTTTAAAGGAAAGTCAAATATTGCAATAAAAAAATGGTTGTTGGCCATGGCTTTGGTTTTTATGGGATTTAGCAATGTACAATCACAAGATAAAGATGCTTCTCAACAAGATAATCAAAAAAAAGAAATAAATACAAACGATGAATTTAATAAGGGCTCATCAAAAATTGCCCAATTTCCTGTCGATTCTTTGGATTTGAATTTCTTGGCGAAATTACCATTGGACGAATTTTTGAAACTCGTTCGGTCCCCTGGTGAAAGTGTTGATATTGATTCTATATTTGCAATGCCAGATAATGAATTTTATGCATATACTAATAAATCGTTTCGTGCACCAGCAAGAACAGAGGTTGATACGGTATTGGTTCATGATTGGAATAAATTTGAGAAGTTCGGAAAGTTTTATGATGCCTATATTTCAGATGGTATTTATTACAGTAATCTTAATTTGATAAAATTGAATTATTATAAGGCTGTTGGTAACGATGCCGAGACAGTTAAAATTGTTGGGTTGAAAAACGACAGAATTAAGTCTAATTGGTTTCATGAACATAAACATGCCGAAGATTGGTGGAGTTTGTTGGGTAAAATTGCAACATTAGATTTAAAAGAAATTTCTGAAATTGCCGTTCATAATGAGATAGCAGCACGTTTTGAAGAAGAATACAGAATGGCTGGAAAAGATGCATCAATGGATAAAATTTTAAGCAAAATTTTAGATGATGCAAATAAAAGCTTTTATATATATATAAAGAACAAACAGTTTATTACAGAAACAGATTATATGTTGTCTGTTGTAAAAGCTCAGTTGAACATGTTGCAAAGTAGACCAAATTTGGCTGGTAAATATGGACAAGTTCCATTTAAACAAATTTTGCGTGATAAATATACATTTGATGGTGTTTGTTTATTTGATAAAGTTTCTATGGATACACGTATTAGATTGGATGAATTTATATCTGGTGTTCTTGATTTTGAAGAATTCTCGAATGATATGTCCAGTTTAAAAACAAAAAGAAAAATGGATATTGCAGAGATCAAGTCTATTCAGAAAAGTGTTTTTGTAAAAAATAATACAAAGCAGATAGTTATGAAAAGCGAGAGGGAAGGCAGATGAAACTTAGATATCTTATTTTACCAATATTGATACTATCTTCCAGCGGTCCTGCAAGTGCCGAGGTTACGCTTGGTGTATGTACTCTTGTCAGTTGTGCAACAGGGTATTATAAAAACAGCACAGTTTGTACAGCTTGTCCAACACCTGGAACCAGTGCCGATCATAATACTGGTGCTATAACAACTTGTTATATTACAGCAAATGATCCATTATCTGATACAACAGGTACGTACGTTTATACAACTAATTGTTATTATACAAATTAATGGAATACAGCTGTGGTAAATCAAAACAGATTCTTTCATAATAAAGTTTTTGTAACTTTATTTGGTGTTTTAATAGTCCCTTTATTAAGATTACTTGGTATGGGTGGTGGCGATGCTTTTGCCACTGATACGGCCTGTTATGCAGGTCAATGTACTTTAAATAATACACGTTGGGTTACTTGCGGGACATCCCAGGTACAAATGCAAACATGTACTTCTTGTACATATGAAGCATGGGTTTGTCTTGATTATCCGTATTGTTCAGAATATGGGCCAATGCCTACAAGTGGTACATATTGGAAAGATACGGGCAGTTGTGTAACTGCTACAAATCAATGCTCTTATGTTGGACAAACATCCAGTACATCTTGTACGA
>JAFGMC010000006.1 GCA_016927735.1 Alphaproteobacteria bacterium
AAAGAAAAAGACCGTTCATACAAACGGTCAGATTTCTGGTGGAGGTTTATAGTATTCAAAACAGGAACAACAATTTTAATTCGACTTTGTGCTGCGATTAATTGCGCAAACATCGATTATTTGCAATTAAAGTCAATGTATTGCCATATTACTAAAACTTCGCACATAAGCCCAAAAATACAAACTATTATTCAAAAGTTTTAATATATTTCCACTACTCTGTTTATTTTAATATTCTTTATAAACATATCATCATGGGAAACCAAAAGAATCGCACCACCATATTGATTCAATGCGTCTTCCAGTATTCCTATGCTCTTTATATCCAGATTATTGGTAGGTTCGTCCAGAATTAGTAAATCAGGTTGTTTTGCACTACCAAGTACTGCTGCTAATGTTGCCTTTAATAATTCTCCACCAGATAACACAGAAACCTTCTTCTTTGATAATTCACCACGGAATCCAAAATTTGCAGCAATTGCATGCGCGTCGTGTTTTAATATACCTGCATGTTCCATAATATTTTCAACAACGGTTTCATCTGAGTTAAGCAGAGATAAATTTTGATCAAGATAGGCAACCTGACCAAATATCTTAATAATTCCGGATTGTGGTTTTAATTGTCCCAGAATCAGTTTCAGCAATGTTGTTTTACCACTGCCATTATTTCCAACTATTCGGATTCTTTCACAACCAGACATTCGAAAATCAAAACCTTTGAATATTTCTTTATTATACCCAAAAGACATATTTTCAATCTTTATTAAATCTTTGCGTGGAAAAGGTTTTTCTGGGACCGGTATTTTAATTTTATCATCGCGTAATTGTTCAGACAGATTCTGACGTTCTTCTAATTTTTCATCCAGCTTTTTTTGAATAAATCGCATTTTCTTTGATGCTACACCTTCTATTTTATCCGCAGGATGATTTCCACCATGTTTAAACTTATGACCTGTTGCAATTCCTTTTTGCTTACTGGTGTTCAGTCTATTCATGGATGATTGACTTGTATCGGCGGCTATTTGTTTTGTAGTATTTAATCTTGAAATTCTGTTTTCTATATTTGATGTGTCTGATTGCAACTTTGAGTGTTCTGCTTCTTTTTGTGAAACATAGAAATCATAGTTACCACCAAATGCACGGATTTTACCATGCGACATTTCAAGTATAAAATCCATTTTATTTAATAATTCCCGGTCGTGTGAAATAACAACCGCACCACCATACCAATTACGCAGGTTTGCAAAAAACTCTGCCCTGGCACCATAATCCAGATTATTTGTTGGTTCATCTAACAACAAAATATCCGCATTCGATGCAAATGCCTTAGACAGTTCTTTTTGTTGTCTTTCACCACCGCTTTTTGCATCTGGTGCGCTTATTTGTGGTAACAGATAAACCGATGCATTACGAACCACACGACCAGAATTTGGTTCCAATTCGCCTGATATAATTTTTAATAAAGTTGTTTTTCCACAACCGTTATCACCAATCAATGCCACTTTGTGATTATCATCAAAAACGACAGACAAGTCCGAAAATAAATCTTCGAACGATTGATAGGAAAACGATATATTTAATAAAGATATGGATTGCATAGCAAAACCCCGCTGAATGTAATTTAGTTAATGCCAACGTTTCACAAAATCGTGATTTTGGCGGTTAAAATAAATTAGATCATGCGCATTGGTTTTTGCCTCTTTTTTATGAATTTACCAGATAATTATATGATACAAACATCCAATTTTCAAGCTTTTTATATAATTTGAATTCAGCTCAATTAAAGCACAAATACAAACAATACAAAGGGTTAGAATTAATAATACTTGAAATTTAAATTTTATAAATTATAATCAAAAGATAAAGCCAATGAGCCGCTAACAACGGTTAGGCGAAAGAAGAACGGTGGCAAAGCAATTTGCACTTATTAGAACTTTCCGGGTATGCCCGTTATAGCAAAAAGTCTCTTTAACGGACGGCGAGCCAGCGAGAGATGAAAAGGCACATTACGGTGACGTATGTGCAAAACAAGGTGGCACCGCGCCACGCATTAAATTCAGATATGCGTTGCGTCCTTGTGTTCTTGCTGCATCTATATGCATACAACACAAAGGAGCGCAAAATGAAAAAAGTAAGAACGCATATCGCCAAAATCCAATCAGGCGAAAAAATAACAATTGCTGGACACGTTCAAACAATTCGTGTGCAGTCATCTGTCGCATTTATAATCATTCGTGATATAACAGGAACAATTCAATGTGTTATTGAAAAAATACATCCACAATTTGAAATTGCTAAAACAATTTCTGTGGAATCTGTTCTTGAAATCACTGGTGTTGCAATGGAAACACCCAGTGTTAAAAGCGGCATTGAGATACATATCGAAACAATTACCGTTTTGTCTGCAGCCGAACAATTACCGATACAAATTACCGGTAAAGGATCAGAAACTGTTTCCAGTGAGGTGGCTCAAGATTGGCGATTTTTAACTCTGCGTCGTGAACGCGATGCAACAATAATGAAGACCTTATCTGCGATAACAACCGGATACCGTGAGGCTTTATTGCCAATAGGATTTACTGAAATCTTTACACCAAAACTGATGGGAACGCCTTCGGAATCACATGCCGAATTGTTCAAAATTGAATATTTTGGTGGCACGGCTTATCTGGCGCAATCTGCCCAACTTTATAAACAAATGGCAATTGCATCGGGGCTGGAACGTGTATTTGAAGTATCTCCTACATTCAGGGCAGATCCTTCATTTACAACAAGGCATGCGACGGAATTCATAACGCTTGAATGCGAAATGGGATACATTGAATCATTTGATGAAGTTATGGAAACCCTTGAACGTGCGATTGCTTATATGCTTACTGCAGCACGCAAGGCATGTGGAGCAGAAATCAAAAAACATTTCGGTGTGGAAGGGTTTCAGCTTAAACGTTCAATTCCACGTATCACAATGTATCAGGCAAAAAAGATTTTGGCTGGTATCGGTGTAACATCGGACAAGGAAGATTTATCACCAGCCGAAGAACGTGCTATATGTGAATACGTTGAAAAAGAAATGGGCAGTGAATTCGTATACATTACAGAATATCCCTGGGAATCGCGACCTTTCTATCATAAGAAAGGTATCAGCAGCGAAACTGGAAAACCCATTTCCATCAGTGCCGACTTACTTTACAAAGGTATTGAACTAACCACTTTGGCACAACGTGAAGAGCAGTATGAAACCTTATGTGCACAGCGCGCCGAAAAGGGACTCAAACAAGAAGGCCTGCAGTGGTATCTGGATTGTTTTCGTTTCGGTATGCCACCGCATGGTGGATGGGGTATGGGATCAGAACGATTTGTAAAACAGTTGTTGGGTCTATCATCCCTGCGCGAGGCACAGTTCCTATTCCGTGGACCAACGCGATTAATGCCATAAAACAACCCCCCATTTGGGGGTTGTTTTAATAAGTGTGACTATGGCTATTTGGGCGGTGTATAGAAATAGTGACAATATTCGAATAATTGCTGATTTTGCATATATACCAGAATCACAAATAACAAAAAATCCCGCAGTATTGCGGGATAATTTTATTAAAAAATTAAGTAATTTCAATTACTTAAATGATTGGTGGAGACAAAGGGATTCGAACCCTTGACCCAATGATTAAAAGTCATTTGCTCTACCAACTGAGCTATGTCTCCGGAATAGAACTGAAGATCCAAGAACGAGTCCTTTTTTCAACAGTTCGGGGGGAATTTTGACAGTTTTCTTAACTGATGTCAATATTTTTGTTGTTTTTTTAATAATAAATTTAAAATAAGTCCTAAATCTATAAAGTTTACAATCAAAAAAGCTGCATATTGATTTTTCGCCAAAAAAGCACTATAATGAACTGGTGAGAAAGGTTTTATAACTTGTCATTAAAAATGAATGATTTTTTGTTAGCGTATTATAAGCAGTTGAATTTCAACAGCATGCCTGCTGAAATACGTGCACAATATGACGCATACGCAAAATCTGATGACTTTCGTGGAAATATGGGTCATTGGAAAAAGACTCTGTTAAATCCTGATGGCAGCAGAAAAGATTTACCAGATGCCACAGATGACACACAATTTGATCAGGGCGAATGGAACAAGTTATTTAATGCATTTCAAACTGCATTTCGTTCTATGGATGCATCAAAAAACAGTTTCAAAGATAATAAAAAAGCTAATGAATTCTTAGCTGAATATTTTGGTGATGAGAAATTATTTTCTTTATTCAAAGCACCACAAAGCGTAAAAGATTATATTACAACTTTTGTTGATGAAATTAATAAAAATAATGATCTTACTATGATTGCTCAAGGGGTTTTTGAAAACAGGTCAGATTATGTAAAATTTCTAGATGATATTAAATCTAATAAATATAATTCAGATGCAGCTATACGAGATAAATTAATTAAAGTTGTTGCTACTATTTATAACAATGATAAACACAATGATACTTTAAATCCTATTCTTGTTGGTATATATAATGGATTTGATGACACAGGATCTGTTGAAACTGTAAAACTAGAGTATTTCAAAAGAAATTACAATTCAATGCTTCGAATTTTGTATACAGATACAAAGGTTCGAGAAGTTTTCTCTTCACACGATAATGGTAAAATTTCAAAATCTTTGAACGAAGCACTTGAAAAAACAGATTATACCAATAAAGAAAGTAAAGATTATATACCACCAAAACGCATCGATGAATTAACTTTGGGACAACAAGTATCAAATTGGTGGGCTGGTACATATGAAGATTACTTGGAAAAATATACAACCCTTCGTGGTGATAGATTACATTTTTCCCAAAACGCAAAATTTATTGTCAAAGCTATTGATGGTGCAAAAATAAAACCAACAGATGGACTGGAAAAAGTTTTATCCGAAGCAGAAAATATAAAAAAGAATTTACTTTATAAATCACCAAAAGCATCCGAGGCTTTTGAATACTTTATCAAGATAATGGGGGAATTAAAATCAACAATGCCAAAGGCTTTTGCTGGGGCACTGCATAATGGTTGGCAGATGCGTGCATTGGTTGAAGAAATGATTATATCATCCATAAAAAATGGGAAAACAGAACAAGCAAAAGTAGCGATGGAAGTTCTATCTATTATTAAATACGGATACACAACAAGTAAGATTATGGACGCAATCGGTAAAGAAAAGATGACTATATTTTCTGATCCATCTTTGTCTTGGAATAAAACCGAAGGTATAAAGTTTGTCACGACCGCACTGGATAAAAGTTTAAAAACTGCATTCATGGGTGTTGGTTACGGAATAACAATTGTTGGCAATTCAATAAAACAATCTGGTATTAAATTTAATGGTAAAACTGATCCTAGGAGAATTGGAAAGGCACGTAATAATTGGAATATTCAAAACACAAAAGATAAAGCTGAAATAGAATCATTACGTGATAATAATATTTCACAAAAAAATGACACAGAAAACGATTTAGCACAAAATCGTGCACGTGGAATTAATGAAGCTAACTTGGATAACGCTGTTACAAATTTAAATAATGATATAACTGCCCTAGAAACTTCTATTAATACAGATGTGCAATTTTTTGAAACTTGGGTTAATAATCCTGCTAATATTGCAAACCCAGACAAAACTTCGTTAGAAAATTATTTTAATACAGCTGGTACACCATTACCAACACTTGCGGACGCTAATTTACAAACAAGATTTAATAATTTTCATACAAATATAAATCAATTAAAAATTAAACAAAAACAATTAAATCGTAAGAAAAAAAAGCAGCAATATTTTAAAGATGGTACAGATAATATAAATTTCTTAAGTGATCAAATTACAAAACGTGATACTGAATTTAATGAATGGGATGATAAACATAAAGATCAATATATGGAATTGATGGCATATTGGGATTTTTTGGAAACTGGCAGTTATGTTAAAAGTTGGGCACTGGGAAGTAAGAAAGCAAAGCAAATTAAATTTGATAATGCTAAAAACAATACTATGCAATTGTGGCAAGATAATTACACCAAACAATATGCAGCTTGATTTTTTGATAAAATTATGCTAAAATACGTGCATTAAAGAGTCGCCGTTTGGCGGCTTTTTTTATGCATAAAATATTCAAAAAATAATTAAAAGGAATAAATATGACACGAGTCTTACAAATTCGACGCGGTACAACCGAACAAAATAATGACTTTACCGGATTAACTGGTGAACTATCTTTTGACACAGAAGAAAAGAACCTGCGGGTACACGATGGCGAAACTCTGGGTGGTTTCAAACTGGCGCGCGCCGACCAATTAAATATTATTGGTGAAACTGGCGAAATATCAAATTTTGATATCAACACTGTTCCAGCCAGTTTTTGGGAAAATCTGATTTCTATATATACGACACCGGCAATACAAATTACAGAAAGCAACCCTTCAACAATCGCAAATGTCAGCTATTTGGAATATATTTTTGGTATTTCTGTGTCTGCAGAATTCGCACGCGCTATCTTGGTCTGTCAAACACCAGAGGCCGGATATTCAATCGGTGACACCGTCGCAGCGTTTGGTATTGGTTCGCGCGCCAATCCATTACCATATACTTTTTTGGATGAATCCGGTCTGCATACAAGATTATTTGTTGCATCTGAAAGCTTCTGGGTAAGTCATAAAACAAGCGGAACACAAACAAAAATCACCAACAGTAATTGGAAAATAAAATTCACAGTTTGGTATTGAATATAATAAAAAGATTTGTTATGCTCTGCCTGTTTTGAATTAATAAAAAGGATAATGAATGTATGTACTCGCTTTGAATTGTGGCTCTTCTACCTTGAAATTCCAAGTATTTGACACGGATACCCACGCGCCAGTATTCAAAGGGAATGCTGAAAAAATCAACGAATTTGGATCCTTTATAAAATATAAATCCGATACAAACAGCGGCAAGAAAGATATTCAAATGAATAATCATTCCGAAGCAATGTCGGGGATTATAGAATTATTACAAGAAAATGGTATCGCCCTGTCAGATATTGCAGCCGTTGGACATCGCGTTGTTCATGGTGGTGATAAATTTGCTTGCAGTGTCGAAGCAACTGATGAAGTTATACACACAATTAATGAACTGATTGATTTGGCACCGCTGCATAATCCTGCAAATTTGACAGGTATTGTTGCTGCAAAAGAAATTTTACCAAACGCAAAACAAGTTGCAATATTTGATACAGCATTCCATCAGACTATGCCTGATCATATTTATCGTTATGCAGTACCAAGTGCTTGGTACCGCGAACTGGGTGTACGCAAATACGGATTCCATGGCACATCACATTTGTACGTATCGAAACGCGTGGCCGCACTGTTGGGAAAACCAGCATCGAAATGTAATATAATTTCATTACATATTGGTTCTGGGGCATCCACATGTGCAATAAAACATGGTAACAGTATTGATACATCACTGGGTATGACACCATTGGCTGGTTTAATTATGGGAACCCGTTGTGGCGATTTAGATCCAGCAGTTCCATTTTATGTAAAAGAAAAACTGGGGCTTTCTGATAATTTGATTATGGAAATATTGAACAAAAAATCTGGTATCTTAGGCATCACAGAATGCTATGCCGACAGACGTGATATAGAAGAACACATAAACGATAATAAAGCTTGTAAATTGGCATTTGATATGGAAACTGCCCGCATGAAGAACTTTATCGGTTCACATATTGCAACTATTGGCGAACCAATTGATGCAATTGTATTTACTGCTGGGATTGGCGAAAATGGTTTCTTGTGGCGCGAAAGTGTTTGTAAAGATATGGAACATTTGGGAATAAAATTAAATAAAGAAATTAATGATAAAACTGCAAGTTTTATGAATTCTGGTGAAACAGAAATCAGTACACCAGACAGTAAAATTAAAGTATTTATGATTCCAACAAATGAAGAATTGGTATTGGTCGAAGATACACTGGCAATTCTGAATGGAACATATAATCCAGATCATTTGAATATGGATTACAGTTTTATAAAATAAAAAACCGGCATTTTGCCGGTTTTTTTATCTTAACAGATCACCTGATTTTATATATTCGGGCGAATTCTTAGGCAAATTATTTTGTGCCTTTTTTGCATATTTTTTAGACTCTGGTTTTTTATTTATTAAATTATAATATTCTGCGCGCGCCCAATCCGATTTTCCATCATTATAAACACGTGACAATATCCAATATGTTAATGGTTGGGGCTTTGATAAAATTGCTCGTTTACATAATTCAATTGCTTTATCATCATCACCCGGCTTTTTTCTGTCTGATAAAACCAATGCCAATGCGGTTTGTATTTGTGGTGCATTTTCAGACAGACCAAGACTTTTTTGATACGCATTTACACTGTCATCATAATGTCCATATTGATATTCAATATCCCCCAACAATTCATAAAAGTATGGATAATCAGGTTTTCTTGAAATCAAAGTCAAAGTGCCCGTTTTTGCAGCAGACAAATTTCCAGCCTGCATATTTGCAATTGCACGCGCATAAATTGCATCATCAGATTTATCAGAAAACGGGTATAAATTTTTTACATGATCTGCACCATCCAGATATCCGGTCAATTTTGCCCTGACTAAAGAGTATTCTGTTGTTTTTATTTCATATGCCTTGGAATCTGATTTGTATTTATATTTAAGTTTTTTTATTTTTTCTTTTACATTTTTTAATCTTTCTGTGGTCAGTGGATGATTAATCTGGTTTGGATTTATTCTGGATTCTGCACTGCCAGTCATATTTTTCATCTGTTCAAAAACCTCTATAAAACCATTTGGGTTTAAATTTGCACGAACCATTAAATCAACACCCAAATCATCTGCCATACGTTCTTCGTCACGTGAAAAAGATAAAATTGATTGCTGTGCAACACTGCCCGAACCCGCCAAGACACCCGCACCCAACAATGGGTTACCACCCGCAACCATTAATCCGACCCCCAATGCCTGGATAATCATTGTACGTGTCATTTCATCGGACATTCGCGCAGACATTTGAACCATATGACCACCCAATGTATGACCAAGTTCATGCGCAATTACGGCCTGCAAGGCATCTGGTGATTTTATTTGTGTAAGTAATCCGGTATATATAAAAATTTCTTCGCCACCACTGACAAAGGCATTAAATTCACTGCTGTTCACAATATTTATTTTCAATCTGCTGTCTGGAATATTTGCAGCATGTGTTAATGGCTTAACCAAATCAGTCAAAACTTTTTCAATTTCTGTATCATTAATTAATGTTGCTGCATTTACATTAAATGATAAAATAATAACTGAAAAAAATATTAATAATTTTCTCATTCTATGCACCTACTCTATGCTCTCTATTAAAAACAAACATTAAATCTTTTGCCCAATCTGATACTATTTCCATTTCCCGTGCATCACGCGATGCCAACTTGAACAAATCACGATGCTCGCGATAATCGACAAAATTATATGCAATCCAACCACTTTGTTTTGTACCCAGCAATTCGCCAACCCCACGCATCATTAAATCTTGTTCTGCAATTATAAATCCGTCATCGGTTTCACACAACACATCTAATCTTTTAATCCCATCTTCGGTAATATTTTTTCCATAAAATAAAACACAAAAAGACTGTGCATAACCACGCCCCACACGTCCACGTAATTGATGCAGTGCCGCCAGACCAAATCTTTCTGCATTTTCAATTACAATAATCGAAGCAGATGGTACATCAATTCCAACCTCTATAACCGTGGTAGAAACCAGCACCCGCATTTTTGAATTTGCATTGGAAAATTCAGACATAACCTTATCACGTTTCTTTTTATCCATTTTTCCGTGAACCAATCCAGCATCTGGAAAATGACTTTTTAAAAAATCATAACGTTCCTGTGCAGCTGTTAAATCCGAAGTCTCAGATTCTTCAACTAATGGACAAACCCAAAAAACTTTTGCACCATTTTCAACCTGGACCGACAAACGTTTAACCAAATCATTAATCCGCATTATTGGCAATTTGGTTGTTTTAATTGGTAAACGTCCTGCTGGTTTTTCATTAAGAATTGAAATATCCATATCGCCATAAATCGTCATAGACAGGGTTCGTGGAATTGGTGTCGCAGACAGTGCCAACACGTCTGGGTTATTCCCCTTGATACGAATTGCTTCGCGTTGCGCCACGCCAAAGCGATGCTGTTCATCAATAATTACCAATCCCAAGTCTTTGTATTCAGTGTCATCAGAAAAAACAGCATGTGTTCCAACAATCAATTTTGTACGACCAGATTTTATTGAAATTAATTTTTCTGTTCGTTCACGACCTTTGTCACGTCCTGTTAAAATATCGCACACAATTCCAATTTTTTCACAAAGCGATTGCAAGGTTGCAAAGTGTTGCTGCGCCAGTGTATCCGTTGGTGCCATAAGAACGGTTTGCGTCCCAGATTCTGCCATTTTGGTTGCAGCAGATAACGCAACAATTGTTTTACCACTGCCAACATCACCCTGAACCAGACGCATCATTGGGGTCGGCTTTTTCATATCATCAAAGATTTCATCAATTACACGTTCTTGCGCATCTGTTAATTTAAAAGTCAAAACCTCATAAAATTTCGGCATCAAATCATGTTTCTTTTTACGCACACCTCTGATACTACGAATTTCTTGACGGTGTTTTCGACTGATTGCAATTGCAACCTGATGCGCAAATAACTCACTGTACGACAATGTCAAAATTGCACCAGAATTTGGCAGCAAATCATCTGCTGATTTTGGGAAATGAACCGTGCGCAAGGCATCAAAAAAATCACGAACACTTGTTTCACAATCATTAACTTTTGTGTCCAAGCTTGCAAAAATCTGATCACGAACATTTGCAAAATTCTTTTGTGTCAAACCTTCGCCAGATGGGTATACTGCTTGGATACTCGGTATTTTTTCTGCATTTTCCAGACATTCAATAAATTCGGGGTGACTGATAATCGCACCACCATTATTATTGTATTCCAATTTACCACTGATAATTCGCCATTGCCCAATTGGTAATTTATTTAACCAGTAATCCAAAAAAGTTGTATTAAAAAATTGAATTGTAATCGGTACACCCAATTTATCATTACACATGATTTGTGTTGGTGCGCGACGACCACGAAAAACACCACCTTTTTTATATGATTTTATCAGAACAGGAATTGTTATAATTTCGCCAGGCTGTACATTAATAACACTGTCAGTGATTTCACGCGGACGAACATATGATGGTTTATGTAATAAGAAATCCAATACGCGTCGACCGCCCAAAATTTCATCAAACTTTGATGCCAAGACTGGACCAACACCTTTTACAAATTGTAAATCAGTATTCAGAAAATCGAATAATTCTTTTTTCATACTATGTATATTAATAGAGCAAGCTTGGATTTACCATTAAATTATTAAAAAATAAACGGGCATTTTGCCCGTTTATTTATCCAACAATCTTTTCCCAAAAACTTTTTGGTTTAGGCGGTTGTTTTTTGCGACGACGATGATGCGGTGCATTCATTGTTGTCTTTTTTGCTTCAATATGATTTGCATTTTTCTTTTTAGCGTATGTTGAAGGTGAATGCGCATTCAGAATATCTTCTGTCTTATTCGCCTCTGGCGCGATACGTTGAATTGAATATTGATCAATATTCATCATACTGTCATCGCCAACGATTACGATTTCTGTATCAAACTTTCCTTCCATTTCGGAAATTTCAGTTTTCTTATGATTTAACAGGTAAACTGCAACATCTGTTGGAATAGTCATAATTATTTTCTGTGCACTTTTTGCTAACAATTTTTCCTGCAAGTGACGGAACATTATAACAGCTGCGGTTTGAATACTTGGTACAATACCAGCACCCATACAATAAGGGCACTGAACATATGAAGATTCCATAAAGCTGCTGCGCAAACGTTGGCGAGATAACATTAATACGCCAAAATTGTTTATTTTTGCAACCTGGGTGCGTGCACGATCACGTTTCATAACTTCGCGCATTCTCATTTCCAACTTTCTATTATTACGTTCTTCTTCCATATCAATAAAGTCGATTGCAACAATCCCTGCCAAATCACGTAAACGCAATTGCAGTGCAATTTCCTCTGCGGCTTCTAAATTAGTCTTTAGTGCTGTTTGTTCGATATCTTTTTCTTTAATCGCACGGGACGAGTTAACGTCTATTGTGACCATAGCCTCGGTCTGATTAATAACCAACGAGCCACCAGATGGCAAATTGACGTATGGACCATGTAATCCTTCGAGCTGCTTTTCAATTCCAGCCTTTACAAACAATGGTACCGCTACATCTTTATACAAAACTAGCTGTTTTTTTGGTGCACGACCGTACATTTGTTGAAAATTTGACTTTGCTACATCATAAGCTTGTTCGCCCTGAATAATCAAAGTATCATCTTTATCGCTCAGGAAATCACGAACCACACGACGCAACAATGAATCTTCGGTATGAATTATGACCGGGGCAACAGATTCCAGTGTTGTTTTACGAATATCATTCCACAAACCAACCAGATAATCATAATCTTTAGATATATCCTCTGCTATGGCGCCAAATGCAGCCGTACGCAGAACAACAGTCATACCCTTTGGAATTTTTAACCCATGTAATATTTCGCGCAAACGAGCACGTTCAGGTTTATCAGATATTTTTTTGGAGATACCATATGAATTACGCTTACGCGAATTTGGCATCAGAACAGCAAAACGACCAGCCAATGACAAATATGTTGTCATAGATGCGCCCTTTTGACCACGTTCTTCCTTGACCCCCTGGATCAGCAAAATTTGCTTTGGTTTTACGACGTCCTGAATTCTGAATTCACGGGCGCGTTTTACAAATTCTTTATTATCTTCACCTGCGGAATGATCATCAAATTCTGCAACTTCGTCATCGTCCGATGGATCGTCATCATCGTCAACAATATTAGCATGGGCCAGTTCCAGCAGCTTTTTCTTTTGCTCTGGATTAACCTCATAATAATCTGGGTGAATTTCAGAAAATGGCAAAAATCCATTCTTTCCGGTACCATAATCAACGAACGCGGCCTGCAAGGACGGCTCAACGCGTATTACTTTTGCCAGATAAATATTGCCTTTGATTTGTGGTTTAGTCGTTGTTTCTACATCAAAATCAGAAACACGGTTGGATGCGGATTCCACCACCACCACCCTGGTCTCTTCCGGGTGGACTGCATCCACATAAATTTTCTTTG
Organism: Alphaproteobacteria bacterium; assembly: GCA_016927735.1. Classification (GTDB taxonomy): domain Bacteria; phylum Pseudomonadota; class Alphaproteobacteria; order Rs-D84; family Rs-D84; genus JAFGMC01. The sequence goes on from JAFGMC010000006.1 coordinate 13,304, forward strand.
ACATTTAATAATCCTTTTATTTTTAATGTGTATGCCATAGAAATAATTCGTCCCTGTGGGGCGTCCCAGCCCATGCCAAGAGAAAGCGCATAGATATCCATCAGCGCTAGTCGAATTAAGAAAACTTGTGATAAAAAAAACACTAAGCTACCCCATGTTATACAACGAAGGATAGCGTAGCATGTGATAAAACATAAGGCAAGATATTTTATTTTTTACGGCGAATGTCCGAGAAATGCGGCAAATGTTGTTTGGCTTCTTCTAACCAACGTTTCATACGATTTCGCAACCATCTTTCGTATATAAAAAACATTCCACCAGCACCAATCAAAGGTATTACGTAATAAATAATTCTGAAGGCTAATAACGCACCGAAAATGCTCGCCCTGCTTACTTCATCTGGCAAAGCCAACAAGAAAATACTCTCAAAAACACCTATTCCGCCAGGAACTTGACTGAATACCCCGGCAGTTTGGGCAATAACAAATAACCCAATGTATGTTCCAAAAGGTATTTGAACAAATTGTATTAAACAGAAATACAGTACCAGTCCAGCCAACATACTGTCTGCCATACCTAAAAGCATTTGTAAAAAAGCAACCTCTGTATTAGGAACTTGAAATTTTGCTTCACCGATTTTTATAAACTTTCTTCTAAAAAACAGAGTTATTGCAAGATATGCACCTATGGCAGCAGAGCTGAAAACGAATAAGCTGTTGATACCCAGTTTTGCGCCAACAGAATCTTCGAAAACCGAATGTGGTACTAGAAAATACCCCAAAATCATAATTGACGCACAACCCAAGAAATAAGTAAATCCTGAAAAAACCAACATTTTTAAGATTTCACCAGCACGAATACGCCAACGAGTATACAAACGGTATCTTATTGCACCACCACTGACAACCGCATGTCCCGCATTATTACTGATTGCAAATCCCAGTATCCCGGCCAACATCCACTTCCACCAAGTGACTTTTTTTCCGACGTATCGCAGCGCCAAGTAATCATAAAATGACAATGCTATATAACCTATTAAACAAGCAATTGATGCATAAACCAGGTTAATAAATGGTATACTGCGTAACGCGCCAATAATATCTGTCAAAGAATAGTTACGCAACTGCCAATATAACATTCCAGCAGCCAATAAAAAAAAGAACAGCCCAGCCCAACTGATTATTTTTTTAAATATTCTTTTAAATTTCACTGACATAAAAATCCTTTTTAGCAGACAAAAGATATCAATATATAAATTAAAAAGCAAACCCAAAAAAACTCCGCCCAATTTTAAATGGACGGAATTATTTTTGAAATTTAATAACAATTAAATACCGTAATGACGTTCTATAATTGAAATTTTTCTCATCTCAGCTTGTTTTTTCTCTGCAGCTTCGAATGCGATTGCCAAGTTTTGTTGAACGTGAATATTACCACTATTAACAAAAATTTCTTTTTCTGTTAATACCTGTAAATGTTCTAAGGTTTTAAGTCTTTTACAAACCTTTTCATGTTCAGCAACAGCATTTAAAACTTCATTAGCCGCATCACTGCTCATATCATCACTGGCAACAATTGATATCATTTCCCATAAAATGGACTTTAACTGACGCAAAATTGCCAATTCCTGCTTATCCAGAAAACTTGAACGATTATCGCTTTTGTTGTGGGTATGTAGATTACCTGTACGTTTTTTCAATCCTTCAATATCGCTTCTTTCTATTTTTATAGATTCCCATTGTTTGCGCAAAGATTCTAAATTTGGTTTTTCATTTACCATAAAACTCTCCTGTTTTGTTATTTTGATTTTTCCGTCATTTTTGTTATAAATCTTCTGATTTTAATAGCATTAAAAAAATCTTTTAAAAATCCGGTCGATTTTATAAAATCGGGCTGTTTTTTTGGATCTGTTTCTTCCAACAACTCTTTCAATCTTGCTTTGATACTTTCAAGTTCTTTTTGTGAATCACTTTCTAATGTCAAAGCATAACCCATTCTTTCAGTACGATAAAAATTAATCACATATTCCATATTTTCTTGGAATTCTTTTAAAATTTCTATTTCTTTTTTATTAAGTTCTTCTGTTTGATCAAGACCTCTTGTTTTATAAACACCTCTGGCCTGTGAAATATTTTCCAATTCTGTTTTAAAATATGATATCGGTTTTTTTTCTATTTGTTTTTTTTCTGTTTGCATTTATGTTTCCTCGCTTGTATTATACACCTTATAATTGTAGAACAAAAACAATATTTGTCAACCACAAAAGGTAAAAAAGTTATGATACGCCCTTCACTTCGTAAACCAGACCAAATTCGTCCAATATCAATAGAAACAAATGTAAACAAATGGGCTGAGGGATCTTGCCTTATAAAAATTGGTGGTACACATGTAATTTGCAATGCATCTGTTGATAACAATCAACCACTATGGAAACGTCAACAAAACAAGACTGGCGGTTGGGTATCGGCTGAATATTCAATGTTGCCACGTGCCGTCGGAATCAGAAAAGGACGTGAAGCATTGGCAAAAGATCATCGATCATCAGAAATTTCCAGATTGATTGGACGCGCATTGCGCAGTGTTGTTGATATGGAAAAACTGGGAAAACACACCATAACCATTGATTGTGATGTAATCCAAGCAGAAGGTGGTACACGTTGCGCCAGCATAACTGGTGGATTCATCGCATTATCGCTGGCTGTTAAATATTTATTAGAAAATAAACGTATAAAAGAAACACCTATCAGTGATTATGTTGCGGCAATCAGCGCAGGTATATGGAATAATCAATTGGTTTTGGACCTGGATTTTGAAGAAGACTGTGCGGCAGAGTTAGACGCTAATTTCGTACTATCTGGGGATGGAAGCTTTATAGAAATTCAAGCAACTGGTGAGCAACATCCATTCACAACAGAACAAATGTTAAAGCTGATGGAATTATCAAAAGCCGGATGTGCACAAATAATTGAATTACAAAAACAAGTTTTATAAATAAAAACCGCCAATTGGCGGTTTTTATTTATCTGGATTTTCCAAATAGTTTATTTTTCTTTTGTTCTTCTTGCACTTTAAATGGACTAAGTTTTGGATTATTCTTCAGAAATTCTACAAATTCTGAGTTAATCACATTTTTAACATTATCATTTTTTTTATTTTCAATTTCAACAGACTCTGTTAACAATGCTTTGACTTTGAAATAAAATATTGAATCTATTTTTGTATTACCCTTTTCTGGTTCCAACATATCCCAAGAGTAAACAAGATCGCCATCACCAGTTTTTTCACTTACAATTCTTTTAGCCAGATTTTGCAAACTGTCGCTGATGTTATCATATTTTAAAAGACTGAAATTAATATTATTTATTAATTTTTCATAAGATTTCGGATCATTTTCTTGGATAAATTTAACCTTGGTTGCCCTATCTAAAGAAAGTTCTTTATTATATTTGATAGAATCTTGTTTACTTACTTGTGCATTTGCTTTTAATCCCAACATAAAAACCAAATAAAATAATACTAATTTAACATTCACATTTTTCATATTTATATTCTTTTTTGCTTCTCTATATAACATAATACAAAATCAAATAATGTCAATACTTATTGATTAAATTATTGTATTAAATTTTTATTATTATTACCAAAAACCCCGCTGTTGCGGGGCTTTTATCTTAATAAGTGGGGCGAATAACGGGGCTCGAACCCGCGACAACCGGTACCACAAACCGGTGCTCTACCAACTGAGCTATATCCGCCATAAACCCTAAAGGTTGGTGGAGCTGATCGGACTCGAACCGACGACCCCTTGCATGCCATGCAAGTGCTCTACCAACTGAGCTACAACCCCAAACAGCCAGGCTATTTTATATTTCTTCTTGCCAAATGTCAAATCAATTTGCTAATCTTTATCAGGCACAAGGAGATTCATATGGATTATAACGCTATTAAATCAGAAGCTGAACAAAAAACCGCCCAAACTATCGAGATATTAAAAGAAGAATTCGGCGGTCTGCGCACTGGTCGCGCTTCGGTTCATTTATTAGACGGTGTCCGCGCAATTGTATATGGAACAGAAATGCCATTAAACCAGATGGCAACTGTTTCTGCACCAGAAACAACTGTATTGTCCGTAACTGTTTGGGATCCATCAAATGCAGCCGCTGTTGAAAAAGCTATACGTGAATCAGGTCTGGGATTAAACCCCATGACTGCTGGTGGTGTAATCAGAATTAACCTGCCCCCATTGACCGAAGAACGCCGTAAAGACTTGGTCAAAGTATCTGGTAAATACGCCGAAGATGCGAAAATATCAATGCGTAATATTCGCCAAGATTTGATGGGTAAAATTAAACGCGCTGTTACAGACAAAGAAATTTCCGAAGATGATCAACATAGATTTGAAGAAGACTTGCAGAAAGTTTTTGAACATCGCGTATCAGAAGTAGATATCCTTGCCAAACAAAAAGAAACAGATATTATGTCTGTGTAATATTTTTAACCAATCAAAGAAGATCTTATATCATGTTTAAATTCCTTAAAAAGAAAACGACAAATACCGTTATAAACAATTCCAGTGTCCCACAACATATTGCATTTATTTGTGATGGTAATCGCAGATGGGCAGAAAATCGTGGCTTGCCACCATTAATGGGACATCGGGCCGGAATATCCAATTTTGAAAATTTAGTGGATTGGTTTATTGGGCGCGGCGTTTCTACTGTCACTTTTTTTATATTTTCAACAGAAAATTGGAATCGCAGTAAAGAAGAAATCGATTTCTTGATGAATCTTTTTTACACGGAACTAAAGAAAAATTTGAAACACGCTATTGAAAAAAATCTTCGTTATCGCATCATTGGTTCACGTGACCGTTTACCAAAAAGGTTGGCGGAAATGTGCGATAAACTGGAAGAAAAATCTGCAGAAAATACAGGTGGTACAGTTGTTTTTGCATTAAATTATGGTGGACAAGATGAAATTATCGATGCGGTGAATAATGCCGTAGCAGCTGGTCAAACTGTGACCAAGGAAACATTTGAATCATTCTTGGATACTGGTGATTTATTACCAATTGATTTCATGGTTCGTACCAGCAATGAAAATCGTATTTCTAATTTCTTGTTATGGAAGTTGGCATATGCAGAACTATTATTTGTACCTGAACATTGGCCAGAATTGGTAAAAAGCAAAAAACTCTGGCAAAGCGTCTTGGACGAATTTGCAAAACGCAACAGACGTTTTGGTGGCGGTAAAAAGAAAGATTACTCTGGCAAAAAAGGTAAATCAAAATGACAAATTGTACAAAAAGAATACTGGCTGGTGCGGCGATGGTAATAATTGCAGGTGGTGCAGCAGTTGCTGAACACTTTGGAATACCAGTTGTTCGTATATTAAGCATTATTATTGTTCTGGGGATGATTGCCGAATTAATAATTGTTATCAAAAAATTACCTAAGAACAAATGTCTTGAAAAAAGTAATCTTATTACTTTTGTTTTCTCTTTTGCTTGGTTGTTATTTATGTTGGCGGCCGCTTACTTTGTTGGTGCACGACCATGGGTTGTTTTATTATTAATATTAGTAATCAGCTTTGCAGATATTGGCGGATGGTTCTTTGGTCGCCATCTGGGTGGGGACAAAATGTGGGAAAGATTATCCGCTGGCAAAACATGGGCGGGTCAAATTGCCGGTATCGCATGCGGAACATTTGCAGCTGTGATGTATGGATTACTGGGGACTGATACATTCTTGCCACAATTATTATGGATTGGAATATCTATTTCTTTATTATCACAATATGGCGATTTGACAGCCAGCTGGATAAAGCGCAAAATAGGTATCAAAGATTTTGGAAATATCTTACCTGGTCACGGTGGTTTATTGGATCGCTTTGACGGATGGATTTATGTTTTACCATTGGTTTGGTTGGTTATGCTTTAAATTATAATTTATAAGGAAAATAATATGGGAACATTATTAACTATTTTTGCACTGTTGGTTGTTCTGGGCGTGGTTGTGGTTGTTCACGAACTGGGGCACTTTTGGGCCGCCCGCCTGTCCGGTGTTCGTGTTGATACTTTTTCCATTGGATTTGGACCTGCCCTGTTAAAATGGAAAGATAAACGTGGAACAATTTGGAAAATTGCAATGTTGCCATTGGGTGGATATGTATCTATCTATGGTCAAGAAGATATGTTCAACAGAAAAAAATACGCAAAACTGGATAAAAAACAACGTGTTGGTCATTATCTTTCTGCACCCGCTTGGAAACAATTTATTATTATTGCTGCTGGCGTAGTAATGAATTTTATTTTGGCGTGGGGAATTTATTCTACAATGTTTGCATTCAAACCAAAGAATGTCCAATTACCCATTATTGGTCAAGTAATTCAAAATAGCCCTGCTTTTAAATCTGGATTTCATGCTGGCGATACAATTATTCGTATTGATAATCAAAGAATTACAAATTGGGGCGAATTAATTATTGCAAAAGAACTGGCAGCAAATCGTGATGCAAATATTACAATTGTTCGTAATGAAAAACTAGTTCAGGTTAAATTGGCGCCTGCAGAAAGATGGGGTTTAATTGCAGACGGCAGCAAGACGGAATTTCGTAAAAAAGGAATCTTTGGTGCGATGTATTCTGGGGCACGTGAAACATATACCCAGTCGAAAACTTTGTTGGTTGTATTAAAACAAATTATAACTGGTGAACGTTCAACCAAACAACTAGGATCATTTATAACAATAGCAGAGGTTTCTGGCAAAGCCATGGCAGCTGGGTTCTTTGCACTTATTTCTATAATTGCATTATTATCTGTAAATTTGGCAGTTATTAATTTATTACCTTTGCCGGTTCTGGATGGTGGGTACTTATTTATACTTATTATCGAGGCAATCAGCAGACGTAAGTTGGGTGGTCGTGGTATGGAAATCACAATGATTTGTGGTTGGGTTTTAATAATGTGCTTGTTTGCATTGACAATGTGGAACGATCTTGCACGTGTATTTGGATTGAATTAAAAATGAATAAAAAATATAAATCTTTCTTACTGGCAGTTATGATTAATATTGTCAGTTTGTCTATTGTGCACGCCGCAACCATATCAAATATAGAAGTAACAGGAAATAAACGTATGGATGATGAATCTGTAAGAATCCTGTCTGATGTAAAAGTTGGTAATAATTTAAATTCTGAAGATGTTAATCAGATTGCAAAGAAATTACAACAATCTGGATATTTTTCGAAAGTTGACGTAAAACTGGTCAATGATGTTTTAAAAATTAATCTGGAAGAAGCGCCGACCGTAAATCTGGTCACAGTCGAAGGCAATGATGATATATCTGCTGACGATTTAAAAAAAGAAATTCGCTTGAAAGAACGCTCTTCTTATGATGAATCTATTATCGGCGCAGATGTTCAACGTATGCTGGTTGTTTATCAACGCAAAGGATTCTTTGGCACAACAATTGAACCTAAGAAAATAAAATTACCGGATAATCGTGTTAATGTTGTTTATGAAGTTAAAGAAGGTCATCCAACATATATCAGCCAAATTAAATTTGTTGGAAATAAAAAATTCAACAATAAAACTTTGCGTGGTGAAATTTTATCGCGTGAACATGCTTGGTGGCGCTTTATGACACAGTTTGATGTATTTGATGAAGATCGTATCCAATATGATCAACAAATGCTGCATCAATTTTACCTGCGTAATGGGTATGTCGATTTCCAGGTAAAAAATGCAACTGGGATATTTACACCAGACAGAAAATACTATTCTGTAACATTTACAGTCGATGAAGGACCAAGATATAAATTTGGTAAATTAACAATTAAAAATCCATTTGCTGATGTCCCAGATTCCGAGCTTTATGATGTTATGACAATATCTGAAAAAGATATTTATAATATCGATACAGTCGAAGAAACTATTTCTGCATTACGTCGCGCGGTTGCAGAACACGGATACGCGTTTATAAACGTAGAACCCGTACCAAAGAAAAACGATGATACCAAAACAATTGATTTGGAATTCACAATAAAAAAAACAAATAGAATTTATCTGAACAGTATAAATATTTTGGGAAATGTCAGAACTTTTGACAGTGTTATAGAGCATTTATTACCAATGCGCGAAGGTGACCCTTTCTCATTACAAACTATTGAAGATGGGCGTCAACGTTTAATGCGCACAAGATATTTCAAAGATGTTCAAATGGTTCCAACACGTGTCGAAGATCAAAATTTAATGAACCTGGATGTTAAATTAGAAGAACAACCAACCGGTGAATTATCAGGTGGTATCGGATGGTCTAATATAAATGGATTTATGATTGATGCAGGTATTACAGAAAATAATTTTATGGGACGTGGACAAATTGTTCAATTAAAAGGCTCTGTCGCACAGTATCAAAAACAAGCCATTTTCAGTTTCACAGAACCATATTTGTTTGGTCGTGAATTGTCCGGTGGATTTGATGTATCCTATACAATGTATAATTATTCATCACTGGGAAGTTTTGGTTACGATCGTGATTCATTGATGGTCGCTGGTCGTTTAGGTTGGAAGCTGACAGATAATTGGTCACAAACATTACGTCTCAGTGCAAGTTTTGATCAGAATTATGATTTACAATCATCTGGCTGGCAAGCTGCAGAATTATATACACTGGGCACAAATTTTAAATATTATAACCTGGACACTGACTTTACACAGAATACACATACTGGTTTGGTTGCAAATCTGGGGTTGGCATATACTGGGTTTGGCAGCACAGAAACATTTATGCGATATAACGCAGACGTCACGGGAATGTTAAACTTCTTGGACAATCGTTGGCAATTAAAATCATCCTTGGAATTTGGCATGGTTCAACCACTTGACGGTGATTATGTATCACGTGTTTATCGTTACTTTTTGGGTGGTGAATCACTGCGCGGTTTTGATGTTGCTGGTATAGGAAGCAGAAACTGGGCCTATCAAACGTATTCTTTGGGCGGAATGTGGAAATTTAATGGTTCTACACAATTAAATTTCCCTATATTTATTCCCGATGAATATCAGATCAAAGGTTTTGTGTTTTCTGATTATGGTGTATTGGGACGCCCACCAAGTGAAGAATATTATTATCCAGTGGGCACAACTAACGCAAACAATATTGATCAAGATATACGTACCAGTGTTGGTCTGGGTATTTATTGGAACACACCAATGGGTCCAATGAATTTTTCTTGGGGATGGCCAATGAAAATTAATGAATATGATCGTGAAAGAAGATTCTTGTTATCATTCGAAACTCAGTTTTAACTCGCGGAAATACTGGCTCTTTTAAACTTGACCTGGTTGCCATATATTTTCTATAATTTCTTTATCCAGGAAAGGTGGGAATATGTTAAAGAAAATTATTTTAAGTTTATTTGTTGTAATTGTACTGGCTGGATGTGGTCAGGTTTATGATCGTGAACCAGTTGGTGTTGGATACGACAATGATGAGTTAAAACTCAGTCCTTGTGCATGCATGATGGTTTATTCTGCATAATATAAATTTCACATTATATCACAAGGAGTATACGGTTGGACTATCCGGGAAATTTTGAAACACCGGCTTTTCCAGCGGGAAAGCGTATTGCGGTTTCCCGCTTTATGGCGATTTGTGCCTTGTCCGCTTTTTTATTAATAGTTTTTTTGTGTGGTATTTTACTCTGGTCATCACAATCTGAAAAATTAGAACCTTTTATGATTTCTGCAAACAATGAATCCGGTGAATGGAAAATTGTTGGCAAAAATTCTGGAACTGTTGAATATTCCATAAATCACACTATGCAGGAATCAGTTGTTGGTAATTTTGTAAAAGACTGGTTTAGAATTTCTGCTGATAATTCCGAAAATGAAAATGCCTGGAAAAGTTGCGAACGTAATATTTGTATATCCGACAGTCTAACTTTTGGTGATCGTTCTTGTGCGATATATTGCAATATTAGCGAAGATCTGTATTCACGTTTCTCTTATGATATTATGCCTGATTATATAAAACGTTCCCAAAATGGTGAAACGTGGAAAATAGATGAAAAATCTTTATCTATATCACCTGCAGGAAAAATATCAGACAAGGGTGGTACATGGCAAATTAGTACGAACATTGTTTCAAATAATATTGGTAAATTTACAGTAAAGGCTTTTTTGAAAGTTGCTAGAAATAAAAACTTTTATCCACAGACAATGGGATTTTATGTCGCTGACTTTAACGCTTATCGGATTGATTGATGAAGAAACTTATAATGTTTTTTGCTGGGATTATTCTGCTGCTTTTAACTTTTGTGGCATTGTATTTCTCTGGTGCTTTATTTGATGCGAGCAATGATAGATACATCGAAGCATTTGTATTTCAACCGAATAATTTATCCACTGATCGTATCGGTCATCCTGTACCTGTTGAAAAATTATCGGATAAATTTGTACGCGAAAGATTGATTAAGAAATTTATCATAGAATATTTCTATATAAACCCTGATGTTGAAAACATTGCTTTGCGCACACGCAGCGACAGCGTAATGGCAGCAATGTCTGCACCAGATGTTTTTAAAGATTGGCGCAAGACAGAGGTAAAAGAAATAGAAGATTTGTCCGGAAAGAAAGCTTTTAGAACTGTTACTATTGGTGACGAGATTTTAAAAAAAGGTGACTATTGGGAAGTTTATTATGAATTAAAAACTTGGCATGAAACAAATAATATGAATTTGACCCCTGATGTAAAAAATGGAATCATGTATATAAAGATATCTTTTGAAAAAGGTATTCGTGATAAACGTGCTGGGGGAAGTTTTGATATTCAAAAATTCTTGGAAAATGGTGGTGATCCTGCGGCAGTATTTAAATTCAGGGTTGACGAAGTGCGGAGATAATAAAAATAAAAATGATTAAAAAAATATTTATGATTTTTTCTATTATGTGTTCTTTTTTTGTGCAAGTTTCGTTTGCTGATGAAGATCCATTTTTATTTGATAATTTTGCAATTGAAGACAGCAAAGATACTGATATAAACACATCGCCAGTATCTGTTAATATAGATTCTTCGGCTGTAAATGTTTCTGGATTTGACATTGCTGGAATTATATTGGGTATGCCATTCGAAGATGTTCAAACTTTATTTTTCAAAACAAAGTCTTTGTATGTACCACGTAAAAAAAACAGTATAATTTATACAATGCATAAAGATTGGAAATACAATCTGGATTATGAATGTCGTCAACAGAAGATTTATAACCCAACTGAATTAGAAAAATGTATAAATACATTGGCACGCAGTCGTGGATTATTATACGCATCAGAATTACATCTAATTCGTGAAAGTACCGGCGAAACTGTTGATGTTTACTTTACCAGTAATGCAACTGATAATCTGGTATGGCGTGTGGTTTATAAAAATGATGTGAACGAAGTAGAAGGTGCAAACGAAAAATTCGAAAACCAAAGACAGAAAAAAATATTAGCATTCTGGCAAGGTGTTTTAGATAAATATGGTGCGCCTAACTCTGGAAATGATAAATGGGTTTCATCTGGTAATGCTTATGACCCAATGATGACCGCATATTATGGATCATTGGATTTAAACGATATGGGAAGAAATGCTTCGGATGCTGCCAAGAATGTACAACAGGCACGTGAAAATTTCCGCACAAAACCATATGCTTTCTAAAAATAAATCTTCTTATAAATCTGGTTTGTTTGCAGAATGGCGGGCGCGTTGGTTTTTGCGTTTTAATGGTTTTAAAATATTAAAATCCAGATATGTGACTGGACAAAACACAAACCGTGCAGAAATAGACATAATAGCAAAACGAAAAAATCTTATAATTTTTGTAGAAGTAAAAAAACGAGAAACGATAGAATGTGCTTTTGATGCAATAACATCAAAACAATCAACGCGACTACGAATGGCTGCTGAAAATTATCTGGCAAAAAAACACCCATTTTGTGATGCAAGATTTGATGTTATCACAGTTTGCGAACGAAAAATTCATTGGTTTAAAAACACTATATAAAGTTATTGAAAATCATTAATATAAGAATTATAATCATCCTGTCTTATTTGACAAAGGAGAAACCTTATGAAAAAAGTATTGTTGGCAGTATTTGCTGTTTTAACATTGGCAGCTTGCACAGGTTCTTATAAATCTGGCAATTGTGAATATGATTTCTTGTTGCACAAAGATATATCTATTTCCAAAATAATTGGAAATGCAACAGGTGGTTGTTAATAAAAAAAGAATCGCGACATATTGTCGCGATTCTTTTTCTGTATCATTTTATAACTGCGCTTTTTATCAGATTTAAATCTTCTTTTATCCCATCAATTTTTAATTGTAATTGACCAATACCAGATTCCAAAATGGTTGTTCTGTTTTCCAACGATGTTATTCTGCTTTCACTTTTTTGTATATTAGATAAAGAACTGTCTTGCTTTGCAACCCAATATATTAAACTGCCAACAAAAACTATTAAAAACCAACTGCTGCGCAGTAATTCCAACAACCCCATCGTATCTTGTTTTTCTGACATATTCTATTTACCCCTGTTTATTAACATTTCTATTTGATGTACCAATGCACGTTGACCTTCCAGTGCGCGAAGTTCTGAATCGGTCGCATTTGGTCCCAAAAATCTTTCAATTGTTATTGTACGCAGATGCTTTATGACTTCAATCCCCGATTGTGTATTAAAACAACGCGTATAATTTTTCTCTGTGTCTTTTGTCATTTTAATCTCTTTATAAAATTGTACTATCTTGCGTCATTTGTGCGATTGGTGCGATGTATTTTAATTCCGCATCTGAATGCAAAGATATTTTTTCAATCAGTCCACGCCGCGATAATATTTGCAATCCACGTTCGCACATTGGTTTAATGAATTCATTCAACAAACGTCCATAGGTTGCGCCCAGAACACGCATCATATCTGCATTACGCGCCAGTATTTCTGTTGCGGTCATTTCTTTTTCTGATAATAAACCCAACCTGTCCGCCAGCATTGTGTGTCTGATTCTTTCACGAAGATCATTTAATATTATTTGTGATACATCAAAGTCTGCCCCCGATGACAGCGGGGTTAAACCCGAAGATCCGACAGCCTTTGGAATAATTGCACCAGGTGTTAAATTTATATTCGACAGGTTTATAACACCATCATCATCTGCCTGCCAAATTCCGCTGACAGCGATGGTTGCATTTTTCAAGACCAGTTCAACAACTTTATTTGCTGTTTTGATATCTGGCAATGCACGCATTACAGGTCCACGACCATATGTTTCACCACTCAGCAGTGACCAACGGAAAATTATATATGGACTGGTTTCAAAAACACCGGTTGATACTATATTATTTTCAATATCACCGGCAACATCCAACCATGCTGTGAAGTCTTTTCCAATTAAAGATTGAACCAATCTTAAAGGTGTTTCTGGATTACTTTTAATCGTGTCACGCAAATTTTCAGGTGGTGTCCAATCTGGATATTTTTCCATAACATCAGATGCCGTCATCGAAGTTGTATGAAATATTGCACCTGGCAATATGCAAATGTCTGACATTGGAATTGCAGTGAATGAAAAAGCACTGTCGGAACCAATCGGATTCTCAGACATAAATAAACATGCAGTACCCAAGATTACCAAATCCAAATAGCACTGATGAATTGTTGTATAAAAGTTTGAATCGTTTAAATGTGCACGCAGCATCTTGGTTGCATCTTCTGCATCCGGCGACAAATCGCTTTCACGCACCAAATTCAACCACATTGATTCTGGTGGCGTCAGCAGTGAATACATACTGGCTGCCAAATTATCCACTGCATCAGATGCCGTTGCATCAAACAATGTCGCAATTTCATCATCTATTGTTGGCATTGTATAGCGGCGTGCAGAATCCCATCTATTTACCCAAGGCGTACGCAAATCCTGGGCCTTTTTATAAAGTTGTAAAAGTTTTTTATCCATTTTTTTCTCTTTATGTTTTTTGTTTAAAATAAAAAATCCCGCCAATGGCGGGATTTTATTTATTAAGAATTATTTTCTCTATTTATTAACATTGTCTTGTTTTTTATTATTCTCAGAACTTTCGCTTTCTTGTTTTTTACGCAGTCCGCTTTTTATATCCTTGTTTATCATCGTTTCACACTTTGTACCAGAATAATGAATACGTACATCATTGTCACGTGCACCAAACCAATCAAACGGGAATACTTTTCTTGGTCTGTATTCTTCGGTATAGGTACAACCACCTGCATCATTTTCATATTTTATACTGGATACATCACTGCAACCAAAAACAAACAAAGCACACAAAATCATTAATTTATTTTTCATAACTTATCCTTAGCATTAGGAGCATTATAATAAATCAAAATGCTTTTATCAAACCTTAAAATCTGTTTTTGCTTTTAATACCCTGAACGTACCAGATATTGTACGAATTGGTATTGGTTGAATTCGCATTGCCCCAGCCAATGCGTCCAACCCATCATCATTTTGTGATACCGCCATTGGTGACCAGCCCAACATTTCTGATAATAATGGTGTTGATTTTATTTTCTCGTGAGAGTACAAACGACCCGTTGCCAGCATCGGTTCAATAGATTCCAGAATTCTTGTTTCTTTTCTTTTATGATTTACAATGCCCTGGACGATTATTGGTTGTCCCAGTTTATTGGCGGTTTCACGTAAAATCTCGGGCAATGAATTTCCAATACCATTAACCTCGATTGCTATTTTTTTTTGATTATGAATTTTCATAAAATTCAAAACCGATTCGCATTGCGTGGCCATTGGATGGATATCATTATCGTTAACTGTTAAATACTTAACATCTTGGATAAACACGCGCCGATTCTTGTCATCACGATAAATTAAGATACAAACACTGCTGTCTGAATGAACACGACCCCCAGATGGATCCCAATAAACCGCCGCACCTGTTATTAAATTATCCCCTAACTTTGCGGTAATTCTATCAAAATTATCATCATAGAAATGTAATGCGCCCGGATCCAAACGAACTTTTTCTTCACTGACGTAATCCAACATCATTTGTGAAGAAAAATGTCTGGGACCAACAATTTCACGCATTTCTTCTATTTTTTCCAGTGGAAATAATTCTGGCCAAGCCGATATTCCATCCGCATTAACTATGGGAATCCGGAGTTCTTTATACCCACGTAAAAAAGGGGTTGAAATTTCAAAAGTTTGATATACTCTGTTGGACATGGATTTTACTCCGAAAACTTTGCCTACGAACTTAGAAGCAGAACAAGCAATACTGGCCGCGGTTCTGATGAATAATCGCGCACTGGAACGTGTGTCTGAGTTTTTGAAACCAGAACACTTTACACATCCAGCACACGTCGAAATTTATAAACTGGCAGAAAAGCAATTTGCTGCTGGGATTCCATTCGATATAATCACTGCAAAAAATTACTTGAATCAACAAGGTGTTTTAGAATCTGTTGGCGGTATTAATTATTTGACACAGTTATCAAGTGCGGGCGCAACCGTCGTTAATGTTGATCAATATGGTCGCATTGTTTATGAAAATGCATTGCGTCGTGAATTGATTGGTCTGGGTCAAAATATTACTGACTCTGCATTTATAGAAGATTTGGATAATCCTGTTGCACATCAAATAGAATCCGCAGAACAAAAATTATTTGAATTATCTGTCGCTGGGTCTACTGACAAGGGTGCAATGCCAATTTCATACGCACTGCGTGAAGCACTGGAAGAAGCTGAAATTGCATACAAGGCTGATGGTAAACTATCCGGTCTAACAACTGGATTCCGTGATTTGGATAAATCTATAAGCGGTTTGCATCATTCTGATTTGATTATTATTGCTGGTCGTCCTGCTATGGGTAAAACTACTTTTGCAATGAATCTTGCTTTTAATGCCGCTAACGCTATTTTGGCAAAACGTGCTAATAAAAAATATAATGGTGCGGTTGTATTTTTCAGTCTTGAAATGTCTTCATCACAATTGGCTGCACGCGTTCTGTCTTCACAAACCAAAATACCAAGTTCTTCTATGCGTAATGGATCACTGACAGACGAAGACTTTTTAAAGATGTCACAATATTCTGACGCCTTATCCAAGGTTCCTTTGTATTTTGATGATACACCTGGAATGTCCGTTCCAATGATGCGTACGCGCGCGCGACGCATCGCACGCAAGCATGGTGGAATTGCACTGATAGTTATAGACTATTTACAATTGATGACGTCCCCTGGGGGTCGCCGCAATGAAAATCGCGTAAATGAAATTTCCGAAATTACCCGTGGTTTGAAAATGCTGGCCAAAGAATTAGATGTTCCGGTTATCGCCCTGTCCCAACTTTCACGTAATGTTGAGGCCAAAGATAGAACAGATAAACGCCCACAATTATCAGACTTGCGCGAATCTGGATCTATTGAACAAGACGCGGACATTGTTATGTTCACATACCGTGAAGAGTATTACTTGGACGGTCGTGATCCAATGTATAAAATTTCTGGTCGCAGCGATCAATTCTTACAAAAAGAACACGACGAATGGTCAAAACGTTTGAACGAAGCACGCGGCAAAGCAGAAATTATTATCGGTAAAAACCGTCATGGTAAACCTGAAACTTTACGCATGTCATTCAAGGGTGAATATAGCTTGTTTGATGATCTTGATGAATTCGAAAATGTATCTTATGGTTCATTTGATAATAAATCTTCTAATTCTATATCGCAAAAGTCAGACAATTTGAATTTGAATGACATCCCTGATGATATGTAAAATTATTTTACTTGCGATTTTCTTAAAAATTGACTAACATTTTTGTCAAGAATATCAAAAGGGTTTGTAATGGCTCAGGAAGAAATAATTTTCCCAAATAATATAAGAAACATCCGTCTGGGTATCGGCATGAAAATGACCGAACTTGCCAGACGTACAAAGCTTTCTTTGTCTGCTGTTTCCAAAATTGAAAAAGGTGTAAGACGCCTGAACCAAAAACAATTATTAAACATTTGTAATATTTTGGGTTGTAAATTATCTGATGTATTTATTCGCGAATCTGACGAAGTTGCCAACGTTTGGCAGAATGAAATCAAACGCAGACTGACAGATAACGAAGACGGTGGATTAAAAATATTTGGCAGTGGATTGCGTAAAATCAGACAAAAGGCTGGCAAGACTATTGCCCAGGCCGCCAAAGATGCAGGTATGACATTATCTGTTTATCATAAAATAGAAGTTGGTCAACGCGAGATTTACCAGAATGAAGTTGAACCTTTGGCAAAATCTTTTAAACATAACATTGAAACTTTATTTGATGAAATTGCAAAACTTTACAAGTCCGGCGAATTAAACAAACAAATTAACAAAGTAAAAGAACGTGTAAAATCTGTTCTGATACCAGGCAGTCCATTATCAGGTATTGATTTACCAGGCAGTTTATACGGCGCAAAGTTGTATGACAGTGCACGCAGAAAACTGGCCCCTATTTTTGGAACACCAAATGGTAAAAATATTTTGTTTAAAAAATCAGATAAAACAATGATTGTCGCACCGATGAGCTTGGAAGGTCGCAAAGGTATATATGTAGTTATCCCAAACACAAAACGTCTTGGTAATACTATTCCAGAAAAATCATATATATTTGCAGATTCTGAAACCAAACCATTGGTTGGTGATATGGCTGTATGTATTGATACAGATTTCGATAAACTTGGCTTTGACGATTCTGCAAATGCACAAATAGCCATGATACGTTTAGATTCCAGAGGTAATATTTATGGTCAGGTTTTATCTCCTGATGAAAAAATAACCTATAAAACGATGCACAAAGTTGTTATGATCGTTATGGAATAATTCATTTACGAAGAGAGAGAAATGAAGACGAAACCAAGCATCATCGCACAGAAGTTATTGAATCTGTATCGCCAGCATCATGTTATTTTTGGTGGATGGAAATCTGTTAATCAAATATTTATAAATGAAGCCAGTCCAGAAGTTATGATGGAAATTAAAGAATTACCAACTGGGAAAATGCTGGCACAACATATTGAAAACTTACGTAGCGGTAAAACCCCTATTGATTCTATTGCACCAAGTCTGACACCTTATGGTGGTTTAATGTCAGAATCTTCTTTTGAATCAATACCTTTATCAGATTCAGAACTGGCAGAACTGGAAAATGCTTTGGCTGATTTCGTTCCAGACACTAATGGACTTGCTAAGATTAAATCTTTGGATATTGTTAAAAGACTTGGTGACGATTGGCAAATAGCTATTCGATCTGCATTGTATGGAAACAAACAAATGCTGGATAGATGGAAGATTGTTCTAAAAACAGAACGTGCATATTATTTATGGAAAATTGCAAATGATATTTTGGTATCACCAATATCTGAACGTTCTCGTGCACAAATACAAGCCGACTTACCAGAATATGAAACTTATCTACCAATGTTCGGTGATTCTGGTAAAGAACTTCTTTCTAAATTACGTATATTTGTCAGCAGTATATAAATATAAAAATCTGGATATTAAAATCCAGATTTTTAATTTTCACTATCTTGAACTTTATAAATTGTTTCTGTTGTGTGTGGCGTCCCTATGTAAATCATTGCGCCACCTGGGGATAATATAAAATCTAACTCTCGTAACCTTTCACGTAACATTTCACGTTTTCTTGATGTATTACTGGTATTTGGTACTTCTACGTCATCACAAATAATTAAATCAGCATGCGCCAAATAAATAAAATATGCGGGTTCCAAATAGGAATTATCCGCAAATAAGAATTAAAACATTAAATTAAACTGAACTTATAAAAAACACACCAAAAGGTTTGTATTGTTTATATAAATACTTTAACTTTAAAATAATAAAAATCCCGCAATTGCGGGACTTTTATTATTTCTTTACAACTTTCTTTGCTGCTGGTTTTTTAGCAACAGCTTTTTTTGCAACTTTTTTAGCTGCTGGTTTTTTAGCAACTACTTTTTTTGCAACTGGTTTCTTTGCTGCAACTTTTTTAGCTGCTGGTTTTTTAGCAACTACTTTTTTTGCAACTGGTTTCTTTGCAACTACTTTTTTAGCAACTGCTTTCTTTGCAACTACTTTTTTAGCTGCTGGTTTTTTAGCAACAGCTTTTTTAGCAACCGGTTTTTTAGCAACTGGTTTTTTAGCTGCTGGTTTTTTTGCGGTTGGTTTTAAGAATGTAAATGCCATTCTTTCTCTCCTTTTAAGTTTTCTCGGTAGAACAAATTTTTTTGTTCTTGTATTACATTTTATCTAAAACGAAAAACTTAGTAAAGGATAAAGTGAAATCTTTATGAATATAATTTTTTAAATCCAATTTCAATTTTACGAACATATTCTGGATCTTTATCGCGCCAGTATTTTGGATCACGCATCATGCTTCGTAAATCTTTATCAGATAAATTTCCAACAGTATTTTTTTCTGTTGTGACGAATGGTTCTATTGATTGCATCATCTTATAGATACTTTGAATCCCCTGGGACGAAGCACACAAGGCTTCGAACGCTTCGGTTGGTAAAAATTTTTCACCAAAAGCATTAATTTCTTTCAAAGCTTCTTTCATTTTATCTTCATCACCAAAAAACTTCTTTAACTCTGAAATTGAATTTGTTTCATGTTGCGTTTGAAAAATTTCTGTCAACATTGGTGATAAAAACTCATTTGCAATTTCATAAATCTTTTCAACCTGATTAACTGTTAATCCAATATCATGAAATTTCGAACGAACCGATTCATCATCAAACAAAATATTTGTTGGATATTCATTGGTATCATATGGCACACCAATTACACGATTAAATTTTTTACGCGTTTCTATATCTGCATCTTCACCAGGAACAGATACCATTGAACCAATCTTTTTTTCAAGCTCTGAATATGATTTAACCAATGCATCTGAATTCAAAGTTCCGTCTTCATTCAGAAATTTTTCTGGAATTTTTTCCATTTCTTTTCCTTTTATTTTCGTTTGATTTACGCAGAAAATATATTCCGCCCAATGTAAAAATTGACTGCATAACACCAAATATATCTGTATCTCCGACTAAATAAGCGCCTATTGCGGATAATATTCCAATACTTGATACTATATATGTTCTTTTTCCGGCAAGAAAACCGCCACTTATAAATTTATTCATAAAAATCTCTTTTTTATAAGTAAAAAAGTAACCCATCTATTTCTGCAATATACCCACGCGATGTTGCCCATTCTGGTATAACTTTTATATTATGAAATCTGACTGCACCCATACACATATCTGGTAAATTACCATTCAACATTCTTTGAACAGTTCTTAAACATATTTTGAAATTGTTCTGGTTAACATCAACCATCAGATATTTATTTTGCAAAGAGTTTTTATTTAATGATTCAAAAATATTTTTATCTTGAACTATATCTGAAAATTCTCTTTTTGATGTTGCACATAAATTTGATATCATAGATGTCAAGGCTTCGACAGCTGCCAAAGAAGAACACAAAGTCTCTGCATAAACTATTCTTGCAATTTTATATAGAATGATTTTCGATTCGTCTGGATTTTTTATGAGTGTCAGATGCATTCTATACTTCCTTTTTTTATGCAAAAGAAAAACCCGCAAAAAATTGCGGGCAAAAATTTTAGTCAAAAAAAGTATAAAAAAAACGCAACTATGTGCGAATATGATCTCTACTTTTATGCTTTGCATTGTATCATAAAATAGTCATAAAGTCAATATGAAAAAGTTTTAATTATAAAAATAATTTAAAAATTAATATTTTAAATGCTAATTTCATCACCATAGGTCATTATATATTCTGGTCCGTTTCTTAAAACCAACGCACCATTTTCATTAATACCTATTAATTCAACTGATTTGCCGCGATGTGTAATTGTTTTATTTAATCCAGCAGCTAAATCCATCCATCTTTTTCTGACAACAGAGAAATCCCGATTTAACCAAACATCCAAAGACTTCATAAGTGAAGATAATAATTCACTCTTACTAACTTTTACATAATTATCAAGTTTATCGGTTTTATATTTTGAAACTGTTGGATTTGTTTTTATATTTATTCCGATACCGATAATTACGAAATCTTTTGCGTATTCAATTAAAACACCGCTCACTTTTTTTTCATTAATCAAAATATCATTAGGCCATTTTATATTCGGACTGATACCGAATGAAATAAGCGTTTCTGCAATCGAAACCGCAACAGCATAAGATAATTTCGGATCACGTTCGTCTATAGAATAAATAAAACTGGCATATAAATTTCCATGATGTGAAACCCATATTCTTCTATATCTTCCACGTCCTGCTGATTGTGCCTCGGCAACTATTACCGTACGATCAGTTGCAACACCATTTGCAATTAATTCATGCGCATAAACCTGCGTGCTTGGAATTTTATCAAAAGAAATTAATTTATATGACATTAGAGCTAGCCAATTAAGTATTTTCCGTTTTCGTTTTTTATAAAATTCCGACCATAAGTTTTTCTAAGCTGATAAATTGCAGTATCAATTGTGTGTGTCGCAATATCAGGTGAATAACCCAAAACATTTTTTAAATCATTTACAGACATACCACCAGTTTTAAACAATAATACAACTATATTCATTTGTAATCTTGGTAAAATCACAGATTTTTTAAATACTTTTTTCAGAACATCGCGTTGATTTTCATCAATTGTATTCAATATTATTGCCTTCAATTCTATTGGTGTTATTTGGTCTGTAATGTTCAACGAATCGAAATTTACATCTGCAACATTCGAATCATCAACAACAGTCGCGCTTAAATCGGTCAAGATTTTACGCCACAAGTCATTGTTCGTATATATACTGATTCCATTTAACATATACGCCATATTAAACAATAAAGAAAACTGTTGCAAACTTTTTAGGAAAAATAACTTTTTATATAATATTCAAAAAACCACCGAAAAAATCGGTGGGATTTTAGGAAAAAAACGAAAACTTAATTAATGAATATTTACGCCAGAATTTTGTATAAATTTTGTAAACTCTGAAATATCCTCTCCGGTTGAAGATAATATTTTTGAGATACTGAGCGTAGAAGGCCATCTGGGTTGGCCCTCTTTGGACCATCTTTTACTTTTATTAAAAGTCGTTGGATCCAAACCACTATTTTTTGCAAGCCCCGAACAGGACATTTTATGCTCAATAGCAAAGTGTTCTATGGCTGTCCATATATCTTCGTGTGTCATTTCTCTCTCCTGTGTTATAATCCTTTATTCCTAAGACTATATTCTAATTATAGTTGAATATATATTTTATTTCAACTTAAAATCCTAAGTAAGATTTCCTATTCAAAAAAGACGTAAAAAAAACATTTTTTATACAAAAAATGTTTTTGACAATTTATATTGACAAATAAAATAAATGTATTATATTATGATTCGTCAGGGGGTGAAAGTCCTTTGGCACAGGTGCAACGCATCTGACGGGCCCGGAGATTCAGACTCCCTCCTACATTCTCTCTCCTCTGGACTTTGGGCCTTTTTTTTCAGTTTAGAATGTCCATATATTTTTCTCCTTTCCTTCCTTTCTTGGACATTCAAAAAAACCCGCCAAAACGGCGGGATTTTTTTATTAAATTATAATTTTTATTTATTAAATATGCTGACCAATTCCCAATGCGCTGACCCAACAAACTGATCGACAGGTGTCAATTCCACTAATTTAAATCCACCCTGCTCTAGAATCGCTTTGTCACGCATAAAAGTTTCTGGATTACATGACACATAGATAATCTTTTTTACATCACTCTTGGCCAGTTCTTTGCATTGTGCCATTGCACCTGCACGTGGCGGATCCATGACCACACAATCATATTTTTTTAAATTATGTACAGTTAATGGTTTTTTTAATAAATCTCTTTTAATACCGCCCACAATATCAAATCCATCTGCATTCAGTGCAAAGGTGAAACTTCCCTGCCCACAGAATAAATCTGCCACCTTTTTGCTGCCTGTTGCAGCAAGGTTTACCAATTTTCGCAAGACTTCTTCACCAGGCTTGCTGGGCTGTAAAAATGTGTTTGGCTGATAATCAATTTCAATATCATCAAAATTTATAATTGGTTGTTTTATTTGTTTTACAATTTTATCGTTCCACGTAATTCTGATTGCGCGACTGTTATCGGCAGCCTTTTTAAATTCAGACGTAAAATATGGTACACTGGATAATACAGAAACATCGATTCCATTTTCACATTCTGTGACCAATACATTTCCACCGCCCAGCCAAGGCATAGAAGCAATTTCTGGCAACATTTTATTTAACCCATCTGTCAATGCTGGGCAATTATTAATAGGTATTACATTTTTTGATCCAGACTGATAAAAACCGAAAACATTATCCAGAAATGAAAAATCTGCACGTCTTCGCTTTCCAGGTTCAATCCAAACCGGATTATTTGTTATTGGTAAATTTTGCAGAAACACTTTTTTCGATTCGCGATAATCATCTGATGTAAAATCAAATTTACATCCACCGCATTTGCCAAAAAATGGACATTTTTTCATATTAAAAATTTATACGCGCACCAATTCTAAATTGGTTTGCAGATGGTGAAAAGTTTTCTATTACATCAAATTTTGGTGAGAACATATACAAGTATCTGTACCCTAAATCCAAAGTAAATCTACTGCCCATTTCAATACCAATACCGACCAAGGCCGAAACTGCTGGTGAAATTTTATCTTCTATTGCAGCACCTTCTACTGAATTCCATGATAATCCTGCCCCAAAACCAACATATGGAACAAATACTTGTTTATGAAAAATACGATACATGCTGTCGATACGCGCATCAAATATTGCATTAACAAAAGCGGTATTACCAGAAATTGAAAATGCGTCCCAATCTGCTTTCAGATTATAATAATTTGCTTCCAGACGAAACGTATCATAAAGACGAACACCAATAACCCCTTCAAATGAAGTATTATTATTACCGGTGATACTTACCATATCATCTGCACCATTTTGCCACATTGAAAAATTATAATTACCACCGATATAAAAACGTCTTTCACGTGCAAAAGATTCGGAATCGTTTTCCCCAGCCATTTGTTCTGGATAATTTTTAATCTGTTCCGAACGATAAGGCATCGCAGCACTTGCAGCGTATGGTAAAAAACAGAAAAAATATGGTAAAAATCTAAGATTCATTTCAAATTCCTAATTTAAAAATTGGTTCGTAGCGTCAACATAATATTACTGAGGCTTTGGACACCACCCTTTCCGGCATACCATCCAAATCCATTACCGCAAAACATTTGATATTGATATGACAAATCGACACCGGTCAAACTGTTAAACATAATATTCAGTCCCAGTATTGCACGTGGTGCAACAAAACCGCCGCCTGTACCACCCGGTCCTTCGAATTTATAATTTCCAACACCAGCGCCCAATCCCATAAATGGTACCAATGTTCTACGACGCACAACGTCACCAGTTATTATATAACGTCTGGCAAAATCAAAATACAGTGTTCCGGCGATACTACGCGCTGTGGCCTGTGCATCTGGATAACCAGAAAAACCAAAACTTTGTGTTTGGAAATCCAACTCTGTACGAACATAGGACGACAAGTTCCAACCCAATCCCATTTGTGCGGACCAGCCACCAGATAATTCAACTGCTTGACCTGAAAAATTTGCCTTATCAGACGCAACCCCCAAATTCAATCCACCACCAGCACGCACATACATAGTGGTTGGAATATAGATACCAAAACTGTCATCAGATACATTACCCAAGGTTTGATAAACCTCTAACCCCAATTCGCCTGGGGCCACATCTTCTTTTACATCAACATTTGTTCTGGCGGTGTATACATCAACACCCTCTGACACCTCGTTACGAAAGAGTTCGTCGTTATATCCAGCATATGCGTTATTTAAATCCGCAAATACAAGACAAAACAAACCAAGCAAAGATATTTTTTTCATAAGTAAACCCACCTGCCATAATTACTTTGGATTTTATCATAAAATCAAACTTGATTCCAGCGTGATTTGCGCTTATCATTGAAAGTATGAAGAAAGACAATAATAAAAAAATAGCTTTATTTGCAGGCGCACTGTCTCTGCCTTTTTTTGCACGCGATG
The DNA here is from genome assembly GCA_016927735.1 of Alphaproteobacteria bacterium. Lineage (GTDB taxonomy): Bacteria > Pseudomonadota > Alphaproteobacteria > Rs-D84 > Rs-D84 > JAFGMC01. Next base: position 38,494 of record JAFGMC010000006.1, read on the forward strand.
CTTTGCGAAAAAATGGTTGGGATGTCTATGTTGTTGGGTTAAAAGGATTTTATGACCCAAAGCTGGGGCCAGATCTGGTAATTCGTCTGGGTGGCGGTGGTACGGCTGCGCGCGAATGCAAGCGTCGTGGTATAACCAAAATGACATTTGTTGGGGCTATTGGGCATCCAAATTTATCTGATATTTGGCCAGATTTTTGGTCTTTATCTGCTCTGATAAATATTATGAAAAATCAAAAAGGATATGATTCTATGGCTGTTGCACTTACAAAAGCACTTAATAAAAAAGGATTCGAAGTTGTTGCGGCACAAGATTTGGCGCCAGAATTGACTTTTGAAAAACCTGGTGTCAAAACAAAAACAAAACCGACGACTGCTGACGAAAAAGATATCCAGCGTGCAGTTTCTGTATCACACACAATTGGCATTGCTGACATTGGTGCCAGTGTTGTGGTTGATAAACAAGTAATAGCGGTAGAGGCCGCCGAAGGTACACATCGTATGCTGGAACGGGTTATTAAATTTCGTGCCGACCGTAAAAAGCAAACCAAGAGTGGGGTTTTTGCAAAAATGACGAAACCCGGGCAAGACCTGCGAATTGATATCCCTGCGATTGGTGTTGATACTGTAAAATCTGTTGCTGATGCAAAGTTGCGTGGAATTGTTGTAAATTCGAAAACATGTTTTGTTGTTAATAAACCAGAAGTTATCAAGGCTGCAAACAAAGCTGGAATATTTATCATTGCAATAGGATAATTAAATGAGAAATAAAATAATCTTAAAATCTTTTTTAATATGGTTGGGAATAATACCATTGGCATTTATAAATGGTGGAATACGTGAATTTTTATTAATACCAAACTTTGGTCGTATTGGATTACCAATAAGCGCTTTCATTCTTTGCGCTTTGATATTTTTATTAGCATATACCTTTATACCAAGTTTAGGAAAAGCGACAAAAGGTACATATAAAAAAATCGGTATTTTATGGGCAATTGCAACTGTTGTTTTTGAAGTTTTATTGGGATTTATGACTGGAAAATCAGTTTATGATATAATCGCTCCTTATAATATATTTACCGGTAATTTATGGATTATGGTTGTTATATTTACTGGATTTGTACCGATTATAATCGCAAGAAAGAAAAAATTATTTAAATAAAAACTGGCATTCGCCGGATTTTTTATTCTTTTACAATATCAACTATCTTTACTTTGAATACAACATCTTTTCCAGCCAAACCTGGTACATACTGTTGTGGGAATGTGATTTTTACATCGCGTTCTTCGCCTTTCTTTGCACCAATCAGTTGATCTTCAAATCCTGCTACAAATTTACCACTGCCCAATTTCAGTGAAAAACTTTCGGCTGTCCCACCTTCGAATTGTTGCCCATTCAGAAATCCTGCAAAATTAATGATAACTGTATCGCCTTTTTTAGCAGAGCTGTCACACCCGCCCAAGAACAATGCACCAACAACGGCAAAAATAGACATGAATTTTTTCATTTTTAAATCCTTTAATTTATATTTGATTATTTTTTATAAACGCAGCGGAATCCATATTCACGCATTGTTGCACCTTCGGCCTCTATACGATAGTCAAAGTAAGGTGTTGGACGCATTGAATCAAACGAAGGTTTATCATAAACCATAACAATACTGTCGGTATTACGTCCACAAACACGTTTCATTTCAAAATCTGCAACTTTGGATAATATAGTTCTTGAATCAGCGTCCACATCCATTCCATCTGCATTTTGCATCAAACGCAAACGCATTTCACGCATATCAGTATTCCCGAGCAATATTTGAACACGAACCATTGTTCCTTTATACTCTTGCCAGCGGGTTTCCATATGCGCAGTATTCCAACGATTATTTTTCTGCTCTTTTTCAGCATCAGTCTTTGGTTTATTTGAATCTATGCTTGCATATTGGTTTTCAGCTTGCATAAACTCATTCGTTCTTTCGTTATAAAGCGGGGCATCCGCACCACCCTGTGCAAAATCAGTTTCATTGTATGGTACATCTTTGACTGTTTCTGTACATGCCGCAAAGGCAAGTGGCAATAAACAAATAGCTATAAGTTTTCTCATATTCCCAACCTCTTGCGTAAATTGTATCAAATAAAGGATTTTGATTCAAGCAACGATTTATGATAAGATTAAAGTAATGTCAAACGCCGTTTTGGAATCTTTATTAAAACCCCTAGAAGAATTCTATCGTCCATCATTTGTGGAAGAAATTGCCATTAATCATGCTGGCGAAGTTTGGATGCGTCTGCATGGTGCACGCGTACCATGGGTTGCATATAATTCTGAAAAGCTTTCCAAACAATATCTTCTTGATTTAATTCATACCGTTGCAAATATTTATGAACGTCCCTTTGACCCGATACGTGGAATGCCGGTTGTTTATGCTACATTACCTGGCAGCCACAGATTTACTGCGATTGCTGGACCAAATGTACAATATGACGATCGTGATATTACAGGTGGTGTTGCGTTGAATATACGTGGTGGTGGGGTTGGTGATGTACCTTTTGAAAACTATCATTTAAAGAAAGGGTCACCATTATTAAAGGTAAAACCCAGAAATAAAAAGAAACCTGATGACCCATATGAAAAATTAATGCAGGCAATAAATGATGGCAGCCCTATTTTAATAAGTGGTGCAACATCAACTGGAAAAACAACGTTCTTGAATCACATGTTAACATTGATTGATCAGAACAGTCGTGTGATAACGGTTGAAGATGCCAGGGAAATAACAGTACCACAAAAAAACAGAGTTCATTTTGTGTTATCAAGAACTGAACAAACAAATGATTTTAATTATGCCAGATTATTGGATTTGGTTGTTCGTATGACACCAGATGTGATTATCGGCGGTGAAGTTTCAACAGATAATGCATCTGTTTTATGGGAAATGATGGGCACGGGACACGACCATTTTTATACAACAATTCATGCCGAAAGTGCTGATGCGGCATACGCTGCCTTTGCAGACCGAATCTTACATACCCAACCGGCATACGAACGCAGCGAATTAATGACAGAGATGAAAAACAAATTGCGTGTTGTACAACTTTCCCGCGATGGTGCATTACGTGCCGTGACCGAAGTTGTATAAAAACTAATTAAAATTCCAATTTTATATGCTAGTATTGATGCATGTTAAAATTCAAGCGTGCAGTTTTTTGTTATTATATTTTGCGATTTGATCGCCGTTTACATTCATGGTTGATGACAATAATTGGTTCAATTAAGACCGATGGTTTTTTGGCAATTGATGATGCGGACAGAAAGAGAATTGCACAATGGGTTTCTGATTTGTTTATAAAGAAACTTGATTTCGAAACGATTCTTCATATTTTGTCTGGTGATAAATTCTTTGAACAAAACAAAACCGATGTTGCAAAATTAGAAAAAGAAGCTGGTAAACGCGTAACTGAACTTTGGGATACTGATCCGATTTTTGCAAAATACCCTAATCTGCGTACACTGGCACGAAATAAAGAATTCGAAGAAAAAATTTGGCCCGCTGTAAAAGCCAAGATGCAAGAACACCAGAAATAAAATTCAACTTTTAAGAAAAATTATGTGGGTTCACATCAATTTTAACCCTGACATTTGTTGGTTGTTTTATTTTTGATAACCATTGTTTTACAATTGGTTGCAAATTTGAGCGCACAGATCCTGCAACCAAGAAACGCATTCTGTACCAATTACGAATTTGATAAACCTGGGCGGTTATTGGCCCCATTATTTTTGCACCATTTAAACTGGGCGCAGTTGCTACCAAATCTGCACAATATTTTTGCAACACATTTTCTTTTTGTGCCTCTACTATAACTGCTATTAATTGACCATATGGTGGCATTTGTGCTGCACGACGTGATTCCATATCCGTTGCCATAAATTCATCACGATTACATGAACAAATTGATTTTATAACCGGATGTTTGGGTTGAAACGTTTGCAATAATACACGACCTGGTTTATCACCACGACCCGCACGACCAGCCACCTGGAACAGTTGTTGAAAAGTATGCTCGCCTGCACGAAAGTCCGAACCAAACAATCCCATATCCGCATCAACAACACCAACCAATGTCAGATTTGGAAAATGATGTCCTTTGGCCAAAATTTGTGTTCCTATAATAATATCAATTTCACCTGATTCCATTTTTTGAACCAAACGTTCCAGGGACTGACGTGACATCATTGTGTCACTGGACACCAATGCGGTTTTTGCATTTGGGAATTTTGCATTTACTTCTTCTTGAATTTTTTCGAGTCCCATTCCCCACATAGAAATCTCATTTCCACATTGTGGGCATTTATTTGGTATTGGTTCGGTTCGTCCACATATATGACAAAGTAATTTTCCATTTCGTTTATGATATGTCATACCAACAGAACAATCTTGACAAGTTGCGACCCACCCACATTTCCTGCATTGGGTAATTGGGGCAAAACCACGTCTATTTATAAACAGCATTACCTGTTGTTTTTCTGACAATGTCTTTTCTATTTCATTACACAGTGTCGGTGAAAGATTACCAAATTGTTTTTCTTCTCCACCATAAACCGCTGGACGTTCAGAACGCATATCAATTGTTTCGATGGTTGGCATTTGCGCGCCACCAAATCGCGATATTAATCGCAAATCTTTATACTTCCCTGATTTAACATTTTCAACGGTTTCGCTGCTGGGTGTTGCACTGGCCAGGATTATAGGAAAGCCCGAAATCTTTGCACGCAAAATTGCCATATCGCGCGCATGATAATTTCCCATATCAATTTGCTTATAAGATCCATCATGCTCTTCATCAACAACAATTAACCCAAGATTTTGCCATGGTAAAAATAATGCACTACGCGTTCCTACAACTATTCTAATATCACCACGTGCAACACCGCGCCATATTTCACGACGATTTGCCGCGGTCAAATTACTGTGCCATACAACCGGCTTTGCCCCAAAACGAGATTCAAAGCGTGCCATAAATTGCGCAGTCAAAGCGATTTCCGGCATCATTAACAAAATTGATTTTCCATTATCATAAGCGCGCCAAACAGAATCGAAATAAACCTGTGTTTTACCACTGCCTGTTATCCCATCTAACAGATTAACAGAAAAATCATTATTAATATGTTTTCCAATTTCAGAGGCAGCTAATTTTTGTTCTGCATTCAGAACAACAGAACCTGTATTAAAATATTCATAATCAAAGTTTTTGTTTTGTACTATTTTTCTCGTATCTTTTTCTTCTAATATCCCATTTTTTATCATTGTATTAACAACAGCTGCACTGACACGTGCAATATTTTGGATATCAGATTTACTCATTGATTCATTATCATTCGCCGCAAAAGCGTCCGCGACCGCCTGACGACTTTCTGTATTACGAATTTTTTTATCGAACTTGAACGAATATAATTGTTCAATCTTTGGTGGAATAAAAGCGTCTGGTACATTAACAATCAATCGTAATACCGCACCCATTGACATCATTGTCCATTCGGACATTTTTTTTATCCATAACAAATCAGATTCTGATAATCCTGGATAATCGAATACTTGGGAAATATTTTTTATTTTTGCATTTGGTAACCCACTGTCACCTGGACCAATTATTACACCAATGTACGGTTTATTCATAACTGATACGCGAACAAAAGCACCCAGATTTGCAATTGAACTCAAGCGATAATCGTACCCCTCGTTAATAACGTTGGGTATTAAAACTTTTACAATATCACCAGGATTAAACATAATTGTTAATTTACTTGGTTTTTATTTTTTTTTCAATCATCAAAATTATTTATTCAACAAAACATCAATATCAGCATTGGTTGGAATATGTAAAATCTCTAAATCGGCAGCGTATTGGCCACGAAACCAGGTTCGCTGCCTTTTTGCGTATTGATTTGTACGTGTAATCCAATTCTTATTACATTCTTTTTCGGTTATTTCACCACGCAATAATTTACATAATTCAGATGCACCAATTGCACGGGATTCATCCCAACCAGATTTTATAACTGCCCTTGCCTCTTCCAATGCACCACCTGATAACATTTTTGGAATTCTATCTGCAATCCTATTTTTTAAAATATCTTTATGTGGGTTTATAAGTATTTTAAACGGGGTCGGTTTAATCGCACCACGTTTTGGTAAACTTTGCCATTCGGCCAGCGGACGACCAGTTTCCAAAAAAACTTCTAATGCACGAGCTGTTCTTTGCGGATCTTTTGCTATAAAATCTTCAGGCAATAATTTTCTAACACTTTCTGGATGCTCTGAAACTATTTTTCTTGCACGTGTTCGTGATTCATCTGAAATAGTTGGTATTGGTGAAATTCCATTTAATAGAACACCTATATAATAACCGCTGCCACCGACAAAGATCGGTGTCTTGCCAGATTCAATCGCTGCATCATACTCTTTACACGCCATATCCAAATAATCAGCAACCGTTATTTGCTGGGTCAGCGGTAAAACAGAAAACAATTTGTATGGAATACCATCAATATTCGTATTATCTAAATTTCTTCCTGCAAAAGGACTGGCAGAAATATTTTCAATATCTTTGTAAATTTGTACACTGTCACAATTTATAATAATACCATTAACACGTTTTGCCAATTCATGTGCAAAATCAGATTTTCCCGACGCAGTCGGACCAGCAATTATATAAGACTTGTGTACCATTGGGGCTATTATAAACATACAATTTTTAATTTTCAACCAACAGTCTAAAAAAATTAAGATTGTTTTCTCTTTTTATGGTGTTAAAATGGTTTGACTTGATTTAACACAAATTTAAGGAAGGAAAAATGTCAAAAATCAGAATAGCTATTAATGGATTTGGTCGTATTGGTCGTTTGGTATTGCGCGCTGCATTGGAATCTGGACGTGATGATTTAGAGTTTGTTGCATTAAACGACTTGGCAATTCCAGAAGAAAACGCATATTTATTAGAACACGATTCTGTTCATGGCAAATTAGACATGGATATAAAATTTGAAGACGGATTTATAATTGTCGGTAATCATAAAATCAAATGTTTATCTGAAAAAGATCCTGCAAGATTACCTTGGAAAGAATTGGGAATTGATATCGTTATGGAATGCACAGGTGTATTCACAGCCGCCGATAAGGCAAGGGTTCATCTGGAATGCGGTGCAAAACGTGTATTGGTTTCCGCACCATCTGATGGCGCTGATAAAACAATTGTTTTTGGTGTAAATGAAGATACTTTAACACCAGATGACAAGATTGTATCTAATGCTTCTTGCACAACAAATTGCTTGGCACCTGTTGCAAAAATTTTGGATGATGAATTCGGAATTGTAAATGGCTGGATGACAACAATTCATTCTTATACTGGTGATCAACAGTTGTTGGACAAAAACCACAAAGATTACAGACGCGCGCGCGCGGCAAATCTTTCTATGATTCCAACCAGCACTGGTGCAGCCAAGGCGATTGGTTTGGTAATACCTAAACTGGCCGGAAAAATGGATGGAATTGCAATTCGCGTACCAACCCCAGATGTATCTGTTGTTGAATTAATTGTAAACCTGGAACACGCTACAACTGTTGATGTTGTTAATAATATTATGATGAATTCAGCATCTGAAACATTCGGCTATAATGAAAAGCCATTGGTATCGGTTGACTTTACACATGACGCACGCAGCTCTATATTTGATTCGACCCTGACCAAGGTTATTGATGGCAAACTTCTGCACGTGACCAGCTGGTATGATAACGAATGGGGCTTTTCAAATCGCATGTGCGATACAGCCGTCGCAATTGGTAATTTATTGTAATACGAAACGCTTTAATAAAAAGTCCGGCAAATGCCGGATTTTTTTAATGTACCTACAAAATTGAGATTTTCTAAAAAACCGCTTGCATTTATAAATCACAGAGTATAAAATGCGGGGGCTAAATGGGGTTGTAGCTCAGTTGGTTAGAGCGTCTGCCTGTCACGCAGAAGGTCGCGGGTTCGAGCCCCGTCAATCCCGCCAGTTTTGGCCCCATCGTCTAGAGGCCCAGGACACCGCCCTTTCAAGGCGAGAACACCGGTTCGACTCCGGTTGGGGCTGCCAAAACACTAAACGCACTTTATTGTGCGTTTTTTATTTAAGATTTTTATCCTTTACAAAATCCTGATTTCCAAGGATTTTTCATTTGCTTTTTAGACACTAAGATATTAAAATCCGTGAAACATTTTAGGACTTTGGTTCAAAGATATAAATTATCAGGAATCACTTATTCGGGCTCTAAATAAAATAAGTTATTACACACACAACAAGGATTTTTTTATGTTCAAACATTATTTTTATCATATTTTATCGCTTTTATTACCAATTAGATGCATCAGAAGTAAAATTCGAGAACGTTTTCCAAAACCTTTGGATAGAATTGCTGGTTTAGAAAACTTATTAGTTGCGAATTTTGATATTAAAAAAGTTCCTAGTGCAAATGGTTATATTAAAATGATTCAAGATGCGAATATGAAACTGGTCGCTGCATTTGATCGTATGTGTAAGGAAAATGACATTCAATACTTTATGGGTGGTGGCGCATTGATTGGTAAACTTCGTCATGATAATTGGATACCATGGGATGATGATATCGATATTCATGTTGTTGGTAAAGACTGGAAAAAACTAATCAAGTTATTGCAAGATACATACCCAAATAATGATTTCTATGCGACTTTTAATGGAAGTTGGCACAATCTTTTCAAAATAATTCATAGGGGAACAAACCTGCAATTAGATCTATTCAGATTTGAAATATGTGCTTCTGATATAGCTCATAACAAATCTGATTTTGACAAAATGACCAATTTGAAAATACAATATTCAAAGAAAGTTAAATCTGAAGAAAAAAGAAAAATCCCTAATATCGAATTTCTACCTGATGATTCAAAAGAGGTTCTTGAAAAAAAATGGAAGGAATATTATTCCAGAATGGATAGATATGAAAAAGCATGGAAAAAAACCGTTATGAATGGTAAACCAGCTGCAGAAAATGGTGCTATTATGTGTTTCTCTACTTATACAAATTATACTATACGCGATTTTCATAAACATGAAACCGTATTCCCTTTTAAACATTTGGAATATTGTGGATTAAAATTACCTTTTCCAAATAACATTGAAAATTATACAGCACATTTATATGGTGATATTTTTCAATATCCACGTGATATGTTCACACGTCATGGCGAAATTAAATTTGATTTCTTTAAATTCACAGAATTAAAAAAACTGCTGGAATCATCTGCCGATGCTATTTACAAAAAATTTATAGAAAAGAAATAACAAGGAATAAATAAAATGAAAAATATTGCAGTAATTTTAGCAGGCGGAAACGGTAGTCGTTTGGGGGAAAGTGTACCAAAACAATTTTTTAAAGTAGCTGGAAAATCTGTCATAGAGCATACTATTGATGTTTTTGAATCTAATGGAAAAATTGATGAAATAATGATTGTTATCAATCCAAATTTTATAATGAATATTGAAAATATGGTTATTTCAAATGAATGGAAAAAAGTTAAAAAAATACTTAATGGTGGAAAAGAAAGATACGATTCAACTTTAGCCGCTATTAACGCTTGTGAAGAAACAGATTGCAATTTAATTATCCATGATGCAGTGAGACCTTTGATAAACAATCGTATAATTAATGATGTTATAGAGAGTTTAAAAGAATATAATGCAATAGATGTTGCAGTTCCTGCGAGTGATACAATAATTCAAGTTGATGAAACTGGAAAATTTATAGAAAATATACCAAACAGAAATTTCTTACGTCGTGGTCAAACACCGCAAGGATTTAAATTATCAACTATCAAAAATGCATACGATGTCGCATTGAAAGATAAAAATTTTGTTTCTACTGATGATTGTGGGGTTGTTAAAAAATATTTACCATCAGAAAAAATCTATATTGTTCTGGGTGAAGAATCTAATGTAAAATTGACTTATAAAGAAGATATTTATTTATTGGATAAATTGTTTCAATTAAAGTCTATGACTTTGAGTGATAAAACAAATTATAATCTTCTTAAAGATAAAGTTGTTGTCGTTTTTGGTGGAAATTCTGGTATTGGTGAAAGTATTATAAATATCGCAAATAAACATAAAGCGAAAACTTTTTCATTTTCACGTGGAACCACTGATACCGATATATCTGATAGAAAATCTGTAAAAGAAGCTCTGGATAAAGTTTATAAAGAAACCAAACGTATTGATTATGTTGTAAATTCTGCCGCTATTCTTGCAAAAGAACCATTGGTTGGAATGGATCCTAAATTGATTAATACAGTTATAAGAACTAATTATGATGGCATGGTAAATATTGCCATTGAAAGTTATGAATATTTAAAAGAATCCAAAGGACAATTATTGTTGTTTACATCCAGTTCTTATAGTCGTGGTAGATCATTCTATAGCATATATTCATCTACTAAGGCAGCAGTTGTTAATTTCGCACAAGCAATATCTCAAGAATGGGAAAATATAGGAATTCGCGTTAATGTTATAAACCCACAACGAACAAAAACATCTATGCGTATAAAGAATTTTGGAAAAGAACCTGATGAAACATTACTTACCGCTGATGCGGTTGCTGACATGTCTATAAAAACTTTGTTATCAGACTTTACGGGTCAAGTAATTGATATAAAAATAAATAACAAAAGTAAATAATATTAATTCTAATATTTATCTTAAAAAATCCCACCATTGGTGGGATTTTATTATTTCTCTTATACTGAAAATCCTTTTACTTCCCAACGAACTGGTCTGTTAGAAGTGTATTGTGATACGATAAAACTTGTTGTTGTTATACCATCTGATTGCACAGTCCCAGCAAGTGCCATCGCACTTCGGACACTTACTGAGTCCGAACTATTAAAATATGTACTTTGTATGCTTGCTGTTGTATTTATATGGTAATTTATATCTGACATTTCCACAGGTAAATTTATTACAGTTTGATAACTACTTACCCCATTCAAACTGATGCCGCCTTGTTCTATCCATCCAGATTTATATTTCCTATACCAACCATTACTGTTGCTGCCTGTTTCTATTACAAAATCATAAGTTTCTGGTAATTCCGATGTTTCTGGTATTTGATCAACCCGCGCCAATGCTATTCCACCAACTGTTGAACCATCATGTACACGTAATGTTTTTTTATCTGTATCCATTGTCACCTCACCAATTACACCGGTAAAATTTTCATGCTCTGTTGTGCTGCCACGACGAATTTGTATTTGTCGACTCATATTTAATCCTTTTAAAATAAATGAAAAAAAGTCGCAAAAATGCGACCAATGTTGTAAATTTATAGTATCAGAAAAAGACGAAAAAATCAATAGCTAATTATATATATTGCAATACTGACTTTTTATTTTATAATCATATCATGAAAAAAATATTTCTAGTTTTAACCTTTATCGGACTTGTTATAACTTTAACAGGTTGTGGTGTAAAAAATAATTTGGATGAAAATAATCCTGATTACCCACGTAATTACCCAGTGTATTAAAAATGCAAGTAATCAAACTTCATAATAAATATGATGAACTTCAAAAAGAATACGGATCACCAGATTTGGACAGTGTTTATGGTGCTGGTTGTATAAAAAAACCAGAAGTTTGTTTTGTATTTATGAATCCTACCGGAAAAAATGTTGCCAGTTCAAAAAAATGGAATGGTTTAAAAGCGCAATGGTTGGGTACAAAAAATATATGGAATATGTTTCAAAGTCTTGGACTGATAAGTGAAAAAACCGCAGATAAAATAAAATCTATGAAACCTGCTGATTGGAATCCTGATTTTGCAAATGAATTATATCAAGAAGTTAAATCTAATAAAATATACATAACAAACCTTGGTAAATGCACAATGAAAGATGCATCACCTTTGCAAAACAAAGTATTCAAAGAGTATCTCGATTTATTGGACCAAGAAATATCCGAAATTAATCCGAAAAAGATTATAACTTTTGGCAATCAGGTCAGTTCTATATTTCTGGGACAAAATATAAAAGTATCCGATACACGTAAAAAATTTATTATCAAAAAAATAGACGGTAAAGATTACCCAGTTTATCCAGTGTACTATCCTGTTGGACAAGGAATGCGTAATTTACCAATCGCAATTGAAGATATTTTATTCGCAATGAAATAATGATTTTTATAAATGGTGGGCATACAGAGACTCGAACTCTGATGAATTTCTCCACTGGAACCTAAATCCAGCGCGTCTACCAATTCCGCCATATGCCCATGACCGTACTACTTTATGATAAAAATTACTTGATTTCCAGTAAAATTTAACTTAAAATCCGTGTCATCATAATAAAGGTTTAATGAAATGGCATCTAAAAAAGGCAGCAAGGAAGTTGTAAAGTTAGAAAATAAAGAAACTGGTTTCTTTTATACAACTACAAAAAATACAAAATCTGAAAATACTCAGGGCAAAATGAAATTCCGTAAGTACGATCCTAAATTGCGTAAGCATGTCGTATTTACAGAGGCGAAAATGCCTAAATAAAAAACCGCGCTTTTCAGCGCGTTTTTTTATTAAATAGAGCAAAAAATTAAATAAAATGATATAGATGCGATGCATTTATCAAAGGGAGTTTACATACAGGTAAATGACCGGCGATAAATACAAGCAGATGTATTGTTTTATTTAATTTATTATTTCCCAAATTTACCATTTCTTGGAAATCCGACTGGAATCGTTCGACCCTGGGTTGCACGTTTCCCAACCCATGGTTGCCAATCATCTAACTTTGTTGTACCACGTCCGTTTGTCCAACTGAATCCATCATCAGAATTAAAGAACATTGCGTCCAAAATATAAGTACGTTCAGCATTATATTTTTGTAATATGACACCCTTGCCACGTGCCATTTCTGGAATATCGGAAGTGTTAAACACCAAAATTTTATCATTAGAACCTGACAATGCTATAAATTCACCAGTAACATCTACACACAAAACTGCCGGTGTCTTTTTATCAATATTCATAACCTGTTTACCATTTTTGGTCTGTGCTAAACAATTTTCACCAGATACAATAAATCCAGTTCCATGTTTCGCCACCAGTAAATATTTCATTTTCGAATCTAAAACAAATGCGCGAACAATGCTTTCATCTGCATCAATATCCGCCATCATTCTAATTGATTCACCAAACCCACGTGCAGATGGTAATTCATTAGCCGCCAAACTGAACATCTTGCCAGAACTTACAAATAAATTAATTTTATCCGTACTCTGTGCATGCAAAGCTGTAAATAATTCATCACCTTCTTTGAATTTTAAATCCAAAGAATCTAAATCCAAATGACCCTTGGCTGCACGAATCCAGCCCATGGTCGACAGTATAATCGTCATTGGTTCTTTTTCGATAAATTCTTCAGCATTAACAACAATTTCTTCGGTTTGTTGATCCCATATTGTACGACGACGACCCAAGGTTGTTTTTTTATCATAAGTCTTTTTTATATCTGCAAACCAAGCTTTTAGTTGATCATTTTGAGCATTATCATCTGCCAATAAACTTTTTAATTTTTTCTGTTCTGCATGTAATTCTTTATCTTCGCGACGAATTTCCATTTCTTCCAGTTTGCGTAAAGAACGCAGACGTGTGTTTAAAATAGCCTCTACCTGGACATCAGTCAGCTTGAATTCTTCCATTAAAAGGGATTTTGCTTCGTCTTCATTACGAATGATTTCGATAACACGATCCAAATTTAAATAAACAACCAAAAGTCCGCCAAGAACTTCTAAACGACGTTCAATATTACCTAATCTCCATTCGGTTCTGCGACGCAAGACAACTTTTTGATGTGCAATAAATTCATTCAAAACTTCGCCGATTTTCATAACACGCGGACTGCCCAAGGAATCGATAACATTAAAATTCATATTAAAACGTGATTCCAAATCAGTCATTGCAAACAGATGTGCCATCATTTTATCAATTGGCACATTACGTGATTTTGGAATAATAACCATTCTTACATCGGTTGTTGATTCATCTATAATATCATCAACCAATGGTAATTTCTTTGCATCAATCAGGTTGGCTATTTGCTCTACCAGTCTGGACTTTACAACACCGTATGGAATTTCTGTGATAACAGCCTGCTCTAACCCACGATCCAGCTTTTCAATTTCCCACTTTGCACGGATTCTGAATGCGCCACGACCCGTTTCATAATTCTTTACAATCGTATCAAAATCGTCAATCAGTGTTCCACCAGTTGGAAAATCAGGACCAACCATTTTTTTCATTATTTGCACGGTTGTTGCGTCTGGTTTATCAATAACCAATGCCAGTGCATCACAAACCTCAGAAACATTATGCGTTGGAATATTTGTTGCCATACCAACGGCAATTCCCATACCACCATTTGCCAATAAATTAGGAAACGCCCCAGGCATAACAACAGGTTCAACAGTTGTGCCATCAAAGTTAGGCATCATATCAACACTATTTTCGTCCAAACCCTCCATGATTAACATGGATGCTTCGGTCATTTTTGATTCTGTATATCGGTATGCAGCCTGGGGATCGCCGTCAATATTACCAAAGTTCCCCTGACCATCAATCAATGGATAACGAACAGAAAAATCTTGTGCCAAACGAACCATTGCATCATAAACTGACGAATCACCATGTGGATGATATTGACCAAGAACATCACCAACGACTGCTGCACACTTACGAAAAGCTGCATTTGGTGTCAATTTTTTACGCAACATTGCATATAGAATACGACGATGAACAGGCTTTAACCCATCACGTACATCTGGCAGTGCACGCGATACAATTGTACTGACCGCATAGGACAAATAACGCTCTGATAATGCATCAGCTAGTTGTTGTTTATCAATATTTTCGTTTATGACACCCGTGTTTTTCATTTTTACCACTTAAATTTCTTAACCTACAATGACATTGAATTTAGAACATTTAAAAAAAAATAACAACATAAAAAAATTTGACAAAACAAAATATATGTATAAACATACTAAAATAATCAAGGAATAACTATGAAAATTATGGAACTGGCCCAATGGTACGATTACGTCTCTTGTAACGAGACATTACTGTCTATAAATATAGTAAATTTCAATATGGATTCTAAGATTCTAGATTTTCATATGGGTATGAGTTTTCAAATTATAGATTCTTTGAATTTTGATAAGAATAGACTTTTTTTATGTGAAAAATTATCTATCAAGGCAAATTCTTTCAGTGTTGGTAAAGGCAAATATTTTTATTTTATGTATAATACAAAAACCGGTGTATTTTCATGGGAACATTCTGATTTAATTGATAATGTCACGAATGAAAAAATGGCTGATAAAATATCAAAAGCGCTTGATGACAAAGAATTAAATATAGAAAACAGTTTTATTGGTGGTTCTTTTATAAGGGAATCAGAGATAATACAAAACAAAGAAAGTGTTTTAAAACCTTATAGTTATCGTGGTTTTATACAAGAAGATATTCAAAAAGCAAATTTAAATAAATTAAGTAAAAATGGTAATTTAAGCAAAAGCTTGGACCTGGTTAAAAATTGTATAGAAATTAAAGATTCTCTGAAAAATCAAATTTTCCAAAGAAG
Source organism: Alphaproteobacteria bacterium (assembly GCA_016927735.1). Classification (GTDB taxonomy): domain Bacteria; phylum Pseudomonadota; class Alphaproteobacteria; order Rs-D84; family Rs-D84; genus JAFGMC01. The sequence continues at coordinate 54,185 of JAFGMC010000006.1, forward strand.
TTAATTAAAAAAACCGCCAATTGGCGGTTTTAATTTTAGAATCCGAAAACCATTCTTTGTTTCGATTGACGTTTCTTTTCGTTACGAACAGCTTCTTCTTTTAAACGTTTACGCATTGTTGTTGGTTTTTCATAGCGTTGACGTTCCTTCATTTCACGATATAGACCTTCTTTCTGTGACTTACGTTTAGCAACGCGCAAAGCCTGCTCTACATTATTATCGCGTACAAGAACTTTTACCATGGTTATTCACCCCCTTCAACAATTTTTCCGAAACACGGATTATATAAGTTTTTGGTGGAGCTGATCAGGCTCGAACTGACGACCCCCTGCTTGCAAAGCAGGTGCTCTACCAACTGAGCTACAACCCCAAAAACTTTGCATCGGTATTAACTCGAAGCGAAGGTTATTTTATATGCTACGAAATTAAAAGTCAACTCAAAAACACAATATTTGAAAACATATTGACAATTTGTTAATTAAGTCTAGAATATATGATATTAAGGATTCTTACTTATGATAGAAAAACTCGGGAAGCTGGCTATACCCAAAGATTTTAATGAAAATCTTGACGCTTTAAAAGAGAAATCATTTAATTGGGGTATGCTTTACACATCTCAAACAGAGTTGGGGGCCACTGGTAATATAACACATTATTCAGCAAGTGATAATCCAAGAGGAAATTTTATCCTACTCCCTGGCTTGGCCAGCAATACATCCATAGAACCATTAATGAAATCTATAACCTTTTGGGCATTGCGCGCAAATTATAACGTTTATTGTTTAAATACATTTCTTGGCGACTTTAAACCAGAAGTATCAACAGAACATGCCAATAAAAATACTTATGCTGAATTTATAAAACTTGTCGATTCTGGATTAGATATTATTGAATACAAAATTTCAGGAAAATGGACCTGTTTAATTGGTCACTCTGCTGGATGTTCTGCAGCAATTGATATATTTAACAATCGTGTCAAAGAAGGTAAAAAATTAAGATTTTCATCATCTATACTTTTTGCACCCAATGTTTCCAAAGAATGGCATAAATCTATGAAAGACATGTATAGAAATAGATACAATCTGGAACATTTATCAAATGAAGAATTTAATAAAACACCAATGGGAATTATGAGCCCACATAATTTGTCTATAAATGAAAAACCGCAATATATATCAATATTACCAACTTTATTAGATGATCTGGACGAAAGACATTTTAATCCTTATTTAATGAATAAATGGAATGTCCCCGTAACTATGGTTGCTGGCGGCAAAGATAGAAAAGCTCCAATAGATAAATTAAGAAGAATGGTTAATGTTCTTTCTAAAAGATCAAATACAAACAATTTTAAACTAGTTGAATTTCCAGATAGCAAACATTCTTTTATAAATCAACATAGGGACTGGGAAGCAATAATAAATCTTATAAAATCACAACGTGTTAAACATAGAACAATAAAATAAACATTAAAACATCATCTGGTATTTACTAAAGAAAATAAACTATTTTTTAGGTTTTGTTGTGCTTGATTTTCAAATATATTTAGTAGTTCTGAATTTGATATTACTATTTGATCATTATTACCAGAAATAACTTTTTCAAACTGTGTATTTTGATTACATAATATACGCCAACTATCTGAATTTTCTATAGCGCTACCCAAAAACTTTTTCCTATTTTCATAATAAATATCCAGCATTTCGGGATATATATTATGCCCACCATTTTTAACTCTTTTATTAATTCTATCAGTATGAGTTTCTTTATCTTTAAGAAAGATGTATGTTATATCTATTTTATAACCGTATTTTCTAAAATTATCAATTCTTTCAATATAAGAATTACTGGTCAACAATGTTTCCCAAACTAACGATTTTCCTGTTTTTGACCAATAATTTAATAATTTACAAATTTCTTCACTTGCCTTCAGATATGATCTCCAAGAATAATCCCCATTAATTTCATAAGCCATACTGTCAAAATTTAAAATTTTAATTCCACAGTCTTTAAATCTTTCATCTATAAACGTTGATTTACCGGCACCATTAACCCCACCAACTATATATAAAGTTCTGTTATCTTCGTTCATAAATTTTCCTAATTTCTTTTCTTTTTATTATACATATTAATACAATACCACTTTTTGTCAATAAATATTAAAACTTATTATTTATACTTTGACAGAACAATTTGAAAGCTTTAAAATACCGCCATGTTCAAGAAAATATCAAAAAAAATTAAATCTTTATTCGAAGGTGACAAAAAGAACGCTGGTATAAAGTGGTCTTTGTACGGTCGCGTATGGCGTGAAATTGGAAAACCATATTGGAAATGGTTGTTGGCAGGTGTTGTATGCACTATTCTTGCAGCCAGTGCCGAAGGGTTTACAATTACATTGGTTCAAAAAATTGTCGATAAAGCTTTTATCGAAAAAAGTGCTGAAACTATTTATCTGCTGGGATTACAAATAGTTGCAGCATTTGGTACCAAGGGCATATTCAATTATGCAAAATCCTTGACAATGGCCAAGGCTGGTTTGTCTGCACATGCTGGTTTACAGAGACGTATTTATAATCATATGGTCAATATGAATATATCCAAATTCTATGATGATGGAATTGGAAAAAATTTGAATTACTTTACTGTCCAAGCAAACGCGGTCAAGGTATTGGTCACAGATACAATTATTGGTGTCGTTCAAAATATTGCAACTTTGGCAATTACTTTGGGGTTGATGATTTGGTATGCACCACAAATGTGCGCCGTATTATTATTTTTGGTTCCTGCAATTATGATTCCAATGATTCTGATTATGCGTAAAAAGCGCAGTTTATCTCGTAAATCTTTTGGGATTGCGAACAATGTTTCACAACACTTAAACCAGACACTGCATGGTATAAAAACTATTCAAGCATTTGCAAATGAAGATAGTGAAACGAATAAATTTGAACGCGTATTAAATGATTCTGTCACAAATTCGTATAAAAACACCCAAGCTGGCGCAATTCAATCACCTTTGTTGGAATTAATGATTTCTATTGGTTTATGTATGGCATTGATTATTGGCGGACATTTTATAATTTCAGGTGCAATTTCGACTGGTGATTTCACAGCGTTTTTGTTGGCGTTAACCGCTGCATATAAACCTGCAAAAAATATAACAGGAACGGGAAATACTATTCAACATGGATTATTAGCAGCAGAGGTTTTATTTGATTTCCTGGACAGTAAACCAGATATAACAGACACACCAAATGCAAAAGAATTAATATCTGGCGAAATGTCTGTTAATTTCAATAATATTTCATTTGCTTATAACCCTGGGGAACCTGTACTCCAAGATATAAACCTATCTGTACCTGCTGGAAAAATTTGTGCGTTGGTTGGCCCATCTGGTGGTGGTAAAACAACATTGTTTAACTTGTTAGAAAGATTTTATGACCCACAAAAAGGTAAAATTTCTATTAACGGTACAGATATAAAAAAATATACTCTACATTCATTGCGTAAAAATATTGCAGAAGTTTCCCAAGATGTATTTTTATTTAATGGCTCGATTGCTGATAATATAAAATATGGTGCACCAAACGCAACACGTGAACAAATAGAGGCAGCAGCCAAGGCAGCCAATGCGCATGAATTTATAATCAGCTTTCCAAAGAAATACAATGCAAATGTTGGGGAACGTGGTTCATTATTATCTGGTGGGCAAAAACAACGTATTGCAATTGCACGTGCTATATTAAAAGATGCACCGATATTATTATTGGACGAAGCGACATCTGCGCTTGATAGTCAAAGCGAGAAATTAATCCAATCTGCATTAACAGATTTAATGAAGGGCAGAACAACATTTGTAATTGCACATCGTCTGTCAACAATCATTGATGCCGATATTATATGCGTTATAAAAAATGGAAAAATTTTTGAATCTGGAACAAATAAAGAATTAATAGAATTAGACGGCGAGTATAAAAAACTATTAGATATTCAATTCAAAAAAGACAAAAAATAAAAACTCTATTTGATAAAAAATACTTCAAAATAATAAATTAAAACTATCTGTATTAAATCATATTTTTATTGACAAATACTTTTTTAGTGCTATCTTTCTAGAAAAGAGGTGATTAAATTGAATTTTATTAAACAAATAAGTACTTATTTACAGATACGAAATTCAAAATATAATGTAAAAGGTCACATTACTTTCATAGGTGGTGATTATTTTATATCTGAAGAAGGTCTGAATATTAATGCAAAAATATTATATAATGAATATAGCATCAAAATACATAATAAATCTGTTATAAAAAATTGTCCTGAAGAATACGAAAATAAAGGACTGTTAGCATATTTTATAACTAGAAACTTAGAAAAAAAATATATTATCAGTAGATAATAAAAAACGGCTTCATATGAAGCCGTTTTTTATTTAACCACCAGTTCTTTTCCTTTGACATCAACATCTATTATACTGCCATCACTGACCTTGCCAGACAAAATCAAATCTGCAATTTTATCTTCAACTGATGATGTAATAAGTCGCTTCAATGGGCGTGCACCGAACACTGGATCATAACCATTGTCACCCAACCAGTTAATTGCCTTGTCAGATACATGCATACTAATACGACGTTCTGCCAAACGTTTTTCCAACCCGCGTAATTGTATTTTTACAATTCCCGACATAACATCTTTACCTAATTGATTAAAGAAAACAATTTCATCAATACGATTGATAAATTCAGGTCTGAAATGTTTTTTGACCGCATCAATATTTTGCAAATTGCTGGTCATAATTATAATTGTGTTTGTGAAATTAATAATACGACCCTGGCCATCTGTCAAACGACCATCGTCCAGTATTTGCAAGAATACATTAAATACATCTGGATGTGCTTTTTCAATTTCGTCGAATAACAAAACCTGATATGGGCGGCGGCGAACACTTTCTGTTAATGCGCCACCCTGTTCGTACCCGACATATCCCGGGGGACTGCCAATCAGGCGTGATACTGAATGCGATTCCATATATTCCGACATATCTATTCTGGTCATGGCTGCATCATCATTGAACAAGTATTCTGCCAATGCCTTTGCAACCTCTGTTTTACCAACCCCGGTTGGTCCCAAGAACATAAAGCTACCCGATGGACGACGTGGATCCGACAGTCCTGCACGCGAACGACGTATTGCACGTGAAATGACATTCAACGCATGGTCTTGTCCGACAACCCTAGCGCGCATTTCATCTTCGATATTCAACAGTTTTGATTGCTCTTCTATACTTAATTTATCTGCTGGAACACCGGTCCATTTACTGACCACAGCTGCAATATGTTCTGGCAAAACAGTTTTATATTCTTTTGATTCGTTGTTCATTTGCTGAATCGTTTTTTCCAGTTCTGGAATTTTACCATATTGCAATGCAGATGCTTTTTCAAAATCACCATTACGCATAGCAGTTGCAACCTCTGCCTTGGCTGAATCCAGCGCAGCCATTGCATCGGAAAGCCCATGCATCTTTTTTTGTTCTTCTTGCCATTGATCTGTTAACTTTTTAGATTCAAATTCAGTATTAGAAATCAATTTTTCCAAATCTTTCAGACGTCTTTTTGATTCTTCATCTTTTTCTTTTTTTAACGCCTGTTGTTCTATTTTCAGCTGCATTAAATACCTGTCGATTTCATCAAGCTTTTCAGGTTTCGATGCGATTTCAATACGAACGCGTGCTGCGGCTTCGTCCATTAAATCAATTGCTTTGTCTGGCAAAAACCTGTCTGTGATATACCTGTTGGATAAACGAACCGCAGAAACCAGTGCAGCATCTGCAATACGAACACCGTGATGACCTTCGTACTTTTCCTTTAACCCACGTAAGATTGAAATTGTATCATCTACACTTGGTTCATCTACAAAGACAGGTTGAAAACGACGTGCTAATGCAGGGTCTTTTTCAATATATTGTCTGTATTCGTCCAGTGTAGTAGCACCTAAACAGTGTAATTCCCCACGCGCCAGCATAGGTTTTAATAGATTACCTGCATCCATAGAACCTTCACCCTTACCCGCACCAACCATTGTGTGTAATTCATCTATAAATAATATAATTTGACCGTTAGAATCTTTTACTGCCTTTAAAATTGCTTTCATGCGCGCTTCAAATTGACCACGAAACATCGCGCCTGCCATCATTGCACCCATATCCAATGACAACAGTTTTTTTTCTAATAAATTTTCTGGAACGTCCCCAGAAATAATTCTGTTTGCTAACCCTTCGACAATTGCGGTTTTACCAACCCCCGGATTTCCAATTAGAACAGGATTATTTTTTGTTCGACGTGATAAAACTTGGATTGTACGACGAATTTCTTCATCACGCCCAATAACAGGATCCAACTTTCCATCTGCTGCCAGTTTTGTAAAATCATTTGTATATTTCGCAACTGCTTGTTCTGGTGTTTCTTTCATTTCATCTGGATTCATCTTAATACTCCTTATGAGTTTATTGAACCGACGTATCATCAGGATTCATCTATAAACTCCTTTTAACCATATATAGTTATGATTTTATCAAATTCAAGCTTGACTTTTAATGGTTTTTATTATAAATTGTGCCCAGTTTAAAAGGATTATAATATGCCACGTGTATGTAAAGTTACAGGAAAGAAAACTCAAGTTGGGATGAATGTATCTCACTCTCATCGTCGCACAAAGCGCACTTTCATTCCAAATTTGCAAATTTTAAAATTCCACAGTGATATTTTGGGACGTGATTTTTCATTACGTATTTCAACTTCTGGTCTGCGCACATTGAACAAGCATGGCGGTCTGGATGGTTATGTAATGGCAAAACCAATTTCACGTTTAACAGAAGATATGGCTGTTGTTAAAAAAGCGATTATTAAAAAGGTTGGGAAACCTGCAGCTCCTGAAAAGAAGCCTGCGCACAAACCAAACCTCAGTGCAAGATTGGTTAATAAAGTAGCCGCTAAGAAAACAGCAACCAAGAAAGCTTAAATAGCTTGGCTCTGTGGCGGAATTGGTAGACGCGCTTGACTCAAAATCAAGTTCTGCAAGGAGTATCGGTTCAAGTCCGATCAGAGCCACCAAGATTATAAACCGGCATTTTGCCGGTTTCTTTTATTTATACACATAAAATATCTTCAATTATTCAAAAAACATTATTTTTATGATACAATGTGCATTGATAGGATAATAATCCTTATGAAAATATGGAGAGAAAATTCATGCCAAAAATAAAAGCTGTAATATTTGATTGCATTGATACTCTTGTTAAACCTGGCGAAAATTCAAAATCAGAAATAACAAAAACCCTAAAGAAATTACCTGTACCTTATTGCATAGTAACTAATGATGGTACAGATATAGAAAAATTACAGCAAGTTGGAATGTACGAATGTTTTAAAGGTCGTATTTTTGAAGCTCCTGGTATTAATGGAAAAAAAAATCTATTTAACGAAATTTCAAAAAACATGCAACTAAAACCACAAGAATGTCTGGTAATAGAAGATAATATAGATGGAACAAAAAATGCATCAAAATCAGAAATGAAAATTCTGGCATATCTTGGTCATAAAACGACTTTTGTAAATTACTTTGATTTACGTGTTGCCGGTGCTTGGGGACTTCTTGATGAGATGGAATTTTTATGGTTTTTGACCAATAACAATAAAACTCGTTAAATTTTATGATATTTTTTGTTTAATTGCGCGAATTCTGACCAGAATTTCTTTTAATTCCGATTCATCAACAAATTTATTGTTTGAATTAACCTCGTCTGCCAGAACAATACATAATGTCGCCAACAAAGAACTTTCTTGTAATGGACCAATTTTATCCAGAATTTCACGCGCACGTGCATCTACCATTTTTCCAAGCTCGATCAAACGCGCTTCTTGCCCGTCTTCACATCCCATTGGATAATTTTTATTTACAATTGGTATTGATACTACACTCATTTCAAACTCTTCAAAATAGATACTGATTTATCTATAAAATCGGATGCCTTGGCATTCTTATCACGTAATGTTTTAATTTGTTCTGTTAAAATAGCAACTTCTAAATCAGTTTGTTTACCGGCATTATGCGCAACAGAATTCAGTTTTATAACTGTTTCTTCTAAAATAGATAATTCTTTAAAAATTTGCTGTTTCAAATCGGACATGAATCTATTCTAAGCTATTTTTTTTATGCGTTCAACACTAAAATGTGGTATAATGTGCAGGCAGTTGTTAGGGAGAGTGGCTTTATGAAAACTAAAATTATCTATATTTCTGGCAGTGAAATCTTTGACGTGGCTGATATAAGATCTGCATTTGATGAGGTAAGGTCTGCGTTGGGATTCGGTCTGGATACTGTTTTATTTGGTGTACCAGTTGATTCTGATGACATCGGATTAGAAAAAATTAAAAAACCATCAGAATTAAAAAACACTGTTGTCACAGAAGAAATAATTGAAACTGAATCTGAAGAAGATGTATCAGAAGAAGTTGTCATAAAACCTGCACCTTTAAAAAAGAAAACGACTAAAATAGAATTAGAATCTGAAACTAAACCTGAACCGGAACAAAGATATCCAAAGGTATCAGAAAAAATTATCCCAATTCTGTCTGTTTTATCTGGCAAGTCTGATTCTGAAAACAATGAAGATGAACAAAATTCAAATTCACAAGAATCTATCGAAATAGAATCTGTCGTATCAGAAACAGTGACTCTGAAAGATAAAAATTTTATTGATGAAGAAGAAGTTGTTACAACTAAAACATTCACCATTGAAGAAATGATGAATGATGATGTACCTGATGTGGAACAAGAAGAAACTTTGGAACAACTGTTTGCAAGAATTACGCCATTACGCGAAGATACTAATACAGAAGAAATTAACATAACTTCTATGGAAAATATAAATACAGATACAACTTTGGAACAACTGGCTAACGAGTTTTCAGAAAAAGAAAATGATATTATCAGCACACCAAAGATTGAATCTTCCGGAAAAATCGGAAAACTAAAAAACATTCTACCTTTTAAAAAGGCTAAACGCGAAGAACCTGGATTGATGGGTGATTTGTTTGGTTGGGCGGGTATTGCTGCAAATGATGAAGAATTTTCAATACCTGGATTTTTCACTACATCCGCTTCTAAAAAGTAGAAAATATAAAGCTGTTAACATTAACTGCTGTGCGGAATGAACATTGACACGATTTTTAGATTATTAGAAAACTCTGGTTTCAGAGTATTGGGAACAGATGGTGTTTTTATTCATCTGGAAGACCCAACATGTGTTTTACGCAGTTTTGAAACCTTTCTTAATTATGCTTGGTTTGCAATAACATTTATCACTGCGATTTTATTATTTGGTTGGGCGATTTCAATGATACGCGGTGCCAAAAATGATATTTTTATAAACCTTCGAAATTTAACACTTATCTTTGGAACTCTGACTGCGGTTAAGCCAATTATTAATATGATATGGGGTGGTGATGTTTTCGCACGCGGTTGCAAGACCATAAATGTATCAATTGCCAATGTGCAAAAAACTCTGGATGCACAAAAAAACAAACTTGCAAAATATAATGCTGACGATTTATACGAAGACTTTAATATTTATGATTCTGGTGCACAATCAGAAATTCCATATTCACAAGCCCCTGTTTATTCATCTGGAAGTCCACAACAAATTTCTATAAATATATCTGGTACCCAAACATCTTCTGATAAAGAAACTGTATACCAGGATAAAAATGGTAAACATTATAAAAAAACAGGTGGTACAATTGCCTGGCGTAATAATAATCCAGGAAATATACGATACTCAAAATTTGCAGTTAGCCAAGGTGCAATTGGTCAGGCGGGTGGATTTGCAGTTTTCCCAGATGAAGATACTGGAATGACAGCGATAAAAGCATTGCTGAATACCAAAAGCTATAATAACCTGACCATTGAAGATGCGATAAGTAGATATGCACCACCATTTGAAAATGACACAAACGCATATCAAAGACGTATAGAACAATTAACTGGATTGTCGATAAATATGCGTATAAATGAATTAAATAATCAGCAAATGCAAAATATGGTTGGTGCAATAAAACAAATAGAAGGTTGGAAACCTGGTCGCGAGATCATAATCCAATAAATAAAAGCAGGAGATTTTAATATGACAGAATTTGAAAGTTCAGAAATTCTTAATCAAAATTCAGATAAATCTCGTAATGGGATTACTTGGATTCTATTAATAATAATGATAATTTCGATTGCCTTTTTAACATATTTGCTTTTTACAAAATCTGATAAAAGAACTATTAGAACAAACCCTGTACCAGAACACAATTTACAAAAAAAACAGATAAGTAATATTATTGAAAACAAAATTAACAATAATTTCACCGATGGATTGGGAAATCCAAATTCAACAACACAATACGATCTGGATGAATTTGGGGCAGGAATTGAAACTTCGGAAGTTTTCAATATTGATATAAACGGTGATAATAAAAAAGATAAAATTATCAGAAATAAATATGAAAATGGTACAGATCATTTCTATTATGATTATAAAATAGAATTAAATACTGCTAATGAATTTATAAATATTACACCTATCGATTTCAGAACAATAGAAGGTGCTGAATGCTCGTTGCAGAAATTACAGTTTATTTTTAAACCAAACTTTCAGGTTATAAAGATTTCACGTAATTGGAAGGAATCTTGGGTTAATCCAACAATGGCAACAAAGACAGTTTATAATTTAATTGAAAACCAATTAAAACCTGTATCGTCAAATAAACTCAAAAATATATGCGATGTGTCTGAATTATTCTGATAAATATTACTTAATAAGAAACATATTTTTTGCAGAATATACAATATTGCCCGATACCAAAAGATGATCGAATAAATCTATATTTACGCTTTTTAAAATATTTCTTAATTCTGTTGTAATTTCTATATCCGCTAGAGAAAAAGATGTTTGCGATTGTGGGTGATTATGAAGCATCACAATAGACATAGCATTCAATTCCAATGCACGTTTTAATATTTCCCTTGGATAAACCGCTGCCCAATCTGTTGTGCCACTGCTATGTAAATCGTCAAATAACAATTTATATTCAGAATCCAGATATAAAATGTGAAATTCTTCCACATTTTTTCCATGTAACATCAATTTGCAATATTCAGACAATTTTTGATAGTCATGAAATATTGGTTTATCGGACAGATAATTTTTCATACCGCGCATCATTATTTCATGAATAGATTTTATAAAAATTGCTGTATTTTCTTTGATACCTTTATTTTTCAACAATGATTCATAAGGCGTTGTAATAATATTATATAAACTTCCATAATTATCTATCAATTCGCGTGCCAATTGATGAACATCACATCTAGGAATGGCATAAGTTAACAACAGTTCCAACAATTCATAATCAACCAGTTTTCCATCGGAAAACTTTTTACGCAGTCTTTCCCTATGACCTAATCGATAAGATACATCTTTGGAATTCAAACTGCTATCTCCCCTGTGTGATTTATGATTTTAATTTAAAACCTCTGTAAAAATCACAGCACCATCTTCTGTTATACCAATTGTATGCTCCCACTGTGCAGATAATCCACCATCAACCGTTCTGGCTGTCCAACCGTCTGAATCTATTTTGGATTCTGGTCTGCCGGTATTAATCATTGGTTCAATTGTAAAAACCAATCCTGGGACCATTTTAATCTTGTCCCATTTTTTATCATAAAAGTGGTAAATTTGTGGCTCATCATGCATAACCTTGCCTATACCATGCCCAACGAATTCCCGCGATATTGAAAAACCATGTGGATTAACAACCGCCTCTATCGTCTTGCCTATCTCAGAAAGTGGGACCCCAGGTGCGCAAATTGCAATCGCAGAATTCAAAGCATCTTGGCATGTTTGCACCAACTCACGCGCTTTGCTTGATACATTTCCAATCATAAACATCCGCGAAGCATCACCATGAAAACCCTTATACTCGGCTGTTAAATCAACATTTACAATATCACCATCTTTTAATATAACATCGTCCCTGGGTATACCATGAACAATAACGTCGTTTACAGAAGTACAAATATGTTTAGGATATCCATAATACCCAAGATCCGAAGATTTTGCACCGTTTGCTTTTAAAAATTCTGCGACTATGCGATCTATTTCACCTGTTGAAATACCCGCCTTGATATTTGAGCTGATATAATCAAAGCAACGTGCAACTATATCACCAGCAGCATACAAACGTTTAAAATCCTTTGGGGCATAGACAGATGACAACATTAATTTCTTCTCCTTAGTGCCAATTTTGCAGAACGCACAGATAATTTTAATGCAAAATCACGTAATAATATTTCAGCTGGCATCCCTGTTGTACGAAACTGTTTTTCCAATTCATTCAATCTGACCAACACACCTGTTATTTCTGATTCAGGCCAAATTTTTACCGCTTGGTTAAATTTATCTGCAACTTTCCAAAACAATCTGGGCATTTGACCTTCGACTACGGCCATCATCAATCTTTTAAAATGTGAATCCAACATACGTACCAACATATTTGGTTCAGAATTATCATAGAATAATCTATCCAATGCAGTCATTGTTTGATGAATATGTCCAGCAGTCAAAGAAAATAAAAACTCATCTGTATCGGCCGCACCTGTATCTGGCAAACATTTTTCTACATCTTCCAGTTCAACAGTTTTTTTATCATCAACATACAGCGCAATTTTCGTCAAAAAACTTCTTGTAATTCCGCGATCACCCCCCAAATGTGATGTCATATAACCCATCGCATCAGGTGTAATCTGTTTTATACCTGCAGCAAATAAATCTTTTTGTATTAAAGTAGCCAATGTTCGCGCGTCATCTGTATAGCATGGCAGAGCCGCTATATTTTCACCATTTTCAAAAAAACTTCGTAATCCACCACCAGCACGCAATTCGCCAGCTGTGACAACTACAATTGCATCAAGTGATGTATGTTCTATCAGTTCTGATATTTGTTTAGCATCTGAATCGCCGGCGTTTGAAATTATAACCATCTTGCGACCACCGAACATTGAATGAGAACAAGCTTCGGTGAATAGAGCATCTTGCTTTTCTTTTAAGTCGTTTGAATCTATGGCAAACAAATTATCTTTTTCTATTTCAGTTTTCTCGATTGCTTTGTCGCAAAATTCATCAACCTGTCCGGCATCCATTCCATAGATTAATAGTGCACGAATACTTGAAATACCATTATTAAAATCTGATTCTTTCCATTTCATATTTAATATTATTCACTTTCTGATTGTGATGTTTCAGCAATCACCCTGATTCCTATTTTTTCAGACAAAATGTTTATAGAGTTCTGAACAGCGTTATTATAAGAAGCATTTGCAGCAACCAGATATCGTACAAAAGTATACGACTCTGATGCTATTTCACGACCCTTTGCAATTTCTTTTTTATTTTTAGACAAAATATAATTTGCCTGCAATTGAACCTCTTGCCAGGTTGCATCACCAGTTGATTGAATCGCTTTGTATTTTGTTGTTGGCTCTTCCAATTTTACGGTCAATTTATATTCGGCATTAGAATCATTCATACCACCAAACTTAACATTCAATGCATTACGTAAATCAATACCATTGGTACCGCTTATTGGTGCAACATACACATCTATTTTCTTTCCAGAATACATTGGGGTAAAACCACAAGCGCAAAGAAATAATGCAAGAAAGTATTTTTTCATTTATTACCGTTTATTTTTATATGTTTTCCTGTTGAAGTTCATACTTATATTAGCTAGACTTTTAGTAAATCGCAAGAGGGAATGATGAATATTTTTGTCATGATTTTAGTATTCTTATTTATGGCTGGATACTATTTTATGGACAGTCCCAGTCAAAGAGTTGCTGAAACTGAACTGGAATATGTCACTAAAAATACAGACTTGCGTTCTATTGCTGAGTGTACTGCTGCTGCGCATACTGCGGCGATAAAAAATTATAATTTTGATGATATATGTACACAACAATATCAAATTATCAGTAATTTTATTTGTTTGAATGAAAAACAGTCCATTACAAAATGTGAAATTATTAGAAATAAGAAACCAGAATCCAGCTTTATTGTCACTTCTACTGTCAATATACCCGATGATGATTATAACAATATGTTGGAAATATTAGAAAAATATTATCCGAACACCGGTACTTTTGGTATTTTTATGGATGATTTTATTTTATCCGGTGGCAGTTTTGGTAAACGCGCTATTGCAAAAAGTATTATCAAAGGTGCTGAATTATCTAATGGTCAACTTGTTTATGTGACCCAATATGAACTTCCTGATATTGAAACTGATTTTGAAAAAACTGATTCTGTAAATATAAATTGCGGTGTAGGAACAATAAAAACATATCGTTTTGGCAGATGGCAATGTATTGCAAATAATGAAAAATCCACCTGCAATGGTGATAATATATGGGATTATGATACGCAAGAATGTATACCAGATAATTCACGTAAACCATTATGCGGGTCAAAACAAACAGCTGTTATGGTTGATGATTTATGGGAATGCATTGACCCATTTTTGGAAAAGAACTGTCCAACTGGAATGATAGCAAGATTAAATTATTCAAATCTTGAATGGGAATGTATTGAAGATCCTTCAACTGTTAATCCCGTTAAAAAATGTTCTTCTACACAGAAGCTTGCTATTTATGGAACAATTGGTTCAACACTTCGTATACCATCTAATCATTGTACAGATTGTGAAAAAATGATTACTGATTCAGAAACTTGTGTATCAACTTGTGTACCAGATACAACAAAATTATCAGATCCAAAATGCTATCTGAATCCTTATCAATGCAGTGGATCAAACAAGGCCTTTTATTTTGGATTTCCAAATTCAAATTATGTTGAAAATGTATCTGTATTATCTGGATATACGGTACCATTTAATATTTCATATTCACAAAATAGAAAATTCAATTGCATAGATTGCGGGGATGGATATATCGACTCATCAAAATCATTTCCACCATACATCGCAATTTGTGAATAAAAAAACGCAAATATAATTTGCGTTTTATCTTTGTTTGTTCCAATTAAATGGTGGTTTTGGAAAAACATAATTATAAATTTGTCTCAGTTCATCCCTATTGTGCCTTATATGATCTAAATTTATTTTTAAATCTTCCACTTTTTTTGCTGGATCTATTCCAAGATTTTTTTTCAACCTTAATTGTTCCACAAGCAGTGACATCTTTTTAGCTTCGTATTCTGATATTTCTGTTCTAGCTTCACTCAATTCTTGTGAACTTTGATTATTAAATCTGATATATTTATCAATATTGTTTATTGATTCATTAACTTCTTTAATTTTGTTCTCTATCAATTGAATCTTTTCTAATATAGAAGTGCGATATTCATAATCGTCAATTTTTAAACCAGAATAATTTAACAACATGTTTACCTCCTCTAAATTAAAGATTTATGTATCTATCCCTAATTTAAACACTTTATATGAATTTGTCAAATGATTTAATACATATATTTAAATAAAAACGTCCCATTTGGGACGTTTTTATTTTATTCTTCTCTGTTTGGAATTTCCCCACGATCCAGCATTTTTGTTATTTCAAAATGCTTTATCTTTTTTGCAGATGTCTGTGGCAGTTCTTCTTCTGTTATTGCAAAATGTTTCACCCATTTATATGGTGCAATCATCATATTAGACGTTTTTAATAACATACTCACTTTTGAGAGAGTTGTTCCAGGCTTTACTTGGAATACGCCGTATGCAACCACCTTACCTTTAATTTCACGTTCCAGAACCGCTGCTGCCAAAATGTCATCATTTGCCAAATATAAATCTTCTAATTCATCTGGATAAACATTTTTACCATTTTCCAAAACAATTACTTGTTTTTTACGTCCCTTTATAACCAAGCGTTTTTTGGAATCAAACATTCCCAAATCACCTGTTTTAAACCAACCATCTTCAAAAACCTCTGCATTGGCTTCGTCATTGTCGATATAGCATGGCATAACTAAATTTCCACGAACCCAAACTTCGCCAACACCATATTTATCAGGATTATTAATTTTTATTTCATTTCCTGGTAATGGTCCTGCGTAATGTCTGGAACCATCTGCACGCAAAAAATCAAAATTAAAATTGCTTGGCCCAGTGGTTTCTGTCAAACCGTAACAGTCGCCAACAACAAACCCTAAATTTTCAAAAAATTTACGCACTCTTGGTTTTAAAGTTGCACCGGCTGATATTAATACTTTTGTTTTACCACCAAATAATTCTTGTATTGGGTTTGTAACTTTTTTTACCAACCAGCCCATACCAATTGTGCGCAAGAATCCACGCATACCAATGATAATTTTCATCATAGTGTATTTTTTCTTTTCTTTAACACCATCTATAATTTTCTTATAGAAACCTTCCCAAACGCGTGGTACAGCAGGTATAACCTCTGGTTTATATTTTGCAAAGTCTTTTAAAAATTCTTTTGGGTTTAATACAGGTTGCAACAGCAAAGAACATTCCAAAACCAATGGGGCAATAATATTTATAACAACTCCATAGATATGATACAACGGTAAAAATCCATAAAATATATATCCAGGATGTATAACAGGTTTATACATTAACGAACCCTCACCTAATGAAACGATATTATCATGTGTTAAACCAACAACTTTTGGGTTACCGGTCGAACCCGATGTAAATGATAACATTGCCAAATCGCCCCGTTCCACATCGGCTGGGACAAATTCTGATTCATCTTCGTTATCAAGTGTTTCAATATCAAACATTTCTGGACCACCATCAATAAAATAAGATTTTTGTGCCAGTGCCAATTTACAATTTGTACGTTTCATCATATTCAAATGTTCTGTTGCGGATAATCCAGTATCCAACATTAAAACCTTGGCACCTTGGGACATAATTGCAAAATAAGATTTTATAAACTCTGGTGTATTTGCAGACAGCAGCGCAACCGTATCACCTTTTTTAATTTCAAATTTCTTTACCAGTTTAACTGCACGTTTTTTAACGCTGTTCAGCAAATCTGAATATGTTTCATTCTGACGGACAAAAAACACACGGGCAGCATTGGTAGAACAAACAGATTGCAGCATATCGTATATATTTTTAATCATTAAAAAACTCTTTGTTTAATTATTTAATATGAACCATTTTGATTCATAAGTACAGTGTATATTAGATTATAAACACTATTAAAAACAACATAATTATGAGGGTTATATTCTAAGATTGACTTTCCAGCTGCCTTACCAAATTTTCGTCATAAAGTTTGGCTTTACATTCTGGCAAAATGAACATTCTGGTTATATCCATATGTTCTAAAAATTTTGTGTCATGGCGAACATTTTATAAAAGTATGACCCTGGCATATTTGAGTCCAAAAATTATAAACGCCCTGATGTCGGGAAAGTTAAATATGCCAATGCGTGATGTATATGAACTAGCATCAAAGAGTCAGGATTTTACCAAACAGGAAAATCTGTTCTTTCAACAATAAGTACAAAATTTAGATTTTTCTTACTATAACTTTTTACGCATCTGTTCTAACTCAATTTCTTTCTTTTTCTTATCAAAAATCACTTCATTTTCTTTCTTTTTAAATTCTAAATGATCTTTTATATCTTTATAAATGTCACCTCCAAGCAATGCTTTTCCACCTTTCCATATCATGCGAATACATAAACAAAATAATAAAAACCGAACATAATCCCATATATCGGGTGGTATAGCCATGATAGTTGTTCCATCTAATGCCACATTCATTATTTAAATCCTTTATTTCTTATAAATTATAAAATATGAGAGAAAAACATTCAACCTTATTGTACACGTTGGCTTTCCTTCCTAATACAACGTTGTATTACCACGCTGAAAAATGCGATTGTATAGAACGTGGCGTAAATATCGATATAAACGGATTATAAAACATATACAGTGGTAAAATCGGGGAAAATTAAATAAAAAATCCCCAGAAACCAGGGATTAAATTGGGTCATTATTTTTATTAAAAAACTAAGTAATTACAATGACTTATTCTGGAGGACTAAGCGGGATTCGAACAACCGAAGGTTTAGCCATTTTTTCTTGCTTTTAAGCCGCTTTTGTTGCCCACACAGCCAGATTTCCGGTATTTAGACGATGTAGTGCCACAATAAACAATCCGCACACAAAGCCAAAATTACGATACTAAAAACTCACCGAACATAATAGTTTTATGAATACAAACACTAAAACTTGTTGACTTTTATATATTTTTAGAATACAATCAGTAATAATCAAAGAGGTTAACATGAATAGCGCATCACAAACTTTTATAGCCAGACCGGACTACATAGCCCAGTTATCAACATGGCGCGATAAAAACGAGATAATAAAAGTCGTAACTGGTATACGACGTTGTGGCAAATCCACAATGTTTTATCTGTATCAATTAGATTTGATGATGCATTTTAATGTATTACCTGCACAAATACAGCAAATAAACTTTGAAGATGCTAATTACTCGGATTTACTTGATTGGAAAAAATTGCATGACCATATATTAAACAACGTTGTACCCGACAAAATGAACTATGTATTTTTGGACGAAATACAAAATGTGGAACATTTTGAAAAAGCAATAAATAGTCTAAGAATAAAGGGCAATATAGATATATATATAACTGGCTCAAATTCTAGAATTTTGTCTAGTGAACTGGCAACCATGTTGTCTGGTAGATATATAACAATACATATGCAACCTTTGTCTTTTAGTGAATATGTATCAGCATATTTTGCAGAAGGTGTTGGTTCATGGACTGCACGTACACGTGAATCTGTTCTTAATCCAAGAAGCAGAGATTATATAGCCATGTTTCAAGATTACCTGCACAACAGCAGTTTTCCATATACTGTACAATTATTAAAGTTTACAGATGTAAGCATACCAAACACAAAACCGCTTGTTAATGATCAGGTTCGCCAATTTTTACAAGGGCTTTTTGATACAATAGTATTAAAAGATGTAATCGAAAGAAAAAAAATAAAAGACGTTTCCAGACTGAAAAAAGTTATAAAATTTATGTTTGATAATATAGGTAATGAAACATCTATATTGAACATAGCAAAATTACTAGAAAAAGACAGTGGAGTAAAAATAGACCCAGTAACAGTAGAAAGTTATCTAGAAGCATTTATAGATACTTTTGTTTTATATAAAGCGGATAGATACGATATAAAAGGTAAACAATATTTAAAAACAAATTCTAAATATTATGTTGCAGATATAGGTTTGCGTTATTTACTGCTTGGTCGCGAAGGTGATACAGGGCACATATTAGAAAACATAGTTTATTTGGAATTACTGCGTCGTGGATACAATGTATATGTTGGAAAAGTTGGCACCCGTGAAGTTGATTTTGTAGCAACAAAAGATGGTGTTACAGAATATTATCAAGTTTCTCAAACAGTGGCCAATCAAGATACATTAGATCGAGAATTACGTTCACTTGATGAAATAGACGATCATAATTCAAAGTTTTTAATAACTATGGATAGACCGTTGCAAGAGAGTTTTAAAGGTATAAAAATAATAAACGCTTTTGATTGGTTGCTTGATAAATGATTAATTACCACGCCGAAAAAGCCGATTGTATAGAACATGGTATAAAAAGCTATATAAACGGATGGCAAAATCTATACAGTGGTAAAGTTTGGGGAAATTAAATAAAAAATCCCCAGAAGCTGGGGATTAAATCGGGTCATTGTTTTTATTAAAAAATTAAGTAATTACAATGACTTATTCTGGCGGACAGAGAGGGATTCGAACCCCCGAAGGACTTGCATCCTCAACGGTTTTCAAGACCGTCGCATTCAACCACTCTGCCATCTGTCCGAACTAAATGACTTCGCTATTTTATATTATTTCTTTTTAATTGCAACTGCAAAAATTGCTGCACCTGCAAAAAACATCAAAGCCGACAATAACTGTCCCATGGTCAGACCCCAAGTGGTCAAAAATCCGATTTGAACGTCTGGTGCGCGAAACTGTTCGCAAATTATTCGCAGTACTGCATATAACATTGCAAAAGAACCAGACAAAGCACCAATATTTTCACGCAATTTTGTAAAACGCCATAATGAAAACATTATTATAAACAGTAATATACCTTCCATTCCTGCTTCGTACAATGGGCTGGGATGACGTGGAACAGATTCATGTCCTGCAAAAACAACCCCCCAAGATTTATTGGTCATGCGTCCCATTACTTCCATATTTATAAAATTAGCGATTCTGCCAAAAAATAAACCTATGGGGGCAACAACTGCAATTACATCCATTATTTTGAACGATCCATTAAACCAAGTTTTAAACGTTATTTTTTTATCAGACTTTTGTTTTTCAAGCTTTACAGCAAATAATATTACAGATATTAAAACACCTAATAATCCGCCATGAAAACTCATACCGCCTTTCCATACAGCCAGAATTTCTAATGGATGATTCAAGAAAAATGAAAGGTTATAAAATAATACATAACCCAGTCGTCCACCAATTATAACACCCAGAACAACTGCTGTGAATAAATCATCAAAATGTTTTTCAGATAAATTTACACCATTTTTTTTATCTGACATTAAACGGCGGAATATCCAAAAGCCAATTAAAAAAGCCGCAACATATGCCAGCGCATACCAACGTATATCAAGGCCAAAAATAGAAAATGCAACCGGCGATATTGGATTAATTATTATAGCCATTTTAACACCTCCTTAACGATTTTTAGAATTTAACATTCTGCCCTTTTCAAGAGCAATTGATTGATTTAGATTTTCAATAGATTCTTTTAATTTTTTTGCAAGAACAGTCCCATCATTATGAGAGTTACCCTCTTCTATCAAATCCCTTTTTAATTTATCTAATCTTTCTTCGTATTCTTGTAAAACTTTTGACAAATTAACCCTATTCGACAGAGTCTCTGCATTTTTCTTAAAATAATCTGTCATTTGATTTTTTTCAATTGAATGATTACAAATAATATCATCTGGCATAATATCAAAATCCTTTATAAATATTAAAAATAATTGTATTACAGCACTATAAAAATTTTAACTTATTTTTTAATCTTGTAACGTTTATATGACTGTTTCAGGTTCTCAACTATTTCTTTTTGTTTCTCCATACGTTTAGCAGATGTTTCAGCCTCTTTCTTCATTTTATTTAATTTTAATATGGCTTTTTCAAGTTCATCTGAAAAATTGGCTTCTTTTTCTGATTTGGTATGTTTTTTCCGCATATCCGGTTTTGGTCCGGTTTTTTTTATTTTTTCTTTACGAATACTTTCAGAAATTCTTGGCATAATTTACCCTTGTTTTCTATTACCAATTAACTCTCTCAGCTTTACCTTTTCCTGATTAACCGATTGCTTTAAATTGTTTATAATTTCCATTAATTGCCAAGCACGCGTCGTCTCTTCACCATTTTTCGCAGTTTCTGAATTCAGTTCTGCTTTGAATTTTCTTGTTCTGGACTCGTAATCCTTTATCAATTCATCAATATCAGCCAATCTATCATATTTAGGGGCATTATTATCTTTTAAAAACTTACCTTTGTTTGCCATTATTGTCCCCTTTGACCTTGAAATACATAGTTCACTATATTATACTGAGTTTGTAAATAACAAGGAGAAAATTTATGGTCACTAAAAAGTCAGGTATACAATCTGTACCAGCGCAAAGTGGTATGGGTCTTTATTTAAAACGCATTTTTACACTTATGTTTGGGGCGGTCGGTATTACTGCAATTGTCACTTGGTTCACAATATATGGTGGCGGAATCAGATTGTTGGTTAATCAGGGCGGGATGTCAGGTTTATATTATATTGTGATATTTGGTGCATTTGCCCTATCCATTTGGGCACAAGCACGCGCGTTCAGTATGAAACCTTCAACAGCGGCTTTATTACTGGCCATATACTCTGCTTTAATAGGTTTTGGAATTACACCATTGGTATGGGGCGCATTATCAGTTAATCCTGCATCTATACTGCAAGCTTTTGTAATTTCTGCATTAATGTTCGGTTCTATGGCTTTGTTTGGATATAAAACTGTAAAAGATTTATCTTTTATGGGCGTATTTTTACAATTGGGTATGATCGGTCTGATACTGGTTGGTGTGTTTTCAATATTCTGGCCACTGGGCAGTGGATTTGCAACAATCGTAAGTCTGATTGGTGTTCTGCTGTTTGCATTATTTACCGCTTATGACATGCAATTCTTGAAACGTGCATATGCACAATTGGGCAATGATACACAAAAGAATCAACTGGCTGTTTTGGGCGCATTGCATTTATATATTGCATTTATTGCAATGTTCCAGTATATTCTAAGTCTGTTAAATCTAAGCAGGAGATAAAAAATGGCTTATAAAATCGATCCAGTAAAATGCATGGGTTGCGGGGCTTGTAAGAGTGTATGCCCAGTTGATGCAATCAGCAAAAATGAAACAACAGGAAAATATCAAATAGACGCTACAAAATGCATATCTTGTGGTTCATGTGCTGGTGTTTGCCCTGCAAATGCAATCTCTATTGATGCCTAAAAAAATCAAAATTAAAAAAAGAGGGGCAAATGTCCCTCTTTTTTTGTTAAAGCTATTGCAAAAGTCACAATTCGTGTATAATATGAGGTTGTAATATTCAGGGATAAAAAAATGCCAGCAAAAACAATTAATGACATAGTTGCACTTTGTAAACGTCGTGGATTTATATTCACAGGATCCGAAATTTATGGTGGATTGGGTGGTGCGTATGATTATGGTCCATACGGTGTAGAGTTAATGAAAAACATCCGCAATGCATGGTGGAATGCGATGGTATATTCACGTGACGATATAGAGGGTTTAGATGCAGCATTAATCAGTAACAGATTACTCTGGAAATATTCTGGACACGAGGCTGGGTTTTCCGATCCATTGGTTGAATGCAAAAAATGTGGTACGCGGATGCGCCAAGATAAAATGAAGGATTCAAAGAAATGTGATGCCTGTGGCAGTGCAGATTTAATGGAACCACGTGCATACCAATTAATGATGGGATTATCAATCGGTGCAACGACCGATGGTGCAACAAATGCATACTTACGTCCAGAAACAGCAACCACCACTTATACCAATTTCAAAAATGTTTTGGATTCTACCCCTCACAAATTACCATTTGGTATTGTCCAAATTGGTAAGGCGTTTCGAAATGAAATCAGCCCACGTGGATTCGTTTTTCGTATGCGTGAATTTGAACAGGCCGAATTACAATATTTTGTAAAACCAGAAGAAGATGAAAAGTATTTTGATGAATGGAAAAATACACGTATGGCTTGGTGGATTGAACAATTGGGAATCCCAGCCGACAAACTGCGTTTTACCCCACATGAAAAATTGGCGCACTATGCCAAGGCAGCTATTGACATTGAATATGAATTTCCGGATGGCTTTGACGAGGTAGAAGGTATTCATAACAGACAAGATTTTGATTTGGGATCACATACAAAATCCCAAAAAGAATTCAAAATTAATGCAACTGTTTTAGAAAATACTGACAGTATAACAAAGCTTTCTTTCAGCGACCCACAAACAGGGGAAAACTTTATACCATACGTTATCGAAACCGCAATGGGGGTTAACCGTTGTATGTTGGCAATTATGCATAATGCATATACTGATGAAGATCTGGGTGATGAAAAATCCCGCATAGTTTTAAAATTAAAACCAAACCTGTCACCAGTAAAGGCTGCCGTTATTCCATTGGCGCGCAATGTTCCAGAATTATTAAAAACAGCTGATAAAATTGTCGGTGATTTACGTAAACTGGGGATTGGGCGTATCGAATTGGAAAACAGTGGAAATATTGGAAAGAATTATCGCAGACATGATGAAATCGGAACCCCGGTTTGTATTACTGTTGACCACCAATCATTGGAAGATAAAATGGTAACACTGCGTCATCGCGACAGTATGGAACAAGAACGTGTTGCAATAAAAGATATCCAAAAGAAATTACTAGAAATAATAAACAAATAAAAAAACTCCCGTTTGGGAGTTTTTTTATTAAGCCGCACGCTGTCTTTGCAATAACCACAAAGCCATAATATTTTGTTGTGAATTTTGAAACCTTTGTTGATTGTTCTGAATTGCGAACTCTTTCTTCTCAGGTTCAAATTCTTTGACCTTATCGTTTAATGATTGCAAACCCTGACTTGTCCACTTACTACCAATTTCTGACCATTCTTTTATTTTTTCAGGTGGACAATCAATCTTTTCGTTTGAATTCTGATTAGTCATAATGATTCTGGACATTCTGGATTTACCCACCGCCGCAACTTCACGTAAATATTTTGTTGCAGGATTATTTTGGGTTTTGGTCGCAATAAAACTGTCAACCTGATTCAACGCCTTTTGCCATGCAGACCCCAAGCTTGAACCATTTATCCAATTTGTCCATGCCAATCCAAAAAATAAATCACCCACCCCTTTTTCAATAGGTTTCTTATCTTCTGGTGATAATTTTTTTTCATTTAATTGTGCTGGCGGATTTGCAAACAGCATCGCCAATTTCTTTTCAAGAATTTGATTTGTATTATTCATGGTGGACTCCTTATTTTTTGTTTTGAACCGGTCCCCCAGTTCTACAATAAATAGTGAATAATAAAAATATTTCAAGCCCCCAAATTAAATAAATTGGGAAAAAGTTCCCCTTAAGATATTTAGCACAAAGTGTCAAGATAAAAGATATTTTGACATATTTGACCAATTGTTGCACGATAACAGGGTTGTATCAAAAGACACGCTGTTGCTAATAATGGGCGGCATGGGTATAACAACCAGTTTTGCCAATAATGGGGGCTGGGGTTTCATCAAATAACAAGGAGTTTATAGATGAAAAAGACTTTAAAAATGGCAATCGCAGCTTCCGTATTAACGGCACCTGCAATGGCTGCAAATTTAGAAAATCCACTTTATATACCAGCAACGGGTGAGTATTATTCAAAAACAGGTGCCGGTGTTATGTACAAACAAACAGACCATTCTGCTGCATTAGAAGCAAAGAATTGGGATGGACAAGAAGAATTTCCGATCTGGCGTTTATCTGAAGATGCAGGATATGGTATTACAGACCGTTTATCTGTGACTGCAAAATTGGGTTATACCAATGACGAAGACATTCTGCGCAAGGGCTTGCACAATGGTCGTGTAGGCGTATTATACCGTATATTTGATGGCATAGAATCACCATTCGTTTGGGACGTTTACGCTGACATTCACTTGGGTGGTGCAACAGCCATGGAAGCAACATTGATTCCAGTTAATGGACCATCGTTTGGATTTAACTATGACAACTATACAAACGGACGTTGGGGTTTCTTTGCCGGAACACGTGTTGGTAAAACATGGGATAAATTTACAGGATCTGTATTCGGTGAAATTCATCAAACATTCGGAAACAACAATAACGTTATAACAATATCTGATGGTGCAAAAACACTTATTACCGCAATGCTTACACCTTCTATTGGTGCAGGTTTAGCCGGTGCATACACAGCAGGTTTACCAGCTGACTTTAATGTAGACTTGAAAAGCACAACAGAATATATGACAGGTATTAATGGCTTTTATCAGTTAAATGATACTTGGTCATTGGGCAGTGGTTTCAGTGTTAGACATCGTGCAACTAATACAATCGAAGCTGTTAACTTGAATAACTCTTCTGATTTGGCAACACTTTCTGGTGGTGCAGTCACAACAGAACAAATAACAGCCAGCTTGGCAGATGGTTTTATCGGCAGTATGTATGATGGTATGGACGAATATGTTTTGTCTTTCGCTGTTTCACATAAGCTGACAAACACAATGCAAGTTTCATTGTATGGCGAATACACATTTGATGATTCTGATCAAAAATCACAAAATGGAACAGATGTAAAAGCAGAAGCTGGCGTTCGCCTCAACGTTGCTTTCTAAAAAACAAAAAAATAATATCGGACACAAAAACAAACCCGCATTTATGTGGGTTTGTTTTATTTAATATCGCTTTTCTCTGATTCCATTTTATGATATAATAATTGCAAATAAAGATGGAAAAAGAATGAAAAAATCAGGTATTTCTGCTACTTTGGTAACGGTTGTTTTTGCGATACCCTTGGTTGCAAACGGTGCTTATCCTGCTTATCCAATGTATCAAACGAATGGTCAGGTTTTACAACAGGGAATCACATACCAACAACCAACACAGCAAATTGTATATCAACAACAAAACCCTGTTGTGCAAGCAAACTCTGTTGTCGCATCAAATCCCACAAGAATAACTGGTACTTTACCACGTGTTGGATCCAATGTGACCAATGCTGGTCGTCAATATTATCAACCAGCTGATTACGACAGATTGGCTGATAGCGGCCTTTATATCGGACTTTCTTTGGGGTATTCTGCATCTGTCAGTGGTGCAATGAATGCTGATTATAAAAACGAACAAAATGCTTTCTTTGTACCTGGTGCATTTAAAGAGGCAACTTTTGATTCAGAAACTATCATGCCATTACAATTTTCTGTTGGTGCTGCCATAAACAATGATGTTCGTGTTGATTTCTCTTATACACGTTATAAAGGTATCGAATATCCTGGATCTGTTATGTCATCTGATGGTGCTGGTGGATTTGTTAAAACCCAGGCAACTGGTGGTGCAATTACTTCTAATGCAACAATGTTGAATCTTTATTATAATGTTGATTCTTATACGGGATATTTGGCTGGCGGTTCTATGCGTCCTTATATCGGTGCTGGTGTTGGTATTTCTTTGAACACAATCGCGGACTATGTAATTTTAGATAATACTTTTTATTCTGAAAAAGACCCAGCAGAGGCATCAGCAGGTGAATTAACCGGAATTTCTGATATATATGCATACCATAATGGTGGAACATCTGAAAATCTTACATATATGCTCGAAGGTGGTGTAACAACTGAATTAGAAGGCGGGATAAAACTTGATTTCTTTGTAAGATACAGCGGATTGGGTAATGTAAGAACATCTGGCAGCATTGTTGTATCACAAACAGAATGGTTGGGTGATGGTGCCGGTGGTGAATACGAAGCTTCTTATGATAGCGTATTCCATTATACAAATTGGTATGAAACTGGAAATCTGGGAACTGTTGATCTGGGCGTCAGAATGAGATTACAGTTCTAATATAAAAAATGAATAAAAAATTATTAATTTTATCTTTGCCATACATATTATCGATTATACCAATTTCTGGTTGGGCTGATATACGTGTCGGTAATCATTCGCGCAGTTATGCTGATGATTATAATCAGGTTGCAGCATTACAACAATCACAATACACTGTATCAACAGACAGTCTTCCTGTACGCGTTGCAAATACAGACTTGGCCACACGAATTGCGAATGGTGACACAACAGCAAATATTAATGTCAGCAATTTGGAATCTTGTGCAAATATTTATCCAGGCGGAAGTTTTGCCTGGGATACCCCAACCGCTGGTTTAAAAGCTGGAAATTCTTCTACTTGTATTGCGGTTGTTGAAATGCGTGTGGTAAAAGGGACCAGTGATATTATCGTTGCCCGTGCAAACATTGCATCTGGGGACTCTATTAAATGTAACATCAGCGAATTTCCAGAATCTTCTTATACTGTCGAGGCTGGAAATGTCATATTCCCAGCAGATACAGAACCCACAATGGACGATGTTATAAAGGTTATGAATAACGAGCAAAAAAAGAACGCTGGATTTAAAATTGCAGCTGGTGCGGTTGTTGGTGGTTTACTGGGAAATGCAGCTGGTAAAAATGATTTGGGGGAATCTGGATTAATTGGTACCAGTGATAGTAAGGTCAAAGGAACCGCAATTGGTTTATTATCTGGCGCGGCATTAATGGCCGGCAGTGCATATTCTGGCAAGGTTGGTGGTGATGTAATTATGTCAGCGGGGGTAAATGCGGCGGCCGGTGGTGTCGTTGGGAATATGGTCAGCAATGGTGATTCTGCTTTACGTATTGAAGATTGCTTGGATTTAAATGGTTATAATACAAAATGTCTATGGGGTATAATTGAAAAAAATAAACCTTTGGATTATGCAACTGAAATTGGATTTTATAATATAAATACTTCTAAAACAATGGTTTGTAAATCAGATTATTCTGGTTGCAATGAAGAACGTCTGATTGCAATTTCTTTTGGTACTGAAAAAGATGATTATAAATCTGTTGAACAAGGTGCAACCGATCAAGGATTTTTAAAAATACGTAAAAACAAAGATAAACAATTTACATATGATGGTAAAGTTATGACCCAGGGTTATACTAATGATCCAGGTGGTATATGGACACCAATTGCATCTGCTGGTCGTCCTGGCGAACGCATCAATGCAATGATTCCTGACTTTAAAGATAAAACTTTTGGCGCTAAAATTTCCGACTGGTATAAATGGCGAAATGAAAATATGGCAAATGCAGTTATTATCGGACGCAATAACAAGGGTGAATCAACTGTAAAATTAGATGAAAATATTATGGATTTCTATCCAATTACTGTTGATGCCAGTGATGGTGGTTTGATTGATATAAATAACAAGGCACGTATGAAAAGTACTGTTGTTGGTGCTGGTGCTGGTGCTGGTATTGGCGCATTTACTGCATACCAGGGTGCGAACGACGAAATTGATGCACGTTGGATTTCTGCGGTTACAGAATACAAAGACTCTTTACAAAAAGTCTATTGCGCAACTGGAACACGTTTCTTGTCACAGTATAATGATTTGGCCATCATTCCAAACATGCAATAAATTAAATAAAAGGTTTTAACAATGCCAAAATTAGAAGAATCTTCAGAATCAAAACATTTCTTTGAAGACTCTATGAAGATATTTAACATGCTTGTAAAAGGTGAAATAAATCGTGATGATTTAGCTAATTCTGAAACACGTGAAAAAATATTAAAAGATATAGAAAAAAATCGACCCGTTAAAACTTTAAAGAATAATGTTAAGAAACCTAATATTATTGAACGATAAAAAAGGACATACGCCCTTTTTTTTATTTATTTTTATATGCCAGAACCAATGGTTCAAATTTATCCAAATATTTTTTATCAATCTTTGATTTTTCAATACGCAGGCTGTTGTTTTGCCCAGCCGACATTTTTAGTAATTCATCCCCATTTTTATCATTAATAATTTTATCCAAAACAACGATAACTTTTTCCATTGTGTGCGGCAGAATAAAATTGATTTTATCACCCTGCTTTATTTCGTTACGCAGTTCCATTACAAAATAATCATCTGTGACATTCGTTATAACACCTGCAGCATGATAATCAGAATCTGAACGCGTGGTTTCATAATCATGCGCGCTGGGACCTAATTTTCCATCAAAGAACGCCGTTGTATATCCACGTGTTTCCAAAACATTCAAATCTTTCATAAATATTTCAGAATCAAAATTTTCTGGATCATGTGCCCACGCATCAATTGCATTTCTGTATGCGCGAACAACAGTTCCAACATAATATTCACTGCGGTTGCGACCCTCTATCTTTAATGAATCTGCGCCACTCTCCAGAACATCACGCAAACGTGGCATCAGGCACAAATCTTTACTATTCATAATATACGCGCCACGATCATCTTCCTCCAACCCCATTTCCAGACCACTTTCTTTTTCACGCAATACAATATCATATTTCCAACGACATAATTGCGCACAGGCACCACGATTGGCCGGGCGCCCCGTCACAAAGTTTGACATCAAGCAACGGCCAGAGTAACTCATACACATTGCGCCATGAATAAATATTTCCAGACCAATATCAGGACATTTTTCACGAATTTGTTTGAATTCTGGGTGTGTCACTTCACGTGCAAGAACGCACAGCGAAGCCCCTGCATTTTGCCAGAACTTTACAGTATCAGCCGAACATATATTTGCCTGGGTTGAAATATGAATTGGTATCTTTGGGTGATGCTGCTGGACCCATGTCAAAACACCAGGATCAGCCACAATCAGGGCGTCCGGGGACAATTTATTTATAGTTTCAGATACTTGTGGCAACAGTTTGTAATCATTATCGTGTGCAAACAGATTAAACGCCAAATAAACTTTCTTACCATGTTTATGCGCGAATTCAATTCCCTGCTTCATTTCATCCACAGTTATTTTCGCGCGTGCACGCATAGAAAAACCAGGAATTCCGGCATAAACCGCATCTGCACCATACAGTATCGCTGTTTTCAATCCGTCCAGTGTTCCCGCTGGTGCCAAAAGTTCTGGTATTTTTTTCATAATAAAATCTTTTATAAATATATTGGCTATTTTCTATTGTTATAATAAAAATGCAAGTATTTTATATTTTTTTGCAAAATCGGCTTGAAATTGAAAAATGAAAAGGTTATAGTATGGGTCGTTCGCCGGTTTAGCTCAGTTGGTAGAGCATCTGATTTGTAATCAGAGGGTCGTTGGTTCAAGTCCGACAACCGGCACCATTTTTATTCGCGGTTTATACCGCGTTTTTTATTTATATTTTTTTATAATAAATTATAATACAATCATAACTACTAAAAGGATATAAAATGAATGATGAAATCAAATATATCTTGGACGATAATTACAGCTCTTTTTCTGCTTGGTTAAATGGAAAAAAGGTTGGATTTGTGACGTTTATCAGAACTGATGATAACAAGTTCATTCTCGATAATACCCAGGTTGATCCAAAGATGCAGGGTAAGAATATTGGCGCAGAATTAGTCAAACAGGTCGCAATTCTAGCAAGAAAAGAAAAGAAAAAAATTATCCCTATGTGTCGTTTCGCAAAACTCGTATTAATGCGTCATCCAGAATTTAATGATGTTGTAGAATAAATATCCCCCAAATGGGGGATATTATTTGGTTAATTTCCCGGCACAGATTTTATAAATTATTGTTTACAAAATTCCAATCAACCAAATTGTTCAAGAACGCGTCAATAAAATCACCACGTCTGTTTTGATAATCCAAATAATAAGAATGTTCCCAAACATCCAATGATAAAACTGGTTTTAAACCGTGTGCAATTGGGGTGTCGGCATTTGAAAATCCCATTATTTTCAATGATCCTTTATCATTCACCAACCATGCCCATCCACTGCCGAAAATACCAAGTGCAACAGTTTTAAATTCTTCCATAAATTTTTCACGTGAACCAAATGCTTTGGCAATATTTTCTGGAAAAGTTGAACCATTATTCAATGCCATGCTTTGAAAGAAAAATCCATGATTGAAAACCTGGGCAGCATTATTAAAAACCTTTTTGGCATTTGTATCACTGGCAGATTTAACAATTATTTCTTGTAAAGATAACTTTTCGTAATCAGTACCAGCAATCAAACCGTTAAGATTTTTTATATAAGTATCCAAATGCTTTCCATGATGAAAATTAATTGTTGCAGCAGACATGTGTGGTTCCAATGCATTTGGAGCAAAATTCAAGGGGTATTGTTCTAATGAAAACATATGCTTCTCCTTTCTTATGTCAATTAAAATGTTAGCATAAAATAATGAAACAGCAATTTTAAAATATAAAAAAAATTGTCTTGCTCATTACAGCAATACTTTTATATAATCACCTCAGAAAAGGAGAACTTTATGAAACTATCTTTATTATCACTTATCGGGACATTATTCTTTGTTGGAACCGCATCTGCTGCGGATATAACCGTTTACCATTCACCAACATGTCCTCATTGTCATCATGCACTCAACTTCATCAGTGGTGAGTTGGTTTATGAATATAAAACTATTAATGTAGAAGCTGTAAATGTAATGAATGAACAAAACTTGCCTGCATTTCAAAGTGCATTGGAAAAATGCAAATTTACAGAAGGTGGTGTTCCACTTATAATTGTAGGCGAAAAATGCTTCCAGGGATATGCACGTGCTCTTGACCAAGAATTACGTGACGCAGCTGCTGTTGGATTATCAAAACAAGAAAAAGCCGATGCAGAAGCTAATATAAAAGCATTTAAAGAAAATAGCGAAAAATTCAAAGCAGAAAATTCAGATCGTAATAATGTAGTCAAAGATATTGATGCCGCTATGCAAAAAAAAACAAATGACAGCTCTTCAATGTATTTCATTATATTGTTAAGCGCATTGGTTGTTGGTTTGGGATTCATGTTAATAAGAAAAGAAAGGAAGAAATAGTTTTGCAATAACTGTAAACTATCTTATTGTCGCCATGTTTGATCTTACCACTCTTGATTATATTTACATTGCCATAGTATTGTCATCCACTGTTTGGGCAACGATTCGTGGTGGAGTATATGAAACCGTGGCGACATTTTCCTGGATACTAGCCGCTGTTGTCGCCAGGGTCGTATCTCCGATGCTTGATAATGTATTTCAACAATGGTTTGAACTATCGGAATCCACTGTTGGCACATTAGTATCATCTTACTTTATTGTCTTTTTTGTTATTTTAGTGATATTCGGTCTGATTAATCAAAGACTGCGCGATAGAATACAACAAAGCATGATGAAGGTCACAGATCACACCCTTGGGGTAATATTTGGAATCATTCGTGGAATTATAATGATGGGTATTATTTATTGGGGAATGCTTTGGTATTACTCTGATGCTGCCACACTGCCTGATTTTATATCAACATCACGCACCAGACCTGTGATGCAATTAACTGCTGTTAAAATTCAAGAATGGTTCATTCCAGGTACTAATAAATTATTAGAACGAGATATGACTGGAACACAGGAATCAATAGAAATTTATAATAACTTAATTAATCCTGCGGTTAAATCTGAAAAAGAAGAAATGAAAATTGATTTGGAAAATAATGGACCAAATGAAAATCCACCTGTGGCAGAACCAGAAACAGGATACAAAAGCTCTGAAAGAACTGCTTTGGAAAATCAATTATTACAAATAGAAAATGCTGCCAAGGCAGAAGATAAAATTAAAAATCTTGAATTATAAAAAACCGGCAAAATGCCGGTCTTTTTTTATATCAAAAGCTTATACTATTTTATCAAACCCTTGTCTTATAATTTCTGCACTTTCTTTTAAACCCTTGGTTTCTGATGTATTCATTTTTGGAATTAATGTATCAATTACACCATCATAACCGATAATACGTGGTAGTGATATTGCAACTTCTTCTTTATTAAAACTATCTTTTTTGCTGACTGTTAATATTCTTTTCTCATCGTTTATAATACAACGTAATAAGTCCGCAACAACCGCACCAATACCATCCCAAGTTGCACCACGACCCTGTATAATCTCGTATGCTGCATTGTGCACACGATATTCTATTGTTTTACGCGCAGCCGGTGATATCAGAAATCCTATCTGTTCACAAAAATCATCCAATGGTAAATTTCCAATTGTTGTAGCCGACCAATTTAAAACACTGCTGTCGCCATGTTCACCCAATACGTACGAATTTATAGAATGGGTAGATATACCCAAATGTCTGGATAATATAATTTTAAATCTGGCAGAATCCAACATAGTACCTGTTCCGATAACCCGCGATTCCGGTAATCCAGATAATTCTTGTGCCAACATAACCATAATATCCAAAGGATTTGTCACAATAATTAATATAACGCGATTTTGATCAACATTTTTCATGACACGTGGTACAATATCGCGAATAACTGCTGAATTTGCTTGCAATAAATCCATACGATTTTGTCCAGGCTTTTGATTTGCACCGGCCGCAATAATAACAACCTCGCTACCTTGGATTTCACGATAATCATTAATTGCATTTATTTTTATATCAAAATTAAATGTTGATGCATGTCCCAAATCTTCGGCGGCCGCGCGTGCACGAATTTCATCCCTATCATACAATACTATTTCGCGAACCAGACCTGTATTTTGAACCGCCGTGGCAACAGCAGAGCCGACAGTACCGACACCAATAATTGCTATTTTCATATTATTATTCCCCTTGAATTCATTATTTTAATTATACCACAAAAAAAGGGGCTTTTTGCCCCTTATTTTATTAATACGATTTTGCAACAAAGACATAACTTGGGTCTTTATCATCTAAACAACGACGACTAATCTTATGTTTTTCCATCAAATCATCGAACTTTTTATCCAAAGTTTGTTCATAATTTACCCTGAAAAACCCAATTTTTCCATCTGTAAGATATTTATCCAATTTATTTAAATCCGCAACATCTGTAATTAAAATTTTGTTTCTTTCTTGTACAACAGAAAGCATATCTTTTTGAATTGTATTTAATAAATCCGATGCAGAATTTAACAATTCGTCAACGGAAATTGTTTGTTTAGAATCCCGCCCAATATCACGACGTGTAATCGTCAAATTATTATTCAACATTTCACGTGCACCAATTTCTATCCGCAATGGGACACCGCGTTTTATCCATTTCCAAATTTTATCTGCACTTCGCATATCAGATGTATCCACTAAAACCCTGATACCTTTTGCACGAAGTTTTTCTCCAATTTCTTGAGAAAAATTATTCATAACTAACGTGTCATCATCACGAACAATTGGAATTATTACAATCTGGTGTGGTGCAACCATTGGTGGCAATATCAAACCATCATCATCAGAATGAACCATTAACAAACTACCCATCATTCTAGTTGATGTTCCCCAACTGGTGGTCCATGCTGTTTCTAATTTACCACTTGTGCCAAGAAATTTTATATTAAAAGATTTTGCAAAGTGTTGGCCCAAATCATGACTTGTACCTGCTTGTAGTGCCTTACCATCTTGCATTATTTGTTCCACGGTATAGGTTTTATCTGCACCAGCAAATCTTTCTTCTTCTGTTTTTTCACCCATTATACTTTCAATAGCTAAAACTTCACGCATATATTCGCCGTATATTTTATGCATTTTACGTGCATCTTCATTTGCTTCTTTATGTGTTGCAAAAACATTATGACCTTCTTGCCAGTTAAATTCAGATGTACGCAGGAACATACGTGGGCGCATTTCCCAACGCATAACATTTACCCATTGATTCAGTTTAAGTGGTAAATCACGATGGCTTTGAACCCAACGTGACATTGCATCACCAATGATTGTTTCTGAAGTTGGACGAATAATATAAGGTTCTGTCAGTTTTGAATCTGGATCTGGTTGTAGTTGTCCATCAATCATTTTTAAACGATGATGTGTGACCACTGCACATTCTTTTGCGAAACCTGCAACATGCTCTGCTTCTTTATTGAAAAATTCTATTGGTATTAATAATGGAAAATTTGCGTTTTGTACACCCGCAGCTTTAATACGTCTATCCATTTCTTCACGCATCAGTTCCCATATTGCCCAACCATATGGCTTAATTGTCATACAGCCGCGTACTGGTGAGTTTTCTGCAAGGTCTGAAGCGACTATTAAACTCTGATACCATTCGCTAAAATTTTCAGATCTCGTTGGTGTTATTGCTGTCTTCATTTTACTTTATCCTTCAATTCCATATATTTATCCGAAATAATTTTTTGCAGGATTACTGCGATTTCTTTTCTGTTCATACCTGTCAAGATTGGGGGCAGCAAAGTTGTAATTTCAACAGTAAATCCGCCCAACATCATTATATGAAAAACCTGACTGAATGCAGAACGTTCACGTGAACACATTGGTCCCATATCTTGTTTTATATTATCAAAATATGCGAAATGTTCTGCCAGTGTTTCATCATCTATTTTTGTACCATCTCTGTATCTATATACTAAAACCATTGGTTGTATTGTTGCATCAGAAGTTTCCATAAAATCAAATAGTGTACTTTTGAAAGCTTTTACATATGCACCATTTGTAGTTGTTCCTTCTGGAAACAGAAACATTGGATAATTAACTTTTCTCATTTGATCACGAACATTCTTTAATGCATCCATGGCATGCATAGTACGACGATCTACAAAAATCACACCAAACTTTTTTGAAACCCAACCAATTAATGGAAACTTTTCTACCTCTTTTTTACCAAAATAACTTCCACCAAAAGCTATTGAAAAAGTTGCCAGTTCAAAAACAGAAATATGATTTGAAACAACCAGCAAAGGGCGTTTACTGGAAAGCTTTCCATTAACCCTTACCCTGACACCTGTAAAAAACATCAAAATACGCATAAAGACAGACATATAATCAGCCGCCAGTTTACCCTTGGGTAATAAGAAGATTATTGGTACCTGTGAAATAATAAACAACCAAAACAATGTAAACTTTACAATTGCACCAAATGTATTAAAGAAATTTTGACGTCTGATTTTTGCCATAATAATTATTACCTTAGTTCATCTGTTCTTCTGCTTTGGGTTCTTTTGGATCTTCAATAAACTCAACATCTGCAGCATCATCACGCATTAAAAATTGTACAAATGCTCTAAGCATCTTGAATGGACCTGTAACTGGCATCAGCATTATTTTTCCAAGCGTCTTTATTTTACCATCTTTTAATCCCAGGTGTTCAAAAGCAGTTTCAGATCCAGCAAAATGCTTTTGATAAGCAGCTGTAATATTCTTTGTCTGTAATGTGACAAATAAATCATAACTATTAAATGGTACATCTAAGAATACCCCTTTGCCAAATGTGGCCCCCATTCGCAAGTATCCTTTTACCAGTGGTGTCATTTGTTTACGCGCCAGACTTTCGTCTACAAAGACTTCTGGTAAAATATTCATACGTGAAAGTTTTGGGTTTACACCACTTACAAATTTTTCAGAACAAACCGTTGCACGCAATTTTAATGGAGATAAATGATTATAATAAATATAAGAAATAGCATGTGCTGATTCAACAGGATTTTTACCAACCCAGCTTGCCACACCAAAAATAACAGTTATTTTATTTTTTGCTACATATTCACCCAACCCCAACCACAGCATACGCATAACCAATCCGTTTTCACGATATTCTTTATTAACACATGCACGGGACATTTCCGCGATATTACCAGACGCTTTTTTAATTTTTGAAATATTGAATTCTGTTTCAGTATAAAATCCACCCATTTTTTCAGCTGCATTGCGATCAATTATACGATATGTACCGACCAATTTATCATTATGAAATACACCCATATAATCTGCAAAACGGTCATAAGAATCGTATTCTTCATGTAACTGTTTTTGTTCTTCTGTGGCTGATGCACCTTCTTCTTCTACAAATATATCATAGCGTAATTGACGAACCTGTTTTCTCTCTGCCGATGTTCTGGTCAGTCTGACCTCATAATCTCTGACTTTTATAGTCATAAATAAATCCTTTTTATATACACACGCCCAGAATATCAAAGAAAAGTTTTGTTATCAATTGTTTTTATTTCTGAATTGTTGGAAAATTTTAGTGTTTTAAAATATTAAAATCTAGGTATTTAAAAGAACTATTTCAATTTTTCTGACAGTAAACCAATCGCGATTGCATACCAATTAGAATTATTCCATTTCTTAATTCTATAAAAATTAGGATATGTTAAAAACGCCCTGCTGATTTCTGGTACACTGGTATCTGCAACCAGACCTGCAATCATTTCTGCTTTTGGGATTTCGGAACCATCGGGATTTGTTATTCCCATTGCAGCCCATTCAGTCAAAGGCTTTTGTACTTTACCTTCCAGTAAAGACGTATCAAAATCAGCCGGCAGTTTTACTTCGCGTATTATCTTTTCGTGTTTATTCCACCCAAGTTTAGATAGATAATTCCCAGCACTGAACATGGCGTCCCCAACACTGTGAATAATATCAATTCTGCCATCGTTATTACCATCCATGCCATATTGTTCCAATGTGGTTGGGATAAATTGAAAATGACCCATTGCACCGGCCCAACTACCATATATTTCTGATACTTCTAGTTTGTCTTTATCTGCAGATTTCATCATTGCAAATAATTGATTTGTAAAAAACGTTTCACGACGACCATCATAAATCAACGTTAAAAAAGCATCTGATAATTTATACTTGGCTTTATATTCACCATAGTTAGATTCCAATCCCCAAAAAGCCATTATAATATGTGGTGGTACACCATATTTTTTATCTACCTTTGATAACAAAGTTGGATATTTTCTACGCATCTTTTTACCAGAAATAATACGTTTTTGGTTCACAACATTATTTAAATATTGATCGAGTGTTAATTTAAATTCTGATTGATTTTTATCGCTGTTTACTATTGATGGTATAAACACAGAAGGTTGAATAACTTCATTGATTGTATGATTTGAAATTTTCATTTCAACAGCACGACTTTGAATATCATTAAGGATTGAATTCCATCTATCTAAATCAAAGCTACCCTCGTCTGCAAAGCAAATCGAAGGTAATAAAAATAGTACAGAAAAACAGCTTATTAAAAAATTTTTCATATATTAATTAGAATGCATATTTTAGACCTAAATGTAACCCAAAAGATTGCCAAGTCGCACTCTTTAATGAATCACTTATTAGTTCTGTATGTGCAGCAACAGTTTCCAAAATTGGTAAATTATTGTCATCCAAAATATACTGTCCATTTTCATCAATCAGGTATTGTGAATATTCAGAAACATACAATTCACCAGGTATCTTACCAACATACAAGTATCTTGTATCAACTTTCAAAGACAATTGCATACGATCGGATATTTTACAATCATATTCCATTTCTGCACGATATGAATAAGAACCATTATTACCTTCGTCAATAAAACTTGGGTTTTGTTGCCAATCTGTTCTGTTTGGCCAAATACCCTCTGATGAATAATTTGGCATACCAAGTTGAACATAGAAGCGCAATTTATCTGTCAATGTCATTTGCTTTTCCATTTCCAGACCAACGTAAAAACCACTCCAGGTAGTATTATAAATATGTGTTGTTCCGTCAATTTTTATCATACCATCACCACCGATTATAACACACTCACCTGTTCCAACACCCCATGGCAATATTCCCATTGCTGGATCATATTCTACAGTTGATATTGTATCACCCAGTGAAACAGCTGTTCCACTTGTAGTTGCTGGCACAACCATTATATCTTCTGGTGACAAACAAACCTGATACCAATCTTCTGGAACATCTGACGTTGTTGGCAGTGTATAATAATTTCCAGCATCATCACCGAATACATAATCCCCCAAACTTGTCATCAAAGGTAGATATATTCCAGGATTTGGATAAATATGATTAGACATCTCTAAATTATGTTTGAATATTTCATATCCAAATGATGGTGATAATTTCCATCCACCTACATCCCAAACATGATGTGCACCAATTCCAAAACGCATATCATTGGTACTGCCAGACATATCACCCATTGATATTGTAAATATACCATTTTTTGGATCCGAAGTATCATAAGGTTTCAAGTCATAATCCATAGACAATCCACCATTTGACAAAGTCCCC
This sequence comes from Alphaproteobacteria bacterium, assembly GCA_016927735.1. Classification (GTDB taxonomy): domain Bacteria; phylum Pseudomonadota; class Alphaproteobacteria; order Rs-D84; family Rs-D84; genus JAFGMC01. The sequence goes on from JAFGMC010000006.1 coordinate 93,714, forward strand.
ATAGTGTATTCACCATATAAAAACAAATCTGTATTACGTAAACTAAAATTATGATGGATACCAACGGTAATTTCATTCAATACCATATCGTCCCATTTAAGAATAGAATTTACGCCAGTTTCAAATTGGAAATTTGCGAACTCACGACCATAATCAGCATAAAAATATGTACTTTCTTGTGAAGCCGGTAATGCAACACCGTTCGTTGTCATTGTTCCACTTAATGTCGGTAATTGTGCACGTGGTACTTGATAAGAATAATTGCGACTGCCGACTACCTGTTTTTGACCAGATTGTCCAACATAATTCGTATATCCTTGATTTTGATAATATCCGTAATTAGCCTGGTTTGCATTGTTTGTTTGGTTTTGATAATAAACTGGTGTCCCTTCTTGTGCAGCAAACACAGAGAAAGGTAATAAAACTCCAATTAAAAATGCAAAATTCTGTCTTTTCATGCCTACATTCATTTAGTTATTATATCATAAAAACGGGCACTTAAAAAGTGATAATTAATTGCTTGAATGTTATCCCCAGCCATATAGAATGATACGTATGTTAAGACCACATAATTTTTACTTTCATGTGCCTTTTTGTGCGGCAAAGTGCAAATACTGTGCATTTTATTCACACGCATGTCAAAAACCAGATTGGGATGGGTATTGTGAAGGAATCCTGAAAGAAATTAATTTTTGGTATTATAAACTGGGTAAAATATCTGTTCCAACAATATTTTTTGGTGGTGGAACACCATCATTAATGCCAACCCATGTTTTAAATAAAATTATAAAATCTGTTTCGGAAAAATTTTTAATTACCGATGATTGTGAAATCAGTCTGGAGTCAAATCCAGGAACAATTGATGAAATTAAACTGGCCGAGTTTAAATCAATTGGAATGAATCGTTTATCTGTTGGGGTCCAATCTTTGGATGATGAACAACTTCAATTTATGGGACGTATACATAATGCAGACCAAGCACTAAAATTATTGGAATCTGCACAAGATTTAGGATTACGGGTATCTGCAGATTTTATTTATGGATTGCCAAATCAATCTGTTTTAAATACAGAAAACCTGTGCAAAAAAATAAACAATTTGGGATTAAAGCATTGTTCAATGTATGAACTTTCAATCGAACCCGGAACACCATTTGAAAAGATGAATTTAATATTGCCAGATAATGAAACAATGGCTGATATTTATGGAATGATTGGTAAAACACTTAATCTGCCCAGATATGAAGTTTCTAATTATGCTGCCCCAGGCGAAGAATGCGAACACAATCAAAACATTTGGAACGGTGAACCATATATTGGATTTGGACGTGGTGCAGCAGGAAGGGTCTTGATTGATGATAAATGGTATGAACAATTGGGTGATGGGCAAAGATTTGAATTAATAACAACAAAAGAACGTGCCACAGAAAAAATACTAACAGGTATGCGGACAATTATTGGGGTAAATATTACACCGGATATCAATAAAATTATTAATTTTGATTTTATAAAAAATAATCCTGATTTGGTATTAATAAAATCTAATCGTATATTAACTACTGAAAAAGGCATGTTGATTTTGGATGATTTACTGATAAACTTGATAAAGTTATGAAAAATAAATTTCTAAATATCATTGGAATTATTGGGGTTATAATCGCAATTGCGATTACTATTTTTATAAAAAAGGAAGAAACTATGTTGGGTAAATTTAATCTGAATGCGTTGGAAAATGCAGAACAAATCGTTAATGATTCTGTCGCAAAGGCACGCAAAGAAACCGAAGACTTGGTATCAATCAAAGATAAAACTTATATGAATTTTTTGCGCCCACTGATGGATATTGATGCAAAACTACAACAAATAACTTTCCCTATTTATCATTTAAACGATGTGAATAATTCCCTTGAAACACAAAAAATTGTTGATGCAATACTGCCTGTTTTATCAAACTATTCTTCGGATATGGTACGTCACAAGGGTATTTATAATGGTGTTTTATATATCAAAAAAAACGAATATGAAACTTTGAATTTTGAACAAAAAAAAGTCGTTGATGATTCTATCAAAGGATTTGAAATTGCCGGTGTCGCATTGCCAGAAGATAAACAAAAACAGTTGAAAGAAATAGCCAGTAAATTATCAAAACTATCAAATGATTTTTCAAATAATATTATTGCAGCGAACAAAAAAAATAAAATATTAATAACAGATGAAAATATTCTCGGTGAAATGCCAGCGTCTGATAAAACCGCAGCCAAAACAAAAGATGGTTGGGAATTTTCACTGTTGGCACCATCATTTATTCCTTTTATGAAATATGTAACAGACCGAAAATTACGTGAAGAAATGTATAAAAATTCTTCAACACGCGCACCAGAAAATGAAAAACTTATTCCAGAAATTTTAAAACTTCGTAATGAAAAGGCAAAAATATTAGGATTCAAAAATTACGCTGATCTGGCATTTCAATTTCGTGATGCAAAATTACCCGCAACGGCTGAAAAATATTTATATTCTATTGCAGAAATCGCAAAACCGGCGGCACAAAAGGAATTTTCTGAATTAAAAGAATTTTCTAAAATTGATATTGAATCCTGGGATATCGCTTATTACTCAAGAATTCTTCAAAAAGAAAGATATTCTTTAGATGAAGCAGAAACAAAACCATACTTTGAAATGAATGAAACGATTGATGGTGTTATGTCTGTTATATCAGAAATACTTGATATTAAATTTAAGCCTCGTAATGCTGACATATGGGATCCAAACGTACGTTATTTTGATGTATTGCGTGATAATAAAATAATTGCTGGTTTATATTTGGATTTGCAAACACGTGAATCAAAAAAATCTGGTGCATGGGCAAATAATATGTCGGTACATCATCGTGATAAAGAAAATAAAGAGCATCTAGCCGAAGCAATAATTGTTGCAAATTTCCCTGTTGGAACAAAAGATAATCCATCTCTGCTGACATTGAATGATTTATCAACATTGTTTCATGAAATGGGACATGCTGTACATTTAATGCTTTCAACTGTTGATGAACGTGATGTCAGCGGATATGATGTTGATTGGGATGTGGTTGAATTTCCATCACAATTTTTAGAAAGCTTTTGGTTAAATAAAACCGTGTTAAAGAAAATTGGAAAACATTATAAAACTGGTGAAATAATTCCTGACGATTTGATTGAACGTGTTATTGCAGCCGATCATTTCCAAAAGGGAATGCATTTGGTTCGTCAATTGGAATTTGGAATATTCGATTTAGAATTGTATCAAAAAGAAAATCTGACGGTTGAAAATGTTCAAAGTATTCTTGATGATGTTCGTAAACGCGTGGCTGTTATAAAAATTCCAGATTATAATAAATTCCAAAACACTTTCAGTCATATATTTGTTGGTGGATATGCAGCAGGATATTATTCTTATTTATGGGCAGAAAGTCTAGCAGCGGATGCTTATATGGCATTTGATGGAAATCCATTCAATAAAGAGTTGGCACACAAATATCGTGATACTGTTTTGGCATTTGGTGATTCAAAACCAATGAGTGAACTTTACATAGAATTTTTGGGACGCAACCCAAAACCAGAATCTCTGCTTCAATATTACGGATTGAAATAAAAAATCGCCCAAATGGGCGATTTTTATTTTAAATAGTTTAAGCAACTTTCTTTCTAAATTCCGTACTTGGGCGGAATGTCACAACCCTGCGTGCCGATATAACTGCTGGTACGCCTGTTTTTGGATTACGACCCATACGTTCCGGTTTATTCAAAATTTTAAAACTGCCCAGACCTGCAAATTTAACCTCTTCCCCACGTATCAAAGATTCTTCTACTTCCTTGAAAACCAAATCAACCAATTTATAAGAATCAGTTGTGGTTAATCCGAACCTTTCACGTAATTTATTTGCAAAATCTATTCTTGTTATTGTTGCCATTTTTTACACCCTGAATAATGCTGAACCCCATGTTAATCCACTGCCAAATGCAGGATATAAGATTAACTGACCTTTTTTGATTATACCATTGTCCATACCATACGCCAATGCCAACACACCAGATGCCGCACTGGTATTTGCATATTTATCAACTGTGACCACAACCTTTTCTAATGGAAATCCGATCGTTTCTGCAGCTGTTTTCATAATACGCAAATTCGCCTGATGTGGGATAAGCCAATCAACCTGGTCAACGGTTATACCCGCATTTTTCATTATAAATGCTGCAGCCTCTGGCATCAATGTAACAGCTTTTTTATATGTTTCTGGTCCATTCATACTTATTTTGTGATCCAATGTACCATGCAACATACCGAAACCCGTACCATCCGCCATAACAACTGTATCAATAATTCCCGTATCTTTATCATTGGATTCTTCAAAAATCAGGGCACCCGCACCATCACCAAACAAAACGGCTGTACCACGTTCTTCCCAGTTAATAAACCGTGTCATTTTTTCTGCACCAATTATCATAATACGTTTATACATCCCCGCAGCAAAGAACGCGCGCGCGCAATGCATCGCATAAATATATCCAGTACAAGCCCCGCGAACATCAAAGGCCGGTACAGTTTTTGTCGCATTCAAACGTCCCTGAACCTGAACCCCCACAGAAGGGAAGTCTAATTCTGGTGTTGTTGTTGCAACAATTATCATATCTATATCATCAATTGATAAATTTGAATTTTTCAAAGCCAGTTCTGCAGCGCTGGTCGCCATATCTGCAACCGTTTCATCATCACGTGCGAAATGGCGTTCTTGCATACCCGTACGACTTACAATCCATTCCTCGGTGGTATCCATCAGTTTTTCAAAATCTTTATTTGTTACCACTCTTTCGGGTAAATAAGCCCCATAACCAACCAGTCTGCTTCCCATGATATTCTCCATAATTATAGTCATTATATAGGTTGGGATAATATCTTGCAATATTAAAATCCAACTATTAACATATAGTGCATTGTCCCCATAGTTCAACTGGATAGAATAGAGGTTTCCTAAACCTTTGATGCAGGTTCGATTCCTACTGGGGATACCATTATTTTAAAAACGGGGCAAATTGCCCCGCTTTTAAATCTAATTTATAATTAATTACTAAATATTAATCTTCACTAAACTTTTTTACAGTGTTTCTTTTGTCATTAAAACCACCGAATTTTGGACCGCCGCGTCCTTCACTTGAGCGAAAACTTGGACGAGAACCAAATGATGGACGATCGCCACCACGGCTATCGCGTGAACCACCGAAACTTGGGCGTGGTCTGTCACCACCGCGACTATCACGTGAACCACCAAAACTTGGACGTGGTCTGTCGCCACCGCGACTATCGCGTGAACCACCGAAATTTGGACGTGGTCTGTCACCATCACGGTCAGAAGTTGGACGTGGTGAAAACTCTGGTTTGTTTTGAACTTTCATTGCAACATCAACTGCTTTGCGAACCAATGCACCAATTGGTACTTCTATTCCCAATTCATTTTCATGTGTTTTTTGCCAGCCTGTTAAGAAAGCATATTGTTCTTCTGTTAATTCCACTGATACTGTTTTTCCAGCAGATTTTTTTACTACTTTTTCAGCTTTTCCTGCTTTTTCCACTATTTCTACTATTTCCACTGTCGCTTCTGCCCCAGTATCTATTGTTTCTTCTGTTTTTTTCATATATGCCTCCCTGGCATGATTACGTAATACACGTATTGTTTAATTATAGAGCATAATATTCATATAGCAAGCTGCAATACTACTAAATTTAGTATAATAACACTATTTGTTTTTTCATAAAATTTTTGTGATTTATTTTTAAATATAACATTAAGTTTTGCCCGATTTTTTTGATTGCCCAAGTTTACAGTGTGTGATATAATCATGAATAATGAAGAAGGGATTTCTTGATGAAAAAATTTGTTGTTGTACTTAGTGGATTGTTGGTTATGCCAGCTTTTGCAGAAGTTGCCCCCGTAAATTATTATGATGAGGCAATTGAATATTCAGACGAACTACCAAATGATGATATTGTTGTAAACGATATCAAAGAAGATGTGCAGCCTGTAATTCCTGTAGTTCCAGCAACTGTAAGTCCACGTGCAAACATTTCTCGCAGTGCCAGTCGCGCATTACCATCTGTTGAATCTAATGTATCTTCACGTAGTAATTCTGGACGCTCGGTTTCCAGTCGTACAACAAATACACTACGTTCTCGTGAAAATACAAATATGGTATCTTCACGTTCTTTGGATCAAAATGTTACTTCTAGAAGAAATAGCGTTTCTAATAAACCTGTCGCACGTGCTGCAACTCTGACTCAAACAGATACAGTTAGCACACCACTTTATTACAGCACCAGCCGCGTCAGTGTCAGACCAACTGGAACTACTGCAAGTTTACGTGCACCAACTGTACGCGCTGCAACAACTGCGAGTTCTGCAGATGCAACTGTTTCCACTGGACCAACATTGGACGAATTGGCACAAATGACCGATTTCTGCAAAGCGCAATATACACAATGTATGGATAATTTCTGTAATGTCTTGGATGATAACCAAGGACGTTGCAGCTGCTCTGCAAACATAAAAAATTATGCAAAAACCGAAGATGGTTTAAAATCAGCAACAGAAGAATTACAAGATGTTGCACAAAAAATTCAGTATATCGGTTTAACCAAAGATGAAATTGAAACTTTGTTCTCTCAGACCGAGGCGGAAACTGAAATGCAAAATAAAACTGATACAACACAATTAAAGAATGATTTAGACAAAGTCAAAAGTCTGATATTCGATGTTAAAAGTGGAACATCAGTTGCAAGCGATACTGGTTTAAGCTTAGATTTAAGCGGTTTAATGGATTTCAGTTTTGATAATACTGGCTTTGATTTAAATACATTATTCAATGGTTCTGCTTCAGCTAACAGTATCAGTAATCAACGTGGTGGTGAACTTTATAAAACTGCCACAGCACGTTGTAAAACAGCTGTTTTAGATTCTTGCAAAGCGCAAGGTGTTGATACAACGGTTGTATCAAACAGTTATGATTTAGAAATTGATAAACAATGTATTGTTTACGAACGTAGTCTAAGCGATGCCAATACACAAATGATATCAACAGTCAGAAATGCAAAAAGTGTTTTACAAAAGGCAAGACTGGTTGTTGCACAACAAAAGAATTCTTATGACTTGCGTGGTTGTATAAATGCCTTGGATTCTTGTATGCAAGATGACTTTGTATGTGGCAGTGATTATGAAAACTGTTTAGATCCAACAGGCAAATACATTGTAAATGGTGGGGTTGTTGTCGGTAGTGAACCTGGTGTTTCTGGTGGCGATTTAACATCAACATCTACCACTGCAACTGGACTTTACAGCGTTTGGAATTATACCGGCAGTACAACATGGGGCGCTGGAACAATCGATGCATTTATTAATCAATATATTGGAACTGCGGCTGCAACTCCTATAAGTATGGTTGATTATTTGGAACAAAAAATTGGATATAATGACCCTACTGATGGTAAGAATTATGGTATGTGTATATCTGTTCTGAATAAATGTCAGGATCAAACATACGACAAATCTACTGGTGATTATGAAAGAAATAATGATGTAGTAAAAGGATATTTAGAACGCACATTAATACAAATTAAAGTTGCTCAGGACGATTTAATATCAAACTATGCTGAGAATTGTTTGACAGACGTTGCATCATGCTTGTCAACAAACAATTATACATTATCTGCCAGCACTGCTGTTAATGCTTGTTCATCTGTCATAAAAACTTGTGCAAGTGTTACTGGATCTTCAACATCATCTGTTGTTAATTCTGCAACAACATCCAGTTCTGCTTCATCGTTCCCTATTATATACAATTTTAATGGATATGCCAGTTCATGGGCATCAGGATATTCACCTACACTGTTTTATAACAAGGATGTTTTGTATACATTACCAGTTTCTTCTAACGTTGCTATGTATCCTGGATGTATTTTCAGTGGTTGGGCAGAAAGTTCAAGTTCACCTTTGGTAACAACAATACCAGTAGGAACAATTGGTGTTAAGACATATTACCTTCAAGGCACAGGTTGTATACCAGCACGTTAATAAATTATTTTAAATAAAAGTAATTATATTAATTACCCGAAACAATCTTAAGATTTGGGCGTAGTTTGCGTAAATTGCCCATTGATTTATTCTGGGCTTCTTTGAATGCTGATGGGTTCCATATTTGAAAACTATTACCGCGTCCAACAAAAACAGCAGTATCTTTTATACCCGCGTGTTTTAATAAATCTTCTGGTATAACAATACGACCAGTTACATCAAATTGCAACGGACGCGCATCTGCAAATAACATTGCCGACAAATCATCCAACTCGGTATCAAATACGCCCATCTGATCACTGGCCGAGGCCAGTTTTTCCATACGTGACATAGACAAACCTTCAATACAATCATTTGTAAAAGATCTGTATAAAACAACTCCTTGAAAATTTTCACCCATCACAGATGAACGAAAGGAAGCCGGAACGGAAATACGCCCTTTTGTATCCAAGCGATTTTCATAAGATGAGAGAAACAATGACATTTTATGTTTCCTTGTTTTACCGAGAAATTTCGGCTTCCTTCCAATTCGATATAAAATTTAGCACCAGGCATTATGATTGTCAATGACAAATTATAATTATTTTATGGTATATCATGGTTTATTAAGTAATTTATAAGAAAATATAAATAAAATATAAATAAAATAAAATTTCACTTGACCAGCGATTCGTTTTTGTTCTATGATTCGTGTATAGACAAGGAAGATAAGTTTAAAAACCGCAGGAATCCGGCAAAAAACCAGAAATCTGCACAAAAACAAAAACGGATAAAAGAATTGATTTCGAATTTTGTAAATACAAAATTTATTTCAGCTTTTAAAATAAAAACTTAAAAGGGAGAACAGGGATGCAAAAAAACATAAAAGAAATAATGGTCGCACTTAATAAAGTTCTGACTACAACCGTATGGGTTAATGAAGACCGTCAAATTATTTCATTAAGCGATGAATTGCACATTGGTCAAAACAATTCCCCTCGCTCTATTGAAGATTTACCACGTACATCATTGGTTGGGGCTTATGTATCTTTACAAATTCGTACCGATAATTTTGATATTGCAGCAGAAAGTTTAGAAACTAAATCATTGGCTCTGCGCGTAAAAGAAATGGTTTTTTCAGAAGCTAAGAAGATTATGGATTCTGAAAAGGTAGAAATATACGAAAATATCGCAATGGCGGCATAATTTTAATAACACTTTTTTGCTCTCGATAAGTGTTATTTTTATAAGCAAAAAATAAATGCTTATACTATCAGTTTCCGGTAATCCGGAAGGAAGGGAGAAACACCGATAGTATTATGTAATATCGGTGTTTTGCTTTATTTAAAAACCGCCAAATGGCGGTTTTAAATTTTATAATTCTATTTGCCCCAAGCTTTCTTTTATTGGCAACATTTCTTCAACACGCATTTCTATTTGTTTATTAAAATCTGCATCTGTTAAATCAACAGCATATTTAATAGCATTTGAGAATGCCAAAGCATCACTGTTTCCATGTGTCTTGATTGCAAATCCATTTAATCCCAAAAATACAGCACCAGCATATGAACGAGGATCGATTTTATTTTTTAATCTTTTAAATACGTGAATCAAGAAAAACGCACCAATCATAGCGAGTATAGATTTTTTTAAATTATCCATTAATACGCGTTTTATTAGTTTTGCAGTCCCTTCTACTGTTTTTAAAACAATATTACCTGTAAACCCATCTGTGACAACAACCTGAACATTCCCACCGCTGATATCACTACCTTCTACAAATCCAATATATTCATAAGGTAATTTATTTTTATTTTCATTCAAAAGTTTATTCAGTTTTTGCAGGCTTTCATTTCCCTTTGTATCTTCTTCACCAATATTTAATATACCAACTTTTGGTTTTTTCATTTTACCAATAGTTTCAGCATAAACACTGCCAAGTAATGCAAAGTCAAATAAGTTTTCTTCATCACACTGAACATTGGCACCCAAATCTAATATGGCAACACGTTGATCACCACCACCTGATGGTAACATAGTTGTAATGGCTGGTCTGGATATCCCATTAATAGTTTTTAATGCCAATTTTGACAATGCCATTAGAACACCGGTATTTCCAGCACTGACAACTGCGGAAGAATTACCTTCGCGAACATCTTTGATTGCCATGTACATAGACGTATCTTGTGCACGACGAATAACATCGCGAACCTTATCCCCTGATTTAATTTTATCTGGTGAATTAATTATTTCACAATTACGCGCAACACGTGGGTATTTTGCAATTAATCTATTCAATATCTTCTTATCACCAAAGACACGAAAAAATACTGTATCTTCACCATTCTGAAACAAGAACTGGTTCATACCGCCCAAAACAGCAACTGGGGCTTTATCGCCACCCATACCATCAATAGAAATAATTTTTTTATTATCGGACATTTTTATTAAAAAAGCAGAAGGGCAAAAAATATATTCTGCCCTATCTGATTTATATCCTGTTATTTTGTACCGCAAGCAAGACAAACATGATGTGGACGTTTCTTTTCCCCACATTTTTTACAAACACTTGCTGGCATTGGTGACAAGGCATCATGCGCTCTGCGTTGTTTTGTTCTGGCTTTACTGGTTTTACTTTTTGGCACTGCCATTTTATAATCCTTTTATTTACGAATATACATTTTATTAGAAATCCAGGTTTTTGCAAGATAAATTTCAATCTGATATAACTTGCGCAACAAACATACCATGATTGTGCATAAAGCCTATGACCGCACTGTGATCGTCCAGACCCAGATAAAATTTATACCCTTGTTTTTCTAATTCTTTTACAACTTCAATTTTGTATTCTGCTGTAGTTCCTGGATAATCATGCGATTTGCAGAAAACTTTTTTATTTATATTTGGTAATAAATCGTTTATATGTCTTTCTACATTATCTTGTCCCATTGACCAACGACCAGTTATAAAAACAATTGTGAAATCACGACCCAATGATTCCAGAACATGAATCATATTTTCGTTTGGTTCACCAAACTTGTTATAATTTGTACCAGCAATTGCAAATTTTTTATTAACAACGCCGTCAATATCACAATAAATAGCTTGAATTTCTTTCATTTTACAAATTTATGCTCGGTATATCGCAGATATACCGAGCCCTTAGTTTATCTAAATACTTATATGTTCAATAATTGTTGTTGATCAGTGCCATCACGTGCCAACTTTTCAGCAACTTCTTCGTCTTTGGCAATTTCACGAACGCGATGAACATAAGCACCTGTTCCAATTGGTATCAATCTTCCAACGATAAGGTTTTCATTAATACCAACCAATTTATCAGTTGCACCATTGATTGCAGCATCTACCAATACTTTTGTTGTCTGTTGGAACGAAGCATTAGATATAAATGAACGACTGGTCAAGCTGGCACGGGTCAATCCAACCAGAACCTGGCTTGATTCTGCGACCTTGCCACCATCACGTGTAATACGATCATTTTCTTCTTCAAAGTCAACGCGATCAACAACCTGCCCCATCAAGAATCCTGTATCACCTGGATTTGTAATTTCCACACGACGTGTCATTTCACGTATCAGAATTTCGATATGTTTATCATTGATAATAACGCCTTGCAAACGATAAACTTGTTGTATCTGTTCAACCATAAATGTTGCCAATGCCTTCTGACCCAAGATACGTAAAATATCTTGTGGTACATAATCACCATCGACTAATTTTTCTGCTTTCTTTACAACATCACCACTGCGGACAAGTAAGTTTGTACCCTTTGTCACTGCGTATTCTAATGGCTCTGTCCCATTTTCTGGATCGATACGTATAATAATCTTGGACTTTACGTCTTCCAATTCAACCATACCATCAATTTCTGCCAACAATGCAGGATTTGATGGACGACGAACTTCCATTAATTCATTAACACGTGGCAAACCACCTGTAATATCGCCTGTACGTTTCGCCTGAACAGGAATACGTGCCAGAATATCACCAGCCGCAACTTTATCACCATTTGCAACGTTCAATACAGAATAAATAGGCAATAAGTATTCGGCAATCTTTTTTCCACCCAAAGATACAATATTACCCTTTTCATCCAATAATGTGACTGAAGGTTTTAACGCTTTTTTGGTTGATGTTTTCCAGTTTGTAACCTTTCGAGAAACAATACCTGTCATTGAATCAACTTCTTCTGAATAAGATAAATTCTCAATCAAATCACCGAATGAAACAATACCCTCTTTTTCTGCGATAATTGTATTTGAGTATGGATCCCATTCTGCAACCTTGGCACCTTTTTCAACAGTGTCACCATCATTAACAATTAACATAGATGCATAAGGCAATTTATGACTGAACTGTTTTTCGCCTTTTTTATTTACAATAGATAATTCACTATTACGGCTGAGAACTACTACACGACCAGCAGAATTTCTGATTGTGCAAACATCTGTTAATTTTACAATTCCGGAAACAGGAACTTCAATAAAATGACTTTCAGTTCCGCCAGATGCGATACCACCAACGTGGAAGGTACGCAATGTTAACTGAGTTCCAGGTTCACCAATTGACTGACCTGCAATAACACCCACAGCTTCACCAACGTGTACCAATGTACTGCGCGATAAATCCATACCATAACATTTTGCACATAATCCATCAGATTGACATGTCAGCACACTGCGAACATCCATACTTGGCAAACCAGATTCATTGATTTGTTTTGCGATTGCCTTGGTAATCAATTCACCAGATTTTACAATGATTTCTTTTGTAATTGGATGAATAACATCAACAGCAGCAGTACGTCCCAAAACAGCATCACCCAATGCAACAGACAATGTGCTGCCTTGATAAACTGGTTTTACAGTAATAAATTCTTTTGTTCCGCAATCATGTTCTGTGATAACTGTATTTTGTGCCAACTCAACCAAACGACGTGTCAAATATCCAGCATCAGCTGTTTTCAATGCAGTATCTGATAAACCTTTACGTGCACCATGGGTAGATGTAAAGTATTCAGCCATGGTCAAACCTTCTTTAAAGTTCGAAATAATAGGAACTTCAATAATAGATCCATCAGGTTTAATCATCATACCACGCATACCAGCCAACTGTTGAATCTGCGCTTTGGAACCACGGGCACCAGACAACGCCATCATCAAGATAGAATTCCAACCATCGCCAGTTGTTTTACCCAAGGCAGCATAAGCCAAATCACCCAACTTATCAGTTGTTTTTGTCCACAAGTCGATTAATTTATTATATCTTTCACCATGTGAAATCAAACCATTCTGATATTGTTCTTCAAATTCTTCTGCCAATTTTTCGGTTTTAGCAATCATGTCTTTTTTTTCTTCTGGAATAACAATATCGTCAAATCCGATAGAAATTCCAGATCTTGCAGCCTGTTCGAAACCGATGTTTTTCAAACTGTCAGCCAAAATAATTGTATCTTTATCACCGCAACGTTCGTACGTTGTCGCCAACAAAGCTTTGATTTCTTTTACAGGCATAGTTTTGTTTACCAAATCGAATGGCATATTCTCGTTTTTAGGCAACAACTCACCCAATATCATACGACCTGCAGTTGTCTTGTATGATTTACCATTAACACGTGCAACAATTGGTGTATGCAATGTTATTGTTTTATTCTCCAAAGCCATACGAACTTCGTCCATACTTGCAAACCGCGAAGATTTATCATTATGTTCACCATTAATCAAAGAAATATAGTAAACACCCAAAACCATATCTTGTGATGGAACAATCATTGGTTCACCATTTGCAGGAGATAACACATTATTAGAAGATAACATTAATGTTCTTGCTTCTAATTGTGCCTCTAATGAAATAGGAACATGAACTGACATTTGGTCACCGTCAAAGTCAGCATTAAATCCCTTACATACCAATGGATGTAAACGAATTGCTTTACCTTCAATCAATACAGGTTCAAATGCCAACATTGATAATCTGTGCAAAGTTGGTGCACGATTCAATAATACAGGATGTTGGTAAATAACTTTTTCCAAAATTTCCCAAACGATTTCTTCACCGTTTTCAACCATCTTGCGAGCCGTTTTTAATGTATTAGCATAATCACCAGCCAACAAACGCGCAAATACGAATGGTTTAAATAATTCGAGTGCCATTGTCTTTGGAAGTCCAACTTGATGTAATTTCAAAGTTGGGCCAGAAACAATAACTGAACGGCCTGAATAATCAACACGTTTACCAAGCATGTTCATACGGAAACGTCCGGACTTACCACGTAATGAATCAGACAAAGATTTCAAAGGACGGCGGTTTTGTGAAACCATTGGACGTGCTTTGTGTCCATTATCAAATAATGAATCAACCGCTTCTTGCAACATACGTTTTTCATTACGCACAATAATTTCTGGCGCATGCATATCAATAAATTTCTTTAAACGATTATTACGAATAATAACGCGACGATATAAATCATTCAAATCTGATGCTGCAACATGACCCGCATCCAATGTGACAAGTGGACGCATATCTGGTGGAATAACAGGTAATACATCTGGCATCATCCAAGCTGGATCAGTTTTAGATTCCAAGAAAGATTCAACCAACTTCAATTGTTTAATAATACTTTTACGTTTTGCTTCGGATTTTGTTTCAGCCAAATCAGTGCGCAAACGTGTACGTTCATAACCCATATCCAAATTAGAAATAATACCACGAACACCTTCGGCACCAATTCCAACATGAAAATTCTCTGCACCAAATTCTTCAACAGCTGCCTGATATTCATCTTCACTGATAACATCATACAATTTCAAACTGGTCAGTCCTGGTTCTGTCACAATGTATGCATCATAATAGATAACCTGTTCTAATTTCTTTTGTGGCAAGTTGTTTAACAATGTTGCAATTTTACCTTCGCGCATAAACCAAGTATGAGATACGGGCATTGCCAACTTGATATGACCCATACGTTCACGACGAACAGTTGCGCTACCTACTTCTACGCCGCAACGTTCACAAACAACACCACGGAATTTTATACGTTTATATTTACCACAAGCACATTCATAGTCTTTCACTGGACCAAATATTTGCTGACAGAATAATCCATCTGCTTCTGGTTTCAAGGAATGATAATTAATAGTTTCTGGTTTTTTAACTTCACCATGAGACCAAGAAATAATTTCTTCAGGTGATGCGATTGTAATACGCAAAGCATCAAACTGTTCCTTGGTTTCAATTTGTCCAAATATCTTCTGCAACATATTGGTCATTCATTGTTCCTTTGGTTTTTATCTCAAACTTCTTCCCCGCAGACTTTAAGTTCGCGGGGATTTACAATATTACTCTTAACCGAGCTTTTTTGGTGTCATAGCCAGACCCAGACCACGCAGTTCACGTAAAAATACATTGAACGCTTCTGGTGTGCCGGTTTGGATATCATTGCTTCCAGAAATAATAGATTCATACATCTTATTTCTTCCTGCGATATCGTCTGATTTGACAGTCAACATTTCACGCAACAGGTGTGATGCACCATGTGCTTCCAGTGCCCAAACTTCCATTTCACCAAGTCTTTGTCCACCATTATGGGCCTTACCTGACAATGGTTGTTGTGTCACAAGTGAATAATTACCAACCGATCTGGCATGTATCTTTTCATCAACAAAGTGATGAAGTTTTAACATGTACATAACACCAACTGTGACTGGACGCGCAAATGGTTCACCTGTCATACCATCATACAAAGTAAACTGACCAGATTCTGGCAACTTTGCCAATTTCAACATCTTGCGAATTTCTTCTGGTGTCGCACCGTCGAATGTAGGTGTTGCCATTGGAATACCATCACGCAACAACAATGCTTCGGAACGGATGTCAGTGTCAGTCATTTTGTCTAATTTTTCAGAAGTTTCTTTACCATAGATCTTGCCCATGATAGAACGTAAATCGTCTGTGACGGCACGTTTTTGTTTTACTTCTTCTAAAACTTCACCAATTTGATGACCCAAACTGCGTGCTGCCATACCAAGATGGGTTTCCAATATCTGACCGATATTCATACGTGATGGCACACCCAAAGGATTCAAAACAATATCAACAGGTGTTCCATCTTCCAAGTGTGGCATATCTTCAACTGGTACAACCTTGGATACGATACCCTTGTTTCCATGACGACCTGCCATTTTATCACCCGGCTGCAGTTTCATTTTGTGTGCAATATAAACTTTTACTTCTTTTAATACACCTGCATTCAAAGAATTGCTTTCTGTCGCTTTTGCAATTTCTGCATCTGCTTTTTCATGCAATTGTTTCAAAGTTATTACATGTTGCTCACGCAGTTCATCGATTTTAGCCTGTGCTTCTTTATTACGAACAACAATCTTTTTCATATCGCTTGGACGAATTCCTTCGAAAACTTCTTCGGTTAATTTCTTACCAATAAAAGGTTTCAAACTTCCCGTACCATTATCAATTACGATATCTTCTGCAATTTGATAAATCTGATCTGCAAATCCTTTTTCAATAATTGCAATTTCTTCTTCACGATCTTTATTTATTTTTTCAATTTTTTGCAGTTCAATCATTTGTGTACGATCGTCTTTTTTAACACCATGACGGGTCAAGACGTTAACACCAATAACTGTACCTTCTTCGTTTGGTCCAACACGCAATGAAGTATCTTTTACATTCAATGCCTTTTCACCAAAGATGTTACGCAACAATGCTTCTTCTGGTGTCAACAAAGTTTCAGATTTTGGTGAAACACGTCCAACCAAAATATCACCCTGCTTCACACGTGCACCGATATAGATAATTCCAGACTCGTCCAAATTCTTTAACGCTTCTTCACCAACATTTGGGATATCGCGAGTAAAGCTTTCTGGACCTAACTGAGTATCACGAACTTTGAATTCTTTTTCGACAATTTTTATCGAAGTGAAAACATCATCACGTGAAATACGTTCAGAAATAACAATAGAATCTTCATAGTTGTATCCACGCCATGGCATGAATGCAACCAATACGTTTTTACCCAATGCCAATTCGCCATAGTTCATAGAAGCGCCGTCAGCGATAATGTCGCCAGCAGATATTCTATCACCAACTTTGACCAATGGTTTTTGGTGTATCAATGTTTCACTGTTTGAACGTTCGAATTTTTCCAGGTTATAAATATCAACACCTGTCACAACATTACGTGAATTCATACATTTAACAACAATACGATTTGCATCCACAGATTCAACAACACCACTATGTTTTGCAACCTTACCACTGCGGCTATCACGTGCAACTTCGCGTTCAATACCTGTTCCAACCAATGGTGCATCAACACGCATCAATGGAACAGCTTGACGTTGCATATTTGATCCCATCAATGCACGGTTCGCGTCATCATTTTCAACGAATGGTATCAAACCTGTTGCAATAGACACAACCTGACGTGGTTCAACGTCGATTAAATCGATTTCTTCTTTTGGAACCATTGTAAATTCACCATCAACACGTGCGGTCACCATTTCTTCAGTCAAAACTCCGCTTGATGTTGTTGGTGTATTACCTTGTACAATTTTATGTCCCAATTCTTCGTCAGCAGTCAAGTAAACGATTTCTTCTGTGATTTTACCGTTCTTCACAACATAATATGGTGTTTCGATAAATCCATAAGGATTAACGCGCGCATAAGATGCCAAATGACTGATCAATCCAATATTTGCACCTTCTGGTGTATGAATTGGACACAGACGACCATAATGTGTTGGATGAACGTCACGCACATCAATACCTGCACGATCACGATTTAATCCACCAGGACCCAATGCAGAAATACGACGTTTATGTTCCAGTTCTGACAATGGGTTATACGCATCCATAAATTGTGATAACTGTGAAGTTCCCAAGAATTCTGAAACCAAGGACATCAAAGGCTTTGCATTAACAGCATCTTGTGGTTGCATATTTGCAATGTTCGGAGATGATAAACTTTCACGAACCAATCTTTCAATACGGATTAATCCTGTACGGAAGTTTTGTTCCAACAATTCACCAACAGTGCGAACACGACGATTAGATAAATTATCTATATCATCAATAGTATCTTTATGATCGATAATATTTGCCAATGTTTTCAAAACTGTGACAAAGTCTGATTTGGTTAATAAACGTTCTTCTTCTGGATTCTTAGCAGATTTTATTTTTAAACGTTTATTCATCTTAAAGCGACCAACAGCGGACAAGTCATAATAAGCAGCATCAAATCCCTGACGCATAAACAAGTTTATTGCAGCTTCCAATGTTGGACGTTCACCAGGTCTGATAATATTATAAATTTCAATCAGTGCTTCTTCACGATTTGTTGTTTTATCAGCAATCAATGTATTTCTGATATGTGCACCAATTGTTGCATTATCAATTGAAATTAACGAGATTTCTTTTACATTTAATTTTTCTAAATCTGCCAAAACTTCTTCTGTTATTTCTGTACCACTTGCAAATACAATTTCTTCATCAGACATAATTGAATCAAATAAATATTCACCAATCAAAGATTCTGGCAAAACACCGAATGATTTTGATGTAATCTTGGCCAATTTTTTGGCATTCAAACGATCGCCTTTTTCTGCCATTGGTTTTTTATCTTTTGGATTCAGTAAACTGTAATTCAAACGATATTTTTCTAAACCTTCAAATACAGCTGTTTCACCAGTCCATAAAGTTCCATTAAATGACAACGGAATCTTTTTATAAAAAGCTGATAAAATTTCTGTCTCGCTCATACCACGAACGTTTGTTTTGCGTGGATCAGCCAACCATTTCTTTTCATCTTCGGCAGATGGCAAGCAACGCAACAAAACTGTTGCTGGAATTTTACGACGACGATCGATACGAACGTAAATAACGCCTTTGGCCTCTTCAAAATCAATCCAACTTCCATGTTCTGGAATTATTCTGGCTGTATAAGTTGTAGGATTACCTGCAACTTTTGATTCTTTGGTTGTACCAAAAACAACACCCTGTGCGCGATGCATTTGTGAAACGATAACACGTTCAACACCAGATGCAATAAAGCTTCCACGTTCTGTCATCAATGGAACTTCGCCCATAAATACTTCTTGTTCTTTGATATCACGTAAAGTTTTTTTACCATCTTCACTGATATCCCATAAGATTAATCTTAATCTTAATTTTAATTTGCTGGAATATGTCATGTTTCGCAACATGCATTCTTTTACATTATAAACGGGCTCATCTAATGTATATTCAACGAATTCAAGATCAGCGACACCAGCATAATCCTTGATAGGAAACATTGAAGAGAATACATTCTGCAAACCAATATTTTTACGATTGGAAGGTTCTACGTCTGCCTGTATAAAATCTTTATACGAGCTATATTGAATTTCAACCAAATCAGGAAGCGGTGTCTGCAAAAAACTTTTACCAAAAGATTTTCTAAGTTTCTGGATAACTGCCATTTTATGAATCCTTTTTTTCCTGTGTTTTGCAAACGAAAAAGTTATATATCTTTTCGCGCTTTTGCCCACATGGGATTAAAAATTCCATGTGGGCTGCGAAAATCGCACATTTATGCGATTTGTATTTTTTAGAATCTTTTCAGATTCAAAGTAAAATTATTTCAATTCTACTTTTGCACCAGCTGCTTCAAGTGTAGCTTTCAATTTTTCTGCTTCATCTTTTGCAACTGCTTCTTTTACTGCTTTTGGTGCAGATTCGACCAAGGCTTTTGCTTCGCCCAGACCCAATCCTGTGATGTCTTTCACAGCTTTGATAACAGCCAATTTGTTTGCGCCAGCTTCTGCCAAAACAACATCAAATTCTGTTTTTTCTTCTGCTGCTGCGACTGGTCCTGCTGCAACTGCAACTGCTGCTGCTGCTGAAACACCCCAAGTTTCTTCTAATGCTTTGGACAATTCAACTGCTTCCAAAACACTCAATTTTGACAATTCATCAACAATTTTTTGAATATCTGCCATTTTTTTACTCCATATTTTCTTACAAAGTTGAAATTATAAATCAACTTTTATGATTGCTTTTTTCCATACTCTGCTGAAACACGTGCCAAGCGCGATGCTGGTTCTACCAGTATACGTGCGATTGTACCGCGTATTTCTAACAATGATGGAAGCTTGGATAATTGCATAACGCCATCTGCATTTAACATATCCGCATCCATTTTTCCGCCAACAATGGTCAAGTTAGGATGAGTTTCAACAAATTTTGCCAAAACTTTTGTAACTGCCAAAGCATCTGTTGCAACTGCAACTGCTGTTGGACGTTTCATTAAATCGGATACAGGTGCAAAATCAGTATCTTTCAATGCCAATTTCATCAGGCGGTTTTTTACAACCTTGAACATAGAAACCAAACCACGTAATGAATTACGTAATTCTTCTGTTTCTTTTACTGTCAACCCATGATTTTCAACAATGAAAACACCATTTGCTTTTTGCAATGACGACTGCAACGCTGAAATCAAGTCTGATTTTTCTTCGCGTCTCATTTTTGTCATTTTCCTTAAGCTTCCGACACCGTAAAGTGTCTTGTTAAACAATCCAATCTTTCGATTGGGGCTATTTCCTGCCCCAAAGATTTTTTATCTCTTTGTCTATGATGGCAATTAAGTCTTGTTTTTTAAGACACCATCAGTCTCGGACAGAAATCTTTATTTAATTTTCTGGCGATAAATTCGCCAAAAAATTATTTTACTTCTACTTTTACACCAGGTCCTTGTGTTGTAGCAATGCTGCAACCCAAGATATATTGGCCTTTTGAAGAAGAAGGTTTTATTTTTTTCAACTGATCAATTAATGCGACTGCATTTTCAACCAATTTTTCTGTTGTGAACGACATTTTACCAATACCTGCATGAACAATACCCTTCTTTTCAGCGCGGTATTCAATCTGTCCAGCCTTTGCGGTTGCAATGGCTTCAACAACATTGTTTGTTACTGTTCCTAATTTTGGGTTTGGCATTAATCCTTTTGGACCCAATACGCGTGCAATTTTTGATAATTTTGGCATCATGTCTGGTGTTGAAATAACACGATCAAATTCAATGAATCCACCGGCTACTTTTTCAATCAGTTCATCACCACCAACAATATCGGCGCCTGCTTTTTTTGCTTCGTCTTGTTTATCATTTGTGAAAACAGCAACGCGAACTTTTTTACCTGTACCATTTGGCAAAGATAACATTCCACGAATATTCTGATCAGCCTTGGTTATATCGATACCAAGACGAACAGCAATTTCCAAACTTTCGTCAAATTTTTTGGATGCAAATCCACGCAAAAGTTCAACAGCTTCGGATAAACCATACACTTTTTCAATATCCAATTCACCCCAAGTTTTTTGTCTTTTTGTAATTTTCATATCTTATTCCCCCACCTTTACGCCCATAGAACGGCATTGACCTGCGATAACATTACATGCAGCTTCAATGGTAGAGCAATTTAAATCCGGCATTTTATCTTCTGCAATTTTTTTAATCTGATCATTTGTAATAGTACCTACAAAATCACGGCCCGGTTTTTTTGAACCAGATTTCAGTTTCAAAGCTTTTTTAATATAATAAGAAACCGGTGGCAGCTTCATAATAAATTCAAAGCTACGATCTGTATAAACAGTAATAATACAAGGAATTGGCATCCCTGGTTCTTTATCAGCTGTTTTATCATTAAATTGTTTGCAGAACTCAGCGATATTAACGCCTGCGGCACCCAATGCTGGTCCAATAGGAGGCGAAGGGTTAGCTTGTTTAGCGGGAACGACCAATTTGACCAATCCCTTAACTTCTTTTTTTGCCATTTTATCACTCCATTTTTTTACTTGTTGTATGACATTCGTCATCACTTTGGTTAGTGTTGTGGTGCGATGTGGCGCATCTTCCACAATTGGTGCTTTGCACCGGTCACAAGTTTCCCTGCGACTAAACTTTTTCTACCTGCGAAAAATCTAATTCTACACTGGTTTCACGACCAAACACCAAAATAGTAACTGTCATTTTCTGTTTTAAATTATCAACTTCGGATACTGCACCATTAAAGTTTGCAAATGGTCCGTCAATAACATGAACATCTTGTCCGATGTCGTATTCTTGTATTTCTGATATTACACCACCCTCTTCGACCTGTTTCTGCAGTCTGCGGGCTTCGTCTTCACTTACGGCTATTGGTTTATTTTTCTGACCCAAAAACATAACAACTTGTGGCATCAATCTTACCAACGAGAATGTTTCATTAGTCATCATCATTTGAACAACAATATATCCAGGAAAGAATTTCTTTTCACTTTTTACACGCTTGCCAGATTTAATTTCTGTAACCTCACGAGTTGGTACTAAAATCTCTCCGAATAACGCATTTAAACGACGTTTATCAATTTGTTCACGCAAACCACGTGCGACCTTATCTTCGCATCCAGTGTGAACATTAACGACAAACCATTGCATAGTGCCTTCCATTCGTGTTCCTTTTTCGCCTTAAAAAACCCAACCAACAATCGCATTCAATACGCTATCTGTCAAAAAGAAAAATAACGCAGCTAAACCAGAAAATAAGAAAATCATAGTAGTAGTATGAATAACAGTATCACGTGATGGCCATACAATTTTGAACCATTCACTTCTAACTGATTTAATATATTCAAGTAATTTCTTCATAAAATTCCCGATTTTATCTAATAGTATGTCATCCATATTAGACGACATCTGGTTTTGCACCTTTCCCCCAGTTTCTGGGCTGTGGCGAGTGCTCAGACTTCTAAAACCAGCCTTATTGCTAGCATGAAACCTGGCAGGGGCAGAAGGAATCGAACCCTCATCCGCGGTTTTGGAGACCGATATTCTACCGTTGAACTATGCCCCTATAGTTATCAGTGGACCGGAAAGATACAATTTTTCATGTATATGTCTGCCCAAAATACCGCTTTTTACATTCGTTAACTCGCGCTACGATAGCACAAGTTTATTAAAAATCAAGCGGAAAGTATTATAAGGCTTTAAATAAACCAGCGCAAGTGAAAAATTACAAAAAAATATAATTTACCCCAGTAAAAACAAATATTAAAATTAAACTATTAATGTTTTTTTTATTACAAACCTATAAAAAGCTAATAATTTTTAATTTTATCTTTGATAATATTCAACTTTTCACTTGCGTGGATAGGCGTTTTTTTTCTACAATTCCGGAATAAGGAGAGATTGATCAGTGTCAGACAGCATAGAACCGCCAATTTTGTTATCTAGATTGATGACTTTCGTATTTTCTGCTGCATTGGTTGTAGTTATTGTGCTCATAGTGACATTGGTAAAAATGTATCCTCTGAATAAAACACAAATATTCTTTTTAACGACCGCGCCTCGTAATGACTTGGAAATCAGACTTTCGCAATTTTCTCCGGATGAAGAAAATATAGAAATTTATAAACAGGCTTTTATCAAGGAATACATCAAGGCACGTAATGAAATTATTCCTAACGCTGGTGTTATGCAACGCAAATGGTCCGCAACAGAAGATGGTACAGTTTATAAGTGGAGTAAGCCTGACGTATATTCTACATTTGCAAAAACTGCTATGTGGACCGCATATATGAACGAGGTTCCAGATTTTGAATTTCATTGTCCAGTTGAATTTACAGGAATTGCACCACGTACAGAAAATACTTATGCAGTAAGCTTTAGATATTTCTGCACAAATAGTGATGGACAGACCACCAAAAAAGATTATACAATTGTACTGAAATTAGAATTAGAGAACGTAATAAAATGGACCGATCGTCTGGATAATCCTCTGGGAATTCGTGTCGCTGAATATTCCGTGGAATCAGATAATGGTGATCCATTGGATTTTAAATAAAGCATAAATGCAAATGTAAGGAATTGTTATGATATTTTCGAAAATATTAAAAGTAAATTTATCTATTTTTTGTTTGTTAACTCTGGCTGTTATGCCAAATAATTTATTTGCCGAAGGTATTCAAGAAGCTTGGGATAATCCAAATGCAAATATGGCATCCGGCAGTACAAAACCTGGATATGCTCAATTAACTTGGGTTTCTGGCAGTGTTTTACCAGTTAAATTACGCAACGGTATGGTAACAATGGTAAATTTACCAGCTGGTGAACAAATCGAAGATGGTGTTGTTGGAAATCAAGATTTATTCGATTTTGATCCGCAAAAAAATGGGCGGTCTATGTATATCACACCTGCGGGAAGTAATCAGGGGGCTGATACTAATTTGATTGTGACTGGAAAATCTGGAAATAAATATATTTTCTACCTTCGCAGTGAACCCGCTAATTCCAGTGAAATAACATATTCACAGGTTGATATTGTTTTGGACTCGAACAGTTCTTTACCTGTTGCAAATAGTTCGTCTTCACAATCTGCTGGTATGAATTCGATATTTAAAAAAGTATCAACTAGCAGCAGTGTTGTTGGTGTTGATGGTGAAGATTATGGATGGATTAAATCAATGAAAATTGATCCATCTGAATTTCGTTTTGATTTGGATATATTTGTCCCAAATCCAGATGATTATGTAATTGCACCTGAACGCGTATGGCGCGACAGAATATTCACATACATTGATTTCGGTGACAAGGTTATTGCAATGACACAACGCCCAGTTGTATCATTGTTGGTTGAGGGTGGCGAGAGCCCAGTTGGTTTCCGTACTGATGGTGAAAACGGCAGACTGCTTATTATCGAAGCGGTTGGTGATATGGTTTTGCGTTCAGGTCAGCGAATTGTATGTATCAAGAAACGTGAAAAACCATTCTTGATTGCAGATACTGCAAGTGTTATGGCGCTGGCCGAAGCTAATGTTGCACAAAGCATGACATCTACCCAGTCATTGAATAATGTCGCTTATTCTAACACTGGGACAATGGTATCATCAAACGGGTACGGCGTTGCACCGACTATGAATTATGCTGCATCTGGTGTGGCAACAAATTATGGTTCATCCACAAGTGGTGTAAATATGTTACCAACCCAAAGAAATACTGCAGGCAGTTATTTACCACAAACAGGTATACCATTAATCAGCAGTAATCAAACAGGTGTTGCTGTTGAATTAAAATCTGATACTTCGGTCAAGGCACTGAATGATTATTGGACAGGATTATTGGCAAAGTTCAGTGGCGAAGATGGTAAAGGAATACTGACACCTTATAAAGGTATGGTATTCTTTGCAGTTGATGAACAAGGTGTTGGTGAATTGGGATCTGATTCTGCAACAGCCCGCTTATATCGACTGCGCATCGGTCCAATGTCTGATATCGATAATGCACAAAAATTGTGCGACCAGATGTTAAAGTTCTCGGGCACTAGCTGTCACGTAGTAAGAATACAGTAAAATAAAGTTCTTGAATATTTATGGCAAATTTAAAAACACAATTTTCAGAATTAACAAAAAACACACCAAAGCATGTGCAATGGTTATTGCTGGCTGCGGCGTTTATAGTTGTTCTTATTTTACTGACCCTTTTACTTCGCGGTGATAAGACGCAACCAGTCACAGAATCAAACGAAACAATACAAGCTGCTTTGAATATAGATCCCGATTCATTGGATTGGGCAACAACAAAAATTGGTGAAACAAAAAACCAGAAATTTGTTATATCTTCAAATGTACCTGTAAAGATTGATGCGGTCCGTTTATCCAAGGATGTTTCTGGATTATCTAAACCAAAAACAACTTGCACAAACATTGGTCAGATAAACGATAAAATTTCTTGTACGATAAGTATGGATTTTACACCAAGTACAGAAATGGATATTAATGCTGTATCCCTGTTTATTGATTGGCGTGGTGCTGGACAACCCGAAAAAATGAACCGTACAGAAAAAATAGCAATTGCTATTGGTGCAATGCAAAAAGAAACACTAAAACAAGAACTTGTTCTTGAAAAAAAAACACAGATGAAACAAGAAATTGAATCTATTGCACAGGCCGATCCATTTCATTCTGAAAAAAAAGAACAAGAAATTGTTAAACCAAAACAAGACACACGACCTGAACAACCTGCACCAAAACAAAAAAACGATGATATTAAAACAGGTGCAGAATCTTGTTCTGATTTTGCATTTCCTGGATACAATATAACTGGTCAACAAGTAGGTTGGATTAAACCTGAAAAAGGCAACTATAAATTTCATCCTTTTTCTGATACAAATTGTGATTCACCAACTGGTATTTATAATCCAGATAATGGAATAATCACAGACATAAACGATACATCAAAAAAAATAGGAACTGATGCTGAACACATTGGATATGGGACTATATTAAACAATGTTATTCCGGAACTTTCCAATCCTGTTAATTCACGTACTGTAAACAAAGCACGTCAATTAACCACTGCTGAATTGGAACTTAAACCATCTGGTAAATCTGCACGCGTATTTACCGCACCACCTGCGGATACAAAAATGTTACCGTCTTCTTTTGGCAGTGAAGCCACAGTTTCCAGTCGTCCATATGATCGTACATTTGTATTGCGTCAATATAAACCAATCCCTGCAACAATCGTTTCAGAAATACGTGCAGTTGCCGGGGAAACACGTTTACCAGTGACCGCAACAGTGGACAGAAATGTTTATTCTGATAATGGTCGCACAATTATTATTCCAGCTGGAACAATGATGTTGGGATCTGTTTCAGATAAAGATATGCCTGGTCCTTATAAAACAATCGGACGTGTTGGTATTGAATGGTATCGTTTTGTTCGTCCAGATGGTGTTGAATTTAATTTTGTTGGTAATAAACCTTTCTCGGCTGATGCCCAAGGACGCACCGGTGTTCCGGGACGCGGCAGCACGGATTATGTTGAACAATTCGTTATGCCAATGTTAACCGCTGTTGTACCAGCAGCAGTAAACATGATTGCCCCAATATCAGATAAATTTGTTAATCAAATTGATTTAGATAATAATACTGTGACACAAACCGGTCAGGTTCGTTCATCTGAACTTGCCAAGAATGAAATTATTACCGCTTGGAACAAGGTCGCACAAAAATTATTGGTTGATATGATTGATAATACTGTCCCACCATTTTCAATTGCGGCTGGAACACGTATAACTGTATTTTCACCTAATGATTTGATTGTGACATGTGGTCAGGACAGCGGTAAAAAATGTTCCATATCACCATATGATGAAAGTTACGCACCAACCGGAAACGCTAATACATTTACAGTTGGTGTCAGCGAACCAGAAACATTGGTTGGTCAGGTTCGTTCATTTAACTTGGATCAATACTGTGATGGCAAAGGTGGTGTTTCGGCCAGTGCATCAACAATTCAAAGTGCAGGATTTGATTATCGTACAGTTGCATTCTATTGCCAATCAAATCAATACAAAGCAATTAATAATGCAAAGCAAGAAGCTGTTTATAAAAATCAACAAACAACAAGTCTAACTAACTCCGAAGGGCAGAAAATGCAACAAGGAACCAAAGACTATAATGAACAGGTTTTGGGCTTGAAATATAGTGAGGACGGTACTATACAGAATCCGTTTGAAAAAGCACCTGTTGAAAAAAAGGCTGTACTGACATGTGAAGATGGCACAGTACCAGATGCAAATGGTTGTTGCACTGGGGAAACATATACAGATATGGGTGAACAAGGATTCAACTGTTGTCCAGGTTCTGGTGGGGATTGTTTTCCACCAATAAAATAATTAGAACCACTTATTCTGGTTTTAAATAACATGTAAAATAACAATCATTATTTACAAAAAATTTATTAATAGCCGATAATCGGCTATTTTTTACGATTCGTTTATAAAAAACAAAAACGCTTAACGAATTGGAAATCCGATTCATAAATCAACCTTTGGTTGTAATATTTTACATATTCTTATTGTTTAATTATAAAACCTTGTCTAGATAACAAGGTAAAAACATTTTTTAAAAAAAGGGAGAAAAAAATGACTGTACAAAATATGAAATCTTTTTCAACAATTGAAAAGTTTCATAATGCTGAACAACTATGGTTTTGGTTTCTATATTCCAGACAAGTCAGAAACGGCTTTTCACAAAAGAATATTTCTTCGACCAAACGGGTATGTGAATTATTAGATGTAGAAACATTAATTACTAAACTTTATCTTTCTGGATCACTGACTCGTGAACAGTTAGATATCATGAAAGAATTTGGTGATAAACATCGTTGCCCACATCAACATATATGGGCAGAAAATCACAAGGCAGCTGTATGGCACAGTGCAATGCAAATACTTGAATCCGCAGCGAGAAATAAGGAATGGATAGATTAAACAGATCAGTATTACTTTTAATGTAATACTGATTTTATCATATAATAAAAAGGAATTAATATGATTATCGGTTTTTCAAAAAAAACTTCAAAAACTTTATCAAAAATATTTTGCAGAAATTTTCGACACTGTGTTGTTATTTTTCAAAATAAAAAAAATGATAATATTCTTATCCAGGTCGCTTCTGATGGTATTCGTTTAATAAATATAAAACCATCAGGAATAGAAAAATTAATTTCTGCAGGTTGGGAATTTATAGAAATAAATAAAATAAATAAAACTATATTTAAAACACCAACTTTATTAACATGCGTTGGTTTTGCAAAACACGCATTGGGTATAAATAACCCATTTATGTGGACACCAGATCAGCTTTACAGACATTTAAAAAAGCTGTTGTAAATTTACAACAGCTTTTAATTTTATTTTTTAGCACTTCTTTTTATTACATACATCTGCATTATTCCAAACAAGTTTGAAATCGTCCAATACAAAACCAGTCCTGCTGGCATCCATGCAAACATTACTGTGAATAAAATTGGCATATATTTCATAACCTTTTGGGTTTGTGCCATTGGATCATTATTATTTGATTTTTGTTTAACCGATCCTTGCAAATGCTGTTGCCACCACATTGTCGCGCCCATTATTAATGGCAATATATAAAATGGATCCATTAATGATAAATCACCAATCCATAAGAACCCAGCCTGGCGCATTGGGACAGAAATCAACAATGCCTTGTACAATGCGAAGAAGATTGGTATTTGCAATAACATTGGCAAACAACCAGACATTGGTGAAGTCTTGTGTGTCTGATATAATTTCATCATTTCCATCTGCAAGCGAGCCTTATCATTTGCATAAAGTTTTTGTACTTTTTGCATTTCTGGCTGCATTTTTTGCATAGCTGCCATTGATGTATAAGACTTGCGTGTTAATGGCCACATCAATATACGCAATGCAATTGTCAATAATATGATTGCCAAACCATAATTCATAACAAGAATATTTAATGCATTAAGTGCCCATGACATTGGACGTGCCAAGAACCAGAACCAACCATAATCCATTGTTTTTTCAATTCCAGTGATAGATTCCGCAGCCAATGACAATATTTTTTGATCACGTGGCCCAGCAAATATATTTGTTTCAATTATTGCTGTTTTGCCAGCTGAAACTTGAATCGGCGCAGCAGAAGTATCTGCCTGATAACGCGTATCTGTTTTCTTCATCAATATTGTTTGGTCCGGACTGTTTAAACTGATAATACTTTCCCAATATTGATTTGCGAAACCAATAAACCCATTTGTTGTTTGATACGCATACGATTTTTTATCCAAGCTCTTCCAGCCATTACGTTCAATATCAGAATTAACATATGCAATTCCACCTGTTGCAACCGCTACAGCTTTGGTATCACCATTATTAATCATGCGTGCATATGGCGCAAAAGAAACATTTTTACCACTGTTATTCTTAATTTCATCTTTGATTGTAATTATATAATCTTTTACATCAACTGTGCGTTTAAAGTCAACCTTGTCACTATTATGCCATGTCATTACGCCATTATTAATTTTCCAGACTGTCTGTGCCGTTGGGGCAACTGTACCACTGGCAAGCAGACCTATTTCTGCAAACTCTTTATCACCTGATAATAATGATATTTTTTCGTCTTTGTTTTTATCTTGTTTGTAATCTTTTAATTTAATCTGTGATACTCGCAATCCTTGAACATCAACAGATATCTTATCCCCCATAATATTTGAAACTGGAACGTTTGAAATATTTTCAACAACTGTTGTATTAATTATTTTGTTTTCTATATTCTTTTTTGGCGCGGTCCACATAGAGAATAACCACCAAGCCAAAAGAAATATTATCATCCACCAAAAAAAGCCCGAAGATTTTGAGGGTTTAGCACCTGATTTTTGTTGTCCCGCCATCCAATTATTGAAACCTGAATTTTTATTATCTAAATATTTAACCATTATTTTTTCTTCCTTATAATAAACCAACTAATTATATACAACCCAACACCTATTGCTATGAAAGTATCTGCAATATTAAATGCTGGCCAATGCAAACCGCCCACATGAAAATCCAAGAAATCAACAACCGCACCAAATCTTATACGATCTATTAAATTTCCCAGCGCACCACCAACTATAAAAGCAATTGGAATTTTTTCGTGTTTGTTCGCCTTATTAAACAAATAGTGCAATAAGAAACCAATTACAATACCCGTCAGAACTATTATTATAATTGGTGCAGATTCCCCCAGTGACCTGAACATAGAAAAAGATGCCCCAGGATTCCAAGTAAAGACAATATTAAAGAAATCTGTGACCTGCCCCATCATGTACGGCACGGGAACTATATTCCATGCTGGACCAAATACAGGAACACCCCCAGTTATCAAATATAACAATAAACCCTTGGTAATTTGATCTAATAAAATTACACCTATTATAATTAACAATACTTTAATTGCATTTTTCATGTTATACCTCATGTTTGAGAATATAGCAATTTGAAGCACTGAATGCAAATAATAATCGTCCCATTAAAATGAGACGATATGACTATTATAATTTATTTTTTATCTGAAATATCTTCCAGTTTTTCGTAATTATTTTTACGTATTTCGGATATTATTTTTTCTATTTTTTCATTTTTAATACCAATACTGGACATTACACCTTCACCCAGCATAAATGATGATTCTACAGTTTCTGGCAAAGCCTCTTTTACCCCCTCTTTTAATAAGAGCTTTGACTCTTCCAAATTACGTGCACGCGCAAATATCTTAATCCGCGGCGAAATCGTACGAACTGCACGAACTGCACTTTTTGCAACCCACGCATTATCCAGTGCTATTACAACTGCACGTGTTTTGTTTTTTGCCAAACCAACATCAACCAAGAAATCTGAATTGCTGCTGTCGCCATAATAAACATTAAATCCTTTTTCACGACCAAAGATAACTGTATCGACATTAAAATCAATCGCGACATATGGAATTTTTTCTGACTCCATCATTTGTGCTATTATTTGTCCGACACGACCAAACCCACAAATAATAACCTCTGGTTTTTCTTCGGTTTCACCCTTTTTATTAAATCTTCTGGATTTCAGACTTGAAAATAATTTTCCAGATCTTTGTATACGATCATATACAGCAAGTAAAATTGGTGTAATCATAATTGATAATATTATTATAGCAGTCAAAATTTCCCCATGTACAAATGGTATTGCCTCGATTCCGCTTGATTTCATTGTCTGCAATATTAACAAACCAAATTCACCACCTTGGGCCAAAATCAAAGCTATTAAAAAAGCTTCTCTGAATCTGACATGACGAACGCGTGCAACAATGTAAATTGCTGAAAATTTTATAAAAAACAACGCAACTACACCCAAGACAACAATTAACCAATTATCCATCAGCAGTTTTAAATCCAACCCCATACCAAGCGCAATGAAAAAGAACGCCAAGAACAAAGTGGCATATGGTGATATCTCGGCCTTGACCTGGTGTCTGTAAATTGTTTCTGAAAGCAACATACCAGCCAAGAAAGCACCCAATTCAGGTGGCAGACCAATAAACTGCAGTACTACTGCCCATAAAATAATATTCAACATAATTGTCAGCAAAAACAATTCTTTGGATTTCAGTTTTGTGACCAATCGCATAAGCGGATTTATCAATAATCTACCAACAATCAAAACACCCAGAATAAGACCGACCGACATAACCAAAATATCAATTATACTGGCGCCCAGATTTATAGATTTTCCCGCGAATATTGGCAACATGGCCATTAATGGAATTGATAATAAATCTTGAAACAACAATATTGAAAATGTTTGCCGACCCAAACCTGTATGTAATTCATTTCTTTCAGCCAGAATTTCCAAATCTGTTGACGTACTGGACATTGCCAACAACAGTGAAACCATAATTGTTCCCATAATTGTCCATTCTGTCAGACCGAAAAGAATTGGAAACAACATAGTAACAACCATCATAACCTGTGCGGCACCGAACCCAAATATTGTGCGTTTCATTTGCCACAAGCGCTTCATATTCAATTCCAGCCCTATTGTGAACCACAAAAACATTATTCCAACTTCGCCCAAAAAGTGCCAAATATCAGATAATTGAAATAGCCCAAAAACATAGGGCCCCGACAAAACACCTGCCAATAAAAAGGCCAATAATGTACCAATCTTTGCCAAGCGCAGTATAAAAACCAATGCAAACGCAATTCCGAAAAATATAAGTATAGATGTTGCCATTTTCTCTCTCCCCCCGAACTGGACTTTTAATAGTTTTTATTATACCAAAATACAAATAATAAAACAATTTGCATTATTCGTTTGATGCTAACTCTGAAAATTTCTGTGGTGACAGTTCTTCTGCACGTTCTGTTCCCATCAGACCGAACCGCACCCAATCAAAATTTGGGATAATTCCACGTATCATTTTGCGACGCTGACCGAACAGTTTTGCGGTCAACTCCTCTATCTTTGAAAGATTTTTTAATGCTTTTATTTTTTCTAAATTTGGAATTACTTGAACAATTGCTGATTGTACCTTGGGCTGTGGTACGAAAGCAGTATTTGGAACATTAAATAAAATTTTTGCATCTGCCACCAAACTTACCAGAACTGCCAAGCGTCCGTATTGTTTATCCCCAACATGCGCAATTATTCTTTCTGCAACCTCGCGCTGGAACATTAATGTCATAGATGAAATTTGAATTGAACTGTCTTGTTTTGAAACATAATGCAACCATTGAATTAATAATTCTGTGCCAATGTTATACGGCAAATTTGAACAAATCGCAGCGTTTATACCAGACAACTTGTTTTCGCGAAATACACGCAATGCGTCGTCAAAAATTATTTCTAGCCTGCCGTCTGATGCATCACTTATTTTCGACAAAATTGGTTCTGTGGTTTTGTCTTTTTCAATTGCAATAACACGCGGTGCACCCGCCATTAATAAAGAACGTGTCAGACCACCCGGACCGGGTCCAACCTCTATCACAATAATATTTTCTATATCTGGAACACTGCGTGCGATTTTATTTGTCAGGTTTAAATCAAACAAAAAGTTTTGCCCGAACGATTTCTTGGGTTCCAGACCGGATGCCCGCATCATTTCACTGATTGGAGGTAAAGATTCAATTGAATTTTTCATATATTCTTGCGTCCACCAAATGCCAATGACAGGGTGCCGTCATCCAGATAATCCAAATCCCCACCCAGTGGCACACCCGATGCCAGTTCTGAAAATACAATTTTATTTATATTTCCCAACATGGACATAACGTAATGTTGCGTGGTTTTTCCTTCAACTGTATTTGGCAGAGCAAAAATTATTTCGGTTATGCATTCATCTTTTATGCGTTTTGGTAATGTTGCTATATTTAAATCATCGGGTGTCACGCCACTGATGCCAGATATTTGTCCACCCAGAATATGATAACGACCATGAAAAATTCCAGATTTTTCCATGGTCCAAACATCCCCCAAATCACGTACAACACACAATTGACCATTTGCACGTGACGCGTCACGACAAAATTCACAATTTCCGTTTTCAATATCCGTCAGCGCGCCACATGTTGGACATGGACGCACAGATGCAGCAATATCACCCAAGGCCCGAGATAAGTTATCCGCCCGACCAGTTTTATCCTGTAACAATGCCAAAACTATACGTTGTGCAGAACGACCGCCAACGCGTGGCAACTTTGCAAATTGTTTAATAAGTTTTTCTATTTTAGAATTCATTTTTTTATACAAGTCATTATAACAATACCCAGCCTGTTTTCCATTAAATATTTACTTGAATTAAATAATATGATATAATTCCCATACAAAGAGAGAGACTTAATAAAACAATGA
Source organism: Alphaproteobacteria bacterium (assembly GCA_016927735.1). Taxonomy (GTDB): domain Bacteria; phylum Pseudomonadota; class Alphaproteobacteria; order Rs-D84; family Rs-D84; genus JAFGMC01. Next base: position 128,042 of record JAFGMC010000006.1, read on the forward strand.
ATGTAGATAACATTCCTTTTTATAACATTTTAAATATGGTATTTATCGGTATATTATTTGCCGTTGGTTTATTTATTCTGACACCTGAAATATTTGTATTAAAAAGCATACCTTTTTTCGAATCTAATGAATTTCTAAAAACTGCGGTGGTGGTGGTTGTAATTTATTATGTCGGTTTTTTTATTGATCGTACTGGCAGTCTTTTAATTGAAAAAATATTAAAAAATAAAAATCAACCAAGTAAAAGAAACTTTGTTTCACAGAAAATTCAAATGAATTGGCGTAATTATGATGAATACCAAAGGGCCGAAAAAAGCAGTGAAAATATAAAGATTTTGGCACGCGAATATACTTTTTCTCGTAATTCTATGACACTTTTTCTTATATTAACAATTATCGCAATTTTTGTTGGTAATTGGGTATTTTGTTCATTTACATGGTTTGCGACAATATTTCTTTATTTCTCAACAAAGAAGCATGCCGATAAAATCTCCCAACGTGTGGATTATTATAAAAAGAATCCAAAATAAATTATTAATGAAATATATAACTATCTATACCAGACGCGGTGGCGTCTGATTTAATTTTCTGCGCAGAATTATCCGAAATATTTTTTATACGTACACGAAACATACCATTTGGCGCAGATTCAATAATTGTATTAATTCCCAAAGAGTTTTTAACACGTGATTGTTGATTTGCTGCGGCATTACGTGAAGAAAAAGCACCGAATTGAACACCTGATGATCCAGATTTAACAGTTGGGACAAACGCCTGTTTATTTACAACAACATCTTCTTCATAATTGGTTGTTTGAATAACAATTGGGGCGGCACCAATACCCGCCATTGAAAAACCCTTGTCCAACATTCTTATTGAAACCGATGAACGAACGTCTTTATTTGCCGCCCCCAAAACAACGCTTATTAAATGTTTATTTCCACGTTTTGCAGTTGCAACCAATGAATATTTTGATTTATTTGTAAATCCTGTTTTCATCCCGTCACAACCAGGATATGATTTTAATAAACGATTCCCATTTGTATATGTTTTGCCGTTATAACTCCATGCGCTTATCCCAAAGAACTTCCAGTATTGTGGAAAATGCTTATAAACCGCCATTGACAGTAATGCAATATCACGTGCTGTGGACATTTGATCGTCATCCGGCAGACCAGAAGAATTTTCAAAATTAGTTCGCGACAAACCAATTTCTGTTGCAACCTCGGTCATTAACGATGCAAAACTACCTTCTTTGCCACCCTTTAAATTTTCTGCCAAAACGCGTGCAACATCGTTCGCACTGTGTACTGCCAATGCCTTAATCGCGTCTTCTACTTTTATTTTACTGCCAGCTGTCAAACCTAATTTTACAGGTGATGCATTTGCGGCACTTTGTGAAACTATTAAATAGTCATCCAGGTGCAATCGTCCATGTTCCAGCGCATCAAAAGTCAAATAAAGTGTCATTATTTTGGTAAGTGATGCGGGATAATTTAAATCGTTTGAATTTTCTTGATATAAAACCTGACCTGTGTCTATATCAGCAACCAAAGCTGCTTTATACGGGGCACCAAATGCAATCCCAGACGTCATAAAAATAGTAAAAATACAAATAGATGTTAATCTCATTCTCATGGATTTTATGATACAAAAAATCCGCCCATTCGGTCAAGGGCGGATATATCAATTTAACTGGTATTTAATCTAGTATTCGAAGACTGATTTTTTCTTCGTCTACTATGACTAACTTGCCACTGTTAATACTGAAACTGCGTGCTGCATTAAATGCATCACGTTGTCCAAACAGTTGATTATCACAAATTGGGAAAATACCACGTGATAAACATAACTGATTTGCAACTACATCTTCGTTACATACCGCAATAATTGGAATATCTGGACGACGACAAGAAATTTGTGTTGCTGCTATTGTATCACGTGCAAACACAACTATTACAGAGGCTTTGTTCAAATATGCCATTGAAGCAACTGAACGTGACCAATCGTTTTCCGGTATATTTTCAACACGTGACCAATCATACGGATTATCTATTGCGTCTTTATCAGCATAGGTTAATATTTTTGACATTGTTTCAATAACATTGATTGGATTATCACCAATAGTTGTTTCTTCTGATGTCATTGTTGAATCCACACGCAGATAAGCCGCACTGGCAACGTCAGAAATCTCTGCACGCAGAGGGAATTCACTATTGACCATTGAACCCAACATTTGTGTTGCCATAATTACAGGTTTGTTTAATTTACGACATTCACGAATTATTCGACGCGATATTGCAGGAACTTGTTCAAACGGAATTTCAACCGCCAAATCACCACGTGCAATCATAATTCCATCTGATACAGATGCGATTTCCACAATTCTTTCTACTGCGTTTGGTCGTTCGATTTTTGATAATATTTTAACAGGATGTGATGTATGCGAGGTTATAAAATCGCGCACTTCTTCAACGTCTTCTGGTTTTTGAACAAATGAAATCGCAACCCAATCTGGATTTTTAGTCAAAACATATTCTAAATCTTCGCGATCTTTTTTTGTTAAAACTGATGTCTCAACTTCTGTATCGGGTAAGTTAAAACCACGACGTGACCAAATTTCATCGCCACGAATTACAGATGTTTCAACGGAATTTTTAGAAATCTTCTCGATTTTTAATTCTATTTTTCCATCGTTCAATAAAACACGTTCTCCGATTTTTAATGATCTCAGAACATCTTCATCTGGCAATTGAACACGATCAGAGTTTCCAAGCGCAGAATCATTATCTAATATAAATTTTTGACCAACTTTCAAAGGATATCTATCTTCGGTTTCAAAATTTCCGATACGATGCTTTGGTCCTTGTAAATCTGCTAAAATTGCGACTGGACGACCAACTTCCGCAGATATTTCGCGAATCATATCAATTTTCTTTCCTTGTACATCACCTGTATCATGACTAAAATTCAAACGACATACATTAACACCACCCTCTATCATTTTCTTCAAGACCTTTTTACTTTCACTGTTTGGTCCAATAGATGCTGTTATTTTTGTAAACTTATTCATACATTAACTCTTTTTTTGTTTTACTTGATTTTTGCGTCTGATAATATAACATATAATACACGAAAAACAAGAGGAAACACAGATGAAAAATGCAAATCACGGGGCTATTGATAACAGCCAATTAACATCTATTATTGAAAGGGTTGAAAAACTGAATGAAGATACTGCAAATATTGCTGCTGATATAAAAGAAATTTATTCCGAGGCAAAAAGTGCTGGATTCGATCCAAAATACATTCGTCAGATGATTCGCCTGCGCAAGATGGATCCAGATGAATTAGATGAAACAGATGAATTAGTAAAAATGTATCGTGATGCTTTGGGTATATAAAAGATAAAATGAAGAAATTTATTAAAAACGTTGAAAATTTTACCTGCGCCCATTGTGGCGCAGTTGTAAAAGGTAATGGTTATACAAACCATTGCCCTGAATGTTTATGGTCACGTGATGTTGATATTAACCCTGGCGACCGTTCCAGTGATTGTGGTGGCATGATGAAACCGATTGCAATCGAAATATGTAAAGACTATTTTATAATCACACATAAATGTGAAAAATGTGGAAAAATCAAACGACAACACAGTGCTTCAAATGATAACTCTGATAAACTGATTGAATTATCTACTAATCCAGATTTTATATTCGGTAAATAATTACTTCTTTAACGCTGCTGCAACAAAAGCATTAAAAAATGGATGTCCATTGTACGGACTGCTTTGAAATTCTGGATGGAATTGTCCTGCCATAAAGAACGGATGATCTTTTAATTCTATAATCTCGGGCAGTTTGCCATCTGGGGATTTTCCAGAAATTATCATACCATGTTTTGCAATTTGGGATTCTAAATTCATATCCATTTCATAGCGATGACGATGTCTTTCATTAATTAAATCTGCACTATAAACTTTTTCTGCCAATGTTCCCGATTTTATTACACATGGATACGACCCTAAACGCAAAGTCCCACCCATATCTGCTGCATCATGATCAGACATTATATAAATAACAGGGGTACAATCATCAGTAAACTCGCTGGAATCAGCATTTTTAACACCCATTACATTTCGCATAAATTCAATCACCGCAACCTGCATTCCTAGACATATTCCCATATATGGAATTTTATTTTCACGTGCATACTTTGCAGCTGCAATTTTTCCATCAATTCCGCGGGTACCGAAACCCCCAGGAACCAATATTGCATCAACATCGCGAACCGCATCTTCTGAAAATTTTTCTGAATCAATCTTTTTAATATTTATATGAACATTGTTTTGAATACCTGCATGGAACAACGCCTCGTTCAACGATTTGTAAGCATCAGGTACATCAAAATATTTACCAACCATACCAATTTTAACTGTTGGTAATTTATCTGATAAATATTTTTCTATTTTATGAAATCGGTGCATATCCCCATCGGTTTTTTTCAATCCAAAATGATTTGCAATTATATCAAATACATTTTGTACCTTATAAGCCATTGGGATTTTATAAATATTATCAACATCAATACCGCTGATAATATTTTCAGACGGTAAATTACAAAACATACCTATTTTTTTACGTTCTTCTTCTTCCAATTCACGGGGAGTACGCACAATCAGCATATCTGCCTGGATTCCGTTTTCCAATAAATTGCGTGCAGACATTTGGGTTGGTTTTGTTTTCAGTTCACCACTTTTTTCAAGGTATGGCGCCAGCGTCAAATGAATAAACATAACATTTCTGCGACCAATATCATTGGCCAATTGTCGAATTGATTCCAGGAATATTTTTCCTTCGATATCGCCAACTGTACCGCCTATTTCACAAATGACAAAGTCTGCATCAACGGGCCGGGTTATATATTCTTTTATCTTGTCACTGACATGTGGAATCATTTGAACAGTTTTACCCAGGTAATCGCCGCGACGTTCCGCACTTAAAACATCCCAGTAAATACGTCCACCAGAAACAGAATCATTGCGTGACAACTTTATACCTAAGAATCTTTCGTAATATCCCAAATCCAAATCAGTTTCATATCCGTCATCAGTCACATAGACTTCGCCATGTTGGAATGGGGACATTGTACCTGGATCTATATTCAAATAGGGATCCAATTTTCTTGCGTGAACTTTATATCCATGAGATTGAAGAAGGGCCCCACAACTTGCCGCTGCGACGCCCTTACCTAAACTTGAAACTACACCACCAGTTATAAAAATATATTTTGCCATAAGTATTCCTCTTATGGAATTTGATCATAGCAAATTTTGGTCTTGCTGTGCAATAAAATTAATCCCTATAATCATTGGTATGAGAGAATTTCTGGAACATCAGTTTCAAAATCTATTTCTTTGGTCACCTTTTGTGATGGCTTTTGGTGCAGCACTATATTTTTTATTGCCATCAGAACCAAGTTTTTATTATCCATTGTTGATTGCTGGTCTGTCATTGGCGATTATTATTTTCAGAAAACCAAATGTAATTTTAACAACAATTTTATTATTTATCTTTGGCTTTTTCTATGCTGCTGGATTTACCCGATTAATTGATACACCACAAATATCACACGATATACATGACCGTGATATATCGGGAATCGTAACCGATATTGATTATGCCAATAATAAAACAAAAGTATTTGTAAGAACACCAGATATAACAGAAAACAAAAATACCATAATCAGATTATCTTTGGACACAGATCAAATAATTCCAAATATTGGGGGTAATATAAACGCTAATGTCACCTTGTTTAAACCTTCTGGTGCAACAGCGCCTGGGTCTTTTGACTATTAACGTTGGGCATATTTTAATGGGCTTACGGCAACCGGATATATAAATAATTATAATAAAAAACCGATAACAAAAGAAACCCGATTAAATATAAATACTCTTCGAAATTATCTACATAATAAAACAAATTCAATATTGGCCGATACATTGGTTCTGGGTTATAAAAATGCGATTCCAAAGGAAGATATGCAATATTGGATCGCGACCGGGGTTGGACATGTGTGGTCAATCAGTGGATTTCATATGACACTGGTTTCAACTTGGTTATTTGCATTTTTTTATTTAATATTCAGATCTATCCCAAAAATTACACGAAAAATACCTGCACGTTTTCCGGCAATAATATTTGCATGGTTTGGGTTGTTATTTTATCTACTTTTATCAGGCATAGATGTCGCGACTGTTCGCGCATTTATGATGACCAGTTTAATATTTATTGCATTTATTTTTGGTCGTAATGCATTTTCATTACGTAATGTATGTATCGCATTTATGGCAATATTTTTGATTAATCCGCACTATGTTATGCAGCCTGGTTTTCAATTATCCTTTTCTGCAATTTTTGGTCTGATTTGGTTTTTTAGTGAAAACAGTTATAAAAAATTATCTTTTGATAAAAAAATATTTCGGGTTATAAAGGCAGCAACAATGACATCAATTATCGCAACACTATTTACTGCGCCGTTTGTTGCTGCCAATTTTTACTCATTGCCCGTTTACGGTCTGATTGGAAATTTAATACTGTTACCTGTATTTTCATTTGCAATTATGCCACTGGTTATGATCGGAACAATTGGCGCGTTGCTGGGGATTATGTCGCCGCTTATCTGGTCTGGGGAAATTTATAATTGGGTGCTGGAGATTGCAAACAAGATTGCAGAATTGCCCTTTGCACAAATACAAACTCCATCAATTCCAACAATTGCTTTATTTTTAATAATTATTGGTTTCTTATGTTTAATATTTATAAATAATTACAAAAAAATTCGTTTTAATGTTATTTTATTTTTAACATTTTTTATATCTGGGTTAACAATAATTACTTTTAATCCCAGACCTATTTTTTACGCAACCGATGACCATGAATTAATAGCATTTGTAAAAAACGGGGAACTGGAATTCAACAAGGGGCGTGCATCAAATCATTATTTTGCATTTGACTCTTGGAAACAATTAAACTTTGAACCTATTGGAACAACAAACAAGAAACGCAGATGTGTCAAAGGCGTTTGTATTTATAAAACAAAAAATTGGACACTGGCATATGCACAAAAATATGTTCCACTTTCTGAAAATATTGTTGAATTTTGTCGCAATCCAAAAATTGATTTTATCGTATCGTATTTTGATGTTAAATCAGAAAAATGTAATCATAAGATTTTGCGTGGTGGGTTTGTAATTTATAAATCAGGCAGAATTAAATACACCCAATCTAATCGTTGGTGGCATACCCGGCACTTACAAAATATAACCCCGAAGCTGGCGCAGTAGGTCCGGCAGCGCTGCGGTCTTTTGCCGCCAAAATTTTATCAATATCATAAGGTTTCCCCAGACCGATTTCAACCAAAGTTCCGACAATATTCCGAACCTGGTGATGTAAAAATGACCGTGCTGAAAATTCAATAATTATACGTTTACCAAATTGTTCTTCTACTACTTTTATTTCAATTTTATCCATGGTTTTTATCGGGCTTTTTGCCTGGCATTCACTTGCACGGAAACTGGTGAAATCATGATTACCAATCAATTTGTTGGCCGCCAATTTCATTGCATCTATATTTAATTCAACCGGTTTCCACCAGACCAAATCTTTTTCCAAAATAGGCGCTGCAGCGCGATTCAAGATTATATATTTGTAATTTCTGAGAATACATGAAAATCGCGCATGAAAATCATCTGATACCTGCTTACAATCCAAAACGATAACATTTGTTTTTTTAAGATAAAAGTTTATAGCGCGATGAACGATATTTCCATCTGTACCTGCATCCAAATCGAAATGTGCAATCATACCGAGTGCATGCACCCCAGCATCAGTGCGCCCAGCAGAATAAACATTTACATTTTGTCCAGAAAATTTAAAAATTGCATCTTGAACCAAGGATTGAACAGAAACGCCACCAGGGTTTTCCTGCCAACCAATCAAATTTGTTCCATTATATTCAAGAGTTAATTTATAACGCGACATTATGAAATCCAAATGCCTTTATCCATTGATGTCCATTTAAAAAATCGTGCCAAGACATAGGCTTTTTACCAGCAGGATGAACACGAAGAATTTCCAATCTTCCATCTTCATTTATTCTGGTTTTTAATATTTTTAAATCTGAATCATTAATTTTTGTACGTCCGCCGATACTGCGCACCTTGTTATGAATTTCAATCGGTGGTTTTCCCCAATCAATTATTGTGTCGGCTGCAGTAATCTTCTTGGTATAAAAAGGTTCCCCAACTTGTGGTTTTGGCGGGTACATTTCTGGATTTCTTAAGTATTCACTTAACATATCTGCAGATATATCAGATACTTTTTTAAGTATAATTTCATTTGTATCATTTTCACCGATTTCTAATTTCTGCATCATATAAATATCGCCAGCATCAACCTTTGGTGTGACCTGCATCAGACAAACACCAGTTTCTGTATCACCATTCATAATTGCACTGCGTATTGGTGATGGCCCACGATATTTTGGTAAAAGACTTGGGTGAATATTTATAACCGGGGCAGATCCTAAAACATTATCACGCAAAATTACACCATAAGATATGACAATAACCATATCAGGTTTATAATTATATTCTTTTATATCATTAACAACTGGTAATCCACGTGATTCTGCCCAATTGTGTACAGGTGAATTCTGTAATTGCAATTTACGCCCTGACGGTTTTGGTGCACGTGTAAACACCGCCAACACATTATGTTGGTCCGCAATTCTATCAAAAATAGGTACGACCCAATCATTTGTACCCATCAAGACAAGATTCATTTCCGCCTCCGCACTTTACTCATAACCATTTCACGTTTCACAGGTGATAAATAATCTATAAATAAAATACCATCCAAATGATCTATTTCGTGTTGAACAATACGTGCTGCATAACCGGATAGTTTATTTGAATGCTGTTCACCTTTTTCATCGGTCCATTTTATAACAACATATTTTGGACGTGAAACATTGGAATACACTGGCAAATCATCAGATCCCAGAACTGACAAGCACCCTTCTTCCATATCAACTATTTCCATGGACTTTTCTACTATTTCTGGGTTTATCATTTTATAGACTTTTGCTTCTTTATCATTGCCAATCTTGCATTTCATAATTAAGAATCGTTGCAATATACCAACCTGTGGGGCCGCCAGGCCAACACCATTTTGATCATTCATCATTTTCACCATTTCATCTAACAAGGATGAAATGTCGGGGGTAATCTCTGTCACAGGTTCACATTTTTCGCGTAAAACCAAGTCCCCACACAATTTCATTTGCAACATTTGCTTTTCCTCTTATAATGATTTTAACAAAGGAATTTCAAATGACAACTTATATTTTATTCACGTTGCTGGGTATAATTATCGTTTTACTTTTTATTTTATTAACAAAGAAACACTCTGTTGATTTATCGTCTTTGCGCGAAGATAATGTACATCTGCGCGAACGTATATCAGAACGTTTGGGGGTATTGGCACAAAACGCAATGGAATTAAAGAATATCAGTGGTGATATTGCGAATTTTAAAAATATTCTGATGGGCAGCAAACAAGCACGTGGGTCGTTTGGTGAACGTCAACTGGAAGACCTGGTTACGGATATTATGCCGCCAGAAACATATGCTTTTCAATCTGTTATGGAAAATGGGGTTCGTCCAGATTGTATAATTCGTCTGCCTTATCCACCTGGGGATATGATTATCGATAGCAAGTTCCCATTGGAAGGGTTTTCCAGATATCAAGAATCACCAGATGATGGGACACGCAAAATGTTTGAACTGGACGTAAGAAAACATATAGATGCCATCGCAGAAAAATATATAATCCCTGGAAAAACCGCAGAAAGCGCAATGATGTTTATCGCATCAGAATCTATATTTGAAACCTTGCATCGTGAATTTCCAAATACAATCAATTATGGCGCACATAAAAAGGTCTTTATTGTATCCCCAGCAACACTGTGGGCGACATTAAATACAATTCGCGCCATTCTGTCGGATATTAAAATAAAACGCGTTGCAGCCCAAATTAAGAAAGAATTAGACATGTTGTTGATCGACCTGTCGCGTTTATCAGATCGCGCAGCAAAGGTTGAAAATCATTTTCAAATGGCAGAAAAAGATATCGAAGATTTACAAATATCAATTCGCAAGGTTCAACCCCGTGCAGAAAAACTTCGTGAATTAGATTTCGGAGATGAATAATGAAAGCACTTACCCTGTGGCAACCATTTGCTGATGCAATTGCATGTGGGTTAAAAAAATATGAAACCAGATCATGGTCAACCAAATTAACTCGACCTGATTTGTTTATTGGCGATCATGGTATTAAACTGGCAATTCATTCAGCAATCAAACCAATGTCCCTTGAATATCAAGCATTGGCTGATAAGTATGGTATGGAAAATCTGGAATTTGGAAAAATAGTCGCAATTTGCGATCTGGTCGATTGTATTTTAATAACACCTGAACTTATTTATCAACAAACACAAACAGAATTGGACTTTGGTGATTGGCGCATAGGCAGATATGCGTGGAAACTGACAAATGTTCAAAAGTTGGATAAACCAATCCCCGCCAAAGGTCAGCAGGGATTATGGAATATTAATTTATAAAATTATTTTCTGATACCGGTTTTTGAATTAATCCATACTTGTTCTTTTGCCAGATTCATAATTGGTAAATCTGTTTTACTGTCCGAATAGCTGCGAATAAAGTTTGCATTTAATTTCTTTTTGGCCAACCATTCATTCATCGCAAAAACTTTGTTTTTTCCCCAACACAGAAACTTGTAATTCCAAGGATGTGATAAATACATTTGTGAACAAATAACCGCATCAAACGGTAAATCACGAACCAATTTATGAATCAAATAATCAGGTCCAGCCGAGATTAAAATTACACGCGTATTCTTTTTTGATTTTTCAGACTTTATTTTATCAGCCACCCAACCAAACCTGTTCATTTTATGTTCAGAAATAAAATTATCTGCATGCTTTTTTATCATATTCTTTGTCATAAAACTGCGCGTTATTGCACGCCATGTTGTACCCGCAGGATTAAATAGTTTAATCAAAAAACCCAATGCAATAACAGGAATGAAAAACCAAGGACGCAAACTGTGTCTGAAACAATATTTTCCAAATTCTATATTACAGTCACCAGATGACAAAGTTCCATCAAAATCAAATACAACTAAATTTACTTTCATTATTTTTTACCTTTTACCTTAGATCTTAAACGTTCCATCAAAAAGAATAAAGATGGTGTTAAAACAAATGTCCAAACCAGACTGGCAAACATACCACCAATCATAACAGCGGCCATCGATGTTTTCATACCATCAGAACTCCACAACTGGGGCAACATACCAGCCATAATTGAAATAGATGTCATCAATATCATTGTCTTTTTATCAACAAATTCTGCCCACAATGCATTATACGGTTTTTCGCCCTTATTAATTCTGTTAATTGTTGGTTCCATAATCAAAATATTATTATTAACCACCAAACCGACCAACATAACAATTGCCAATAACGCTGCAACGTTTATAGATGCACCAGATAAGAACAACAAGATAAACACACCTGCAAAACTGGTAATGATTGATGTCGCAATTGTAAAGGGATGCGCCAAAGAATTCATTATCGCAGCCAATAACATAAACGTCAAAATGGTTGCCAATAAAAAAGTTGTACCAATTTCACTGTTGGTTTCGCTTTGTATTTCAGACATTCCACCAAAATGGGCGCCATAACCGTTTTCCCAGTTTATTGTTGCCAATTTTTCTTCTATATTTTTCTGAACTGGTCCAATCGTAGATTTACCAATATTTATATCTATTTCGGTAATTCTATTTTTATCCAGTCTGCGAATATCTGATGTTGCGCGTACATTTTTAATCGTCCCCAGTTCTGACAATGAAACTAAACCCTTTTGTGAATTTACATATACACTGTCAAACATATCCTGGTTTACAAACGGTTTTGCAAATTCAAATATAATTGGATATTCTTTTCCAGACTCTTTATATTTATAAGAATCATTTCCAAATAACGCTGTACGCAATGTTATACCAGCATAAGAATTCTTTATGCCCCAGAAATTCATTTTCTTATCATCTGGGATAAATCGTATTTCTTGACCTGGTTCTTGTTGTGCAAAAACTGCGCTTTGAACCTCTGGGATTTCGTTAATAAGTTTCAAAGCTTGTTTTGCATATTCTTCACGCTTTATATCATCTTCACCGTTTATATTTAACACCATATCCGAAGATACTGCACCACCTTGCATACTTTCACCTGCGCGAATTTGTATCTCGGTATCTGGAATTTCTGCAAGTTCCGGTAATATTCTTTGCGCCAATGCCTTATCCGATAATTTACGATTTGATTTTTCAACCAGTTCTATTTTTACCGATATATTTTGCAAACCGCGTTCACCGATTTTCACAGATGTTGATTTAACTTCTTTAAAATCATGCAGTTTGTTTTCTATTTTTTTTGCAATAGATTCTGATTTCTCAAAAGTACTGCCCATTGGTGCACGTGCTGTCACAGTAATTTCATTAGTATCAGTGCTGGATGAAAATTCATTACCAACAAATCTTAATAGTGTTGTTGATGCCAATAACACAACAACACCCAAACCAACAACTCGCCATGGATGATTATGCTGATAATCAAACCATTTACGGAAACGAGGCATAACTTCTTTTTTCTTTGATGATTCAATTTTTTTGACTTTTTTCTTTGCTGGACGTAAAAACAAACCAATCATCATAGGTGTCAATGTAAAAGAGAACAATAATGATAATAATGTCACATAAACAACCGTCATTCCAAATTGCATCATGAATTGACCAGCAATTCCACCCATAAATGCCAAAGGTAAGAACACAACAACGTTTGTTCCAACACCTGCCAAAATAGGCACCATGACTTTTTTGGTTCCATCAATTGCGGCTAGTTTTGAATCTTTTCCTGCATTCATTTCTTGTATTGCAGATTCAATCAAAATAATGGCATTCGAAACCAATGTCCCCAGCGCAGATGAATACGCCAACAATGTCATAGAATTAATTGTAAAACCACCAGTATCCATAAAGAAAAACCCAGCCACCAGTGACGCCGGTATAACAACGCCCGCAATAATTGTTGAGTGCCAATTTCTGGTAAATACCAATAAAACAATAACTGTAAATATCAAACCCAATATAATTCCATAAATTGTACTGTATGTTTCATTTGCAATTGCTATGGACGAATCAGATATAATTTTCATTTCTGTATTTGGGAAACGTGATTTCATATCAGCTTCAAAAGCTGGCAGACTTTTACGTAATGCAGCAGATATTTTAACAGCGTTACCATCAGACGCTTTCACAATGGATGCGATAACAACATTTTCTCCATTATATCTTGCACCAGTTTCAATATCACGTGCAGCATCTTTCACTTCTGCTATTTCATGTAATTGGAAATTTTGTCCTTCGGAAGTTGTTATTCGAAGATTTTTAATATCATCAATAGATTGAAATTCACCGATAAAACGAACGTTTGATGAATTTGTCCCCGATTCTATTTTTCCACCAGGAATATTCAAATTCTTTGACCCCAGTGCGTTTACAATATCCATAATTGCAACACCACGTGATGCCATCAGTTCTGGATTCATAAATATACGAACTGCACGTTCTTCGCCACCAAATACAGATATACTTGCGACACCTGGCAATGCGGTCATTTTGTTAGATAAAAAGTCTTTTACATATTGTTCCATATCACGTGGGTTGGCCCCCTGTAAAACAATATCCATAACAGATTGTTGCAAAGGATTTAATTTCTCAACCACGGGTTGTTTTAAATCTGACGGAAACTCGGACGAAATTGCGTCCAGTTTTGCTTTCACTTCGGATGCCTTGTCATTTACATTAACCCCCAGGTTAAATTCTGCCATAACAAACCCACCATTTTCAAAAGCCTGCGATGTCAATTTCTTTAAACCCGCAACTTCTGAAATAGAATCTTCGGCTTTTTTTATAACCTGTGATTCAATTTCTGCCGGGGTTGCGCCCGGATAAATAAACGTAGCGGTGACCATTGGAAAATCTATGGCTGGTGTTCTTTCTATATTCATCTTTGGAAAAGATACAATCCCCAAAACCACCCAAAAAAGAACAAACATTAATGTTGTTATTGGTCTGCGAACGAAAAAATTTAACATTATATACTCCCTTGAAAAATCATTAATCGTGATTTATTAATTCTGCATTTTTACCCTTTCACCCTCTCCTATTTTGGAAAGAATAATTATATCCCCATCTGATAATCCTTTTGAAATAACAGCATTATCAGAATCTTGATTTACAATTCCAACATCAATTTTTTGCGCAAAACCATCTTTTACAATCATTAAAGAATTATTATTAATTGCATAAATGGGAACAAAAAAACCGTTATTTTTTAATTCTGCATAATTCAAACCGTCCGACGCGCCACGGGTTGTAATAACATGCATTCCAGAATCTAAATCTATATTATTTGAAACTGATAATATTGATCCTGTACCAACTTTTTGACCCACGCGGAATTTATAAACACGTGATGAAGATACCAATGCACGATTATTTTTTACAGATAAAGGCTCTTTTAATACATCTGTTTTACGATTAACTTGCATAACTTTAACTGGTACACCTTGTTCTTCGAAAACACGTGAAGGGTTAAAAATATAACGTGCATTTTCAGATCCAATAACTGTAAATCTGAATCCAACCCAACCAATTATAGAAATTGCACATAAAATATAAATTACTTTTTTCATTCTTATTCACCCAACTTTTTAATAGATTCTGCAGACATTAAAATATTGTACTTTGCATTCAACAATGCCATATCTAACTGTGATAACGCAGCTGATACTTCGGCCAATTCTACAGCAGATGTTTGACCTGCTGCAAAACGATCACATGAAATATTGTATGCTTTTTCTGCCAGGTTTTTTGCATTTTCCAAGCTTTTCAAATTTCCACGTAAATGTTTATATTTTTTTATAGCAGTATCATATTGTTCTGTTTTTATCTTTTTTGATTTGTCCAAATCTTGACGAACAGTTTCTGCATTCATTGCTTCGATTGTTGCATTTGCACGCGCCAGACCACCGTCAAATATTGGAACCTGCAGCGCCAATCCCAAATATGCAATCTGGTCTTTGTGTCCACCAAAAACATTTGATTCTGTGTTTGTTGCTATATAACTATATGAACCTGTTGCTGCCAAAGTTGGATAGTGCCCAGCACGTTTTGACGAAGCATTAGATTCGTACATCTGCGCTTGCTGATTTAACATATCCCATTCAGGATTCGATTTTAAATCTTTGATATCAATATCTACAAAATCCGAAGGTATTTCGTCGGTTAAATTTAAATCTTCATCCATATCTATATCTGCCAAGATTTTCAGCATTCTGTATGCGGTATCACGATTAAACTTTGCATCAGATAAATTTATTTTTTTTGATTCTATATCTGATTCAATTTTCACTAAATTACCACGACCTACGCGACCAGCAGCCGTCAGTTTGTTTTTTGCAGAAACTGTATCCTTTAATGATTTTTCTGCAATATTTACCAGACCATCAGTCATCTTTGCAGTCCAGTACATATTTGCAGCTGCATAGCGAACTTCACGTTGTGCCAACTCTTTACCAGATTCAGAAATCTTTATTGCGGATCTGACAGCATCAACTGCATTTCCAATTTTACCAAATGTATAAATAGGTTGTTTTACAGTAGCACCTGCCATGAATGTATTATCAGGAATTTGAAAACCGCCGGTATAAACTAAAAATTCTGGGGGTAATACAACACCTTCACCACTCAGTGGTCTTTCAACATTAACCATATTCATATAACTGGCAGTGCCTTCAATATTAAACCATCTGTTTGCATTTACCGCATCCAATTGTGCCTGGGCCTTTTTAATATTTGCATCAGATTTTTTTAAATCTTGTGATTCGGTCATTATTTTTTCAACAGCAGATTCAAATGACAAATCCATCGCAAAAGAATTCTGCATAAAAGCTGCAGAAAAAATTATACTGATAATTGATACCAATCTGAAATTACGCATTACTTATCTCCATATTTGTTAATAATTCATTAATTGTTTTTAAAGCACCCGTCAGTCTTTCTTCATCTTCGCGATTTACATTTTTAAACATTATTTCTATACCCTCGCGAAATTTATCTATTGCACGACGTGCCAGTTCTTCACCAGATTTTGTGACAGAATACCAAGTATTACGACGATCATTTTCATCAATTGTACGCAATACCAGTCCATCGTTTTCAAGTCTGCGAAATGTTGCACACAAATTTGATGTAGTAACAAATTCACGATGTGCGATATCTTTTAATTTTGCCCTGCCACCCAAGTACAGACGAACCAGCGCGGTCAACTGTTGACGTGGATATTTTGATATGCTGATAAGATCTATTTTAAGACGTTCGCCCAGCCTATCAAGAATCATTACATTTTCTTCAATAATACGAACAAATTCTTTGCGCGACATCACAAACTCCTTTTATTAATTACCTTTATTAAACAAGTATTAATCATTAAAAACTTTAATCATTATATATTTTAATAATTAAATTTCAAGGGATAATGTAAAAAATATTTAAAATATTTGTATATTAAGTATTTTATTATTGCAAATTTAATAAAATTATCTATAATTACCCGTACTTTTGGGGCATCGTCTAACGGTAGGACAAGAGTTTTTGGTACTCTTTATCGCGGTTCGAATCCGTGTGCCCCAACCAAAAATTTCTTGAACTTAATAATATTTACTGATAGATTTCTACGATATCGCTGGTCCCATCATCTAACGGTCAGGATGCCAGATTCTCATTCTGGAAATACGGGTTCGATTCCCGTTGGGACTGCCAGAAAATAAAAACCCGCAAATGCGGGTTTTATTATTTCATTGCCAAATACTGATTATATGTATTATTAAATATTGTTTTCATAACGTCTTGTCCACGCTCGTTCAAATGAATACCATCATCACAAATATAATCACAACATCTTGGTATTGATAAAAATCCACTTCGTACCGGAATTTTATAAATATTATTCTTTGTTGCGATTTCTTCTAATGCGCCAGCATACAATTCTTGGTGTCTGTAAATATAATTTCTTTCACCCAAGAAACGTTGAATATTTTCAACACGTGTTTTATCACCACGTGTAATCCAATTAAAATATTTTTCAGAATCAATTGGTGGCAATGTCATAAAGGCCAAATCACGACCAGTATCCTTAACCATTTGAATAATTTTTGCAATATTCTGTTTGAACTTTTCCAGTGTGACATTTGGTTGATGATCTGCGTCTGGATTTGCGGCGACATTATCCCAGTTAAAATCACAGTCGTTTCCACCCAATTCCAACATAATAATTCCTGACGGGGTTTCGCTCTTCAATATATTTTGGATTATATCTAATGCTTTTTCACTGGTACAACCAAACTTAGCATGATTTTTTATTTCAACATGATTCTCACGACTGAATAAATCAGCCGCTGATTCTTTTAATATTTTATATTTCTTAGAAATTTCATCTAATATAACACCTTTGGAAATAGAATCCCCCAGTATACTTATTTTTTCAATTATTTTTTTCATTTTTCTCGCCTCTGACACATAATATAAGTCAAAAAACAAGATTTGCAATAGATATAAAAAATGTCTGCAACGCAGACATTTTTTTAAGATAAAGTTGTACGAGCTCGCTCTAATAAATCAATTGCCTGGTTAATTTCAGATTTATCCGAAAATAAACCATTGTCCGATTTTATCGATTTCTTCTGTACAACATTTTTAACGTTTTCTTTCTTATCAACGCCAGTTATAAAGTCAGAACTCTCTGGAAATGTACCATCTTTCAGTAACTTTTTAACACCAGCAATTGTCATACCACGATTATAAAGCAAATCTTTTATGGTCTCTAATGCTGCTACTGTTTCTGTACGATAATAACGACGTCCACCAGCGCCGGTTGTTGGCTTTACCGCGGCAGGAAATTGCTTTTCCCAATAACGCAAAGTATGCGCCGGCAAATCCAATCGCTTTGCTACATCGTTAATTGATAAAAAGTATTCATTATTCATTGTTTCCCGATTCTATGATTTCTGTTTCAGAAGTTTCTATTGCAACAATATCATCTATTTCTTCTTTTTCAATTGCAATTGCTGATACTACTTTTTCTTTTTCAGATGTGCGGAATAATGTAACGCCAGCAGTTGCACGTCCAGCAATACGAACAGCAGCAACAGGTGTTCTGATAATTTTTCCACCATCTGTCACCATTATAATATCATGTTCGTTATCAACAGGGAAAGAACCTGCAACTGCGGTATTCTTGCCACCCAGTTTAATATTTGCAAATCCACCGCCACCACGATGCGTCAGACGATATTCATAAGAACTGGTTCTTTTACCAAATCCATTTTCAGAAATTGTCAAAATGAATTCTTCGCGCGATGCCATTTCTGCCATCTTTGCATCATCTAGAACCAAGTTTGTTGATTCTTCATCCGCATCTTCGGTACCAGCTTCTTCTTCGACACCGGTTGCGGCACGTCGTAGTGCACGACTCTGTTTAATATAAGCGCTGCGTACTGATGAATCTTCTTCACCATGATTCAACATAGCCATACCAATAATACGGTCATCTTTGCCCAGTTTTAATCCACGAACACCGGTTGAATTACGTCCTGCAAATACGCGAATTTCAGGAACAGCGAATCTGATACAACGTCCACGATAAGTAGACAAGAATACATCTTGATCTTCTGTGCATGGCAAAACAGATATCAGTGAATCACCTTCGTCCAGCTTCATTGCAATTTTTCCATTCGCACGTATGCTTTCAAAATCAGCCATCTTATTACGACGAACAGTTCCCGATGCAGTCACAAACATCAAATAACTTTCTTTGTCTTCTGGTTCTGGCATAATTGCAGTTATTGTTTCACCATTTGATAATGGCAACAAATTAACCAATGGACGCCCCTTGGCAGCAGCTGCTGCTTCTGGTAATTTATATGTTTTTAATTTATAACATATACCCGCAGACGAGAAGAATAATAAAGGCGTATGAGTATTTGCAACAAACACTTGTACCACATAATCATCGTCCTTGGTTGCCATTGCATTACGTCCCTTGCCACCACGTTTCTGTGCACGATATGTATCCAAAGAAACACGTTTTATATATCCAGTATTAGATACTGTGATAACCATATCTTCACGCGCAATCAAATCCTCAATATCAATATCAATTTCAGCGTCTGAAATTTCGCTGCGACGTGGACTGGCCCAATTATCACGAACAGTGGTTGTTTCGGCACGAATTATTTCAACAATACGTTCATGACTGCCCAGGATTTCCAATAATTCTTTAATAACCGAACCCAGATCCGTCAAATCTTTATGAATTTTTTCACGTTCAAGACCAGTCAATCTGTGTAATTGTAATTCCAAAATTGCCTTTGCTTGATCTTCGGACATATGGAACATTCCATCAGAGTATTCAGTATTTGGATCATCAATCAATTTAATATAAGATTCTATATCAGATGCCTTCCAACCACGTGAAACCAATGCTGTACGTGCTGCTTCTGGTGATTCGCTGCCCTTAATCAAAGTGATAATTTCATCTAAATTACCAACAGCAACAGATAATCCCAACAAAGTGTGCGCACGATTACGCGCCTTGTTTAAATCAAATATTGTACGTCTACGAATTACCTCGATACGGAATTCTATAAATGAATCCAAAACAGAACGGACATTAAATAACATTGGACGACCACGATTCAGCGCCATCATATTAACAGGAAAACTGTTTTGCATTTCTGTGTATTGAAACAAGTGATTCAATACAACTTCTGTAATCGCATCACGTTTTAATTCAATAACGATTCGCAAACCTTCTTTGGAAGATTCATCACGAATTGCAGAAATTCCTTCGATACGTTTATCTTTTACTAAATCTGCGATTTTTATGATTAATTGCGCCTTGTTAACTTGGTATGGAATTTCATCAACAATAATTGCCTCATGATCTTTAAATTCTTCAATATGTGTCTTTGAACGAACAATAATAGAACCACGACCAGTATTATGTGCCTTATAACTACCGGCATGTCCCATAATTAAACCACCAGTTGGGAAATCTGGTCCCGGAATAATTCCAAATAGTTCATCATTTGTTAAATTTTTATTATCCAAGATTGTTAATATTGCATTACAAACCTCTCCTAGATTATAAGTCGGAACATTTGTCGCCATACCAACTGCAATACCAGATCCACCGTTTATCAAAAAGTTTGGAAATTTTGCAGGCAAAACCTGTGGTTCTTGCAAAGTTCCATCAAAATTAGGTATCCAATCAACAGTCCCTTTGTCCATATCGTCCATCAGGGACGCGCCCAGTTTGGAAAGTCTGGCCTCGGTATAACGCATAGCAGCGGGTTTATCACCATCGCGGGAACCAAAGTTACCCTGACCACTGACCAACATTTCCCCCATAGAAAAATCCTGGGCCATACGTGCCATCGCATCATAAATAGAACTGTCACCATGTGGATGGTATTTACCCATAACATCACCAACAATACGTGCAGATTTAACTGTTGCCCGTGTAGCAGGTGCAACATCATTCATAACATATAAAATACGGCGATGAACCGGTTTACATCCGTCGCGAACATCTGGTAATGCACGATCAACAATGACCGACATTGCATAGTCCAGAAAGCTTGTTCTCATTTCATGTTCCAGCGAAGAAGTTGGGACTTTTATTTCGTTTATTCCGTGTGTTTCATTATTTTCAGACATACCAATTTTTCCTTGTTTTTCAAGACTTTTTCAGATAATTAAAGATAGCAAAAAATGCTGTTTCCGTCAAGAAATAAACCCCCCATATTTATATTATTTTAACTTAAAATATAGTTGACAAAACTTTATACTTTAGTACTATTGTTAAAAATAAAGGATACGAAATGTTTCTAGCTTTTTGGAATTTATTTGCAGCATTGTTTATTTATTATCTAGCAATTGAAGGTTTAAAAAAACTAGGTTTAATAAATTCAAAATAAAAAAAGATTGCGTTTTGATTTAGCCTGTGGTTAAATACACGCACAAAGGATTAAGTCATGGCAACTAAAAGAACATATCAACCATCTAAAACTCGTCGGGTTAAAACACATGGGTTTCGTGAAAAGATGGCAACTAAGAGCGGACGCGATGTTTTAAATCGTCGCCGCGCTACTGGTCGTAAAAGATTGGCAGTATCTGCCGTCAGATAAAAAAACCGCCAATTGGCGGTTTTTTATTAATTTTTTATATTTATTAATCCTTCACAATTTCATTTGCTTCCCAACGACAAATAATATTTGCATTTTCAACATCACCTGTTTTAATTTTATGCTGGCTGACCTTATCATCGATTCTGACCGCAACTATTATTTCGGGGGTATTTGGATTTACTTCTTTTTTAAAATTTAGTTCAATTGATTTTAACTTGTGTTTATTTCTAAAATCAAACCCTACGCTTTCTGTTGCCCAAACAGTGTATGTTGCGTTATTTATATGCTGGTTAACATCAACATCATCATATCTGCATTTCATTGTATGAATTTTCTTTGGTTCAAAGTCTGGGAATTTTTCAAATTCACGATCCAGACTGCGTTCTGATATTGTTTCCCAATTCTTTAATATATCAGATAATTTAATAGGGTGTCTTTTTGCAATATCAATCAGAATCCATTGACTGGTTGCACGAACCATCAATCGACCATCAGATCCACGAATTTCAAAATCACGCGTCGCTTTTAACGCGCCATGGCCAGATGGCCATGTTGTGAAAGTCAATTCTTCTGCTTCACGTGGTAATTCAATTATATCAACCAAGTAATGAGTCACAACCCAGGCAATACCATGTTCAATACAATAAGAACGGCCAAAACCCAAAACCTCTGCATGATTATCAGCAGCAGCTTGCAATTCATTCATCAATATCAATGGACGAATATTTCCATATCGATCTGTTTGATAGGTACACAATACTTTCTTCTCTACAAACTTTTCCATTATTACATCCCCTATCAAATTTACTGAATAACAGTGAAATCTATATTTGTATTTTCTTTTAAAACAACAGTCGCTGCGCGTGCACCAGATTTAATAACACCATGTAAAATTTCTGGGACAGATGAATTAATTATCAACTCTGCTAGTTTTGCACCATTACCAATTTTTCTTTCTGTACGCAAACCACGAACTTGTTTTAATATATCCAACGCAATCTGCATTTGGGAAACATCTGTATCGTATTCTGCGCGTGCCTTTGGATAATTGGTCAAATGCAGTGTTTCGCCGGATTCATATTTTTTATAAATCTTATTCCAAAGCTCTTCTGTTAAGAATGGTATAAACGGTGCGTATAATCCCAGCACCGCGCGTAATACCTCCCACAATGTCCATTGTGCAGATTGCAGTGAATCTGAACTATATTTTTCAGGCGACCAAAAACGATCCTTGATAAATTCCAAATATTGATCGCACAAAACATCATAAAAGAAACTGTCAATAGCAGCGCGTGCATTATAATTATCATATTTATCCAAACATCTACGAACGTCTATGATTGTTTTATTTAACTCTGATAATATCCATCTATCTTCAATAAATCTGTTCTCGTTATGAACAAAATTATCCTGCTCTGGTTCCCAGTTTGACAGATTCATCAAAACATATTTTGACGCATTCCACAGCTTGGTTAATAATTTTGAACCACGTTTAACCTCATCATCGGAATATCGCATATCTGTTCCAATAGGCGCTGTGGCAACCCAATAACGCAGACTGTCTGCACCAAACTTTTCAACAACCACCAGTGGATCTGTTCCATTACCCTTGGTCTTGGACATTTTTTGCCCGGCAGAGTCACGAACGATACCATGGAAATTAACCGTACGGAATGGAACGTCACCCATAACATAAATTCCCATCATGACCATTCTGGCAACCCAAAAGAAAATAATATCCGCCGCCGTGTATAATAAATCTGTTGGATAATATTTATTTAATTCTGCGGTTTCTTCTGGCCAACCAAGTGTTGAAAAAGGCCACAAAGAAGACGAGAACCAAGTATCTAAAACATCATTATCACGGGTTAATTTTTTACCACCTGATTGTGCGATTGCATCTTCTTCGTTTTCTGCAACGTAAATTTTTCCATCCTTATCATACCAGGCTGGAATTTTATGACCCCACCATAATTGACGTGAAATTGGCCATTGGCGAATATCTTTCATCCATGCCATAAACAAATTATATCTATGATCTGGCATGAATTTTATTTTACCAGATTCAACAGCTTCGATTGCAGGAACAGATAATTTTTTTGCATCAACGAACCATTGATCTGTCAAATACGGTTCAACAACAACACCGCCACGTTCTGAATATGGTGTTGGGATTGTTTTATCTTCTATTTTCACCATAAGACCCGCTGCAGTTATATCAGCAACAGCTAACTCGCGTGCCTTGAAACGATCCAAACCACGATATTTTTCTGGAACATTTTCATTCATTTTTGCATCAGGTGTTAAAATACAAAGTGGCTCTAAATTATGACGTTTGCCAACCTCCCAGTCATCAAAGTCATGTGCAGGCGTAATTTTAACCGCACCTGTTCCCTTTTCAGGATCTGCGTGTTCATCTGCAATAATTGGAATTTCAATATCTGTCATTGGAATAATTGCACGTTTACCAATCAGATGTTTTAGCTTTTCATTTTCTGGGTGAATGGCAATAGCCTTGTCACCAAATAAAGTTTCTGGACGCGTTGTTGCAATCTGAACAAAACCACCATTGGTCAACGGATAATTAAAGTAATAGAACTTACCTTTTTCTTCACGTGTTTCTACTTCTAAATCAGATACGGATGTTTGTTGTTTTGGACACCAGTTAACCAAACGCTTTTCACGATAAATCAGACCCTCTGAATACATTTTAACAAACAGTTTATTAACTGCATTTGATAAACCATCATCCATTGTAAAACGTTCACGTACCCAAACAGGTGTCACACCCAAAATATGTAATTGGTTTATAATTTGACCACCCTTGTCATGCTTCCAATCCCAGGCAGTTTTTAATAATTCTTCCTGTGACAAACTTCTTGGATTTATACCACGTTTAGACAAATCGCGTTCAACCAATAACTGGGTCGCAATAGATGCATGATCAGTACCTGGTTGCCACAAAACATCAAAACCATCCATTCTTTTATAGCGGCATATAATATCAGTCAGAACATTATCCAATGCATGCCCCATATGCAAATTACCAGTAACATTGGGTGGTGGCATCATAACACAAAATGGTTGTTTCGCTGATTTTACATCATTATCCCAAAATGCATTATTGTCCCAAAATTCTTGAATTCTTGATTCAATCTCACGCGCATCTATATTTTTGCCTAATTCTATATTCATAAAACATATTCCTTGTTCATCAAATAATACCTAAGAAACCAATTAAAATCAAATAAAAGTGTCGCATTTTTACATGCGACACAATTGAACGAGAAACTGCCGTTTACCGTCATTATTCCATCACCACTGGTTTCCAATTTTTCGTATCCAGTTTTTGTAAATCAGATGGTAAATCTGAAACGTGCATAACATTCCAAGTTTGTGTTCTGCCGAATGGGCCAATTTTGCCGCGAACACGCAATTTTGTTGGTTCTTCTTTTTCCTGCCAAATTACACTGCGATAAACACTGCCCTTTTTTGGATCCATAATTTTTCCGTCTTCATATTCCGAATCATCAGCGTCCCATTCCATATTCCACAGAATATCCAAACCAGCCATTTTTGGTTCACCCTTGACCTTGGTCGCAACACGAACAGGTTTTGAAAGTGTTTCTGTTATCTTGCCATTACCATCTTGATCATACAAAGCAATTATACGACCACCCAATTTTACATCATCACCATCTTTGTATTCATACAATGCGACGATTGATTTTGGTTTATGTGTACCATCATCAATTGTTTGGTAAAAGCCAGGGTTTGGTAATTTCGCCATGGTCACACATGGAATCAATATCAACGCACTCGCTATAAATCCGATTTTCATATATAAATCCTTTGTTTGTTAATTGGGCATAAGATAAGGCTACATCAGAAAAACATCAAAATCAAGCAATGATAAATATCAGATTGAACGAACAACGCGACAAAAAACAATACCATAAACCGCATGTGCACCAGCTTTTTTTAAAACACGATTTAATTCCATAAATGTGCTACCGGTTGTCATAACATCATCAACCAGTAAAATTGTTTTACCTTTGATTTTTTCTGGATGAATAACTGAAAAAACACCACGAATATTTTCCGCACGTTGTTTTGCATTTTTATGTCCCATGTCTGGACGATACTTTCTGCAAACACTGTCAGTATCAATTTTAACATCAAGATACTTTGCAATTGGTCGCGCCAGCAAAGTCGCCTGGTTATAACCACGTTTCCATAAACGGCGATACGCCAATGGAACAGGCACAATTAAATCTATATTTTCTTTTAATTCACCTAATGCACCAATCATTGCGCGCGACATTATTTTTTGATAATGCAATGCACCAGCATGCTTGAAGGGCAACATTATATTCCTTGAAAAATCGTCATACACACAAGCACTACGCATCCAATCTAATTCACAATTACCGGCTGCGCATATTGGACATAATGGATTTTTTCCAAGGTCTAAATCTGCAGGAAATGGGTACCCACATTTGCAACATTTTGGATCAGATATCCAATTGAATTTCGACCAACAACCATGACACAAAGAACCATGTTCAGAAACGTTTGAATTACAAATTGGACAACTGGGGGGAAACAGAAAATCTAGGAATTTCATTGCACTCTGCAATTTGCATTTTGCACACTTACTTTACCAAGTCATGCTTTTATAAGTTTTATTACTGACACTATCGCCAAACATATCACGTTTTTGTTGGGTCAGTGTTTCATATTGATCAGAAGAAATTACGCGCAGAACAAAACTGTCGTCACTACGTTGACTTAACACAGGCACAATACGTTGATCAGACACACCTGTATCACGTAATACTTGTTCAACAATTGCCAATCTGCGAGCAGCCAGTTTACGATCGTCCAAACTGCGGGTTGAACGTTCTGGTATAGAAACCTGTATTGCACGTTTCGGATTACTTACAATAACGCTGGCATATTCACTCAACAAATTATAATTATCACGCGACAAAGAAGAATCTTCGCCCTTGAATCCAATTTTTATTTCCAGTGGACGAACACCACCAGATTCTGATAAATCACGCGTTGATGTAAAACCTTCGATAGATGTTGAAACATCACTGGCAACATCAAATCTGTCATCAATCTTGTATGTAGATAAATGTTTGTTTTCAGATAGGTAAGTTTTTTTGAATGCATTTTTTAATTCGCCTGGTGACATTTTTGCAAAATCAGTTTCAAGACTGGCAAACGAAGGTTGAGAATCTTTTTTAACCTTTCTTACAATAACATCTTCTTCCATTGGTACAACAACACGGCTTAACGAAATATTATCATCAATATCAGATTTTATATCTGTTTCTGGCATTTCAAAACGACGCGTATTTCTGGAAACTACTTCTGTTTTTATATCATAAGAATTTATATTACTTGGTTTATAAGTTTTTGCTGCGCGGATACTTTCATCAGCCTTGCGTTGTAAATCAACCAAATTTGCAATCTGTGAATCCATATCAGCAATCTGACCGACAGATTGGGCAGAACGTGAAACAACCCTTGGTTCTAAATCTTCTTCTGGTAATTCTATATCACTTTTGATAACTGAAAATTCTTGTGGTTCTGGCAAACGCAAAGGTGCCGAAGAACGTGCCCATAAATCACCACTTGGTTTCTTTGGATTTAATATGTCAGAGCGACTGGCAACTATTTTTTCACCAACATCTGCAGTTACAACTTTTAAATTAGATGTGCGTTGTGAAACAACTTTTTTTTCAACTGGAGAAACAGTGACCAATGGGGCCTCTCCAAATGCAGCGCGTGCAGAAACCGCCCCAGCTGCAACATTTACAACAGGTAAACGAGCATCAGCAAAAGCCGGAAAACAAGCAAAAATAGATAAAACTGAAACTGTTGCTAACCGCATTCTTCTTTCCTTACACTTCATCATAGAACAAATGACGAAAGTGGGGCAAGCGGAAAATAGTATGTATAATTATTTTATTACTTCATTGGCAATCATTGAAACGGCATTATTTGGGATGTACGCTTTTTCTGCCATTTTGATCAGGCGCGCTGGATTATCAAACAATTCTGTCAATGTGGCTGTTAACCATTTTGGTGTGAATTTAATTTGTTCAATTGCAAATGCACCGCCAGTCTTTGCAAAGTTTTCCGCATTTGCAGCCTGGTCTGGATTAATCCCAAGTGGAACAATAATTGCTGGACGTCCAATTGTTTCCAACTCTACCACTGTACTGGCGCCGCCACGACCAATTATCAAATCAGCAGAAATAATTGTTTCAGCCATATTGTGAATAAAAGACAAAACATTTGCGCGAATTTTTTGTTCCGCATAAAATTGTTGCAGGCGCGCGACATTTTCTGGTCTTGTTTGATGTGTGACAAATATTTTTTTATTTTTCATATTTGCTAATGCCTGTGGTACAACATCGTCCAAGATTTGTGCACCCAAAGAACCACCTGTGACCAAAATACGTGATTCAATTTTTAATGGACTGTTTGCGGCTGCCAAAAAATCCTTACGTACAGGCAGTCCAGTATATATAACCTTCATTGATTTATTTTTTGGAATATCATTAACCTTTGGAAAGCTGGTCATAAGCGTTTTAACCCAACGCAGCGCAAATTTATTTGCGCGTCCAATTGCACCATTTTGTTCATGCAACAATGTTGGAATCTTCCATAAATGCGCGGCAAAAACAGCCGGAACTGACGCATATCCACCAAAGGCAACAACACGGTCTGGTCTAAATAACATAAAACGCAAAGAAAGTGCTAAACTGGATACTGCAATTTTGAACAAAGCAAACATTTGCATAACTTTACTTTTTGCACCAACGCCAGATGCCCATATAAACGCAACACCGGCGCGTGATGGTTTACTTTTCTTTACCATATTCAATACGCGTCCATCGGTAGAGATAATAATCCGGTGACCACGTTTAACCAATTCCTCGGCCACACTGAGTGCAGGAAACACATGCCCACCAGTTCCACCAGTTGCAATCCAAATTCGCATTTTAGACTCCGTTTTTATACAGTTGATATTATATCAAAATATCCTTGATTTTCCATAAAAACCTTCTAAAGTTAATATAAAGAGATGTAGGGTTATAAAATAATAACGGAGCTAGTTATGAAACATACATCCGCTGCAAATATTAGAAAAATCCTGGAATTTAATAGATGTGAATCTATTGAACAATTAAACTCTTCTGAAACAGTTCATTTGAATGTAGTTGATTTGAATGGTTATATAAATCTGGCTGATTTTACAAAAGGTGCTTTAAAAATATATTTTTCTGGCACAAATAAAGAATTAAAAGATTTATATGATCGTTATTATAATAACGAGAAAGATGAAAAAGTTCTGGCAAAAGTAAAACAAATGAATCGAAAAGTCGATTTGGATGCCAGTTATGCTGGTGAATTTGCTTATTGGTTTTTTAGAAACGACTTTGAACATTATTTTATTAATTCAGTAAAACTGCGTCATCCGAATCAAGTGTTTCATTTTGGCAATCCCGGATTCTGTGTTCAAAATGGCAATCTGCGTAAAATGATAGACAATGCAAAAATTGCAGCCAGATATAGAAACATAAAAAAACATCTATTGAATAAAAATAATACCGAGTTTCATGACGATATTATAAACCTTTTGTATTCTTACAGTGGTATCCAGAACGACAAAAAATATATAGATGAACTTTTGTTAAAAGTTAATGAATTAAAATTGAAAATAGATGAAAAACAAAAACAAATAAAGATTAAAAAAGGTCATATAACTGAACAATTAGATGAAATCAAAGGAAAAAAAGATTTTCTTGGATTTTCTGAAATTGAAGAAATATTACCAATTAATTTTGAAACAAAAACCCTTACAAATAACGATAGTGGGGATCAGATTTTTGATTATCATGTATTATCAATGTCATCCATAGAGATTATGAAAAAAAGAAATTCAATGTGGTATAATAAAATCACTCAAAAATCAAAGTAGTAAAACGCCCGATTGGGCGTTTTTTATTTCCATTTATCTTCACGGACAATTGCTAAAATCATTCCGAATAATAAACAAAATGCTACGAACGAACTGCCACCATATGATATAAATGGTAAGGTCATCCCTTTGGGCGGGAACAAGTGCAATGCCGACATTATGTTTATAGAAACCTGACCACCAAATAATGCCGCCGCACCACCAGTTGCATAAAATACAAATGGGTCACGGGCACGCAAAGCACTGGTTGTTAAACGGTTAAGAACATATAAGAAAATACATAATAATGCACAAGCCAAGATTGCGCCACTATCCTCTGCAATCGCAGAGAAAATAAAATCAGTGTGTGCATCTGGTAATGATTGTTTTATAAACGCATCATCACCACTGCCCAATAATCCGCCATGCTGAATTGACTGGATAGATTGTTTTATTTGATAACTGCCACCAGAAAAAAGACTGATTATACGACTGTGAACATGTGGCATGGTAAAAAATGCAAAAACACCTATCATCCCCATAAATCCAACAATAATTGGTATTAATACCAATGGTAATCCTGCGATAAAAAACATTGTTGATAAAACAGTAAAATATAATAAAAACGTTCCAAGATCTGGGTGTTTTAAAATTATAAACAATGCTGGTAATGCAATTGCTATATACGTAACCCAACTTAACCTCTTTAATTGCCAGGCCTCTTTATTAAAGAAAATACTTTGACCAAATTTTTCCTTCATTGTGGCCAAAAACCAGGCTGTAATCATTATAAAACCAGGCTTCATAATATCGGCGGGCATAACACTGAAAAACCCTAAATCTACCCATCTGGTACTGCCCTTAATCGACATCGGCGCAAATACTGTTACCAATAAAAGAAACAAACAAATTGCAACATTTAAAGCAGAAATTCGTAAAACCCATTTTTTATCCAATGCACTTGATAAAAATAAAGTCACTAATCCGATACCATAAAAAGGTAATGCTTTTAATATAAAGAAATACCATGGTTGACTGATACGCTCTGCCGCAACACTGCCCGCAGATACCATTGCCCACATACCAACAAAAACCAAGAATATGACAAAGAATAACAGACGCCTGTCTATTTCAAAATACCAACTGGTAAGTTTACTTTCTTCGGTTCTTTTTAACATATTATGCGAACTTTAATAATATTAATGCCAATCCCGAAAACAGAATTGAAACTATAAAGAATCTTTCTACTATTTTCGATTCAGAATAACCTTTTAATTCAAAATGATGATGCAATGGTGCCATTTTAAAAACACGTTTACCGGTACCTGTTATTTTTCGTGTAATCTTAAAATACATTGTTTGTATAAATGATGACATCAATATAAGAACCATCATACCTGCTGCAATACCCATAATAATCTCAGATTTTAACAGCATTGCAACTGTTCCCATAAATCCCCCCAGCGCAAGTGATCCAACATCACCCATAAAGATTGCAGCTGGTTTTGAATTAAACCACAAAAATCCCATAACCGCGCCAAATGCCGCACCCAAAACCGGATACAAACCATTTGCTTGTGGTAAAAACATAACACTGTCCATAAATCCAATTCGTGTTGCACCGTAAAGCGCAACAACCAAAACAATTAAAACAGGCATATAAATCTTTGACAACATTCCATCCAATCCATCTGTAATATTTGTCGCATTTGCACTGCCGGTTATAACAAAATATGCAAAAATAAAATAGAATAATCCCAATGGTAAAATAATACCAAATGGCAGCGATACAGAAAATTCTGGAATATACGGTGGCATTGTTTTATTAATAAAATATGCCAGTACCAACACACACAAAAGTTCTAAAATTAATCTAACTTTTGGTGATAAACCATTAGCAGCTTTTTTTGACTGGCTGCGAACTTTTTTATAATCATCAAAAAATCCGATTACACCAAACATAACCAATGACATCAATGCAATCCAACCTGTCGGATTAGACCATTTCATAAATAAAATACTGGAAATAATAATTGATATTAACAAAAGCAGTCCACCCATCGTTGGTGTTCCCGCTTTTTTCAAATGAGACTCTGGTACATTTTCACTTATTGGTTGACCGTGTTGAAGCCAACTACGCATATAATTTATAAAACTGTTACCAAAAACCAGCATTATCAAAAAAGATACACCAAACGCGGCACCCAGTTGCATCCAACCACTGGCAAAAAAATCATATCCATAATTCAATAAAAAATCAGTCAGCATAAAGTCTCCTTTTATGCTTTAATTGTATCATAAAATGTAATTAAAATAAACGGTGGTTTGTGAATTTATTATTCACACTCTATTGATTCATCATTTAAAAATAGTGTCCAATGCTTACCCTTATTCCACAAGGTAACATTTGTGTCATTTAAAACACCTTCATAGCGGGCACCTGATGCAGAAACAGTTTGTTTTAACACAACCGCGTCACCGTTTATGACAACAGCAAGCATATCCGCTTCCAATTTTTTGGAAATCTCATAATCGCCACATTTCATCAGTTTATCTGATTCCGAGCATGCTGTCAGAGCCGTTGCGGCAAACAAACAAAATAACAATTTCTTCATATTGACGCCTCTTTCACATAATTATATCATTTAATTTTTAAAAATCAAAATACTCCACCAATTGCAGGACTTTTTGATGATTTTAAAGTTTGCGGTGCAGGATTTGGGGATTGCCCTTCCTTGAATGCCTCTGTTATTATAATCCCATCTGGATCCTGACTGGAAAGAACACCAGTTCGACGATTAACACGAATCAATGTCATTCCATCTGGTACTGGGAATGGTTGATTTGGGTTGTTTGCCAGTGCTATTTTCATAAAATCTGCAAATACAGATGCTGCCATATGACTTCCACCACCCTTTCCCAAAGGTTTTGGATTATCATAGCCTAAATAAACACCCGCAATTAAATTCCTAGAAAATCCCACAAACCAAACATCTTTTACTTCATTCGTAGTCCCTGTTTTTCCAGCAATTGTATGTCCTGATACTTGTGCTTGTTTACCCGTTCCTCTTTCAACAACACCTTGCATTATAGATACCAATTGATACAAACTTTGTGGGTCTGATAAAGGTTCTGCATCTGATTCTTTTACAGGAGGGGTCAGATCATTATTCCATTCAATTTGCCCCGGGATATCTTTTTTGCTTATAACGCGACCATACCTATCTTCTATATAATCAACCAATTTAGAGTTTACCAAATATCCACCATTGATAAATGCTGAATAACCCAAAACCAATTTTTCAAGTGTTGTTTCGCCAGATCCCAGTGCCATCGATAAATTTATATCTTTTAAATTCTCTGGATAAACACCAAAACGTTGTGCGGATTGGATGGCTGGATGTATACCTATTTGTTCAACCAAACGAACAGTCGGAACATTACGCGATGTTTCCAGTGATAAACGCAATGGAACATCACCCATAAAAATTTTATCGTAATTTTCTGGTTTCCACATTGTATCATCTTCTTTCCAACCAACAACTGGTTCATCTGACAATATTGCTTCTGGTGACATACCATTTTCCAGTGCTGTTAAATAAACAAAAGGTTTTATTGTACTTCCAATCTGACGCATTGCTTGGGTTGCACGATTAAAAGAACTTTCTTGGAAAGATCGTCCACCAGCCATTGCAACAATGCGTCCCGTATGTGGATTCATTGCAATAATTGCACCTTGCAATTTTTCTTCTCTCCCCTCACTAAATCTATCCAAAGCTTTATTTAATGCCGCACTTGCTGCACGTTGATACTCTGGAACAATTGTTGTTTTTATATACAAACCATCATTATAAAGTGTATCACGACCAATACTGTTTAACAGTTGACGACGAACATCTTCTGCAAAATATTGAAAATCATCTTCCATTTGTGCTGTAAAACCACTATTTATATTTAATGGCTCAGCAGCGGCGGCATCTGCATCTTCTTTGGTTATATATTTTTCATCAACCATGCGCTGCAAAACATAATTTCTTCTATCTATTGCACGTTCGCGATTATTTGGCGCCTTAGGCAATGAAGCCAAGAATGCACATTCTGAAAGATTTAATTCTGAAACTGGTTTATTAAAATACATCAATGCAGCAGAACCAACACCATATGCGCGTGCACCTAAAAATATCTGATTTAGATACAATGTCATTATATGCTCTTTTGAAAAAGCACGTTCCAATTTTAATGCCAATATCACTTCTTTTATTTTTCTTGATATTGTTCTGTCAGATGTTAAAAAGAAATTTTTTGCAACCTGCTGGGTTATTGTTGATGCACCTGTAAATTTTCTATTAAAACCAAACATACGCATAGAATTATTTACAGAAGCCCGAACTATACCCTGTACATCAATTCCAGGATGCGTCCAAAAATTCTGATCTTCGGCTGCAACAAATGCCTGGACCAATTGTGGTGGCATATCAAGAAAATCCATAAACACACGACGTTCTTGGGCATATTCAATCAACAAACTTCCATCAGATGCATACAATCTGGTAGCAACCGGTGGCGCATATGTTGCCAATTTTTTATAATCTGGTAAATCGTTTCCGTAAATTAAAATTAATCCGGCTAATAAAGCCACCCCGGCTGTAAAACACCAGAAAAAGGCATTAGATGTGAAATGTAAGATTTTTTTAAAAGTCATATGGCAAAGTCTAAGACAATTATTATAAATAATCAAATTATTTAATAACAAAAAGATTTTATAACGCGTTTTTATTTCTATAAATACCGATATATCTGTACTTGATTTGAAAATTTTATTTAAACTCAATAATAGATTTTTTTAAGCTCTCAAATATTTAAATAACACTTTTTTTCTATCTCTATGCATTTTATTTTACAAGGCTTTCCCATTAGTTGCAATTAATTCAGAATCCATTGTGATTTTTCCCCCAGCCTCTATTATCAACAGTTCACCGGCTGCAATCTCGGCATAATCCAAAGGATCAGAAACATAAGCATCAAATTTTCCAGCGGCAACCCATGCCAAATCCAAAGCTGGACACCCAGTAATTCTTGGATTTGCGCCAACCATTTGATTATTACCACTGACATTATAACCAATTGTTAGGTCTGACTTTTCAGATAAATTTGAAACTTTTATTCTTGAAGAATGGTATGTAGAAAACATGTATGCCCCATACCCTTTTTCCGCATAGTATAACTTTTCATCTATTGGGGAATAAATCATTGCAATTTTTGTTTCGTCCATAGAACGCAATGCAACAGATATTGCAAAATGCGGATTAGCGCGAACAAAATTCACAGCACCAGAAAGTGATAGAACAAATTCATCGCGTCCTTCACCTGGTCTTGAAACATTTGGTGTTAACAAACCAGCTGTTGGACGAACCAATAACAGATCTGATAAAATACTTTCTTCGATACGTTTCGACGCCTTTTGAACAAAGTCCTGGGCGCCACGCAAAGATTGTTGCAAGTTTTCTACTTCGCCAAAATCACGACGTAATCTACCTGCTGTTCGCTGCAAAGCAGCAAATATCTTATTCAACTCCGAAGAACCTTTGATCAAGACGTCCATGTTTATATTCCAATATAAAAAAGTTCAGTTATTAAAACTTGAATCCGTCAAATTTCTTCTTGAAATCAGCAGCGCGTTGACCCTTATCACCAGTGTTGCTGCGTTGACCTGTCCAAGCAGAATGATTTAAATTATCAGTAGATAAAACCATATCTTTCTTAACAGAAGAATACATTTTTATAATTTTACCATCTGTCGTTGTTACATTGATTTCATGGTATGTTGGATGAATATCTTTCTTCATTTTTTTAGCCTTTTATTTAGCGCACCGATTATACAAGTATTTTTCAGGAAATCAAGGATAAATAAGGGAAAAACAGAAAGAAACAAAAACTTAATAACGACCAATGCATCCAAGATAAGAATTTCCGGTAGATTCCAACACATTTATAAATTGTGTTTGATTTTTACCAGAAAACAAAGCAATTATTGTCCCCGCATCAGTCGCCAACATATCGGCAACAGTTGCAATAGAAGAATTCATTTTTTTAAAAAAACCGCTGGCTGGGTATATTTCTGCGGCCAATAACTGGTTTTGACCTTTTTTAACAGGCTCTGAACCAATTTCAATTGCCATCAATTGGCATTCTGGGGAAATTATTATTTTATCAGTCACAGATGCATTACCACCCAATAACTCGCCCCACCAGCCTGTTGATTCGCAAAATACAGGATAGTACAAAACGCTTTCTGGGTTTTTGGAGAGCAATTCAATAACATCAATATCACCACTGACAACCTCTGGCATGATACCATGCATGGCACTTATCGTCTTGCGCGCCAACTGATATTCAGAATCACTGCTGGCTTTACGGGACCAATAAAGAATCGGAACTGACTTCATTGCTATGAATTATATCAGATTCGGACCCTTCAAAAAAGCCTCCTTTGAGAAATAAAATACTTGATTTTTTATTTTTTTACCGCACCACTAACGGATGTGTACCATTTCTTGATATTTCCCCACACTTTATCTATATTATCTTTGGTGGTTTTATAATATGTATCTGGTATTTCCACATTTGCAAACAGTGTTTTTATTAATGTTGTTATCATTGCAATAAACATTGCAATAAACAATCCCATCAGAACAATTGTTATTAAACTATCATTATTCATCATCAGACCATCCATCAGAATTGTCGAATCATTTTTTGCCAGCGCAGTTTGCAGTGCGGCCGCCCCCTGCCAATTTCCAAATACCGAATTTAAAAATATAATTGCAAACGAAACAAATACACCAATCATCGCGATACCAGCAGTTCCTTTTATAACTTCATTTACAGTATCTTGAATGGATTTCGCGCCATTACCAGGTATGATTGACCAATCCTTGAATAACCAACCCATTAAAAACATAGGCAACATTATTAAATTCATAGATAATTTTATAAATATCTCCAGAAAGTATAACGGTATCGGTAATAATGCAAAAAAGAACAATACTAATATCAAAAGTCCAATAAAGAAAATTGGAATATTCGGAAAAAATGGCACATTCCATAAAATCTTGTGCATATATTGGGAATTAAATGACATATTCAACATTGTCCAACCAACTGTCATTCCCAAACCTGTCATTTGATGAACACCTGCCAACTCGCACGCCAAATTATGTCGCAATTTTGGTGAATATGCACCAGAATTTGCAGCCGTACCATCTATTGAAATAGGATCTGCCAGGGCAGTTGCAACCACACATTCTGAAATTTTCTCGTTACCAGTCACAACCCTATTCAAAGATAAACCCACATTAAATACAGGTTCTATAACCGCATTGGTTAATAAACGTGGTAATGGAAATGCCAACAAAGCTATAACAAAACCCAATTTTACAATATGTGTCCCAAAAATTCCTGCAATTGCCCATGGTTCTTCTGCCTTGTTTATTCCCAAATATCCAGATAACAATTTCCATGCAAACCAAACCGCTGTCAGCGCAATACACATCGGTATAATTGCATGACCAATTGCATTATACGCCCGTGGCAAGAGGTTTGACATTGTTGCCATAACGTCTGAAAACATCTGACATGACCAGCATGTCGAAAAGAAAGATAATGCATCCGCCATATTAACGGGGGCGACCGAACGATAAATAGAAAAACCGGCAATTACACCAATGCCTGCGATACCACCTATAACCAAAGGTGCAACTGCCCCTGCTGAAAAAGGCAAGAGAGATAAAAATACTATCCAAAACTTCTTTAATTTATTCATTGGCTTTAATTATATCATAAAAAGTTCATTGATTTTATGGTATAATTCTGTTCATGAAGAAACTATTCTTTGCTGTTTTTTGCGCTTTATTATTTATCGTCCCCGCGCACGCCAGTTGGGGAATTGTAGACAGTTTGAATCTGGCGCCATTCGTCCCAATTGTTTTGGATGCGTTAATGTCAGTCGCAACGGGCAGTTATGAATTCTTTGTTGGTAATGGTACTGGTATTATTTATGTTTTTATCTGGGGTATTTTGGGTGTATCAATTGGTTTATACTTGGTTAAGATGTATTTTCCAAAATCTTGGTTGGGCTTCTTTGGTTTCAAGGGTGGTGGCGAAATGTGGGAAGGTAAAACCAGTGGTATGCAGATAACTGAAAAATTATTAAAAGATGCAATGCGTGCAATCATTGCTGCGACAATTTTATTGCAAATAAAACCTATTTATGTGACGGACTGGATTGTTAACCCTTTCTTGCGTTTTGGCGCAATTTATACAGAGAATATTACCGACAGTATAAATATAAATGGCCAAAGTGCTAAAAAAATAAAATGTCCTAAATCAATTATTGAGAAAGGATGGATATCCGAAGACAGTTGCAACTTCTTGGTACAACCAGTATCTGTTTTATCAAATGCTAATAATCAAATTATAAAACGTGGTTTTGAATTTATAAATCGCGGATTAATTGGATTAATGACACTTGTACCACATGGTGGTGAAGATTTTTTAAATTTACTGACCGGAATATTTTTGGTTTTTTCATTTGTATCCAGTAACTTTTTTATGGCTTTGCTTATCATACAGGGAATTTTTAATTTCGGAATGTCTCTGATTTTGTATCCTTTTCAGGTTTTAACATGGGTTGCAAAACCGAAGAATCCTGATAAATGGTTGGATTTCTGGCCTCCATTCGAAGGTATAATTAAATCGTTACAACAATTGGTTATAACGATGATTGCGTGTTCTTTTATATTAGTGATTAACATTGCAATAATCCGGGCACTATTTCAGTGGAACAGCTCTGTATTCGTTGTGGCTGCTGGTGGGAGCGCAACCAGCAATGTTCCAACTGTTACAAACAGTGTAATGGGATTTGGACAGCATTCTATTTTATGGTTATCAACAATACTGACGTTTTATTTGATGTACAGAATATTTGATATGACACGCGATATGTTAAAGAAATATGCACCAGGTATGGATGGTTTGTATAACAAAGTCAAAGACGATCCAAAGAAAATTTTGGGAAATATTAAAAATCTTGGTTCCAAAATTGGAACTGCTGCGGGATGGATAAAAAAGAAATGAACGGATGGATAAACCCTTTGGTTGATGGATCTGTGCAGTGTTGGGGCTGCCCTATTTTCGACAGATTATTCCAGGTAATTTCATCAGCTGCGGGGGCAATTTATCGTCAATTTACTTTATTTTGCATTTTAATATTTTGTCTAATTTTAGCATTTTATATTTTGAATACTGTTTGGAAGAATATCAAAGGTGGTGTGGAAGATCCTATGTATCAAAAATCTATCAAGCCTGTTTTAATTAATTCGCTTTTTGTTTTTGTTTTGCTGGGTCTGGGTTTATATCTGCCACGATTTATTTCAACCGTCACATTTGAACCAGCAGCACAGATAACATTGACCTATACACAAAGTATGATAAATACGAATAATGAAATTGTGAATCAAAAGGTCACCTATCAACCACAACCAATGGATGAAAATGGGTTTTATCGACCACAATTACGCGACACAATTATTATGTTAATGAAGACAACAATAACCCAATTCCAGTCATATATAAAATTAGGTGTTGCGATTATGGACAAGGCTTTTTCTTGGTCAGCCCTTACAGGTATTGGCGCATTGGTGAAACATATTTTAATATTTGCGATGGGACTGTTCTTGGTCTATGGCTTTTTCAAAATATTCATAAAGTTTTGCTTTTATTTTGTAGATATTATTGTGGCAATGACATTCTTTGCATTCTTTTTTCCATTATCACTGGTAATGTTTGTGTTTAAGAATTCTGATGCACCAGATTGGATAAAATCCATTGGATCTGGATTGGGCGCGGATCAGTTTAAGAAAATTATAAATGCAATTATTTCACTGGCTTCTGCGGTTTTGACCTATACAGTTATAATGGTCATAATTGCAAAATTCTTCTCTGGTGATGGGGTATCAACAACTGACTTGATGCAGATGATAACCATTGGGGAAATATTTGCTGGTGCATTGTCTTATGATAACTTGGCAATGATGACAATTACCGGGTGCATTGTTTTGATATACGTTATTGACTTCTTGGCTGGTCAGGTACCAAAGGTCACAGAAATGGTTATGTCTGCATTTGATGTCAAAGAAGAAAAATCACTGAGTGAGGAAATGGGTAATAATGCATTAAAATTAACAACTAATATTGCAAACACTTTAAAAAATATCGGGAAAACTGTTATTGATGGTGGAAAGAAAGAAGAAAAGAAAAAATAAATGCTGAAAGCAAAACTGATTCAAATTGCTGTAAAATTTATTATGGGCGCAATTGCGTTGGGTGTTGGTATTTGGTATTTATCATCTTCTATTGGTGGTGCCAGTATAGGATACACCAGCCTGAATAGTTTTCTTTCTGCAATTGGTGTTCAAAATGGCGATATTGCCAGCGCAAATGGTTGTTTTTTGTGCGGATATATTGAAAAATTATTTGCAGCAATTGGAAATGCGGCGGAAAACTTTTGGATCGCTATGGTGGATAATATTTGGATATTATTGGCGATTGGATTTGGAATATTCCTATTTTACACAACAATAATACATCTTTATGACGCTTCCAAAAAAAATGTTAGTTTAGATGAGTCTGAAAAAAAAATAGAATTCAAACCTTGGTTCGACAAAATTTGGAAACAAGGTGTACGTGTTATGATGGCAGGTGCATTGTTGGGGATCTTGGGATTTGGTGGTACAATTGTTTTAAAACAAATCACAAATATTACAATAACCCCCGTTATGTTCGTTGGCGCAGAATTATCAATGGCGGCAACTGGGGTTTCTGATTCTGCCCAATGTGGAACATCAATCCAGAATGATGATATTTTAAATCCTGTTTTAAAACCTTTTATGTGTGTGGTTGGAAATTTAAACACCGTAATGCTGGCAGGGGCCGCCGGTGGATTTTCATTAATGAATTATTCCTGGATGGGTATGGGTGGTGGTTTGTTCACATGGCTTGCAGGATTGGCACTGGTCATAATGTTTTTGGTTATTGGATTTAATTTATTCTTTGACATTTTATCTGTTATTTTCAAACTGGTATTTTTAATAATATTCTTGCCGCTTATTATCGCAGCGGGTGCATTTGAAGGAACATGGGGATTGGCGAACGGTGTTGTTTCTAATTCAATAAATATGCTGGTAAAATCCGCCATCAGAATTGTCGCAATAGCACTGAAGATATTAATAACCTATGCGATTGTATCTTTTGCAGCCGATGAATATTTCCCAGGACCCAATGATGGTTATAATGCGATACTGCCACCACTTGTTACCGAGAAATCACAAAAAATGAATGACCAAGCATTATCTGTTATGTCAGTATTTTCAAATTGTGAAAAGGTATCAATTGTAAATGGTGCGGTAGATAAAGAATTATTCAAGAATTGTTTTACCGCCAATCGCGCCCAGGTAGAACGCAGATATC
Source organism: Alphaproteobacteria bacterium (assembly GCA_016927735.1). GTDB lineage: Bacteria > Pseudomonadota > Alphaproteobacteria > Rs-D84 > Rs-D84 > JAFGMC01. The sequence continues at coordinate 169,004 of JAFGMC010000006.1, forward strand.
CCGGGGCATTTGATTTTATGGGAAATGGGTTTGAATTTTTATTATTATGGTTTGGTATATTCTTTTTATATTTCTATGTAATGTCCCAAAAAATTGATACTTTGTTGGGTAAAGATAGCAAGGAAGAATTTGATTATGGTAATTGGATCAAAGACCTTGGAAAACGCATCTGGGGTGCACCAGCACAAATTACTGAACAAATCACAAAAGCAACGGAGAAGAAATGATAAAAAAATTTCTTGTTCTTTGTTGTTTATTGTTTGCTTTTACCAGCAATGTTTTTGCTGCTTCAAATATTCCAAGTGGTGATGTCGGGAATTTTGGCGCATGGGCAACCGAACATAACCGTGAATTATTTGTAAATAATCTGACTGATGATATTTCAGCATTTCAAGCCGGATTCCAAAAAAATGTCCTGGTCAAAGATTATGTACCAATTGAGGCAAAAGTGGGGCTGGCATTTATGGGTGGAATGTCAATGGTCGGTGGTGTATTGGAACGTTCACTGGTCAGATTTATCAGTATATTCTTGATTGTAATGTTTGTATTCTGGGTTATGTTAGAGGCCTATCAAATGATGAAGGCGACACAAAAATCACGTGAATTAATCGAAGAAATAATCAAGAAAGCTGTTTTAATTACAATATGGATTTGGATAATTCAACAAGGTCCAGCGCAACTGTTTATGTGGATTATGGGACCTGTTATAACCATTGGAACATACTTGTCCGATTTAATTTTAAATTCGATTACATCAACGGCCGGGGTTTCACTGCCAGACACTTGCACAGCGATACATAACTATGTTGCAAACACACCTTCAAGTTATGCGATTTTGGATTCAACACAAACAGCAAACCTGCTTTGTGTTCCAACACGTCTTTCCGGATTCTTTTATACAGCAGTTGCAATGGGTTGGAAATGGATATTGGTAGGAATTGGTACCAGCGCATTTACATTTGCGGCGGGGGCAACATTTGTTGTGTTGTTTATTTATAATATTTGGAAGTTTGCACTGATGGCATTTTCTGTAATTGCAGATTTATTCCTGGGGATAATGATGTTGCCATTCACCGCAATTGCTCAATGCTTTGGTGGAAAATCATCAACAAACACTCCTTTTGGTGCGCCGCTGGATGCACTTGGAAGCGGTGGCAATGGCAAGACAACATATGATGGTTATGCGGGTAAAATATTTAATGGATTCTTGGACTTATTTAATACAAAGAATTTTTCACTGGATGCACAAATAAAAAGATTTATAAACGCGATGATTTATTTTGTATCACTGTCAATTGTGATTGCATTATGTGCCGCGATATTATCTGGTGTTGTGGATGTTGATATAGCGACACAAATTCCAACATTGAAAAATGATAGTTTTATGACAGTATTAATTGTCGGTTTTCTTGTTACATATTTGGCATCAACGGCTGGTGATATTGCAAAGAACATTGGTGGAAATATTGATGGATCAAAAGAATTTACAAAATTCGGTGATGATATTAAAAAGCTTTGGGGAAATACAACCAAGACCGCACAGGATTGGTACAAGGCTGCCCGTGGTGGAAAGAAATAGTTTTAATACGCACCAATTTTTACAAAATTACGCGCTACTTTCTTTATCCCTTTATTACGAAATGCAATTGTCAAGATTTCACCATTATCTTCAATAATAACACCACGACCCAGTTCATCGTGTGATGCCAAATTGCCCACAACTGTTTCTTTTTTTGGCATGCGATTTACATTTTTATATGATGTGTTTAATTTCGGTTTTTGGACACGATATGTTTCACCACCTTGGATATTTAAAAACTCTCTGTTTATTTCAGATATAAATCTGCTGGGGGCATTATATTGCGGCTGACCAAATACCATGCGCGACAAAGTATTACTGATTATCGCATGACGCTTTGCACGTGTTAATGCAACATATGCCAATCTACGTTCTTCTTCTATACCACCACCATCAATTGCCTTTTCATTTGGAAAAATACCCTCTTCCCAGGCTGGCATGTATACTGTATCAAATTCCAGTCCCTTGGCTGCATGAATTGTCATAATACTGACTGCATTATTAACTAAAATTCCATCTTCGGTATCATTATCATCTGTCATCATCAAGGCAGCGTGTTCCAAGAACTCTGACAAATTGTCATACTTTGAAATCACATTCGAGAGCAATTCTTTTATGTTTAAAATTCTGTCTGCAGCATCAACTTCTTTGCTTTCTTGCCACATTTTCAAATAGCCAGAGTCTTCTAATAATTGTTCTGCAGCATCAACGGGTGACATTAATCCCCAATCAAAATCAAATGCTTGCAAGAATTCGTCTGCTGCAATTCTTTGCCGACCCGACAATGGTGCAGCGCGCAATGCCGCCATAAAGTTTTTACCGAAATCACGCAACTTTGCAATTGCGATATTCCCAAATCCACGACGCGGCTTGGCGATTATTCGCAAGAAAGATAAATCATCAAATGGATGAACCAGCAATCTGATATATGCAATTGCATCTTTAATTTCTAACCTGTCATAAAACTTGGTTGCACCAACCAGCCTGTAAGGAATTCTTCGCGCTGCAAATTCTTCTTCGAAAATACGCGACAGTGATCCTGCACGAATTAAAACTGCGAAATCTGAATAATTTCTTCCGTTATTATTTTTACTTATACTATCTGAAATAATTCGGGCTTCGTCCCAATTAGTTGGCAGTGTTAAAGCACAAACCTTCTCGCCATCACCAACACCCGGGGCCGCACGTAAATCCTTACCCAAACGACCATTATTATTTTTTATCAAAGAATTTGCAGCACGTAGGATATTTTCGGTACTGCGATAGTTTGTTTCCAATCTAATTATTTTTGCCCCAGGATAAGTTTTATCAAAGCCCAAAATATGTTTAATTTCCGCGCCACGCCAAGAATAAATAGATTGATCGTCATCACCGACACAACAAATATTACCATTTGCCCCAGCAATTTTTTTCAAGAATTGATGTTGTGAATCATTGGTATCTTGAAATTCATCAACCATTATATATTTAAACTGACGTTGATACTTTTCCAAGACATCTGGTGCATTTTCAAACAGTTCCAAAACTTTCAAAATAATATCACCAAAATCGACCGCATTCATACGTGTTAATTCTGAATTATAAGCATCATATATTTTTTTAATTTTTGCATCTACTCTATGCCCTAAACCTTTATCTTTTACACCAGATATTTTTTCAACCCATTCACTTGGACTGTATTCTTTTAAATCTAAATTTAAATTATTAAAAACTGTTTTTATGACCGCTTTTTGTTCGTCTTCGCCGAATATCAAAAAGTCTTTGCGCAATCCGGCCCTTTCTGAATTAAAACGAAGAATCCGCAAACAGATTGAATGAAATGTACCACACCAAAGATCAAAAGCATTCCAAGCGCCACCTGAAATTTGTTCAATGCGATTTTTCATTTCATTTGCAGCTTTATTCGTAAATGTCAGTGCCATTATTTGCCAAGGTTTTGTTAACCTGGTTGATAAGATATACGCCACACGCGAAATAAGAACACGCGTCTTTCCGGTTCCTGCGCCAGACAGTACCAGAACGGCACCTTCAGTACTGGTTACGGCTAATTTTTGTTCCGGATTAAGATTTTCTAGCATTGAATTCATAGTTTCATTATAATAAGCAAAAAAAGTAGCGAGATGAAGAGAATAATTTGCTTTGATATTGAAACAACTGGTTTTGAGTATACCCGCGGTGATAGGGTTATCGAAATCGGTGCCGTTGAATTAATTGATGGTCGCATAACTGAAAATTCTTTTCACGAATATATAAATCCAGACGGTAAGATAATTCCACCAGATTCTTATATGGTTCACAAGCTATCAAACGCTTTCTTGGAAGACAAACCAAAAATTGCAGCCATTGCACCGAGGCTTCTTGAATTCATAGGTGACAGTCCAGTGGTTGCACATAATGGTATTGATTTTGACTTTCCATTTATAAATTATGAATTGGCACAATTGGGTTTGACACAAATCGGGCGCGAAAAACAATTGGACTCTATTGTAATTGCCAGAAATAAAATTTTCGGTCCAAAGACTTATACTCTGGATTCTTTGGCAAAATGGTTTGGTGTATCGCTTACCGCACGCGCAGATGCACATGGGGCACTGATTGACGCTGAAATTCTGGCCAAGGTTTTCTTGGAACTTGAAAATACTGCACCTGCACGTAATATCAAAGATATAATTAACGAACAACATGAAGCATTCTTGAAACATCCAAAAATAGGTCAAAATTTCCCACGCAGACAATTTACCCCGAGCGAAGAAGAAATATTAAATCATGCTGATTTTATAAAATGTATATCTGTATAAATTAAAAAAATGCGATATCTAAATCGCATTTTTTATTATATATATGATAAATTATAATTATATCAAGGTTCAACCAAAAGATCAGAAATACATTGCGCGCCTGATGTTGCACCTGTAGAAGTTGTTGTATAACCACTCGCACAAGATGTACATGCTGTAGTTTCAGTAATACCGCCCCAATATGTACCAATTGGACAATCATTACAAACACCAACCGAACTACGATATTCACCAGCAGCGCAAGTAGTTGCACAAGTGCCACTCCATACAGTATAACCAACAGAACATTTACAGCGTTCGTTTACATAACCTTGTACCGTTCCATTTGCAGAAACTGTTCCAGAAACAGACTGGTAAACAGAATTATCTGGACATAATAATGACTGATAGAACATTTCAGAAATATTATTTATACATGTTGTATCACTGACACATAAACCAGTTGTATCATGTGCAAACACAGCATAAGCACAAGTCAGAGCAACATTATGACATGCACCACGCATAACATTATATACACTGGTGATACTTGCAGTTGAAGACCAAGCGTTAACCTGACTGACCTGTTGATTATAACAGCTTGCAATATCAACCATACAATTTCCTGCATAATCAGATATTATCTGTTGTTGTGCTGCTTGTATATTTACCATTGCACGTTGAATGTAATTTATAACAACATCATTATATGGTTTATATGTATTATTTGAATCATATGTGTAATACTGACACTTATCCAGAACCGCACGACACAAACCACCATCTGTTGATTTCTGACCAGTTCCTATTTTTTCCAACAAGTATCTAACTATACAACTTCCATTATTATAAGTAGTTGCACATTGGGTCAAATTTACAGTACTGGCAGTTTCTAAAAAAGTTGAATCTATTGTGGAATTATTATAAGAAGTCATAAAATCTATAATATTAGATATATCCTGACCCAAGATAACACCACCATTTTCATCAATATATTTCTTTGTTGGATCTAAACACTTCGTATAATCAGAACCACAAACCATATCATCAAGCATACATGTATTCAGTGCAGATATACATCCCTTGGCGTCATATTGATTTTTATTTTGAAGAACAGCCAAACGAGCTTTTTGCAACATTTGATTTGCACTGCGAACGTTTGATTTCAAAGTATCGTTCATTTTGGTCAGACCTTGTTCATAAGCAATACAATCTTTGTCTATTGCCAGGTCATAATTTCCAGTTATTTGTTGTGGTGTTGCCCCAGCATTTTTACATTGTGTTAAAACAGAATTACAACGCTTTTTTGCTGCACTGTAAAGTTCTGTACCACGCAAATTAGAAAAACTGGATGTACTGTTACCCAAGAAATCCAAACTGAATAAGTCTGAAGTTGATGTGCTTGAAGAAAAATCCAAATCCATATCTAATCCAGTATATGTATCACCAGAATAAGATGTTGCACTGGTTGGATTTTTTATTAATTTTTCAATCTCGTCCAACATACTGCGTGATTCGGTTGTATCTTTTGTTCCATCTAATACTTCTTCTGCCTCGGTTGCGGACATAATCGCACGAATTTCATCAGCAGATAACCCAACATAGCGAATACGTTGTGCCACTTCATTTAAATCTGAATTAGCTTCTTTAACAGCGGATTCAACCTTGGTATATTTTGAAAGATTTGATGAACAAGAACAACGTTTTTGGTTTGCATCAATAACTGCACAAAATTGATCCATACAATCGTTGTACTGTTGTTGGCAAGATTTGTTTAAATCAGCTGTTTCTTGTAAACGCGTTGTGGCTTCTTTTATTGATTCTTTTGTATCTGATTTTGCTGCACGATTTTGAACAGTGCGACCACTATTAAAATTGAAATTAGAACCTGTTTGAACATCAGTACCATCAATGGTTGCGCGGCCACCTACTTCTGCGGTAGATGGTCGTAAATATATGCCAGCACGACGAACAGCAGCTGTATTATTTATACTGGCTGCTTGTGTACGTGCACTGCGTCCAACAGTATTAACAGTTTCTTCTAATGATTCACGTTGACCAAGCGATGCAACACCAGATCTAGAAATTGCATTTCTTGTAGCAGGTACAGCATTACGAGAATTTTCATTATTTTGATTTATTATCGCAGTTCTGGAAACCAAAGACCCAACATCATCAGATTCATTTATATCTTGTAAATTTTTTGAAGCGACTGTTCTTGTTACGATTGCACGTGATACAACAGCAGGCACGGGTTCTTCTATAATTTTATTATTTGATGATGGAACAGCACGTGAAATATTTACAGCATCACCAGCAATACCTGTTGAAGCATAAAAAAACATAATTAAAAAACATAAAACGATTTTCTTCACTCGCCTGCCCCCAGACGCAAATTATTTTTATTCTGAATCATATGTCCGTATAACACCCCGAACACCAGAATTCACTCTCTGTAAATTATATCACAACCGTTTTAAAAAAATAAGAAGAAACTTGATGTAACTTAGTTTATAAAACTAAAAAAAACGCGCTTAAAAAGCGCGTTTTATTATTTTGCTTCTGCATCTGGAAGAACAGAAACGAACTTTCTATCACCCTGGCCTTTTTTAAATTTAACAATGCCTGCGATTTTTGCAAACAATGTATGATCTTTACCCATACCAACATTCAAACCTGGATGAACAGATGTTCCACGTTGGCGAATAATAATATTGCCAGAAATTACACGACTGCCGCCACCTTTTTTAACACCTAATCTACGTCCCGCACTGTCGCGTCCGTTGACCGATGCCGATCCCGCTTTTTTATGTGCCATAATTTGCTCCTTACATTTCGGATTTCAGATCTTTGATTTATGATTTTAATTATAAAACACAAATCATTATTCAGAAATTAACCCTTTATTTCTTTGATTTTTAAAACAGTTATATATTGACGATGTCCCTTTGTACGACGATAGTTTTGACGTCTTTTCTTTTTGAACACCAATATTTTGTCATTACGTTTTTGTTCTAAAATTTCTGCGACAACTTTTGCGCCAGCAACCAAAGGGTTACCAACAGTGCCACCGACCATTAATACTTGATCGAACTCAACATCACCTTCGGAACTAAGTTTTTCTACTTTTATAATATCGCCTACTTTTACACGATATTGTTTTCCGCCGGTTTGAAAGATTGCAAAATCACTCATCTCATTCCTCTTTGTTATACATTGGATCGGTTTAAAACAAACCCAATTTGTTGAAAACTTTATGCAATATTAACATTATTTATACAAAAGTCAAGGTTTTTGCATAAAAATTTTAACAAAACTGTTGTGATTAACCATAATTTCATATAAAACAAATTAAAAACCCGCCGAAGCGGGTTATTTTTATTATGGTAACGTTCTCGTCCATTCTCGCAGAGTATCTGCACCGGAACCAATTGCATTTTGCAAGCACATTTCGCGAATTGCAGCCGAGTCACCATTTGCACCTTCGTCTGGTAAACCAGTTGCGGCTATATCTGCAGCCTTGGTCAATATTTCGTTCAAAGTGACAACGTTTCTACAAGTATTCAGAGTGTAATCTTGACTCCAATTACATGATGTACTATCCAAATCGTCGATAATTGCTTTGAACTGAGCGCCGGATGGATTACATATCATATCTTCATAGCAACTTGGAACGTTTGCTAATTGTGCACAATATGTTTTTATACGTGATGTACTCCACGAAGGATTAGATGCTTCTTGTGTTGTGTAACAATCATAGATTTCATCAATACATTCATTAAAGTTGGTACCTGCTGCCAACGCATCAGCCAAAATAGTTTTTGTTTCTTCTTGTGCAAATTCCAAACGTTTCTTTTGTAATGCCTGTTGTGCGGCAACTTTTTGATAACCAATATTTTGTGCGGTTGTACGTAACTGGTCACCATAGGCATCACAATCTGCATTCGCATCCAGCGCATATTTTTGTAAAACACTGCGACGTGCATCTGCGACTGGTCCACGCAAAGTATTATATGGATCACCGGAAGTGCTGGTATAACCAAAACATGTTGCAGTATTTGAAGTTGTATAACCTGTATTACCGGTCACAAAATTCAATTCATAGCTACCACTATTGGTGACAGAAATCATACTGTTATAATTATATGGACAACTGCTGCTGCCATTTGAACATTTTCTAGCTGTGCTTGGTGGTGCACCACAAGCTTCATAGATTCCATTAAAGCACGAATCTAAAACACGATTACATACATTATTATGTGCATATTCAAACAATTCATAACCCCAAGTTTCAGCTAAAGAATCTTTTACATCTGTATCTGACAAAGCGTCTGTTAGACCACTCATATCACTGACAACACTACTTATAGTACCCAGAGCAGTTGTTAAGCTGTCATTATTAGAACCTGTGATTGTTAATGTTTTATCTTTTGCATCAGCCCAAGACTTCAAAGATGCCAAAATATCACTGCCAGAACCATCCAAGTTTGACACATCAAATCCAAAAGAATTTCCGCTGGCTGAACAATATGAAGGTAAAGAACAAGCATCTTCATAAATCATATGATTATAACACCATTCTTTTTTATCATCGATACCATTATCATCTTGATCTGTGCCACCTTTGTAAATTTCTGCCATATCTTTATAAGAAACACAATTCATAACTTTTTCAGCATCAGTTAATTGAAAGGCAGAACTGATATCCTTACCCTTGGTAGCAACCAATAATGCCAATTCTCCTGAAACTTTAATTAATTCTTCATTTGCAGATTCTAATTTTGATTCTGCATCTGCGAAAGATTTTACACGACCAGCACATGCGCATCTGCGTTGTGCAGCATTACGTGCAGTACAAATTTCATCCATACATGCATAATAGCTTTCCATACAATTACTGTATGCTTCGGAAGAAATTAATCCAGTTGTAGAATCAATAATATTAGAATAATTACCCGTATATAATTTTGAAGATAAATATGTATACGATGATGTTGCAGATGTACTTTTACTTCCACGAATTGCGCTGCCTGTCAGCGAAACGCGTGATGTATTTGTTGTGGCTGTACGTGATCTAACTGCGCGATTTTGTTGGGCGGTTGTTCTAGAAGTATTACCAGTTGCAGAACGCGAAACAACGTTTCTTGAAACCACTGGTGTATTCGAAGTTGCACGTGAAACAATATTTCTTTCTGAAACAGTGCGTGATGGTGTAACAGTTGCACCCCCAGTACGAGATGTACTGGAATTAGAACGTGGACTGGTTCTTGTTGATCTGGAATCATCTGTTCCAGCACGTGTAGATTGTGGTGCATTTCCTACATTTTGAACTTGTGGTGCAATAGGGTCTGCAAAAACTGCACGCATAGATAATACTGTAGAACATACAAAAAATGCTGCTGCCAACAAGAAAACTGTTCCAGCTGCATTTTTAAAATTTTCGCCGAAATTACGACTCTTCATGGTAATCTCCAAATTTTCGCATTCACGAAAAATGATTAGTTCAAGTGCGTCGCAACAGCGCAGCACTTATTTACTTGTCATAATTATAACATTTTTAGATTGGTGTGTAAATAAGAAAACCGTCCACAATAAAAGATATTATATTGATATAAAGTTACGCTTATTATGAATACGTTCTTATTCTTATAAGCACTCAAATCATTGACTTATTTAATATTTAAGAATAAAATTAAAAACATGAATAAAATTACACTTTTAATCTTTTTTATTACAACACCTATGATTGCACAGGCAAAAGAAAACCCTTTGTTTGGCAAAAATCTTGATAATTCTATTTATTTTTATACAGCCCAAGGAACTGGAAGTGGTACATTATTAAAATTGATTGCCCCAAATATTTGGGATTTAAACCGTATGACTGTTTTTATGCTGCAATACAGCCAACCAACAACATTTTTCAGATTACCGGCCAGACAAAGTTTACATTTTGTTCAAAATGTTGCCTATGGATCAGAAACCGGCTTGTCTTTCAATGCACTTGGTATATCTATTGATGCATCTGTTTTTGATCGAAATGGTTATTATATCGGTTTTGGTCTGGGCCCTTATATGCGTAATAATCGTGACCGATGGGTTGATAGTCGGTTGGTATTTGGTGAAAAATTCTTTATAGGAAAAAGTTTATCAGACCGCTGGAGTGCTGAGTTTTTTACAATCCATTTCTCCAACGGAAATTTCACAGATAAAAATTCTGGATTTAACTTTGCTGGATTTTCAATCGGATACAGTTTTTAATAATTCCAAAATAAATTTTATCTTTCTATACCAGAATTTTCCAATTCCAATAATCTATTTTTAATAATTGGACTTATATTATTAACATTTTTATTATCAAATTTATTATCAAATTTATTATCAAAATAAAACCATGGAACAATTTCTCTTATTTTTTTAGAATTTGGTAAAACATAATTACCTGACTGTGTGAACAATTCAAACAATAGTGTTTCTGCTAATGCATATAAAATAATTTCATTTGTATTACGCAATAATTTGTTTTTGCCTGTTATATTAATTAGATTTTTATGTACACTATATAATATATCAAAATTATTTGCACCATTTTTATAAATTTCACGCCATTTTGAAATAAAATTAATATCTTCAATTTCAATTCTTGTAAAACTGTTGTTATACAAAGACGTAACGAAATACGGAAAACATAAATCGTTATTAATCCCAAGTGGGCATTTTTTATCAATAGAATATTTACAATTACTGCAATTAATTTTTTCTGAATCTAAAGAGATCATTTATTAAACCTTTTTTATTTTCCCACAACATAAAGATCTCTCCTCTTTAACCGTGGGATACTAGAACAAAATATTACAAATGTAAACCTAAAAATAAAGAGGTTAGATTTCCCATTTTTTACATTAAAAAACCGCCCAAAAGGACGGTTAAATTTTATATTCTTGTGTTTTTTATATCTAATTGTGTTTTGTTCTGGCGACGACCTACTCTTCCGTGGCTTAAGCCAAAGTACCATCGGCGATACGGGGTTTCCCTGTCTGGTTCG
>JAFGMC010000007.1 GCA_016927735.1 Alphaproteobacteria bacterium
ACAATTATAAATAAAATTGTACGTACCATAAATTTTCTGCGTTTCACATTTTTTAAGAATTCTGGCATTGGTGGATTAACCACTTTCAGCTTTTGAACAATAGAAGCAGTTAATAAAAATAAAATTCCAGAAATAATATATGGCAGAACAGAAGTCGATTCACGCAATACATCATAATTTCCAGGGATTAATACCAACCATGCAAAAATAATAACTTCTGTACAAAATGTAAAATTAAAAGAACGCATTTTAGAATTATTCAATTCTGTCCATTTTAATTTGCTGATAAAATCATTACCGTACATATAAACCAGCGCAAACAAAGGCAACATCAGAAACGCCAACCATAAAAATGTTGGGGCAACAATTGCTGAATTATTAAAACTACTGACTGCACTTTGTACAACCAAAGAAGAATCTATAAACATAACTTGCCTTTTTATTGTAATGAATTATTATATAGCCATGGTACAAAAACAAGCTATTTTTACTATGATGGGTGGTTTGGTTAAATTATATTCATCTGATTATAATCCTACATCTGATGCGGTATGGTTAGCAGCATTTGCAAAACCCGCTAAAACAGTTCTGGACGTTGGTATTGGAAATGGTGGCGTTGCATTATGTTTTATGGCAAATAATCCGAAAGCATCTGTGACCGGTATAGATATTTCTGAAAAAATGCTGACACAATGTAATGAAAATGCAAAATTAAACAATCGTGAATTGGAACTGATTAATAAAGATATTTTTGATTGGAAAACAAATCGCACTTTTGACTTGGTTATAACTAATCCACCTTATTTCAAAGGTACCCCTGCAAAGCATAATGCACATCATAATATAAATATATACGAATGGACACAAAAATGTGCCAGACGTGTTCGCCCCAGGGGTTATTTCTATACAATTGTTGATACCAGTGTGGTTGCCGATATTATATCTGCATTAACACCAAACTTTGGTGATATAACAATTTTTCCACTGTTTGGATCAAAAAACACAGCAGAGCGTGTTCTGATAAGCGCGCGCTTGGGGGTTAAGGGTGGATCAAGGCTATTTTCTGGACTTTCTATGAATTGTGATTTGGTCTTGCGTGATGGCTTGACTATTTGGATGGCATTAGCTAAACTCTAGGATAAATGTTTAATTTTATAACAAGAAATTTTTCATCCATTAGATCGCTGATAACAGCGCCATTCCGCGCATCTTGGGGATTTATTGTAAGCATTTTCCCCGAGCGGGACTTTACAATCATGGATACGCCACATGGAAATGTTTACTCATTTCATCAGAGCAGTTTTTGGCGTTTTACTAAATTCTGTGGAAAAGTTGGATTGGTTATTTGGGCATCTTGGTCTACGTATGTATTTGTTTATCACAGACCATTACTTCAAAAACGTACCCAACAGCTGGAAGAATACAAAGAAATACATGCCCGACAAATCAGCGACATGTTAACTTATTTAAAAAAATATAATGAATTGGCCCGAAATCTGAACATAATTGACTATAAAGTTTTAACTTCTAAAAAATTGAGTGATAATGAAAAAGACTCTTTGATGAAGAAACGCGTGAATACATGGGGGGAATTGGACTTTTTACAAACTCGTCTGACCAGCACTTTTTCAGATATAGAATATGTTCCAGAATTTAAGAAATTATCCGAATTGTCTGTTGAATACGATTTAATAAGATCTGAAAATGACGAATTAAAAAAACAAAATCAAGAATTAACAGAAAGTATGATTACCATTTCTGATGCAGACAATCAAATTGTTGGGGTAGTCACAAAATTAACAAAAGATAAAACCGAAGATTTACGTAATAATCTGAAAAAAATCAAAGGCACAATTATTAATCTTGGACTAAATGAAAATGTCATGATAGAACGTGCAAATAAATTCTCTAATCAACTGGTTGGTTCCGCATTTGTTCCATTAGAACTGGACAGTAAATTAGATCCAAAATATCAAAAATTGGCAGATAGTCTAAAGTTATGGAGTGGGTTATCACGTTTAAATACTATGCTTCCAATGGGTGCACCTGTTGATAGGGTTCGTATAACTTCGACTTTTGGTACAAGAACTGACCCATTTGATGGCAGTTTAAAGAAACACAAAGGGCTGGATTTTGCAGGTAAAATAGGAACGGAATTATATGCAATCGCACCGGGACGTATCGTATCAGCTGGCGAACGCGTAGGGTATGGAAAAACAGTAGAGGTTGATCATGGACTCGGCTTCTCTACACTCTATGCACACTTGTCCAGAATCAATGTAACACGTGGGGATTGGGTACGTCCTGGTTCTATTGTTGGACTTGCCGGTTCATCTGGTAGATCAACAGGACCACATCTGCATTATGAAATCAGATATAACGGTGTACCATTTGACCCATCAAAATTTGTAAAGGAATAAAAATGCTAGCTTTTACCAATTCAAACGAAAAAACTTCACCGACCATTATTGGTGCTGGATGTAAATTAACCGGTGATATCAAGACTGATCATTCTGTCCAAATTCATGGAATTGTATTTGGTACTGTTTATGCAGATACTGTTGTTATTGGGCATGGTGGCAAAATAGTTGGCAAGGTTGTTGCTGGTCAGCTTTTTTTGCACGGTACAATGGAAGGTCCCGCCACAGTTGATATTGCAAATGTATTCAGAAATGCACAAATGACTGGTACATTATCTTATCGAACACTTAATATAACCAGTAATACAGGACTGGAATGCAAGTTATCTAAAAGAAAGGAAAAATAATTATGAGTAAAACCGTATCCAAGATTTATATCGCATCTGATCATCGCGGGGTAGGTTTAAAATTATACCTTATTGAAATGTTGTCTACTGCGGGATATTCTGTTGTAAATATGGGTATTGATAATCCTGAACAGATGGTTGATTTTCCGGAAATAACAAAGCTGGTGACAGACGCAATGTTGGACGATGAAAACGCGCGCGGCATTTTAATTTGTGGAACCGGCGCTGGGGTCCAGATCGCCGCAAACCGTTATCGCCATATTCGTGCAACCAGATGCGAAAGACCAGAACAGGCCAGGGAAGACCGTTTTCATGATGATGTAAATGTTTTGGCACTTGGTGCAGAAGAAATTGATATCGAAGTTGCATTTTTATGCGCACAAACTTTTCTGGAAAGCCCATTCGAAGCGAACGAACGCCGGATCCGCAGAATAAAAGAAATTTCTTAAAAATAAAAAACCGCCAAATGGCGGTTTTATTTTATAACAAAATTTACCATTTTTCCAGGTACGACTATTGTTTTAACAATCTCGCCGGTCAAGTATTTTTCACCAACAGATTTTGCTGTCGCAACTAAATCTTTTTCTTCTGATTCAACCGGTACAACAAAATCAGCACGACGTTTTCCATTTACGGAAACAACAATCGTCATTGTTTTCTTGCCCAATTTTGTTTCGTCGTATATTGGCCAAGGTTCAAAAACCAGCATATCTTTATGACCCAATTTTTCCCAAATTTCTTCAGTCAAATGTGGGGCAAAAGGATTCAAAACCTGAATCAAAATTTCATATGCGCGACGTGGCATTTTTCCAACAAACGCATTTATGAATTCCATCATTGCTGAAATTGCAGTGTTGAATTGCATATTTTCCACACGATCAGTCATATCCAATATTAATTGATTTACCAAACGTTCTTGTTCATCGTTCAATTCATCGTCTGTCAAATTATCCGCAAAATTTTCAACACGTTTCAAGAATCTTGAAACACCTACTAATGTTTCTTCTGACCAATTTATATTTGCACCAAATGGTCCTAAAAACAATATGGTCATACGACATGAATCAGCACCACTGCGTTCAACAACATCATTACTGGAAACCAGATTACCCAAAGATTTTGACATCTTTCTCCCATCAGGTGCCATCATCAAACCATTCAAGGTTCTTTTCTTATATGGTTCAACACCTGGTACAAATCCCAGATCATACAATGCCTTGTACCAAAATCTGGAATAAATTAAATGTTTGGTAACATGTTCCATAGGGCCATTGTAATGATCAACTGGCATCCATTTATCCATTTGTTCACGTGAGCAAAATTCAGAATCATTGTTTGGATCCAAGTAACGCAAAAAATACCAAGATGATCCTGCCCATCCCGGCATAGTATCAGTTTCACGTTTTGCTGGGCCACCACATACAGGGCAGGTTGTATTAACCCAATCTGTTGCACGCGCCAATGGACCTTCGCCATTTTCGGTTGGTGTATAATCTGTTAAATATGGTAATTCCAGTGGCAATTGGTTTTCAGGCACTGGAACCCATCCATGTTCTGGGCAATAAACCAATGGTATAGGTTCACCCCAATACATTTGTCTGGAAAAAGCCCAATCGCGCATTTTATATTGCTTGGCGCTACGAGCGAAACCATTACCATATTCCAGCGCAACTTTAATAGCATCATCTTTGTTCAATCCGTTCAAATACTCACTGTTAATATGTAATCCATCACCTTCTTGGGCATGTTCTGAAATATCGCCATTATCTAGAACCTGTATAATTGGCAAATCAAACTTTTTTGCAAAATCATAATCGCGCTGGTCATGTGCAGGTACAGCCATAATTGCACCAAAACCATAGTCAGCTAAAACATAATCCGCGACAAAAATTGGAATATCTTTGCAATTAAATGGATTCTTTGCTGTAATACTATCCAGTTTTACACCTGTTTTTTCTTTTGACTCATTTGTTCTTTCAAATTTATCTTTGGCAGAGGCAGCTTCTATATATTTTTTAACATCAGATGCATTTTGTATTTTATTTTCTGATAACAATTTTGCAACCAGCTTATGTTCAGGTGCAATCACACAGAATGTTGCACCAAATATAGTATCAACACGTGTCGTATAAACAGTCATTACATCATCACCAACTTGGAAATCTACTTCGGCACCAAAACTTCTGCCGACCCAATTTATTGTACCGGTCTTTACACGGTCGCTGTAATCAACCAATTCCAAATCATCGACTAATCTATCGGCATATTTTGTAATTGCCATCATCCATTGCAATTTATTTCTTTGTTCTATTTTTCCATGACATCTTGGGCATTCATCCAATCCATCTAATTCTTCATTTGTAAAAGATGTCTGGCAACTAGGACACCAATTCATTGGATATTCAGCTTTATAAGCCAATCCAGCATTAAACAATTGTATAAATATCCATTGGGTCCATTTTATAAATTTTGAGTCGGATGTTCTTAAGAAAGATTCTGGATCAATAGATAAACCAACCTTGGACACATCACGATTAAAAATTTCAGTCAGCTGTTCCACAGATTCTGCCGGTGATTTTCCTATTTTCTTGGCATAATGTTCTGCTGCAATCCCCATAGAATCCAAACCCATTGGGTACAAAACATCCAATCCTTGCATACGACGATAACGCGCCATAATATCCATACTGACATAGGGAACCAAATGTCCAACGTGCAAGCCATTTCCAGAAGGAAAAGGAAATTCGAATAAGTTATAATATTTCTGCTTTACACCATCGTTTTTTGGCACAAAAGAACGGGTCGCACGCCATTTTTTCTGCCATTTTGCTTCACGATCATGAATTTTTTTGATATTTTCAGACATTATTTATAAGCCTTTGTATTTATGGATAGTAATATATAGAAATAGGGCGCGCTTTTCAAGCCGATTTTATAAGGATTTTTCAAATAATGCCAAATATTCTATATTACCACTGCCACCTTTAATCGGCGATTCAATAATTCCGGAATTTATAAATCCTGATTTTTCAAATGCGACAATAACATTATGTATAGTTGATTGTCTATCGGATTCAGATTTTATGACCCCATTCGTTTTTGCTGCGATATTTTTTGGAACTTCGAATTGCGGCTTTATCAGTGTTATAATTCTTGGTGATTTCCAAGCGACCAAATTTTCAGCTATGTTCGTCAAAGATATGAATGAAACGTCAACCACAATTAAATCGACTTTCTCAAAAGGGCTCAGATTTCGAATATCGGTTTCTTCTATTGACATAACTCGTTGATTATTCTTTAATTCTGAAATAATTTGATTTGTTCCAACTTCTACAGCTATAACTTTTTTAGCCCCACGATTTAATAAAACTTCGGTGAAACCGCCCGTTGATGCGCCCACATCCAGACAAATAAATCCAGTAATATCAATATGAAACGCTTCCAGGGCGTACATCAGCTTCAAACTGCCGCGACCAGAAACATATGGCAGGGCATCTGCCACTATTAAATCATCCGAATTAATGTTTTGACT
Organism: Alphaproteobacteria bacterium; assembly: GCA_016927735.1. GTDB lineage: Bacteria > Pseudomonadota > Alphaproteobacteria > Rs-D84 > Rs-D84 > JAFGMC01. The sequence goes on from JAFGMC010000007.1 coordinate 6,300, forward strand.
TGGTTTTTGTGCAATCACACCATTAATTGACACCAAACCAGATTTAATAGCTGCAACAGCCTTTGCACGCGAAGGATAAAAATTTCTGTTAACCAGTTCTGTGTCTAATCTCATAATAAAAATGATACCTCATATAAAAAAATTTTTCAATCTGGAAAAAAGTTTATTAATCAAATATATTTTATATCGTTTAAAATCTGAGATGTATAAGGATATAATGAATATGAAGCTATTTCCAGACTTCTATATATTAGACTATACATAATATACATTATACGCTTATTATATATAATAACCTGTTATAAAAAGCATCTGCGAAAAATATCAAATTTATACAACTCACCTCAATATTAACGCACACTTATTAAAAAAAAATAATAAACTATAATCAATATATTAAAATATAATTTTAATAAAATAAATCAAGTCAATTTTGTGTTTTTAAAACACCTACACCTTTTTCTATATGATCACGTATCGCAGAAAGAACCTTTGATAATGTTTTTTGTAAACTTTCATCTCTGGTTTCAACAGTTATATCCGCTTCAGAGTATATCTTATACCTTTCTTCAATCAATTTTGACAAGATACTTTTACTATCTGCATTCAATAACTGTGGTCTTGTATTTCGAAAATTTGTTCTTTTTACAAGCAGTTCCAAGTCAGCCTTCAACCAAATAGTTAAAGCTTTATCCAAAACAAGTTCACGCACTTCTGGGGTTATAAATGCACCCTCGCCCGTGGATATAACTTTTAATGTTGTCGAACCAGAATCTAACAAACGCGAAATAATCCTCTGTTCTACACGACGAAATTCCTCTTCACCGTATAAAGAAAATATATCAACAACACTGCACCCAGCAGCAGCTTCAATTTCTTTATCAGAATCAATAAACGGTATACCCAGCTGACGTGAAAGCGCGCGACCAATACTGGTCTTGCCAGCCCCCATCAGACCGACCATTACAATTGGTTTATTCAAAGAAAATTCAACATTTTTATTCATCATAACTGATTGATATTAGATAATTGTTCCAATTGTTCCGCTGAAATAACAGCACTTATCATTTCGTCTAAACCCAGACCTCCAGCCAAAATATCATCTAACTTATACAAAGTAAGTTTTATTCTATGATCTGTGACGCGCTGTTCTGGGAAATTATATGTTCTTATTTTTTCACTTCTATCCCCTGACCCGACCATACTTTTTCTTGATGTATTACTTGAATTAACTTGTTCAAGTCTTTGTTTTTCATATAATTTAGACCGCAATACATCCATTGCAAAATCTCTATTTTTAAGTTGCGAACGTTCATTCTGACACGAAACGACGATACCCGTAGGCAAGTGGGTTATACGCACAGCACTATCGGTTTTATTAACACTCTGTCCACCCGCTCCTTGTGAACGATAAGTATCAATACGCAAATCTTTATCTTCTATAACAACATCTATATCTTGGGCTTCTGGCATAACCGCCACCGATGCTGCACTGGTATGAATTCTGCCACCTGCTTCGGTTTCCGGTACACGTTGAACACGATGAATACCAGATTCAAACTTCATTCTTCCATACACCCCAGAACCATCGATTTTAAATATTACTTCTTTATAACCATTCAAAGAAGTCGCATTTTCTTCTATAATTTCAACTTTCCATCCTTGGCGCAAAGCATAAGCCCTATACTGACGAAAAAGATCGCCTGCGAATAATGCAGATTCTTCACCGCCAACACCGGCGCGAATTTCCATAATAACACTGTTATCATCAGCGTCATCTCGTGGCAAAAGAGCCAATTGAAGTTTATTCTCAATTTCTGGCAATACCTCTCGAAGTTCACCTAATTGTTCAAAAGCTATATCTTTTAATTCTGGGTCGTTTTGCATACCTTCTGCATCAGATATTCCACGTTGAATTTGGAAATAATCTGATATAATTGGCAACAACTCTGACAAGCGAGAATACTCTTTTGACAGTTTCGTCAGCTCTGATCCTGATATATTACCAGAATTCATCAGGTTTTCGACTTCTGTCGCCCTTTTCTGTATATCTTTTAATTTATTATCCATTCTCATTTTGCAATCTTTAACATTTCTATCGCACAAGATAAAGATAAATTCTGCTGATCACCAGTCTTCATATTTTTGACCGCCAGTATTTGATTTTTTACTTCATCTTCGCCAATTATTATACTGAATTTAGATTTTATTTTATCTGAAAATTCTATCTGATTTTTGAACTTTTTATCCGTATCTAAGTACGGTATAGCTGTTATTTCCGCATCGCGTAAAGCAGCAAGTACAGACATTGAATAAACAACCTGATCTTGACCCATAATCAAAACAGAAACACTGATTGGTTGCTCAAATCCTGATAAATCTATTTTATTATCGTCCATCAGTGCAACCATCAAGCGTGAAAAACCAACCGCGGCCCCAACACCTATGATTTTTGTCTTGGAAAACTTAGACACCAGGTCTTCATACCTTCCACCACCGCCAACCGCACCTAATTCTGGAAATTTGGTTAAAAAGAATTCAAAAACTATACCTGTATAATATGCATGACCGCGCATAATACCCAAATCTATTTCGGCGTTATTTATCCCCATCGCAGACAACTGAAGCATAAAATTATCCAGGTCTGAAATAGCTGAATCCAAGTTAATACTTTTGTTCCTAAATGACGAATAACCATCTATAAATACTTTATTAATACTATCTGCTTTTTCTTTACCAATTTCTTCTGATAACGCACCGATAAAATCATCCAGTTTATCTTTTTTATCAATCAATATGAACGATGATCTGGATTGTTTTTCATTCAATTCCAAGTATTCAAACATAGCATTCCAAAATCTTCGATTACCAACCCTGATTTTTGTTGGACCAACGAAATTTTGAATTGATTCATATGCTTTTGATAACACAGCAACAATTTCTGCATCATAATTTTCAGATAATGCGCACTGTCCCAGAACATCCAAATCAATTTGATAAAATTCACGATATCGTCCACGTTGTGGTCGTTCGCCACGATAATTTCTGGCAAATTGGTATGCACGGAATGGGAAAGTCAGATTAGACATATTTCCAGAAACATATCTGGCCAGTCCAACTGTACCATCATAACGCAATCCCATTTTGGTTTCGCCTTTTTGGAACATAAACATCTGGGTTTCAATTTCATCCCAATTATCTTTGTCTGTTAAAACTTCGGCACGTTCAATAGCCGGCAGATCCAAGTGTGTAAATCCGGCAATTTTTAAAACATTTTGCATTCTGCGTGCACATTCGTCAAAACAACGTTGTTGGATTGGCAACAACTCGATAAATCCTGATAAAGGCTTGGTGGGTTTTAAGTTCATTTTGTTTTTCCTTATCTTTTATATAGAACCCAAAGCATTAATATGCTTTTTATTATATCATACACTTCATAAAAATTAAAACGCTAGAAATACACACCCGCACGGGCGTGATTAAAAAAAGAAAAAACAACATATTTGTCTGACATAAGACGATACTAGGACACTTTTTGTCTATTTTCAAGATTTTTTTATCTGGATTTGATTATAAATTTTGATTTTCAACAAACTTTGTGTACAATTATTGTTCAAAAGGATGAAATTATGAAAAAAATATTGGTAGTGGTTAATCCAACAGAAGATTATGAAAAAGTTTTTTCCAAAGCAATTGAAAATGGTTACATCAATGAAATTATAAAAACAACAAATGAAACATTTGATTCAGATGTAGATTCTTTGTTTACGGAAGGAAATTCCCCAATTTTTATGAAGGGTTTAATAGAAACTGCTGATTTTATGCGTCTGATTTTGAAACGCAAAGATTTATACGAGCCAGGAAATCTGCTGTCACATTGCGGATTTTTTGATGATCGCTTTATATTAACTGACGCAGCGATGAACTTAAATCCTGATGCCGAATCAAAACTGAAAATTCTTCAAAATGCGATTTTCCTGTATAAAAAATTAAACCCAGAAAAAAATGCAAAGCCAAAGATATCTGTACTGACCCCGGCTGGAAAATATAACCCAAAAATTCAATCTTCTGTTGATGCTATGTATCTGGGGGAAAAATTGGTCGACCAAGCAGATGTCGTTATGGATCAATTGGATACCGCAATTTCATCAAAAGCATCAGAAATTAAAGGAAAAGGTTCTGGAAAACCGACCAATATAATATTATGTCATGATTTGGATTCTGGTAATATTTTATATAAAGCCTTTACACTTCTGGGAAATTATACGGTTGCTGGACTTATAATTGGTGCAAAATATCCAATTTGTGTCACCAGTCGCGCGGACAACTTTGAATCTAAATTAAAATCTATTCAGTGTGCTGCCAAGATTTTAAACTAGAAATATTTATGCAAACCATGACCATTTTTGATTAACCACAGTTTAGCACGACCAACCCCGTCGCCATATAATTTTGAAACTGTTGCCCAAAAATGCACAGAATGATCCATAAATTTTGTGTGTGCTAATTCGTGCATTATTACATATCGCATCACTTCTGTCGGAGCAAAAGCCAACCGCCAAGAAAAAGAAATTGTTCCAGTTGATGAGCAACTGCCCCAACGACTGGTTGTATCACGAATCGCAACTTTTTTGGGGTGAAATTCTGATGGAACGGTTTTTATGATTTTTTTCACCTCTGCTAGAAACTCATTCTTTACAAAATCACGAACCCGATGAGTCAACATTTCAGACGTTCCACCAATAATTAAAATATTTTCACCTGCTCTACTATTTTTTGAATAAAAATTCGATTTTTCCGCTGAATTATGTTGAATCAGAACTTTTTTACCCAAGAATTCAACCGTATCACCATCTTTTATAGATATTTTTTGTGGTGCATTCATAAAAATACTTTCCAACCATTTACGTTTTTGCTCTAAAAACTTTATTGCGCTGGATACAGATATTAATATCGGTTTTGAAATATGTATTTCACGTTTTGGTGTTATTTTTGGACGTAAAGTTATATTGCGCAAACCACGTCGCGCTTCAAATATAATTGGAATCTCTTCCCCATTTGATATTATGAAAATATAATCTGTCATTTTAATTTTTTAATAATTTCTGCCGCGATTATTTCTGCATCAAAACCGAAATGCTTATAAACTTCATTGCCAGAACCTGTTGCACCAAATTCATCAATTCCCATAACTGCGTCTGCAAATTCAAACCAACCTGCGGTTGCACCGGCCTCTATCGCAACAATATAACCCACCAAAACTTTATTTTTATATTCCACCGGTTGTGCACGAAATTTTTCAACCGATGGCATACTGACAACTTGAGCATTTTTTAATTTATTTGCAACCTCTACTGCCAGTGGGACTTCGCTGCCAGTTGCAATCAGTGTGATTTTGGTTCTTTTTAAATCCGATGGTTTTATTACATATCCGCCTTTTTTAATATCTTCTAAATCAATTGTACTAATTTGTGCAAATTCTTGACGTGATAAAATAATACATGATGGACGCTTGGTTTCGGATAATGCCTGTTCCCAACAAGATACAACCTCTGCGGCATTACATGGACGAAATACATTTAAATTTGGAATTAATCGCAAAGATTCCAATTGCTCAATTGGTTGATGTGTTGGACCATCTTCGCCCAGTGCTATACTGTCATGGGTCAACACATAAATAACTGGCAATTTTGAAAGTGCAGATAATCTGATGGCTGGTCGCATATAATCGCTGAATATCAAGAAAGTTCCACCATATGGACGCAATCCCGCAATACACAGACCATTCATAATTGCACCCATGGCATGTTCACGCACACCATAATTTATAAAGTTTCCAGAAAAATCGTCGGCGGTTATATCATAATGTGATAATGTTTTTGTTTTTGTACTGCCGGCCAGATCCGCACTGCCACCCACTAAAAATGGTTCTACCTTTAATAACTTTTCAATACATTTTCCAGATAATTCGCGTGTAGAAATATTATCTGCAAAAGAAATATCCCCCACAAAATAATCTTTATCTTTTACAATTTTTTTATCCGATTTAATTTTTTGTTTTGCAACCCGTGCCCACAGTTTTAATCCATTTGTTGATGTAAACTTTTCTTCCAGTTTCAATAATTCCGAATCACCCAAATCAAATGCGTGCGCACGGGATGTCCCAGCAACACTGGTCCCCAGCCCAATTACTGTTTTACATTGAATAAATAATGGTTTCACAGATTTTTTTGCAACAGAAATTGCCTTATCAATATCTTTAAAATTATTTCCATCCGTCTTTAAAACATTCCAGCCCGCTGCATGCATACGCGCAGGAATATCCAAATCCGTCAAAGCTTCGCCATCAATGGATACCTGATTATCGTCCCATAACATTACCAAATTATTCAATCTGTATATGCCTGCAAATGCGATTGCTTCTTGGGCGACACCCTCCATTAAATCACCATCTGAACATAAACAATAAACATTACCATTTTCCGATTTTCGTTTCGCACCATTGATTTTTTTTGCCAATGCGATTCCAACCGCGTTACCAATTCCCTGCCCCAGTGGTCCCGTTGTTGCTGTGACACCATCAATTCCAATTTCTGGATGACCCGCCAATCCGCAAAATTTTCGAAAAGTTTTAAGCGATGGTATTTTATAGCCAGCCAATTTTAATACTGAATATAACAATGCGCTGCCATGCCCCGCACTTAATACAAATTCATCAATTCCAGGTCGCAAATAATTAGCATAAACCGTCGTGATAATATCCGCCGCACCCATTGCAATACCAATATGACCACTGTGCGCATTACGCAAAGCATACAGACTGCCCGCACGGACAGCATTCGACATATCTTTCAATTGTTTGGAATCAAACTTCATTTTATGATATTATAACATAAAAATATGGATGAATCATGATTAAAATATGGACCGATGGCAGTTGTCTTGGAAACCCGGGTCCGGGTGGGTGGGCATTTGTTGCATCAGACGACAAAAATATCGCAGAACGATCAGGCAACGAACCTGACACAACAAATAATCGTATGGAACTGACCGCGGTTATACGTGCACTGACCGCGTCGTCCAAGAAACATACAGAGGTTGAAATTCATACCGACAGCCAGTACGTAAAAAACGGAATGGAATCCTGGGTAAAGAATTGGAAAAAAAATAATTGGCGCACGGCTGATAAAAAACCTGTAAAAAATCAAGATTTGTGGATAGCACTGGACGAAGTTGCCAGCGGAATAAAAATTCATTGGCATTGGGTCAAGGGGCACGCTGGTCACGAAATGAATGAACGTGTTGATGAACTGGCCAGAAATGCAGCCGAGAAAATTAAATAAACTTTATTAAATTTTTTGTAAAAAACATCGTAGCCATTTTCTATTCCTATCTGGCCTGGAATCTTTTGAAGTAAAAATATCTTTTATCTTTAAATCAGGAACTTTTAATAACACATCGTTAAGTCTATCTTCGTTCATATCAGTAAAATTTCGACCATCATCTTTTATACGTTCATTGTCGCCATACATAAAATCACAATAAAATATTCCTTTTTCCTTTAATGAATTTAACAATTTATAAAAAACAATATACATATCATCATAAGATGAATGAAGTAATACAGAACTTGCCCAAATTCCATTAAATTTATTTTTCCAATCTATATCGAACATATCTATACAAACAACATCTAAGTTGGGTATATTTTTCAATATTTCACATCTTTTTGGAGAATTATCTATTGCGGAAACATTACATTTTTTATTAATAAAATATTTTGCTGCATATCCAAGCCCGGCACCAACATCAAGAATTTTTGGATTATCTATTCTTATAAAATTTAAAAACTTATCATATAAATCATGTTTTTCTGGATCATTGTAAGACAAAATCTCGTTTACTCTTTCTATATTAGAGTCATAAAATTCAAATGTTTTATTCATTTTTAAATCCCAATGCGACTATAAACATTTCAACACTGTCCTTGCGAGATGCTGGGGGTTTTATATGATGAACGTGTTCAAAATTCAATTTAATTTCTTTCAACAACTCATTTGTTGTTCCACCAGTAAAAGATTTAGCAACAAATGTTCCACCTGGTTTTAATGCACGTTTTGCAAAATCCCAAGCATATTCCAACAAAACCATTTGACGAAGATGATCTGTTTTTTGATGTCCCGTGGTATTTGGTGCCATATCAGAAACAATAACATCAACAACACCATGATTTACGGCATTTTGTTCTGGTAAATTCAATTTTTCTTCCAACCAGTCTATTGCTTCATCTGTTGTAAAATCACCTTGATAAAATTCTACATTTGGGATTGCGTTTATTTCCAGTAAATCCATTGCAAAGATTTTTGATTTTGGAAAATCACGGGCAATATATTGTGACCAAGAACCTGGTGCCGCACCCAAATCAACAACGACCTGACCATTGCGCAGAAATTTAAATCTTTCGTTTATTTCTATTAACTTATAGGCAGCACGTGCTCGATAGCCCTCTTTCTGGGCACGCGCAACATATGGATCACTAGCCTGGCGTCTAATCCATGCGACCGAAGAGTTTTTTGCAGCAATTTTTTTATTTAATATTTTCAACTATACCCCTGCTGGTTTTGGGCCTGGAACATTTTTCATTTTTTCCATAACCGCTTCCATACCACCCATACGTTGAACCATTGACATCTGACGTTTCATGGTTTGATATTGTTTTATAATATGTTCAACCTCACGAACACTTGTACCAGATTTTTCTGAAATCCTGGTTTTTGCATTTGCAAAAATCTTTTCTGGTTCAGCGCGTTCTTCGGATGTCATAGCTTCCAAAATTTTTATTTGATGTTCAACACTGCCATCTTTAATTTTTTCTTTCATCGCGCCAACAGCACTGGACATTCCTGGAACCATTTTTAACAATCCACTGAAGTTGCTCATTTTTTTAATCTGTTTTAATTGTGCCAACATGTCATTCATATCAAACTGACCTGACATCATACGTGCAGCAGTTTCCTTCATACCACTTGGAATTTTTTCTTCTTTTATAGAATCTAATTCTGTTTCATCAATTTTCTTTTTTCCGAATCCAAACATTTTTTACTCCTTTAAAACTGTGTATTAAAATGTAAATATGCGCCACCATCTGTTGGTTCAACAGAAACAGTTGTACCATCTTTATATTCATTAGTGAAGATATAACTGAACGCTGTACCAACAACCGCACCTCCAATTACGTCGGCCCAATTATGTGCTTTTGCCTTGATTCTGGAATATCCAACAAAAGAAGCTGCTGCATACATTGGTGCACCAATTGCCCAACCATATCTATTTTGCCAATACCCTGCCCCTGAAAACGCAAGCGATGTATGACCAGATGGGAAAGATGTTCCCACACTGCCATCTGGTTGTGTTGGACGATCTGCGTGAACCGTATATTTTAATAATTCTGTGGTTGCAAAAGTAGAACCAACAGATTTTGCCAATTGCCAATTACCTTCCCAATCCTTGATATAACTTGAATATGCCAACGCAGATAATGGGATTGCAAATTGCAAAACACTTCCAATAGCCTCCATTTGTTGTTGATCTATACTGACTGGTCCACCACGCGCAAATACATTTTGACTAAAAACAATTGAAAATAATCCAATTGCTAATATTTTTGTTATTCCCATTTTTTTCTCTTTTTTATTTATAATCACAGATTCCATTCTTGGATATTTATGAAAAGATTTCAACTTATAAAATTATTTTAAATATTTCTGTAAATACTTTCCTGTCAATGAATTTTTATCTGCTGCGACCTGCTCTGGTGTCCCAACTGCCATGACCTGACCGCCAAGCGCACCACCAGTTGGACCCAAATCTATAACCCAATCAGCTGTTTTTATAACTTCCAAATTATGTTCAATAACTACAACTGTATTGCCTTGATCTACCAATTCTTGCAGAACCGACAGCAGCATTTTTATATCTTCAAAATGTAGACCAGTGGTTGGTTCGTCCAGTATATATAGTGTTTGTCCCGTACTACGCGCAGCAAGCTCTTTTGATAATTTTATTCGCTGCGCTTCACCACCAGATAAGTCCAGACTGCTTTGTCCCAGTTTTATATAATCCAATCCAACACGTTTCAACAATTCTAATCTTCTGGCGACTTGTGGAACATTTACAAAGAAACGATACGCTTCTTCAACCGTCATATTTAATACATCAGCAATTGATTTTCCCTTGTACTTAACCGTCAGTGTTTCTTCATTATAACGTTTACCATGACACTTATCACATTCAACATAAACATCTGCCAAGAAATTCATTTCGATTTTTATTTGACCGTCACCCTGGCAAGCTTCGCATCGACCACCTTTTACATTAAATGAAAAACGACCTGGTCCATATCCACGTGCTTTTGCTTCGGGCAGTGCTGCAAAGAAATCACGAATATTTGTAAACACACCTGTATAAGTTGCTGGATTACTGCGTGGTGTACGACCAATTGGACTTTGATCTATATCAACAACTTTATCAATATTTTCCATACCAGTAATAATATCGTGTGCACCAGATTCCAGTTTAGAATTATACAGTGCACGCATAATTGATGGATACAAAGTATTCAACAACAATGTTGATTTTCCAGATCCAGAAACACCAGTCAGTGTAATAAACTTGCCCAATGGAATTTCGACATTAATATTTTTTAAATTATTTTCGCGTGCACCCTGGATAGTAATTTTTTTACCGTTTCCAGCGCGACGCATTTTTGGAACATCAATTTTCTTTTTGCCTGATAAATATTGTCCTGTCAAAGAATCTTTATTTTTAATTACTTCTGCTGGTGTACCAAATGCAACAATATTACCACCATTAACACCGGCATGACGTCCGATATCAACCAAGAAATCTGCATTACGCATTGCATCTTCATCATGTTCAACAACGATAACTGTATTATCTTTATCGCGCAGCATCTTTAATGTTTCCAATAATTTATCATTATCACTTTGATGTAAACCAATTGATGGTTCATCCAAAACATACAAAACACCAGACAATCCACTGCCAATTTGTGAAGCCAGACGAATACGTTGTGATTCCCCCCCGGACAGCGTTCCTGCAGTCCTGGAAAGTGTTAAATACCCTAAACCAACATTTTGTAAAAATTCCAATCTGCTGGTAATTTCACGTAAAACGATTCGCGCGATATCATTTTCTTTTTGTGTCAAATGATTTGGTAAATCACGGAACCATTCTACAGAATCATTAACCGACATGGCGGATATATCCATAATATCCATGCCAAATATTTTGATACACAATGCCTGAACATTTAATCTTTTTCCATGACATACTGGGCAAGGTTTTTGTGATTGATATTTGGTCAATTCTGCGCGCATTGATTCGGATTCAGATTCACGCCAACGACGTTCCAGATTTGAAATAACACCTTCGAATGGTTTTTCATATTCAAACCCATTCCAATTTATTTTTACAGATTCATCACCAGTACCATAAAGAACTATATTTTTTTGTTCTTCGGTCAATGTATGCCAAGGCTTTCCCATTGGGATTTTATATTTACGTTTCAATGCTTCCAATAAATGATCATACTGGGTCAGCATTCCACCACGTGACCAGGGTGCAATTGCACCATCCAGAATAGATTTCGAAGGATCCGGTATAACCAAATCCAGTGACATATTTAATTGAACCCCCAACCCATCACAATTCGTACATGCGCCCGCAGGTGCATTAAATGAGAATAATCTGGGTTCTATTTTTGGAACTGTGAATCCACTAACTGGACATGCATAATTTTGCGAATACAAAATATCTTCGTCCGTATCCAAACGGCGCACCAAGACCGATCCTGGAACCAATCGCAATGAACTTTCAAAAGAAGAATATAATCTGGAATTAAATTCTTCCTGTTCTTCATTGTTTAATTTATTTTTTGGCAAAGTCAACCTGTCAACAATTACAAAAATATTATGTTTTTTATTTTTATCCAATGCCGGAACCGAAGATAAATCATAAACCACACCATCAACAATTGCGCGTTGATACCCTTGCTTTATCAAGAATGCTATTTCTTTTCTGTATTCGCCCTTGCGATCACGAACCAGTGGTGCCATTACATAAATTTTGTTACCAGCTGGGATTTTCAAAGTCCAGTCAACCATCTCTGCAATTGTTTGTGATTTTATTGGTAATCCAGTCACAGGCGAATGCGGTACACCGATTCGTGCCCACAGTAATCTGAAATAATCATAAATTTCCGTTACCGTACCAACGGTAGAGCGTGGATTTTTTGAAGTTGTTTTTTGTTCAATTGAAATTGCTGGTGACAATCCCTCGATAATATCTACATCTGGCTTTTTCTGCATATCCAAAAACTGACGCGCATAAGATGACAAAGATTCAACATATCTGCGTTGACCCTCGGCATAGATAGTATTAAATGCCAAAGAGGACTTTCCAGAACCGGATACACCTGTAAATACCACCAATTTATTCTTTGGTATGTCTAAGTCTATATTTTTAAGATTATTTTCGCGTGCACCGCGAATTTTAATTGCATTCATGGTATAGGATATAGAGAAAAAAATGAAAAATTCAATGATAAGGGGCGAAAATTAAATCGCCCCCATTTTTTTATTCTTTTGTATCTGAAGATACATCTGGTGAGGGCATCAAAGCATCAGGAGTCATAATAACACCTGATTTTCTGGTATTAACCGAACCCAATTTAGGTATAAGTTTTCCATTAACCCAAATATCAATACCACCAGCATTCCCAAATGTCCCTTTGTACTTTTCGCCAGCAGGAACATAATAAACATCACCCGTGACCAAAACGCGACTGAATACTGTATTACCACGTGCATCTTCAATTTTTACCCAAGATTCTTGATTAGCCTGAATCACTACATTTGCAGTTGATGAATTTTCCGTACCAAATTTTTCACGAATTGGATGTTTATAACCTGGTTCTTTTACAACAGCAACAACTGTTTCTTCGTTATTATAAGCATCGGATTCATTACCCAAAGAAATTATAAAAGATACACCAAAAATCAAAATCAAAACCGCAACAAGCGATGCAACCAACCATTTCCAATTTTTATATAAATACTTTGACAGTTTTTCAAAAGCCATATTTGTTTGTTTCGGATTTTTTTTCGTAATATTTTCAGAATTTAGCATATTTCTTTCAGTTTCTTCGTCAGAAGCATCGATATAACCCGATTCGAGTTCGTTTTCGATACCCATTTCTTTTTTTATCTTGGAAACAATTTCTGTAGGATCCAATCCCAATTCCATTGCATAATTGCGTGCAAAACCCAATACATAAACCATTTCTGGAATCATATCATATTTACCATTTTCCAGCGCAACCAGGTATTCTTCCCTGATGCATAATAATCTTGATATTGTAGAAATTTCACGCTTACGACGACCGCTTGTTCTGGCTTCGAACAACATCTGTGCAGCTGTTAATTCTTTATTACGTTCAGTCATTTTATCTATCCTATACTCATATTTACAGTTAATAATAATAGAAGCTATATGTCGCCAAAGCAATTGAAAAATTCGCTTATTACCGTTTTTAATTCAGTTATTTCTGTTATTTGATTAACTTTTATCCTAAATTCAGAGGAATTTTTTATCCCAGCAGAATACCAAGCCGCATGTTTTCTAAATAATGGAACCCCTGCAGATATACCATAATAATCCAAAACCAGGTCCAAATGTTCCAAAACCAATGATTTTATATCAATAGATTCTGTATTTTTTCCTGTTAATTGTCGCAAAAGCCAAGGTTTACCCAATAACGCACGCCCAATCATTACACCATCATATCCCAGAGATTCTATTTTTGATACATCTTCTACGCTTTTTATATCACCGTTTCCTATTACAGGAATCAATCCAGATGGTTTTTGTTCCAGAGCTGACTGCCCTGAATATCCTTGGGCACGTGTCCGTCCATGCAGAACTGCAAATTTTGCGCCTGCATCACCAGCAATATGAATAAGTTTTTCCCAATCTTTGTGTGAATCGTCCCAACCCAGTCTTGTTTTTATGGAAACAGGAATTTTAACCGCGGCAACAACCGTGGATATAATTCGACCCGCCAAAGCATGATCACGCATCAACCACGCCCCTGCCCCTGCCTTGGTTGCAACCTTGGGCACTGGACAACCCATATTTATATCTATCCATTTTGCCCCTTGGGATTCCAGTATCTTTGCAGCCTGGGCCATCAGTTCTGGTTTTGCACCAAAAATTTGTGCACCGATTTCGCCTTCGTCAGAATAATCATCAAAATTACGTAAACAATTCTTGTGCTGACCCGTCAAAGAATGACAAGAAATCATCTCTGTCACCATTGAAATATCTGGCGAAAATTTTCGTAAAATTTTACGAAAAGGTTTATCAGTTATCCCAGCCAGCGGTGCAGCAAAAATTTGATTATCAGTAAACATTTGTGCTATAATGGCATGTATGTGGGACAAAATCAAAATTTTATTTGAATTCTTGGGACGCGCTTGGGCTGCTGGTATTCGTGGTAAGATTGGTATATTTTCTGCAATATTCGCACTCTTTATGTTCGTCAGAATATTTTTTGGTGATGTCAGTGTGCAAAAATTTGTAATAAACATATGGCGACAAAATGAAGAGCAACAGCAATTGGCATCCGAAGAAAAAAAACTGAACACTCTGAAACATCATATAGAATTAATTCAAAATTATTCCCCAGATTATATTGAAGAATTGGGATTAAAATATTTAAACATCGGTGATCCAAGCGCTAAAATATTAAAAGTATAACCCCCGGAATTCGTACCTATTATCCAGACTATATTTTTTTGATATGATATCAAGGAATTATAAAAAGGATAAAAAATGGTTAAATTAATATTTTCTTTATTCTTATCTTTCTTTCCGGGAATAATTGGAATGTTTTGGCTTCCGACTGGCGGGTTGGATCCATGGTATAATGCTTTGGTAAAAACCCCGCTTACACCAGGGGTAAATATAATTTTTCTGATATGTTTACCGATTATTTATATTCTTCTTGGTACTGCATTTTATTTAGTTATAAAACCAAAGTATACTAAACGAAGTATAGATAGCGCTGTCACATTATTTGGTATCAATATGTTTCTAAGTGCACTCTGGAATTTCGTATTTTTTAAACTTCATCTGGTTATAACAAGTGCAGTTATTATTTTGGCGCTATTTACTATTGCATTTATGATGCAAAGAAAATTTTCGCTTGAAAATAAATACGCAGGTTATCTAGTTCTTCCTTATACATTATTTCTCATTTTTGCATTTTATTTAAATGGTGGATTGGTTTTACTAAACTAATTGAAAATAAAAATGTATGACAAACTAAAAATAATTCTAAAGGAATTCGACATGATAATGAAATTTTTATTTTCAATGGTTTTATCTTTTATGCCTGGGATAATTAACTTGTTTTGGTTACCAAAAGGTATAGAAAGTGAATGGTATACAAATCTAGATAAATTTCCTTTTACCCCTGCCATATTTGGTTTTGGTTTTATGTGGGCAGTGATACATATTTTTTTGGGTATAGGATTATTTATAATTATCAAGGGGCATGAAGAAACCGATAATAAAAATAAAGCTGTCGGATTATTTCTAACAAATATTATTCTAAGTTCGGTCTGGCCTTTTGTACTTTTCCAATATCATATAATTATTGGAAGCACTATTATCGCATTTGCATTGGTGACAATGGCTTATTTTATGCAAAAAAGTTTTGCCCAAGAAAGTAAACTGGCGGGCAATATTGTTTGGGTATACATTTTATGGTTAATCTTTTCCTTGTATTTAAATATTGGTTTGCTTATATTAAACTAGTACAAGAGAAAGGAGAAAGCATGCTAAAACTTTTATCTGCAATTTTGTTATCTTTTATACCCGGAATTTTTGGTGCGTTATGGACACCTGGCGGCGGAATTGATGGTTGGTATAACACTTTGGTTAAAACACCATTGACACCAGATGGATGGGTATTTGGTGTTGTATGGCCTATTCTTTATTTATTACTGGGTATTGCACTGTATCTGGCAATAAGAAACAAACAAAAAAATAAAATCATTAATCCTGGGACAATATTATTTTTAATTCATATATTCCTGAATGGGTTATGGAGTTTTGTATTTTTCGGACAACATTTAATTATTTTGGGTGCAATTAATATATTAGTATTGATATTTGTTGCATGTATGATGCAGAAAAAATTTGCTGCTGAAAATAAATATGCAGGACTTTTAATCTGGCCATATATTTTATGGCTGATGTTCGCATTATATTTAAATATTGGGATATATTTATTAAATTAAAACCGCCAATGGCGGTTTTTTTATTTCTGGTGCGCCCAAGAGGATTCGAACCTCTGACCTGCAGATTAGAAATCTGATGCTCTATCCAGCTGAGCTATGGGCGCAACTGACTGATTTTATACTATTAACAAATCAATTTCAAGCCCAGGTTGAAAAAAAACACCACCTACTTCTACTCAGGTGGTGTTTATAAATATTTTTATTTAAATCTTATGACTTTAAATTTGACAAGTTTTTATACATACGAATGTCTGCAATTGCATACAAAGTCAGCATTATACCGATGTAATACATAAATGTGACAATCCCAAATCTTGGAAAAAACAGCACAAAAGATGATAAAAACACCATTATACTGGACATAATAACTTCAAATTTATAATTACCAGCCTTGGCCTTATAAAGTTTTATAGATAAAATAAGTGATTTTATCGCCTTTACAAAGAACATTATTGCCAGCACATAGACTATGGTTATCATCGCGCCAGATGGTGCGATAAAGAAAATAAGCCCCAATATCAAATTAATTATACCGAAAACAAGATGCATATTTTTTCCAGACGCTTTCTTTTCATTAATTCCGGTTATGGTTTGATACAAACCAAAAAAGGTTAAAATCATACCGAATATAAATGTCAAACTGGTAAGTATTTGAACCGGCTTTATAAATATAAACAAAGCTGCAAATCCGAATAAAATTGCCTCGATTAATAAAAACGAGGATGTTTTATTATAAGATTTTTGTTTTATTTTCCGAACTGTTTTTTTTGGTTTAATTGGTTTTACCATTTTCCACTCCTGGGTATATAATTAATAAGCGATATAGTTTATATTATATCACATATAAAAATAAAAAACACAACATACCTGTGCAAAAAATTATAAATGACATTGTGGACGGCAAAATCCCATCAGAAATTACACTGCAAAAATTATTTAACATAGGCAGTAAATACTATAAATTCATTGACCAAGAAAAAGCGTTTTATAATTAAATATGTTTTATATAATTATTTTTTTATCGGAGGATCTGTTCGTCTTCCTCTTTTATTAATTTTATTATATGCACGTCTTTGTTTGGTTATTTCATACAAGACTATTCCTGTTGATGTAGCCAAATTTAAACTTTCTACAATTCCATATTGTTCAATTGCAACACAAGCAGAGCTTCTTTCGACCGCACGGTCACTTATTCCCCTGGATTCAGTTCCAAACCAAACAGCCAATCTTTTTTGTGTAAAGTCACCATCTTGTAAAATTACATTTGTTCTGCCTTTAATATGCGGAGATGTTACAATTGATATGAATTTATTTTTTTCCAGATGATCCATACATTCATCAGTTGTCTTAAATTTTTTCACAAAAGTCCACCTGACTGACCCAACCGATGGCTTCAGCAAATCTCTTTTATCTCTCATCGCATCCCAATCTTTTGGGATAACATTTTGATTGTCGATAACATAAAGTTTTTCAACCCCAAGCGCGTTTATGTTTCTAATCACGGTACCGATGTTTTTTACGTCGCTTGGTTCTTCAAGAACAGCGATTAGATTTTTGCATCTACCAATTTTGGCTTTATCGGCTTTTTGTCTTAATGGTGTTTTCATAACCGTTCCTTATTCATTTATTTATAGTTGTAATTATAAGATATTAATACAATTTTATCAATCAGTGACTTTGGAAAATTGCCCGTGGATTTAAGCTCTGATATATTGGGGTAAATTGCCCAAGATTCCAGACATACCAAAGTCACATCCAATGTAAAGCCCGCGGGTTGCGGGCAACAAATAAATCCAACAATATTTATTGTTTCTTATTTATATTTAATACTCAATGTCTTTTTGTGGTAAATTTAAATGAATTCCTGAATCACTTTTTGAAAGCATTAAAAATCTAGCTCTATAATCATTATGAATTAACGTGATAGCATTCGGTATGTTTTTATTAATAAAACTAAATATTTCAGCTTTTTGTTTTTCATCACAAAGAGTTTCAAGTGTATCTAAAAATTCCATACTTCTGCGTTCATTAAAAGGCGATTTGCTGAATCCTATTTTAAAAAGATCTCTCCAGTCCAATCTGTCCAGCGCGCTAATAATACCCAAATTAAAAACATCATTATCATTTAATAATTGTTCACATGTTGAAAAAGCCGCCAATACTCTTGTATCTTCTTTGAATGCAATGTCGGTCAATTCACCAATACTTTTAATTTTCATATTTCTTCATCTTTCTATTTTTACTTTAATTTTAACACGACCTCGCGAAATATGCAACCAAGTGACTTTGGGGAAAATCGGGCTTGGATGTAAGCTCTGATAGATTGGGGTAAATTGCCCAAGATTCCAGACATACCAAAGTCACAACCCTTATTCATCCCGCAGAACCGCGGGATAAAATAAAAAATACCCCCAAACGGCGGTATTATTTTTATTCTGGTCGGGGCGAATCCGAGTACGCGAAAACGGTGGCTGTTTTCTGCCGTTTGAGCGACTATGAGGATACGCGAAGTGCAAAGCACAAGCGACCTAATTCGCGAATCATAGTTGCGACGACATCATAATGATTATTAAAAAAATGCCACCTATTGGTGGCATTTTTTATTAATCATGGTCGGATGGTAAACACTCTGCTGTTAAGGCATTGACGAATACAGAAATTTTTCATCACAAAATATAAATAACAGGGAATTTACAGGGAATATTCGCATTTTTAGCCAATATTTCACAAACCCCGCACCATGCTTATTCGTCTAAACACTTACCCACAAAGCCTTTCAAATCCCATACCACCCAAATTCCCTAAAAAATTAACAGGGAATTTATTTTCAGTATCAAGGAAATTTTATTAATAAACAGCGAAATGGCTCAAATAATTATAACTCAGATTTTATAAATGGCATAACACTGTTTATAAAAAATTACAATTTAACTATTATTGTTTTGGCGTTTGTGCATTTTAGCATAAATACCATTATGTTTTTTCATAAGCTCATCATGACTGCCCACTTCAACAACTTTACCATTTTCCATAACCAGAATTCTGTCCATTTTTCGTAATGTAGACAATCTGTGCGCTATAACAATGGTTGTACGACCAATCATTAGCTTTTCTAATGAATTTTGAATTGCGATTTCATTTTCACTATCCAGTGCACTTGTTGCTTCATCAAATATTAATATTGGTGCACCACGTAATATAGCACGCGCAATAGCAATTCGCTGTCTTTGACCGCCGCTTAGTTTTATTCCATTATTCCCAACAATAGTGTTATATTTTTCTGGTGTCGTCATTATAAAATCATGAATATTTGCACGCTTGGCGGCATCTATAACCTTTGCACGTGAACCATTCCAATTTCCATATCTTATATTTTCCAATATTGTTCTATTAAAAAGCTTGTTATCTTGTGGAACAAAAGAAATGTTTTCACGTAATGATTTCTGGGTACAATTTCGAATATCTGTTCCGTCAATTAAAATTTTTCCATCTGATACATCAAACAATCGTAATAATAAATGTACAATAGTTGTTTTTCCTTCACCGCTGCGACCGACCAACCCTATCTTTTCACCCCCATTAATTTTGATAGAAAAATCATCAACAACAGCACCTTTCTTATTATACCTAAACGTAACATTTTTTAACTCTATTGTTCCATTTTTTATTTTTAATGCTTTGGCGTTGTGCTTATCTAATACTTTCATTACAACCGTCAGTTCTTCGTATGCTTGTCTTGCATCTGCATGCTTTTCAGTAAAATCTGGGATCATCTCGGACAATTTTGCCAAGTTATTAAACATTGTCCAAAATGCAGCAGTTATCATCGCCACATCTGATACTAAAATCTGTCCACGGACAAACAAGTAAACTAAAAACACATAAACAGCTATATCCATACCAGATCTGATAAAAGTGTCCGGAAAACTTATTAATCGGTTTATAAAGAATGTTTTTCTTTGTGCCTCGATATGTAAAAGTCTTTCATTTTTTATAATTTTACTTTCAATTTCACTGCCATTGAATATTTTTATTGCATTAAAATTTTCCAAACTATCAACCTTAATCCCATTAAACTTTGAACCCATTTTTGATTGTTCTTTACTTGCTTTATCTAATTTTTTTCGCAAAAAAATGTACCATATTGTTTTTATGCCTATAATTGATATTCCCATAATCGCAATTCTCGCATCTACAAACATAATCAAACCAATATTTATTAACACACCAATTAATATACCGATAACATTTGTAAAAAGATCAATTGTTAAATTAAAAAAATTATCTGTGACTTTATTTACCAAGTTAGATAATTTTCCCGCAGAATTATTAACAAAAAACATCCAATCTTGTCTGTATAAATAATTAAATAACCACTCGCGCCGAATGTCGTGTAAAACTGGGTTCTTTTTATTCTGCATATATGTGGATATCATTCTAAGAGTGTTTTGTACAAAATACATGCCAAACACAATACCGAAAACAGGAATTGAGGCAACCAACCAATTATCAACCGACAAACTCATTTCAAATAAAGAAAATATCAATTTATTAGAAATTGGAGACATTATTTTACCAATAACTGACGAACAAATTATGATAATACACAATGGTCCATAAAACCATTTTGATTGCTTTATATTTTTCCAATAAAAACCCATTACAGTTTTTGGTAGATCATGCATATTTTAAGCCTCTATATTTCTGTCTACTATACCATATTTGTAGCCTTATTTTAGTATTTTATTATCAAAACCCAAAGAAATCATAGCCGGAGGTTTTGTAGCCTGTGACTTCAATGCTAATTGCGGATAATGAATCATATACTTTGCCATTGAATGCAAATTTATTCGTTGATATCACATCAACAACAATTTGTTTGCCTTTGAATTTCTTAATCAATTGCGTTCCTGGCTTTAACCTATATTTATTTTTATTGCTACGTTCTATGCAATTTTCTGGATCGCGCGCATAGGAATTTAATTTTGTGATGTTTTTTTGTTCTATCTTTTGTCCGGTTCCCCTACATTGTTCGCGATTTTTTGCCAAACGCTGCGAATATCCGCGACTGGTTTTATTATTCATTTTACCCCTTTTTATACATACACACTAATGCTCTAAACACCTTATAAATCAAGCACTTTAATGACTTGACTTGTCTGCGAATGTAATCACTAATGACACGAGTTAAAGGGATAAAAATGCAACAAATTAATTGTGCTATTTATGTGCGTAAATCGACCGATCATGGCTTGGAACAACAGTTCAACAGTTTGGATAATCAAGAGCAATCATGTAAGGCATACATTCAATCGCAACAGTTCCAAGGTTGGCAGTTTTATAAGACTTACAGCGATGCGGCGATTTCTGGCGGCACGATGGCGCGGCCAGCCCTGAAAGAAATGCTGGGCGAGATTCATGCTGGTAAAATTCAATGTGTTTTGGTCTATAAAATTGACCGATTGTCGCGTTCTATATTTGACTTTAAAACCATGATGAAGGAATTTGATAAACATAACTGCAATATGGTGTCTATTACGCAAAGTTTTGATACCAGTTCAGCCATGGGTAAACTAACCCTGAATATGCTGTTAAGTTTTGCAGAATTTGAGCGCGAGGTCGCATCTGAACGCGTTCGTGATAAAATGCGTGCAACCAAGGCCAAGGGAATATGGATTGGTGGTATTCCACCAATTGGATATGATATAGCGTTTGGAAAACTTGTACCCAATGAATCCGAGGTTCCAATTGTTCGTACAGTTTTTGAAACTTATTTGGAATCACGTGGTTTTAATGATTGTTGCTATAAATTGATTGAAATGGGCATTCAACAAAAACAATGGACAACAAGAAATGGCGAAGTCAAAGGTGGTGCAAAAATTACACCAAATGTTGTTGAAAGAATTTTAAAGTCAGAAATATATCTGGGCAAGATTCCGAACAGAACAACTAATGAAGTTTTTGATGGATTGCACGAACCAATTATAGATAAAGAATTATTTGATAGCGTTCAAAAGAAAATCAGCGAAAATAATAATCATCCAGATTCAAGATATAATTTATCTAAAACCCTGTTGCATAACAAAATGTTTACCACATCTGGCGTGCCATTTAAAAACAAGAAGGGATGTAGACAATTCAAACATTATCGTTATTATCGGGCGGCTGGTATATCACTGCCCGCAGGGGATTTGGACAAAATTGTTAGTGATGAGATTATAGTGTTTTTGGATTCTGATATGACTGAAAAATTATCCGAAGAAAAACGATTGGCGTTTAAACAAACCCTATTTAATGAAAAACTGTTGCACGAAATGATTGATAAAATTATTTATGGGGAAAACAAAATAACGATATTTATAAATTCTGATAATCTTGAATACTTGAATAAATTCCAACCATATAATTATCTGAATCAAAAAGCGATTCAAATGAATAATTACTTTATAAATGACAAACAACAAATTGTGATAGAAAAAGAAATCTTTATAACCCGTGGAGTTTGCGTTAAAAATCGCAATGGCGGATTTGAAACCTGCGTTTTAACCCGCTGCGAAAACGCAGATATATTTATCCATGCCCTGGCTGTGGGGTGGAAATACAAACAAATGTATGAAAGTGGAACGTGCATAAAACACATTGCAAATGGCGAAAAACGAGACATCAGAACAATTTATAAATACCTGAACCTGGTATACCTGTCACCCAGGATTATAAACGACATTATTGATGGTAAAATTCCTCACGAAGCCAAATTGCAATCATTGATAGAAATAGCCAGTAAATATGATAGTTTTAAAGAACAAGAAAAGATGTTTTACAATTAATTTTTATATTTTTCGTATAATAACGAAGCCAAGCCTTCAAGAACTTCAAAGTGTTGAAATATCAAAGATGCACTTTCGGTTAAGTCATTATACCTAGCTCTTATAGATATAGAATTATTAGCCTCTAATGCCTTCTCTAGAGAACATAAATATTTATTACTTACATCAATTTCTGATTTGAAATTATTTTGTGTCTTTGGATTTAATTTTTTATATAGGTCATAAATTTTATGTGTTTTCAATTTTTGTAATTTCAGACCTTCTTTTAACAGCGCAATTTTCAGGAAGATTTCTATTGTGAATAAAAGATTTGAATAATAAGGTGCTTGTAATCTTACTCTTTCCAGACCATTATTTTTTCGCAATTCCGCATCAAGAATACGGCTAGCTAGATAAAATCCAATTGCAGAATCCTGCAAACATATAATATTGCAAAAATTCGTATTATCCTTATTAAAAGATGTTTTATCGTCCATTTTTATCCCTAATTTATTAACCTAGTGACTCGGCAAAAACGCCCTTGGATGTAAGTGGGGATGGATTGGGGTAAATGCCCCTAAATAAAAGCCATACCAAAGTCACATCCGCTGCTGCGCCCGCGGATTGCGGGCGATAAATAAAAAATGACGCCAAAATGGCGTCTTTTCTTTATTCTGGTCGGGGCGACATGATTCGAACACGCGACATCTTGGTCCCAAACCAAGCACTCTACCAGACTGAGCTACGCCCCGATATGGACAAGATTTTAACAATATTTATATAAAATGCAAGTCTTAAAATATATTTTCTTCTTGTCTAAATTTAACAAAGTTTCTACAATGAGTTATATGATCAGATTTCTGACTTTTTTGGTTTGTCTTTTACCCATGATCACAATGGGTGCACAGGCCGCAACTGGTGCGGCATCTGACTTTATGCCGGTCGGGACATATGAGAATTTATATCCTTATATGAATAACAAAATGCGGGTCGCATTGAACCCTGGCACCAGCCCGAGCCTGTCGCAAGATTCAATTTCAACAATTGCACGTACGAGTAATACCACAACTGGTCGACGCGTTGTTGCACGATCTGGAACGAGAACATCTGCTGCTGGTACCGGCTCTGCATCAATCGGTCGTACTGCCGCAATATCAACCACCACACCACAATCAAGACGTGTTGTTGCACGAAGAACTTCTGGCACAACTGAAGGTTCTCGGACTGGTTCACGATTGGACAGTTCATATGTATATCAAACTGCAAATGCTTATGAAACCAATACAACAGAATCGTTATCTTCTGATCGATGCTTGGCAGATTACATACAATGTATGAACGGATATTGTGAACGAAAAGATACAGAATATAATCGCTGTTATTGCAGTTCCAAATTGGCACAAATAGATTCAGAATATCAACCTGCTATTGATTCTTTGATTCTTCAAATACTGGAACTTGAAGGTTCTGGTACATACACAGAAGAAGAAATGAACGAATACTGGGAACAAACAATTGGACAATATACCGGTGATAATTCTTGGATTACATTAGATAATGCACTGGATATAAATTGGGCAGATACCGAAAGCCGTGTTCGTGGGCAACAAGCATTCCTGACCGGGCATGAATATTGCGCCCAACATTTACGCGGTTGTTATTACATGGCTGCAAATATGCGTGACGCTTATCGTTCAGAGATTGCACGTGATTGCGCATCTTATGAAACTTCACTGCAAAAAGTAAAAAATGTTGCAGAAAGCGTGATTGAAAATTACAACGACTAGACTTTATTTTTTTCTTCGCACATTCTGTTATGTCTGTAAATATTTCGTGCCATATCATCGCTGATATTATCCCAATCACCGCTGCGTCCATATATCGGTTCGCAATTATAATCAATCTTTGATTGTGTATTTATCGCGCAGGCGCCCACGAATATCAACAGTGGCAGTATTATAAGTTTCTGCATTTATTTTCCCTTTTATTTTAATTATATTTTGTATGTCTATGTTCTGTTGTTTGGCAAATTCTGCACGACATTTTTCAGATGCGATACGTGCGCCTGACCAATAAGACCCAATAATAAAAAGCCCTGCCCCCAGAATTATATAAAGTTTATTCATATTATTTTTCCTGTTAAAAAACCGCACAATGTGCGGTTTTTAATATTTTTATATATTTATTGTTTTAAATTTATCCATTCATTGATGAAAAGAAATCATCATTTGTCTTGGTCGTGCGTAATTTATCCAACAAGAATTCCATTGCTTCCAATGTTCCCATTGGGTTAATTATACGACGCAAAACATACATCTTTGATAATGTATCTTTGTTAACCAACAAGTCTTCTTTACGCGTTCCAGATTTTGTTATATCAATCGCTGGATAAATACGCTTGTCAGATAACTTTCTGTCCAAAATAATTTCACTGTTACCAGTTCCTTTGAATTCTTCAAAAATCACTTCATCCATTTTTGATCCGGTATCCACCAATGCTGTCGCAATAATTGTCAAACTGCCACCAAATTCAATATTACGTGCCGCACCAAAGAAACGTTTTGGACGTTGCAAAGCGAATGCATCAACACCACCAGTTAAAACCTTACCCGAACTTGGAACAACCGTATTATATGCGCGTCCCAATCTGGTAATAGAATCCAAAAGAATTACAACATCTTGACCAGCCTCTACCAATCTTTTTGCCTTTTCAATAACCATTTCAGCGACCTGGATATGACGTGAAGCAGGTTCATCAAATGTACTGGATATAACCTCTCCCTTTACACTGCGCTGCATATCAGTCACTTCTTCTGGGCGTTCATCAATTAACAAAACGATTAATTTTACCTCTGGATAATTTGAAGAAACTGAATTTGCAATATTCTGCAACATTACAGTTTTACCTGTACGTGGTGGTGCAACAATCAAAGAACGTTGTCCTTTACCAGTCGGTGAAATCAGATCGATAACACGTGCAGACAGTGAACGACCTTTTTCTGTATCGTTTTCAACCTCCATCTTTAATCTTTGATCTGGATAAAGAGGTGTCAAGTCATCAAAAGAGACGCGATGACGCAAATTCTCAGGATCAGCTGCATTTACACGTTCAATTGATTCCAGTGCAAAATATCGTTCAGATTCATTTTGCGGTGCCTGGATTTGACCTTCGACATAATCGCCAGTCTTCAGACCATATTTTTTTATCAAAGTTGGTGATACATATAAATCATCTGGTCCAGCCAAATAATTACTTTCTGGTGCGCGCAAGAACCCAAATCCATCCTGCATACGTTCCAATACACCGTCACCAATAAGTGTAGTTTTCTTATCGCCGGCGATAACACGCAAAACAACAAAACGTAATTGCTGAACATTTAATTGGGATGGGTTTTCAATTCCCATATCTTCTGCCATTTTCAAAAGCTGTTGTGGCGTTTTAGCCTTTAATTCATTTACATGCATAAAAAATCCTTTTGGAGAATTAAAAACGAGAGATCTCCCGTCCTGTATGTTCTTATTATAGTACGACACTGTTAAAAAGTCAAGTATTCACCATAAAATCAAATAAAAAATGCGAGAAAATCCCCCTCGCATTTTTTATAATTCCAGTTTTAATTATATAATTATTTTTCGTTTTCACTGTTATTTATAACAACGCCAGACTTTCTAAATGCACCGACTATGTCAAAAACCTCGGATCCTTTATTGAATCCGACAGCCTTTTCCGATTTTGGGAAAGCGCTTTCTAACTTTTTTCCAGCTTCAACAAAATTTTTCTTGTTCATTTAATAACCTTTTAAATAAACATTCTCACGCTAAGGAGAATATACTAATAAATTATTTTTGTCAAGTATTAAACGATTATCGTTAAGAATACTTTTTAATATTACTTATCACAACCATACATTCCGCAACTTTCATCGAAATAAATGCGTTGTTGTTTTTCTACTTCTACGGCTGCAACTGGTACAGATTTTTGTGGCTCTGTATAATGAACCTCTTTTACAACACGAACACGACGATTTTCTGAGTTTGGAACACCGTCACCTGTTGGTACTTTGTTATCTTTTTCACCAGAAGAAACAGCAACTATCTGTGAAGAAGGAATACCATATTTTACCAACATTTTCTGTACTGCCTCGGCCCTACGTCCACCCAGTGCATAATTATAAGAACTGCTGCCAGCGGTGTCTGTGTGACCAATTACAGAAACTTTGATATTTTTATTTTCCTGGGTCGCGGTTGCCAATTTACGAATTAAATCTTGATATTCTGGTTTAATAGTAGATTTATTAAAATCAAAACGAATTTCAAATATTTCTTCCATAACATGTTGTTTTGGTTCTAATGGAATCTGTTGAACCTTTAATATTGTCTTTTCGCCTGCACTTTCTTGTATTTTATCCAATCTGGCATTAATCGCTGTCAATTCTGAGCGCATAGCCATCATCATGTTGATAAACTCTTCACGACTTACCATTTCTTCACCAATCATTGGAATATCACTCTCTTCTGAAGCAGTATTTCCATCGACCCTATCATTACTGTAGATATTCTGATTAAATACCATTGGCTGAACAGGAACTGGGTTAATCAAATGTTCTGGTATATTTACATTATTAACAATTATAACACCATCACGTGCGTGACCTGTTCCATTCATAGCAGACATTCTGCTTGTTTCTGGGTAATAAGATTCCTTTACCATTTTCTTGGTTTCAACAATTGTGCTGGTATTTTTTTCTGTTGTATTTAAACTCAAAGTCTTTCCGCCACAATCAAGTGCTGCCATTGCTTTTTCAAAACGATCTTGACATTCTTGTGCTGTACCATTTTGCCCACTTGCAGATGCAGACAACCAACAATCAAACTTTGCCTGTGCTTCGGCTGCAACATCTGGATTTGTATCAGACGCATCATTCTTCAATTGATCCAATAATCTGTTATAAGCATTATGAAATTCAAAACTTTGATTTTCATCGTTTATAACCCAATTATCCAAGCTTTCTGGGAATGGTAATTCACCAGAGAATGCAGTCACAGCTTTTTGTGCGAATATTTCACCCATATCAAAATGACCACTGGTACGAGCATTATAAATAGCATAAGAACGATAATTCATAGCAAGTTGATTTAAGAAAGAGTCCTGATGTGGGGCAGAATAAACATCCAAAGATTCTACGTAATCAACCGTTGGTGTAGCAATCATACCACCTTGTGTATTATTACCATTATTATTTAATCCCGCACAAGCGGCCAAAAACAAAATCGACATCATAGCCAAGAAACGAGGAAGTGATGTTAATGTATAAGATTTATTTTTCATAAAAATCCTCTTGCAAACTTTTTTTTAATTATACGAATTTAAAGCATACGAGTAAAGGGAAAAAGTAAGCGGAAAAACAATATATTTTACAAATCGACAACATTTTATAATGTTTGTTATTTATTCATAAACTGGGTTGCAATAGAACCCAAAGAACTTACCGCACCCAAACCACCACTGGAGCTGATTACACCAACCTGTTCCATAATAGTACTGGTACTTGTTTTCTGTCCCAATCCACCAGCTGTATTAACCAAAAATTCACCCCACAGTGCTTTTTTCTTGGCGCTTAATTTGGTACTGGTGCAACTTTCAACCTTGTTTAATAATTTGGCAGCCATCGTTAGCTCGGACGGTTTATAATCACTGGGACTAAAATCAATCATTGCAAACAAATCATAAGTATCAGATTCAGTTATTTCTTTACCTGGACATGAATATTCACCATCTTTACAATATGTACCCTTGCCTGTTTTTGGAAACCATTCCCATACTTTACCCTCATTACCGGGTCCACGGAACGAGTTATAACAAGTTTTTAATCCAGGTGTGAATGATGTTTTTATATCGACTGCATACCCATCAGCTGCATCACAAGGTTTACGACCATTAATTTCACTTTTATCACTATAACTTGCAGCACCGGTTTTTGCCCATTCTTTCATTGTGTTATCAACAAAAGTCATTTCAAGACCACTTGGAATACATTCAGCAGATAAAGCTTTTTGCTTTGCATTCATTTCCATTGCGCCAGATACCAAACCAATAACGCTGGGAACAAGACTGGTCTTGCCATCGGTGCCAGAAGATGAACTGGATGCAACTGGGGATGCCTTTTTAACCTGGATAGCCGCGCTGGCTGAAAAAAGCGGCGCGACACAAAGAATAGCTATAAAAAATCGAAAACTTCTGTACATTCTCTCTTAGTCTATTATAACACAAAAGATTATATTAAAAAATATAAAAATTGCTTTTTATTTTATGTTATTCTAAACTACGCACATGCGTAAAACCAATCGCAACTTTATAATTTTTGATAAACACAGACGATGGAAACGCCTGTGGCAATTCTTTTTTACCGGATGGGGACTGGTTATGGTCGCCGCACTGGTGGCTGGTACATTATTTACCAAGCAATTATTATGGACACCGATATCCGCAATAAACATGAAAGAAATTGTGACTAATCAATTTAAAATGTCAAACGCCTCTTTTGCGGGAACAGACAAAAATAATGAACCTTTTAAAATACTTGCCGGCACTGCCCGTCAAGAATATGATCGTCCTGATATGATATACATAGAAAAAGTCAATGGAACTTTTATCAGAATTACTGATGGTCAAAAAATAAAAGATAACGTCAGCGCAGATACTGGGGAATATAATCGTAACGATAGAACTATTACATTATTTGGAAGTGTTCGTGTAGATTCTGATAATGGTGATAAAATTTTAACAGATGAACTGATGATACAATTATGAAACCGAATGTATAAACACACCGCGCGGCGCGTTATTAGCGACAAGCAGATGTGTGTGCATCATAAGGTTACAATGAATCATACAGAACAAAAGTAAATCAAGGGGAATATAAATTGAAAAGAAGTGTTCTACAAATTCAACATTTATCTAAATCGTATGGTAAACGTATGGTTTTAAAAGATATATCTATGGAAGTTAAACAAGGTGAATCGGTCGGACTATTGGGACCAAATGGTGCAGGAAAGACAACTGCATTTTATTGTATCACAGGTCAGCTTAGTTCAACTGGTGGACAGATATTTTTAAATTCCCAAGATATTACTCATCTTCCATTTTATCAACGTGCACGTTTACATATCGGATATCTGCCACAAGAAAACAGTGTGTTTCGTGGATTGACCGTTGAACAAAATATTATGGCAATATTGGAAGTTGTTGAACCAGACAAGAAAAAACGTAAACAAAAACTTGATGATTTATTAGACGAGTTTTCTATTACCAGTTTACGCAAAAGTCCGGCAACATCACTTTCTGGTGGTGAACGCAGACGTGTTGAAATTGCACGTGCGCTGGCAAATGATCCTAAATTTATTTTATTAGATGAACCATTTGCTGGTATTGATCCGATTGCCGTTAATGATATACGTGGTTTGGTGTCACAATTAAAAAATCGTGGACTGGGTGTTATTATCACCGATCATAACGTTCGTGAAACTTTGGGTATTACAGATCGCAGTTATGTTCTGCATGATGGAAAAATATTAAAACATGGAACAACTACTGAAATTGTTAAAGACGAAATGGTTAAAAAAGTTTATCTGGGCGAAGACTTTGTAATGTAAAACTTGAATTATAAAAAAACGGTTTGTTTTTCAAACCGTTTTTTTTATTTCTAGAATCTGTATGATCCTGACAATCTAATCTTGTGCATCTGCATATCAGCGTTGTACTGATAACGATAATCAATACCAAATTGCATTCCATTTGCAGACAAGAACTCTATACCTGCACCAGCATTTGCCCATAATGGATCAATATCAACCTTATAATCTTCATAATCATTTGCCATTGCGAATTTAAATTGTGCATTTGGCATACCTATCAAGTCATACTCTGCACCAATAGAAATACTAGGACGAATTTGGAACCATGGTGAAGTATAAATTTTCTTCTGCGCAATCAAAGAATATCCAGGTGTCAAAATAAAATAACCATCAGATTGTAAATTCATATATTCATTACTGCCAGATTTTTCATTAATTGTAAATCCAGAGCTGTATCCAGCACGCGAATACAAATTACCAACAATATATTGATTCAATATATCATGCATTAATCCCCATTCTGAAATTAAGCTGAATGATGTCCCGGTGCCAGATATTTGATCTTCAACAAAAGTTTGTTCGCGTGATACATCAAGCATAGAAACATCTATAAATGCATTACCATATGCACGTGTACCTTCACTCAAAATCTTCATCAAATATCCACCAATACCTATATTTGTATTAGAAACATCTACATCCACCCTGCCAGACACAGGTTCTGCTAATCTATAACTCAGATCAATTTTATCTACACTGCTGTCAGACATACGTGTTATACGTCCAGTTAATCCCATTAATAATGTTTCAGATTCTTTCCAATCAAATCCACCATATATAGAAAAACGATCTCCGCTGGCTTTGTTCTCGGTACCAACTGTTTGATTAAACATTCCAAAATCCATATCCAACCAAGATTTTTTTAACTTACGATTTCTATTCCAAATAAATTCATCAAATGCATGATCTTCGAAATCACGGAAGCTGGTATGTTCATTCAAAGATATAGTTCCAGCAAGTTGATCAATTTCTGTTGGTTGGAACAAACGACTGAAACGCGCCAAATAAGAACCGTCATGATCCAATTGATATTGTTCCATACGATCATAAAGTTCTGTTGCAACTTCTTCCATATAAGTATCTTGGAAAACAACAGGTATTGTTTCTATTGGATTACGATTAAAGAATCCCAAATCTTCCATTCTGCCAGAAATCAAGTTATCCAATGCACCTGCTGCTGCATATTCACCATATGTATGATAATCTTCGCGGTCAACAATTGGTTGTATTTTAAATACTTCTACTGGGCCACCGAAACGTGGATCAAATACCACATACAAACTATCAGGATCACCATCACCGTCTGTATCACGAACAGAAATATATGCAGGTAAATCATCTTCGTCTGTACTGCCTACACCCAAAGAATCTAAATAGTTATAACAAATACTGCCGTCTGCGTTGCAGAATTTTACATACAAATTACGTGTTTTTAATCCCAGTTCTTCTATACCATCATCGGCATGCAAAAACCAAATTGCAGTACCTTGATCAACAATATCAAATAGGTCAATACCAATCTGAGTATCTTCCAAAGCACCAACAGCACCAGATCCAAGAACACTTAAATCAGATATAAATTCACCATTTATTGAAATCAA
Organism: Alphaproteobacteria bacterium; assembly: GCA_016927735.1. Lineage (GTDB taxonomy): Bacteria > Pseudomonadota > Alphaproteobacteria > Rs-D84 > Rs-D84 > JAFGMC01. The sequence continues at coordinate 38,787 of JAFGMC010000007.1, forward strand.
TGGCTCACCAGCAACACCATTTGTAATTTGTCCCAAAGTATCATCTTCCAGCAAGCTGACAGTGGACCAATAATTATGTGGTGCAGTTGCGCGTGGTAAAATGGCGGCATGCAACATGCTGTTATCATCAAACAGATAATCACCACCAACAACCAATCTTTCCAAACCGATAATATCAACATTACCATTAATATTACCATCTACATTCATGGTTAACCAATCTGTACCATTTGCAACTATACTTAAATCATCTACATTAATATCACCACTGACATTCAAATCACTGGTATTTAATAACAATGTTCCAGATGTTTGATCAATAACGGCAACATCAATATTAGAAGCATTTATTATAAAATCGGATGCCAATATATTCAAAGAACCATCTGCTGGTGTGATTGCAGCATTTTGTAACAAGCCACCTGCCAATGTAACTGCACCTGTAGAATCTAATTCTGTTCCAGTAATTTCTACACCGCCAGTTCCAATTGTTGTCAAACTGTTAACATATGTAATATCATCAGTATTTATTTCTAAATAACCAGATGTTTGAACATCACCCAAATCAACATCATTTGAATTAAAAATCAAATTACCAGCATTATCAATTCCACCCAAAAGTATACTTGTTGCAGTAAAATCAACATTTGCAGAACTGGCTGTATTTAAAATTCCTGTAATATTCAAATCCGATAATAAATTGTATGATGCTGTATATTGCAACGCACTAAAATCACCACCAATTGTTAAATTATCAGCATCAAATGTTGCGTTATGTTGTGTAAAATTCAACATACCAGTTGTACCACCTTGAACAAAATCCCCAGTAACTGAAACATCACCAATCACATTAAAATTTGTTGTGTTCAAATTTGTATAACCACCAGTCACCGACAAAGAAGTAAAATTTATATAATCCGCAGTTATATCTAAACCACCCGCGGTCGAAGATACAGTATTTACAACAACACTATCAACTGTTGATAATGTGATATCACCACTGTTTATTATGTTATCAATATAAATATCACTGTCTGTATCAATTACAATTGTCCCGCTGTTTGTTATATCAGTCGTTGCAATTGTAAGTGCATCTATATTCATTATTCCTGTGTTTACTATTTCATCATTTATATTTGTAATATTATCAGATGCTAAATCCAGTTCTCCATCAACAGTTATTAAACCGCTTAAATTAATTTCATCAATAGAATCTAATGTTAATTTATTGCCAGAACCAACTGATATACCACCATCAACAAATATATCCGCACCTGCAGCAGTAGTCTCTAGGGTTAAGTCATTTGTATCTCTGATTACAAATCCATAAAGTGGATCTGAACCATCAAACAAAATTCCATTTTCCAAATTTATGACATTATCTAATGCTGCTGTTGCACGTATTATTGAACCACGTGCAATAAATTTACCATTACCATATAAACTTCCAATTTCTGCATTAATTGAATTTATATCAATTAATCCGCCAACAGTTGAATTAACATCACCATCTATATATAAATTTGTTGTTATACCATTACCAAATATCAAACTTCCCCTGTTTGAAGCGATTGCACTGCCAGTAATATCAATAACATCAGCATCCAAAACAATTGTTCTAGAAAGATCGTTTTCTATGGCAGAAACACTGCCACCAATATTAATATTTCCACCAGCAGATTCCATCAAAAAGGCTTGAACACCGGCATTCGCAGCATTAACATCACCACTGCCAATTGCTTGTACAGAACTGGCCGTTAAATTACCAGAAATATTTACATTACCACCAACTGAAACAGTGTTTGTACCGGCACTAAAATTCAACCCACCACTTGTCACAGAAATATCATTATCAATAGATACAGAGCCCATTAATGAATCAATAGTTAATATACCAAGCTGTGAATCAATTCCACCAATTGCAATAGAATTTGAACCTATAACAGATATATTTCCACCAATGTTTGTTATAACACCACCTATATCAATATCACTTGAATCAATATCTATCATTCCACCTTGATTTGTTATATTAGAGGCAACAGTCAAGCTACCAACAACAGGTGATGATGGGATATATATACTACCTGTATTTACTATGGAATTCAGATTTATACTCAAACCATTCAATGTCAAATCACCATCATTATCAACATTTCCAGCAATATTTATATCATTATCGGAAATCATGCTTATTGTTGAATCGTTGGTTATGCCAGATGTTAAATAGATTCCACCATATGTACTGGTAGATGTCATATTTAATTCATTACCATAATTATTTACAGAAGCCGCATTTATAGAACTTCCCGTCAAAATCATATTTGCATTAACATTACCGCCAGAACCGTTGGTAATATCATTTGCATTAATAATAGACCCTGTAATCAAAGTATAACTATCAAGTTTATTGGAAAAAAATTGTAATATTGAATCTGCTGTAACCCCAGTACCAAACTCTAAAACACTAGCTTGTAAATTAAATTCGTTATATGTATTCATAGTACTTAAATCAATACCATATTCAAAACGCGCAGTATGTGAAATATCCGCAATAAAATCGCCAGAATTAACAAAAGATGCATTCAGTGCATCACCACCAGTTACCCGGAAATCAGAAGAATTAACCGTCATAACACCAGATGCATTATCATTTTTTACGGTACCATTAATATTAATAATTGATGCACTGATAATATTCAGCCCATCACCAGAATTTTCTATATCACCAGTACTGGATAAATCACCCGTCAGGGTAATATTTGTTACACCTGTATTATTTTGAAGATTTGATACATATAAATTATTTGCAGTAAAATTTGCAGTTCCAGTACTGTCATTGGTAAAATCTGAAATTGTAATATTACCAGAAGAATTTAAATTCATATTTCCAGCAGAACTTATAATTGATCCCATTTCTATTTGTGCCGCAGAAATTGAAAAATTACCAGAACTTAATGTCGTACCAGCCACATCAAAATTATCAATATTGTAAATATTTATCGTACCGTTGTTTGAAATACTACCAAAACTGGCATCTATTAAACCGCTTCCACTATGAATACCAAAATCTTTTCCAGAATAAACATTCAATGCACCAACAACATTTATTAAACCATCGGAAACAATTGTAAAACTTGGGTCAATTGTGGATTCTGCATATAACTGTCCTGTTGCGGAACCCTGGTCATCCAGACCAATATACATATTACCAGCCAAGGTTATTCCACCGGTCAGAACCCTGATACCATTTCCAGATTGTATAATTATTGATTCACCAGCATTTAATCCAGTAAGTGATAAATCTTCGCCAACTGAATGTCCAGTACCCGGGTCATAAGTGACACCCATTGCTGTAATTGGTATCAAACAAAGTATAAAAGATAATAGCTTTCTTATCATATTTATGTTTATTTTACGTCACGTTTGTGTTTATATTGTACCATAAATCGATGACCAGACCAAGCGAAACAATATTAAAATGTTCATATATTTTAAGACCAAGAGGGAAAACAATGTTTTTAATTAAAAATATCCGCAGCAGACAAATAATTGACAGTCGTGGAAACCCAACAATTGAATGTGACGTTATATTATCTGGCGGTGCGATTGGACGTGCGGCTGTGCCATCTGGCGCATCCACTGGCAGTTTCGAAGCCTTGGAATTACGTGATGGTGGTTCGGCTTTTATGGGCAAAAGTGTTTTAAACGCTGTAAAAAATGTAAATGATATTATCGCCCCTGCCCTGATTGGTATGGATGCATCTAATCAATATGCTATTGATAATAAGATGATTGAACTGGACGGAACTGCGAACAAGGGAAAACTGGGTGCAAATTCAATATTGTCTGTTTCATTGTCTGTGGCGCATGCGGTTGCAAAACAAAAAAATATTCCACTATATAAATACATCGCCGAAATTTATGGAAACGATTCGCCAAACTTATTGCCACGACCGATGATGAATATTATCAATGGTGGCGTACATGCAGACAATGGCTTGGACGCACAAGAATTTATGATTATACCGAATGGTGCTAAAAATATCACAACTGCGATTCGTATGGGATCCGAAATATTCCATAATTTAAAATCTATTTTGAAGAAATCCGGCAAATCCACAAATGTTGGTGACGAAGGTGGTTTTGCCCCAAATTTTAAATCATCACGCGAAGCATTAGATACAATTATGGAAGCAATCAAGTTGGCCGGATATAAGGCTGGCGAACAGGTTTCAATTGGTCTGGACGTTGCAGCAAACGAATTTTTTCATGACGGGGTTTATAAATTCGAAGGCAAAAAATTATCAGCCGCACAAATGATAGAATTCTATGAAAATTTAATAGCAGATTATCCAATTATATCAATTGAAGATGGACTGGCCGAAGAAGATTGGGATGGATGGAAAATAATGACTGAAAAATTGGGTGACAAATGCCAATTGGTCGGTGATGACTTATTTGTGACAAATCCAACCCGCTTGCAAAAAGGAATTGACGGCGGAATTGCGAATGCTATACTGATCAAGGTTAATCAGATTGGTAGCCTGAGTGAAACATTGCATGCTATCAAGATGGCACAGGATTCAAAATACGGCGTGATAATTTCACACCGCAGTGGTGAAACCGAAGATACAACAATTGCCGACTTGGCTGTCGCGACAAATGCTGGACAAATTAAAACAGGATCTATGTCACGTACAGACCGCGTTGCAAAGTATAATCAATTGTTGCGCATCGAAGAACAATTGGGCGCAACTGCAAAATATGGTATGTAAAAATAAAGAAATAAATGTTTAGTATTTCGAACATATTATTATTTATAAAATATATTATATGCGGCGCCATTGTGGTGGGTGTTGTTTTGGCCCCGGCTTATATTGCACGTTTAAACGGCAAAGATAAGTATAACATGTTATTGGTCAGGGCATCCAGTTGGCTACTCGGTTGGACAGGTATTGGATGGTTATGGTCATTATTCTGGAGTACCAAAAAATAAATATTCATACCCGGTATTTTCATAATTTTTCCTTGATTTTTCTTCGTTTTCCAACAATAATCGGCGTATACTAAACAAAAGGACAGCAATATGGCAGGCAGCATAAACAAAGTGATACTGGTTGGAAATCTGGGTCAAGATCCACAGGTCAGAACAATGCAAAGTGGACAAAAAGTTGTAAGTTTCTCTTTGGCTACCAGCGACCGCTGGAAAGACAAGGCAACAGGTGAACAAAAAGAACAAACCGAATGGCATCGTGTTGTTGTTTTTAACCCTAATTTGGCAGAGGTTGCTGAACGTATGCTGCAAAAAGGTACAAAACTATATATAGAAGGCTCGTTGAAAACACGTAAGTGGCAAAATACCCAGGGTGCCGACGTTTTTACAACCGAAGTTATATTGAATCCGTATTCTGGTCAGATGGTTATTCTGGGTGGTGCCAAGGGTGTTGATGGCGGTGAACACTCACACGCTGCAATGCCACAACAACCACGCGAAGAAATATCTGTTACAGAAATTGGTGATGATATCCCATTTTAATAGAATTTATAATTTAAAAACCCGCACATTGCGGGTTTTTTATAAATATTTTATTTATTAATCTTCTTCGTCTTCGATTTCGTCTTCGATTTCGTCAACCGCATTCAAATCAATTTCCCTTGGGATACCCAATATGTCTTCAATTTTTTCAGATGCTTCGTCTATATCCAGTTTATGTAAAACTGCAAATTCTTGTGCCATACGTTCCAAAGCACGCAAATATAATTGACGTCCAGAAAAAGTCATTGTGTCTGCACTGCTGCGACGTTGCAAATCACGTACAACCTCGGCCAATTTCATCGGATCACCAGAATTAATATTTTCTTCATATTGTGCCGCACGACGTGCCCAAATCATACGTTTTGCCCCAGCCTTGCCCTTTGCAGATGCAATAGCTTCGTCCATTTTTCTAAGACTGGAAAGGGGACGCAATCCTGATATTTCGGCGCGATCCAATGGAACACGCAAAACCATGTGATTTTTTTCAAAATCGATAACCAACATTTTTATTTTCTGACCTGCAATAAGTTGATCTTCCAAACGAATTAACTTACCAACACCCTGGGTTGGATAAACTACGTATTGTCCGGTCTTAAATTCTAATTTTTTATTTGGCATAGGATAATCTCTACGGTTGCCATTCTCTCTGTGTATTTGATTATATCATAAAATTAAGAAAAAACAAATAACCAAAAGATTTTTTTATCTGGTCATTCTTCTAAAAGAGCCCGTTCTGCGTATACTGGAATCATAATCACCAACTGTTGAACTGCTGGAAGTGACACAAATCCATTCACCATTCTGTAAAATTGAAGACTCGCCTGTGGCACAATTAGGTTTTTCTAGACGCCAAGTGAAACAACTGCCCTTTTGATATGAACCATAAGTTGCAGTATCAGAACCACCACGGGTATATGCACCATATTCAGGATTCCATGCACCTGCAGTTTCCCCAGCGCACCAACGTCTATTACCAAAACATTCTATACAATCACCATCGGCGTCGCATAACTCAACGGGTGATGAAGTAATTTTATAACCACTCGCTGCTGCATTACTGGTTCCCATTGTTTTACCATTCTCTAAATCACGACACCACAGCTTTTGGCATTCGTATGTAGTAATACCATCAATATTGGTATCAGTGGCCAAAACATATCCAGGATCACAATAAAAGAATTTTTCATCAGTAACAGGTGCAGCAATACTGGTTGAATTCAGCGCCAAACAACAAAGACTTATAAATAAACATTTTATATTCATCAGAAACAGTTCCCGTCCAGGGTATTTTACCCTTTTTTTAAATATTTATCAATCCAAATTTATTAACAGGATTTTTATCCCAAACTTATTGTCCCAGACCAGCTGGTGTAAATCTGCCGATATTATTAAACAATTCTTGTAATGCGTTCAATTTTATTGCTGCTGGAATTTCTGTTTCACCTTTTGCAATCTTCAATTTTTCCAAATCCGAATCATGTAAAATCTTTGTTTGTATTATTTTATCTGATCCATTTGTCCAAACCAATAAAACTGTCTTATCATTGTATGTCACTGGCATCGGTCCATGATAATTTTCATCAACACTGTAATAAATCCGAACAGGTTCACCATAAATAGTTTTAACCTGTGGGCTGCCCAATTTATCTTCCAGCGCAGTGGTTGTTTTTAAACCGCTGATTTCAGATTCCAAATTTTCTGGAAAAACATACCCGCGATGTTTTGTCTGAAAAGTACAAGCAGACAGTGCCACAAATAATAAACACTTTACAACAATCGCGGATATTTTCATTTTATTACCTTTTAACCTTCGCCATTTTCTTTCACAGTATTACTCATTAATGTAAATTGTGCAATATGCTTTTTTAATTCAGTCTTATACGAATTGTTATTTTTTGCACTTTCGACCAATTTATCAAAGTTTGCATTTACACTTTTCGCTGCACCAAAACGACTCTCGGTTTTCAAGAAGTCTTCCAAGGCCAATGGATTGTCATGATTAGAATCCATAACCAATGGATTTTGCCCATTTTCAATCAAACTTGGATTAAATCTGTACAACGGCCAAGCACCAGTTTGAACCATCTTTGTCTGATGTTCTGGTCCATTCTGCAACACAAAACCATGTGCAATACAAGGCGAATATGCCAAGATTATCGATGGTCCATTAAATGCTTCGGCTTCGCGGAACGCTTTGACTGCCTGGGCTTGGTTTGCACCCAATGATATTTGTGCAACATACGCACCCGACATCATTGCAATCATACCCAGATCTTTCTTGGCCATTTCTTTACCACCAATCGCAAATTTCATACTGGCACCAAACGGTGTTGACTTGGATTGCTGACCGCCAGTGTTTGAATAACCCTCGGTATCCAATACCAAGATATTTACATTTTCACCACTGTGTAGAATATGATCCAAACCACCATACCCAATATCGTATGCCCAACCATCGCCACCAATAATCCAAACAGATTTATCAACGATTTCACCAATCAGACTTTCTACCATTTTGGCGTGTGGGTTTTTCATTTTTGCAATTTGTGCACGCAATTTTTTTTCATTTTCGCGTTGCTTTTTAATATCGGTTTCATCAAACATTTCTTCAACATTTGGTATTTCCAATTCAAACAACAAGCTTTTCAATGCCGCCTTTTTCTGATTCAGTGCGACACGCATACCCAAACCATATTCAGCATTATCTTCGAATAATGAATTTGACCAAGCAGGTCCACGACCAGATGCATCACATGCCCATGGTGTTGTTGGTAAATTTGCACCATAGATTGACGAACATCCTGTTGCATTTGCAACAACCATTCTGTCACCAAACAGATGTGCCAACATTTTTATATAAGGTGTTTCACCACAACCCGCACATGCCCCTGGGAATTCAAAATAATGTGGCAACAGTTCCACATGCTTTGGAATATTCAGGTTTAATTTTTCAGCTGGAAATTCTGGCAACTTAACCGCAATATCAAAATTTTTCTGATTTTCATCAACGTCTTTTATTGGTGTCATTTGCAGTGCTTTGACCGGACAATTCTTTACACAAACATTACAGCCCGTACAATCAGATGGCGAAATATTCAGTGTGAAAAACATATTATCGCCCAGTTCTGATGTCTTCATTGGAACAACCGTCAGACCTTCTGCGCGTGCTTCTTCGGCTTGTTGTGTATTTAAAACATTCATTCTGATTGCAGCATGCGGACAAAGTGTTGAACATTTTCCACATTGAATACACGCATCTAAATTGCAAGTTGCGACTTTATCTGAAGTGGCACGTTTTTCATATTTTGATGTTCCAACCGGATATTGCCCTGCCCCAAATTCACCATCTATTTTAAAAGTAGATACTGGCAATGAATCTCCACGACCAGCGGCAATTTCGCCCAATGTTCCTGCAATTTCAGCTGGTGCATCTAATGTCATCGCAGGAATAAAATCTGGCGCAAAATTAGAAACACTTGATGGTAATTTATATTCATGTAAAAATTCTGCTGCGCGATCAACCGCTGCCCAATTGGCTTCTACAACATCATTTCCTTTTTTCTTATATGTTTTTTCAATTGCTTCTTTGGCAGATTTTATTGCCATTTTTGGATCTATCACTTTGGTCAAATTGAAAAAGTTCAACATAATAAAAGTGTTAATTCTATTTCCCAATCCCAGTTCTGTTGCAGCAGTATTAGCATCCAAGAAATACACCCGCGCACGCATTCTGATTAAATATTCTTGGGTGTCACGTGGTAAGTTTGCAAATGCAATTTCTGGTTTTATACTGGTGTTAATCATAACTGTTCCACCGGCGCGCAGACCGCGAAAAACATCAAATCTCTGTGCTATTACGAAATTAGAAACACTTATAAAATCAGCGGATTCTACCAAATACTGACTTTTTATATATTCATCTGAAAAACGAATATGTGATGCTGTCAGTCCACCTGATTTTTTCGAATCGTATACTGCATAAGATTGTGGGTATAAATCTGAATTATCACCAACAATTTTTACAATATTTTTAACCGCACCAACTGTACCATCACTACCGATACCGTACAACAATGCAGTCTTTACTTTTGGATTTTCAATTGCGAAACTCGGATCTGTTTTCAATGATAACTTTGTTAAATCATCTTCAATTCCAACTGTAAAATTGTGATGCAGTTTTCCCAACATCAGATTCTCTACAACCGCCTTGACATCGCGTGGTTTAAATTCTTTTGAGCCCAACCCATAACGTCCACCAGATACTTCTATACCGACACCAACGACAGATTTTACATTCAGATATAATGGTTCACCCAAACTTCCTGGTTCTTTTGTTCTGTCAAGCACCGCAATTCTTTTCGCTGTTTTTGGTAATGCTGCCAAAAATGCGTCGGTTGGGAATGGATTGAATAAATGAACCTTCAATAATCCCATCCCCTTTGGTAAATGTGACAAAGTCTCTTCAATAGTTTCGCAGCTACTGCCCATAGCAACAATTATATTTTCAGCTTTTTTATCGCCAACATAATCAACCAATCCGTATTTACGACCGGTTAATTTATAAAATTCGCCCATAACCTGTTCCACGATTCCTGGAACCGCATCATACAATCCGTTTACCGCTTCACGTGATTGAAAGAATACGTCTGGATTTTGCGCCGTTCCACGAATGGTTGGTTTATCTGGGGTCATACCACGTGTACGATATTCCAATAAATCTTTTTCTGGAATCAGTTCGCGCAGAACTTTATCTTCGATTCTATCAATTCTTGATTCTTCGTGACTGGTTCTGAAACCATCAAAAAAATGAACAAATGGAACCCGGGAACGCAAAGTTGCCGCATGGGCAATTGCCGCCATATCCTGTGCTTGTTGAACATTATGACTGGATAATAATGCAAATCCTGTTTGACGGACAGCCATAACGTCACTGTGATCACCAAAAATAGATAGTGCATGTGTTGCCAATGATCGTGCAGCAACATGCATTACAAAAGGTGTTTGCTCGCCTGCAATTTTATACATATTTGGTATCATCAGCAATAATCCCTGGGACGCGGTAAAAGTTGTCGCTAACGATCCCATCTGCAATGCACCGTGCATGGCACCAGCGGCACCACCTTCGGATTGCATTTCGATAATACCAGGGATTGAACCCCAAATATTCTTTTTGTGTTGAAAAGCCCATTCATCAGCCAATTCCCCCATTGTGCTGGATGGGGTTATAGGGAAAATCGCAGCAAACTCACTACACCTGTACGCAACATCGGCGGCTGCCCAATTACCATCAACTATTAACTTTGACATTTTTCTTCCTTTTTTTAAGCGGACACAAACCCCATAATATCGTAAATTACCCCAAAAAGGCAAGATTAAATAGACATGTTGACAAATTATAAATAATGTAAAATCCCCTCGCAAAGCAAGGGGATTTTTATTAAATACATTACTAAAATATTATTTATTTGATTCTTTTTTTATACGGTTTTATTTTTTCATCTGAATTTGATTTTTCCTCTTTTTTACTTTTTTTAACATCTGTCTTTGTTTTAATCTTTGCAATCGCACGAACCATATCCATACCACGTTGCAGTTGATAATCTTTGGCTTCTTTTTCTTCATCAGACAGATTTTTATCATCTTCTTCTTTGTCATCCGATTTCTTTTTGTCTGAATCTTCATTTTTCAAAGCATTTTTAAACGAAGCCTCGGAATATAAACTCTGTTTTTTCTCCAGAACTTCTACCTTGCTTTGCAAGACTTCTACATCTGGTGTTATACCTTCACCTTGGATAGATTTACCACTTGGGGTGTAATAACGTGCAATTGTTATATGAATCGCTGTTCCATCACCCAATGGCTTTTGCTGTTGAACACTGCCTTTGCCAAAGCTTTGTGATCCCATAATCAACCCACGATTATTATCCTGGATTGCACCAGCAATAATTTCAGATGCAGATGCAGAACCATGATTAATCAAAACAACAACTGGTTTTCCGTGTGTTAAATCACCAGGTTTTGCAAAACTGCGAATTACATCATTTTTATCTTTACCACGTGTAGAAACAATCTCACCACCATCCAAGAACGCGTCTGCAACATCTATGGCAGCGGTTAAATATCCACCAGGATTATTTCGAACATCAACCACATATCCGATAACTTTTTTCTTTTCCAGTTTTTTTATTGCTTCAATCAATTCTTTTGAAGTTGTAGCACCAAAGTCAGATATACGAATATATCCAATTTTCTTATCTTCACCTTTTTCTTCAAACTTTATTGACTTTACCTTTATTATTGCACGTTTTAATGTCAGAGTTTTAGGTTCTTTACCCTCGGAAACAATTGTCAATTTTATTTTTGTTCCTGCACGACCTTTCATTTTCTTAACAGCCTGGTTCAATGTCATATCGAATACTTGTTCACCATCAATGTGTGTAATATAATCACCCGCTTTTATTCCGGCTTTTTCTGCAGGCGTATCATCAATTGGTGAAATAACCATAACTGCACCCTTATCACTGGTTATTTGAATTCCCAAACCACCGAATTCGCCATGCGATTTGTCATTAAAATCTTTAAAATCATCTTCGGATAAATATGAAGAATGTGGATCCAATGCCCCCAGCATTCCATTCATAGCCCCTTCGAGCATCTTTTTTTCATCAGCTTCTTCTACAAAACTTTCACGGGCAACTTCGAACATCAGTGCCAGTTTTTTTAATTCTGAATAAATTTGTTCATCATTCAGGTGTTTTACAGGCTCTTTCTTTTCGGCTGCAAAACTAGTCGCAGGAACAATTATTAAAACTAATAAGATTAAGATTTTTTTGAACATTTTTTATCCTTATATTCTATCCCATTCTGTTCTATGACAAACCATACCCCAAAATACAAATCCCCGCAACACGATTTTTTTATGCCCTTACAAAAAATATTGACAAAATATATAATCCGTCTATAATAATAAAAATGGGATAAAATGACTACAATAGATATAAAACAAAATATTGAAATGAATAAAAAAACCATATCTGAACTTTTGTCAGGTAATTCTTGTAGACGCCTCAACAGTTTAAATTGGTTAAGACATGAACTTTCAAACGAAACCAGAATTTTATTCCATCTTAGCGCAAAAGAACAAAAACCTTTCCTGGACTATAGCAATATGAGAAACCTTGGTGAAGCCTGGGATTACATTTTAGAAAATAAAAAAATAGAAATAATTGATGAACTTCAAATTTGTAAAATTCATTCCATATTATGTAAAGATACGCACATAAAAAGCGGTTCTTTCAGAACAACAGAAAAATATCTAGATTTATATGTTAATGGTCAAAAAATGCATGCTCCACACTATAGTGAAATTTCAAGTCGTTTAAGCGAAATAACTTATAACCTAGTTAACAGTAAATGCGGCCCATTAATAAAAGCTTTTAATTTACATTTTGATTTAATAAAACTTCAACCATTTGAAGATTTCAATAAACGTACCGCCAGAATGATTATGAATTGGGTTCTTATACAAAATGGTTACAGACCAATTATATTTAATTATAAATCTGATAAAAAAGAATATATGGAAGCTTTACGTAATCGGGCACACAAAGATTGTAAATCATATTCTAGATACATGTATTCATGTATGCTAAGAACACAAAACGATTTAATAAGAATGTTAAAAAATTCTAAAATACTTTAAAAACTATGGTTCTTTGAACAAGCGTGCTGGATTTACGGTATGAATTCCACGACGAACCTCCAAATACATTTCTGGTTTATCAGGATCCATACGTCCAATTGGTTCACCAGCTAAAACCTCTTGTCCAACCAATGCATCCAAAGATCCCAAATTTGTCATAACAGTGTTATAACCATTCTTATGTGACATAATTACTATTTTCCCAAAGCCACGGAAATTATCTGCAAATTTTATTACACCATCTGCTGGTGCAACAACCAAAGAATTACCACGAACACGAATTCGCCATCCATTTGATTCCAGCCCCAATGCGGTCTTTTCTCCAAAATGAACAACCAAACGACCACGTACTGGTGAATTCATTTTTCTACCCGATAATCTTGAGTCTTCTGACATTTCAGAACTTCCCACACCAGCTGACAATTCTGATATATTTTTTGCACGATCTGATAAATCACGTAATTTTTGTTGCACAGTATATTGTTGGTTTTTTAATTTTTCATTCTGCGAAGCACGCGTATGAAGTAATTTATCTAGATCTTTTTTTTCTTTTGCATATTTTTCTGCTGTTCTGTCTAATTTTTCCTTTTCTAATGCACGTTCTTCGCGAATTTTTTCTAATTCTTTAATTTGTTTTATTGCATTTTGCATCTCGGAATCAAATCTTTGTGATGCGCCAGAAAGTATACTGGAAGTTAAAACATAATCGTGCATATTTTCAGAATCAAAACTGGGACGTGATGATATAAAAAGAATCGTTGCAGCGGCATCCGAAATTCGTTCTTTATTTTCAGACAAAGATTTATCTAACCTATCGTGCTCTGTATCCAATTGTAATATTTTTCTTGCCAGTACAGCACGTTGTTCTTCCAATGTTATCACTTTATCTGCAGCCTTGACCAGTTTCTTTTTTGTTTGTTCTATATCACGATCTGATGATTTTACTTTTTGTTCTATTATTTTATTTTGCTGTTCGGTTTTCTGTATTTGCGAGTTTATTTGTGCAAGTTCACTGGCGGCAAATGCCCTAGAAAATGAAAGAATAAAAAAAATGGAAAACGATATAAATTTCATCTAAATACCTCCTGTGCCAAATGACACAGGATTAAAAAACAAATAATTATTTTATATTAACTTTTAAAAATGTTTTTTTGCCTTTTTGCAACATTACAGATTTTGCAGGCTGAACAATAAAATCTTTATCTGTAATTTTTTCGCCATCAACAATCAGTCCGCCTTGTTCTAACATTCTACGCGCTTCGGATTTACTTGGCACAATTCCACTTGCAACTACAAAATCAACAATATTCATTTTTTCAGACATTTTTATTTCTGTACTTGGAATATTAGCCGCCTCTGCCCCGCCAGAAAACAAAGATTTTGCCGTTGCAACCGCATCAACAGCCAATGTTTCACCATGTATCAGTTTTGTAACCTCGTATGCCATTTTCTTTTTTGCTGCAACAATATCGTTTGTGCACATAGCAATAATTTCTGGCATTGGAATATCTGTAAACAAAGACAATAGTAAACCAGTATTTTCATCTGGCATATTGTAAAAATATTGATAAAAATCAAACGGTGTGGTTCTGTCACGTGCCACCCAAAGGGTACCCTTTTCGGTCTTGCCCATTTTTTTACCGTCCACCGTCATCAACAATGGTGATGTTAAACCATAAATTTCAGATTTATCATTTCCATCTTCTATATTCATTTTTCTAAATAGTTCTGTACCTGCTACTATGTTCCCCCATTGGTCACTGCCACCTATTTGAAGAACACAATTTTTTTCACGATTTAAATGAACAAAGTCATAGGCCTGCATTGGCATATATCCCATTTCCAAGAATGTCAAACCGCCACTCTCGCGACGACGTGCATATGCTTCACTTGCCAACATTGTATTAACATTAAAGTGCGTACAAACCAAACGCATAAAATCAACATATGTAAATTTATTCATCCATTCTGCATTATCAACAATTTCTGTTTCTGGCAAAATAAATCGCTGGGCCAGAGTTTTAACCTCGTTGATATTATGTTTAACTTGTTCTTTGGTCAGCATTTTACGCATGTCTGATTTGCCAGTCGGATCGCCAACTAATGCAGTTGCCCCACCAATTACAAGTATTCCGTTATGTCCCGCATTTTGCAAATGTCGAAACATACGCAAAGCAAAGAAATGCCCAATATGCAAAGAATCAGCTGTTGGGTCAATTCCTAAATAGAATGTAACTTTTTTGCTACCATTCAATATAGATTTTATTTGTTCCACATGCGTCATATCTTTTACAAAACCGCGTTCGTTCAGCATATCAAAAAGTTTCTGTGTCATAATGATTCCTTTATATACAAATTCTATCAAATTTTATGTTTAATCGCAATCTTCTTAATAAAAAAACCGCGCTGTTTGCGCGGTTCTTTTATTTTAACATCTTAGCCACTTCGTCGGCCAGATTGTCTTCGCGCTTTTCGATTCCTTCACCCAACAAATAATATGCAAAACCAGACAATATTCCACCATGATCTGCAATTACCTGTTTTACTGTTTTACTTGGGTCCATAACAAATGGTTGTTCTTCCAGAACGGATTCAGCATAATATTTTTGAATACGTCCAGCTACCATCTTTTCGATAACATTTTCTGGTTTACCAGCTGTTGCACCAGATTCAATAAATACCTTCTTTTCACGTTCAACCGCTTTTGTATCTACATCTGCAATTGTCATAAATTCTGGCTTATTTGCAGCAATATGCATTGCAATTTTTTGACCAATTTCATTAATTTTTTCTTTATCACCATTAATTGCAACTGCAACACCAATTTGTCCCATTCCTGGTACTAATGCGTTATGAATATATGTATAAATATTATCACCAGTTACCTTGGCAACGCGACGAAAATTAAGATTTTCACCAATTGTTGAAACCGTTGCTGCAACATCATCTTTTACTGCATCGAAAGTAGTTTGAAAATCACCCGCCATTTCCAAAGCTTTGTTAGCAACATCAGAAACCAATTTTTGGAATTTCTCATTTTTTGCAACAAAGTCTGTTTCTGCATTAACTTCGACGACACAACCCATTCCATCGCATTTAACAACAGTTACCAAACCAGATGCAGCCACACGTCCCGCCTTAGATGCAGCCTTTACAATACCTTTTTGACGTAACCAATCAGCTGATTCTTGAACATTTCCATTATTTTCAATCAAAGCTTTTTTGCAGTCCAACATACCTGCACTGGTCATTTCGCGCAGTTCTTGAATTAATTTTGCTGTAACCTCTGCCATTGTTTTCTCCTAGATTTCTTATTCAATCTGTGGGGGAATTTATCCCCCAGATATTATTATTCGCCTTTTTCAGCTTTTTCGGCCAATTTTTCGCGACGTTCTTCACGTGCCTCGGAAGTTTTAAGTTTTTGCTTTACTTCTTTTTCTTTTGTTTCTTCTTCGATTTTCTCGGCAACAATTATCATATCTGATTCAACTTTTTTACCGGCAACCCCACCTAATCTTTTTTCAATACCAGACAATATTGCATCTACAAATAAATCACAATAAAGCTGTATTGCGCGTGATGCATCATCATTTCCAGGGATAGCATAATCAACTATATCTGGGTTTGCATTGGTGTCACAAATAGCAATTGTTGGAATATCCAAATTCTTTGCTTCACGAACAGCATTCATTTCACGTGGCATATCAATTATAATAACAGCCTGTGGTGTTCCATGAATATCCATAATTCCACCAAAGATTCCGCGCAACTTTTCAACTTCTTTTGTTATAACGCCGACTTCTTTCTTGGTTAAACCCAATTTTTCAGCGTTTTCAATATCAGCTTCCATTTTTTTCAAGCGACGTATGCTCTGTGAAACAGTGGACCAATTTGTCATCATTCCACCCAACCAACGATTATTTACATAAAATTGTCCACAACGTTCTGCTGCATCTTTTACAATATCTTTTGCTTGGTGTTTTGTTGCAATAAATAATACTTTTCCACCTGCTGCTGCAATTGCTTCCAGCGAAACCAGTGCGCGATGCAACATCGGTGCTGTTTTATTCAAATTAATAATGTGAATTTTATCTTTAACACCGTAAACATATGGTGTCATTAATGGGTTCCAACGACGTGTGTGGTGACCAAAATGTACACCAGCTTCCATCAATTGTTTCATAGTAAACTTAGGCAATGCCATGATTTTTTTCCTTTTTCTGTTATTATCCTCATCGTATGCGTAAACCCAGATTTATCCAATCCAGACAGAAAACAGCAATACGATTGTGTTCTTCGCGTCAAACGCGTGAGTTGATTTTAGAACAATATATTAGAAAAATCAAGGGAAAATGAATAAATTTAATAATCAATATGGATTACAACTTAAATCAGTCATCATTCTTTTCATATATGCTTCATCAGCTTTCAATAGCTTATTTATAATTCCATTACGTTTCAAGTGTGCAAAAGCGAGCGAATAGGCAACCATACCAATAGAATAATCATCCCATGATTTCAATCTACGATTTTTCATATGACTGTATAAACCAGAAAGTTCTTTGTGTCTGGTTTTATCTTTTAAAACAGAATTTATCATTTTTTTCATTGCCAAATAATACAAATTTGTCTTATATCTCATAATTTTTAGTTCTTTATCACTATATTTTTTTGGATTACGAAGCCACTTCTTCTGAATCAATGAATACCGTACAAAGTCAAAATCTCTACTTATAAAACCTATATCGACACTTATACCATTTATTTTAGGAGAGTATTTATTTGTAAAAAATGTTCTTATAAAGCTATTAAATTTAATTAATAAATCAGGATGTATTTTTTCCAAATATCTATCCGGTCTTAGAATTATATCTATATCTATATCAGATTTTTTACTATAAAAATATTCTTTTGAAGAACCGCATAAAATAACATCAACAACGTCACGTTCCAGATCCATTGGAATATTATAATATATTGACAATACTGTCATGAGTGAAATATATATTCTGTTTAACATCTCTGCAACTTCTGGTCGCAAAGAGTTATCTGGTAACCATATTTTTGGATTTAATGTTTTATGATTTTTTATTTGCAACATATTAATCTGTATCCCTTATCACTAAATCCTGTATTAATTCTTTATTAATATCAAGCATTTTATCAATCAGTCCTGTATCTCTGATGTATGAAAATGCAATTGAAAAAGGAGCCCTATTTTCAAAACTTTCGCTCCATGATTTATATCTTTTTTTTACAAGATAATCATAAAACTTTGGTATATCAGCATGTTTATTTTTATCTTTAATAATATTATTAATCATTTTTTTAATAGCCAGGTAATATAAATTGGACCTGTAACTTATATATTTAAAATCTTCATCAGTTAGTCTTATCGGATAAATAACCCACTTATTATTCTTAACAGAGTAACATGATTTAGTGTATTTTTTTCTCGTTATGGATATATCAACTGAAATTCCATTAATTTTTGGAAGATATTTTTTAATAAAAAAATTTCCAACAAAATTGCAATATATATCAAAAGCTTTTAAATCCATTTTGTCTAAATATCTATCTATATTAACTATTATTTTAATATCTAGATCAGATTTATTTCTATAAAAATAATTTGCAGAAGATCCACATATAAAATAATCTTCCATATCTTTTTCAACATCAACTGGAATTTTTGCCAAAGCAGCTAAGGAAGTAATAACTGATACAACGATATTATTTATTACATTTTCAACATCGACCCTTAAAGACCCATCCTGATTCCATATTTTAGGATTTAATATTTTATGATTTTTTATTTTCACCATAATTTTTATTTTCCATTATTAATTTTCTTATAAAACTTATATGACTATTAACCAGCTTTTGTATAAATCCATCATGAACTAGATGTGATATAGCAGATCCAAAAGGCAAATATTCTTTTAAATTACCATTCCATGCAGCTGCGCGTTTTTTCGCTATATCATTAATAAATTCAGGGATTTCTGTATATCTTTTTTTATTTCTTAATAAAGATAAAATATCATTTCTTATAAGAAAAAATATTCTTTCTGATTTTTTATTTATTTCTTTTATTTCTGAACACGTTAATTTTGTAGGTTTTCTAAGCCACTTCTTTTGAATTAATGAATATCTTGCAAAATCATAATTATCAGCCGGTTCAAAACTTATATCAACTGGTAAACCATAACAATTAGGAGAATATTTTTTAATAAAGACAGTCTTCACAAACCTTAATATTTTGCTGAATATTTCCGAATTCATATTTTGTAAATATCTATCTGGTCTTAGAATTATAGTAATATCTATATCTGAAGTTTTTCTATAAAAATATTCCACCGAAGAGCCACATAATATAACATCTATGACATCTTTTTCTATATCCAATTCCATACCAAAATAGTTTGACAATGTATTCATAAAGGATACGTATATTCTCGTCAAAGTCTCTGCAACTTCTGGTCGCAAAGAATTATCCGGAAGCCATAACTTCTGATTTAATTTTTTCTGATTTTTTATTTTAAACATATAAATACCAATAATTAATTATGGTACAACACTTGATGATGAAGATGATGCTACTGGACAAATAGATGATACCCGCAACTGGGCAATCATTGTTCCATATCCATTTGTCATACTGCAACTTGATGTACAATAACATTTTCCAGAATCTAAAACATCACTTGCAACAGCACAAGATGTATAAGTACAGGCGCCATATGAACCCCACATATAATAAGTAGAACCACCTACAACTATAGCTTCACAACTTCTTGTCTGCGTCCCAGTTCCAACCTCAGTCGTACAAGATGTACTCGATGTTTGACCCAACGAACATTGATTAGAATAGTACTGACAACTTCCAGAATTCACCCAATCTGTTCCAGTATCTGTTCCTAACACAAGTTCTGAATTAGGACAATTAGAAGATCCATCTTGACAAACCCAAGCTTCAAAAGTACAAGACGAACAAATTTGTTTTTGTAAATAAGACGTTCCGCATGATACATATCGTGTATCACCTAATGTACAAGAAGTGTAAAAACAAACGCCATATGCATCACTACCTATACCGAGTAATCTTAATAAAGGTACTACTAAAATACCAAATAATGTCACAAAAATCTTATTGTAAAAAAACCTTATTTGTTTTGCCATAATAATATCTCTCATCTTTATATTAATATATTATTGCCGTATTAATCTTATAGATTTATTGAAGTTGGCAAAAAATTTAAAGAATTCTATAATAAAATAATAAAAAGAACTCTGTTTGATACTATGATAAATATAAAAACAAAGCAAGAAATTAATTATGTTGATTTGTATACATCATGAATCCTGTATTGATTCCTTATTAATATCAAGCATTTTATCAATCAATCCTGTATCTCTGACGTATGAAAATGCAATTGAAAAATCGGATTTAATATAAAAGTATAAATAAAATATCAATTGATTAATTATGGTACAACACTTGATGATGATGATGAAGCTATTGGACAAAGAGATGATACCCGCAACTGGGCAATCATAGTTCCATATCCATTTGTCATACTGCAACTTGATGTACAATAACATTTTCCAGAATCAAGAACATCTGTTGATTCAGCACAAGATGTATAAACACATGTTCCGTATTCACCCCACATTAAATAAGTAGTGCCACCAACAACAATTGCAGCACAAGTTCTGGTTTGTGTTCCACTTCCAACCTCGTTCGTACAAGATGTACTGGATGTTTGTCCAACATAAGAGCATTCATTTGCATAAGTTGTACAACTTCCAGAATCTTTCCAATATGTCCCATCAACAATAGTTAGTACCCAATTTGAATCAGGCCATTGAAAAAAAACCCATTGTTCATATGTACAAGAATTACATACTTGTTTTTGTAAACCTGTTGCACAAGCAATATAACGTGTATTGTTTAAAGTACATTGACCCGCATAACAGGCCGTATCCGTAGCAAACGCCTCGCCACCTATACCAAGTAATCTTAATAAAGGGACTATTAAAATACTAAATAATGTCACAAAAATCTTATTGTAAAAAAACCTTATTTGTTTTGCCATAATTTTATCTCTCATCTTTATATCTGATATTTTATTTGCTAAATTAAAAATAACTTTATGAATTTGGCAAATAAATTTAAAAAATTATGTAATAAAAACAACTCTGTTTGGATGGTATGACAAATAAAAAACCAAAGCAAGAAATTAATTATCTTGATTTATATCCGTCATCAAATCCTGTATTAATTCTTTATTAAGATTAAGCATTTTATCGATAATACCCGTATCACTTAGATTTGATAATGCAATAGAAAATGGCTCTCTATTATTAAATTTATCATCCCATGATTTTACACGTTTTGTTCTGAGATATGCATAAAACTTTGGTGTATCAGCATGTTTATTTTTATCTTTAATTATATTTTTAACCATTTTTTTAATTGCTAGATAATATAATTTTGACCTGTAATTTATATATTTGCACTCTTCATCAGTTAATCTTTCTGGTTCTATAATCCATTTTTTTTGCATCAAAGAATATTTTGTTATTTCTGCAGCAGTACCAACAATTCCAATATCAACCGGTATTCCAAAAATATTTGGTGAATATTTTTTAACAAAATAAGAGCTTATGAATTTAGAAAATACTTTATACATTCCCATATCCATTTTTTCAAGATATCTAGCTTGTCTGACAATTATTTTCATATCCAAATCAGATTTTTTTCTGTAAAAATAATTTGCACAAGATCCACACAAAACAACTTCTTCTATATCTTTTTCAAAATCAATCGGTATTTTTGAGAATGTAGATAACGAACTTATAATAGATACAACCATATTATCTAATACAACAGCAACATCAGGTCGTAAAGAGCCATCTTTAAGCCATATCTTAGGGTTTAATCTTTTATGATTTGGTACTTTTATAATCATTTATCTAATTTTCCCATCATAAGTTTTTTAGTCATATTATCATTAGCATCCAGCATTTTTTGAATAAGGCCGGAACGATTAATACATGAATAAGCACTCGAAAATGGTAAATAGTCTTTTAAACTGCCATTCCATGCATTTGTGCGACGCATTTTAAGTTTATGCATAATTTTTGTTATTTCAGCATATCTACTCTTATCCCTTAATAAACTGATAATTTCTTTACGCATTTCTTTATAAATTTTATTAGCTTTGTATTGTACTTCTTTCATTTCTTTATCTGTTAATCTTGTCGGTTCTTTCAACCATTTTTTTTGAACCAAAGAGTATCTTGCAAAATCAAAATCAACAGGGGCAAAACCTATATCTACCCTTTTACCATTAATCTTAGGAGAGTATTTATAAATAAAAAAATTTCTGATAAATTTTATAAAAACCTCAAATACTTCTGGTTTTATTCTTTTTAAATATCTATCCGGTCTTAAAATTATGGTAATATCTATATCTGAATTTTTATTATAAGAATATTCTTTTGAAGAACCACATAATATAACATCAATAATATCATGCTCTAAATCAAGAGGAAATCCCGAGTAAAGAGATAAAACAGTCATAAGTGAAATATATATTCTGTTTAACATCTCTGCAACTTCTGGTCGCAGAGAATTATCCGGAAGCCATAACTTCGGATTTAATGTTTTGTGATTTTTTATCTTAAACATATAAATTTAAACCAATTTTGCCTATTATGGCACAACACTCGATGATGATGATGATGATGCTATTGGACAAACAGATGATATTCGCAACGCGGCAATCATTGTTCCATATCCATTTGTCATACTGCAACTGGTCTTACAATAACATTTTCCACTGTCTAGAACATCAGTTGGTTCAACACAAGAAGTATAAACACATGTTCCGTAATCCCCCCACATTAAATAATTGGTGCCACCTATGGTTCTAGTTTCACAAATTCTGGTTTGTGTTCCACTTCCAACCTCG
>JAFGMC010000008.1 GCA_016927735.1 Alphaproteobacteria bacterium
CTGAGCTAACCCGCCATGCGCCCAATTATAACATCCTAAAATCAAAAATCAATTATGAAATTATTACTCTTTGTATTTTTATATAAAAACTGTATAATCATCACCATGTCTAAACTCAAATTATTATCTTTTATGGTTTTTATGGCTGTATTTCCAGCATTTGCTGATGAAAACCCTTTTTTTGGTGATACCAGAAATCAGTTCATGGTAAACATCGGACAGGGTGTAAATTCTTTCGCGTTGATATCTACCCCAACTGAGCTGGTTCCATTTAACATGATTCAATTGCAATATTCACAACCAACTGAATTTTTCCGTTTACCAGCCAGACGTTCAATAAATGTTATACAAACAATCGGATATGGGAAAAAATATCAATATACAGATTATGAAAAAACATTCGAATGGAATTGGACGGATTATACAATACAAATTGTATTATTATCTGAAGATTTTATATTTTATAACACTGATAAGTTTTATTTTGGATCTGGTCTGGCGGTAGGTGTACAAGGACAAGAAAACGAACGTATAGGAACTAAATTCTTAACGGGATTTAAATTGTTTGCTGGATATAAAGTATCTGAAAAAATGAATTGTGAACTTTTTTCACAACACTTCTCTAATGGCAGTACAGACCCGCAAAATTATTCATATAATTTCTGGGGTTTGGGAATTTCTTATAATTTCTAAATTTACCAATTTATAGGTTCATAATTATGTGCAACCAAATATTGGTTTGTTTTTGAAAATTGTTTATTACCAAAAAATCCACGATATGCAGAAAGTGGTGATGGATGTACGCTTTTTAATACCAAGTTTTCTGAATTATTTACAATCTCTGCTTTTTTCTGTGCATAACTGCCCCACAACAAATAAACCAGGTTTTTACGCGCAGATAACGCGCGAATTATCGCATCTGTAAATTGCTCCCACCCCTTCCCTGCATGACTGGCCGCGGTATGCGCCTGAACAGTAAGTGTTGAATTCAGTAACAAAACACCTTGGGTTGCCCACGCAGTTAAATCACCACTTGTTATACTTTTGTGTCCCAAATCATTCTCGATTTCCTGATAAATATTTTTTAAACTTGGTGGCAGTGCGACACCATCTTGGACAGAGAAACATAGACCATGTGCCTGACCTGGTTCATGGTACGGATCTTGTCCAATAATAACTACTTTTACTTTATCAAATGGGCAAAGATTAAAAGCATTGAAAATATTAGCTGGTGCTGGATAAACTGTTTTACCTGATATGTATTCGTTGCGGACAAAATCAGTCAGTTTGATAAAATATTCTTTATCAAATTCCGTCCCTAAAACACTTTTCCAAGAATCTTCAATTTTCACATTCATTTATAAACTCGTAATAAAATTATCAAAATTTCAAAGATGGTGCGTTTTCATAATTTTATAAATTTATTTTGGCAGGCCTTCCATAGGACAACATCAATATATCCACAGGGTAAACCAGTTTCAGATTCCAAATGACAAAACATATCATCGCATGCTTTTTTAATATCAGAATTTAAATTTCCATTATCTATTTTTTCCAATAAACCTGAATCTCTGCTGTACAACGCACCTAAGCGTTGAATCCAAATATCATATTTTACAACATTCTCGCCCAAGTTTCGTGCAAGGTGGTTTGCTGTAATTTTGCCAATGTGCGGAAGTTTTGATAAATACAAAAGTTTGGAATCTAAATCGGAAAGCGCATAATAATTATTACAAAACTCAGTTTGATTTTGCCAAATTTTCAACATTGCACTTGTTTTATTTTTATTATTAAATATTTGTAAAAGTTCTGGCTGATTTGCTAAATTACCGGCTTTTTTAAGATAATTTATAATTTCAACATGCTTTTTCTTGGCAGTTTTTTGTGAAAAACCACTTGCCAAAATTACATATATCGCAGCAATCGCAAATTCTTCTGGGTATAATATTTTTCTGTTTTGTAAATCTGCTTTTATTTCATCAAATGATTTTGAATCTGAATCCAATCCGGCATCACGCAGGCTTTTTTCCAATTGAAAAAACCAATCTTTTGAAAACATATTTAAAATAATCCCCTAGTTTAGCATAGAAAATTATGTATTTATATTTGCAGACAATGCGTTTTCTACAATAAAGTCACGTCTTGGCTCAACAACATCACCCATCAGCATAGATACAACTTCATCAGCTTTACCTGCATCTGAAATTTTAATTTGGAATAAAGAACGATGATTTGGATCCATAGTTGTTTCCCATAATTGTTCAGAATTCATTTCCCCTAAACCTTTGTATCGCTGAATCTTTAAACCAGTTTTGGCGTATTCAAAAGCTGTTCCAAGTAATGATAAAGCACCCCAAACCTTTTCAGATTTATTTTTTACGCGTAATTCGACCGGTTTTGAAAATATTGCTATTAATTCTTCACGACCAGCCATACGTTCCCAAGAACGAACCTCTGCAGAATCCATTCTGTCACGTGGCAATACATGAGTTTCTACAACACTTCTAAGTGTACGTGTTATTTTTATACCTTCTAGATCACTTGATACTTTCCATCCGCGTTCAAACTCTAATTCTTGGGCATCCAGCATTTTTTCAACTGCTGTATAACCATCTGCATTTTCATTTCCAAATATATTATTCAATGCCAACACTTCTATAAAGCGCAATGGTATAATATTAGACAATGGTTGCAGTACATTTCTCATACTAAGAACCAATGACAATAAACGTTTCAAATCTGCACCAGAGATTTGTTCACCTGTACTTGTTTGAATCATACCGTCTGCAGACAGTTGTTCCATCAAATAATCATCCATTTCACGTTGGTTTTGTAAATATATTTGTGCTTTACCGCGACTGACACCATACAACGGTGGTTTTGCAACATAAATATATCCACGTTCAATTGCCTGGGGCATATATCTGTAAAAAAATGTCATTAACAAAGTTTGAATATGCTGACCATCAACGTCCGCGTCGGTCATGATTATGATTTTATGATAACGCATCTTTTCTATATCAAAATCATCGCTGCCAATACCAGCGCCCATAGTTGTGACCATTGCACCAATAGTATCAGATCCCAACATCTTATCAAAACGAACACGTTCAACATTCAATATTTTTCCACGCAACGGTAATATTGCCTGTGTTTTTCTATCACGACCCTGCTTTGCAGTACCACCAGCAGAATCCCCTTCAACTATGAACAATTCGCATTTTGATGGATCCTTTTCGGAACAAGCCGCCAATTTACCTGGCAACCCACCTAAATCAGGACCGGTCTTTTTGCGTGATAACTCACGTGCTTTGCGTGCAGCCTCACGTGCGGTTGCAGCTTCTATAATTTTATCAATAACGGCTTTTGCTATTGCTGGATTTTCATCTAAATATTCGTACAGCATTTCAGTAATTGTGCTTTCCACAATTGGGCGAATTTCACTGGATACTAATTTATCTTTGGTTTGTGATCCGAACTTTGGGTCTGGCATCTTAACACTGACGATACTTGTCAGACCTTCACGGAAATCTTCACCAGATAGATTAAGATCTTTTTTGTTAATCTTTTCGCTAATGTATTTATTCAAAGCACGTGTTAATCCAGCACGAAAACCAGCCAAATGCACACCACCATCACGATTTGGAATATTATTTGTAAAGCATAATGATGTTTCAGAGTAAGCGGTCGTCCACTGCAAAACAATTTCTACATATGTATCTTCGGTTTGTTTTATCATTTGAATAGGATCACGTGTCAGTAATTCTTTTGATTTATCCAAATATGTTGCAAAACCCTTTAATCCATCAACAGAATGGAATTCACGCGTTTTCTTTTCACCACCACGCAAATCTTCAAAAACTATTTTTACATTCGCATTCAAATAAGATTGTTCTCGTAACCATGTTTCTACTGTATCGAAATCAAATTCTACCCCTGTAAAGGTTGTAGGCGATGGTAAAAAAGTAACTTCTGTTCCATGGGCACGACCAGAATTATTCTTTGTTATTTTTATATTGTCATTTGGAACACCCTCTGTAAAAGACATATTTGCTTCTTCATCACCACGCCAAATACGTAATTCTAACCAAGTAGACAAAGCATTAACCACAGACACACCAACACCATGTAAGCCACCAGAAACCTTGTATGCACCACTGCC
Organism: Alphaproteobacteria bacterium; assembly: GCA_016927735.1. Taxonomy (GTDB): domain Bacteria; phylum Pseudomonadota; class Alphaproteobacteria; order Rs-D84; family Rs-D84; genus JAFGMC01. The sequence goes on from JAFGMC010000008.1 coordinate 4,163, forward strand.
TTCGTTATCAAACTTACCACCAGCATGCAATTCACACATAATTAATTCCGCAGCACTGCGACCAGTTTCATGATTTATATCAAACGGTATACCACGACCATTATCACGAACAGTTGCACTGCCATCTGCATTCAAAGAAACATATACAGTATCAGCATATCCAGCCATTGCTTCATCAATAGAATTATTCACAACTTCATAAATCATATGATGTAAACCTTCGCCACCATCACCAACATCACCGATATACATTCCAGGGCGTTTTTTTACCGCATCAAGACCCTTTAAAACCTTAATCGAATCACCTGTATAATCGTTATTAACAGCCATTTATATTCCTTTCTTTTTTAACAATTTTTATATAAAAAACGATACCAATTTTTGATATAATTAGCAAGAGAAAAGGCATATTTATTTATAATAAAAGGGGTCTGAAATGAAGTTCAAATTACTGTATTTTGGGGAGATATTTTCAAACCCAAAAAAGCGCGCCCAACATATCGCAGATATACGTATGCAATTTCATCCACAGTTAAAAAAATTGCTGGAACATAGCCCTTGGGATCACCTGTCTCAATATATGATGCCCGGCGCAACAAAAAGCCCAATTACAACGAAACATATCGGTGGAATTGATTGGAACCCGATTATTACACCTAATTTAAAACTGATTGCTGAACTGGATATACAAATGTTGCATCCAGAAATTGTTGGTGTTGCCAGAACCGATGTAGACAACCGCATAAAAACAGTTCTTGATGGATTACGTTGCCCACAAAATGAACATGAGATTGGTGAAAACACACCTAAGAACATCGGCCCAATTTATACATTATTAGATGATGATCATCTTGTGACAAAAATGTCAGTTAATACAAGCCATTTATTATCAAAACACATATTTCCAGACGATCCACACAAATTGAATGACCCTATTTTTATGATGATTGATGTAAATGTACGCGTTGTCGAAGGAAATTTAGAAAATCTGCCATTTATGGTATAAAAATAGTAAAATTTGTTTTTATTATGTCAAAGCTGATGTAATTTGATCTTGCATTTGGAAAGTACCAAATACAACCCAACCAATAATTATTGATATTAAAAGTATTCCAACACTGTTAAAGGTACTTGAAATAGATTCCATACGTCTTACAGATTCATCCAGATAATCATTAGCAATTTTAGAAAGGTTTTGATCAAAAGAATTCATGTCTGCATAAATAGCCAAATCACCAATTATTTCTTCATTTGGAAATCCGCGTTTTGTGTTTGCCAACGCAACACCCAGATTATCACCATTAGAAATAAAACGAAGTGTTGATTCTAAAATATCACTCAAATACTTATTCGAATTATCTGATAACATCTTCATTGCACTTGGAATTGTACAACCTGCCGCAACCATTGCAGACAAAGATATCAACCAGCTGACAGAAGATTGAACTTTATACATACTCCATGGTGGTAATTTATCAAAAACACCGCGTAATTTCCCAGACCAATTAGATAAACTGAACCAAACAGCCAAAATTGTAGCAATAAAACCAGAAACAAATAAATGCCAATTATCTTTTGAAAAATCTGCAATCCAAACCAACGATGCCGCTGTACCGCGCCATATAATTTCAGTTCCTGCGGCTTCACGTAATGGTGGAACCAGATATAAACCAACCATTATTATTATACCCAATGTCAAAGCTAATAAAAACAATGGATAAGCAACAGCAGATAATATTGAGCGTTTTATTTTTTCAACACCATCGGTGACCCGACTGATGTTATCCAAAGCGATTGATAATTTTGATACATCACCTAATGTTAAAAGCAATGTTTCATTAATTGGAACCCAACCACGCGAAGCCTCTGGAAAAGATTGTCCACGTTCCAAATTCTTTTGCCATTCACGCATTAATATTGCAAATGGTTCATTTGGTTTTGTTCCACCCTTGGATTCTATTTTTTCTATACGACTCAAAGCTTCCATTAATGTGAAATTATTGCGTAACAAAGATGACAACTTACGGTATGTTGCCATTCTTTTTTCAGTATTCAGACGAAAGACCAGTTTTGAATATAAAAGTTCTATCCTAGTCATATTAATACACCCCTGGTTGATCCAACAAACCTACCCAACGTTCCAGTTCATCAACACCAATTATTCCTTGCAACATTAATTCCATTGCAGATTCTTTTAATGTACGACCATCAAGCTCTTCTAACCAATAACGTGTTGCACCAGCAGTATCACCAGATAATGCCATACGTAAAAACTCATTATCTGTTATAATAATTTCACCAGATTTAATTCTGCCTGCTGTTCCACTGCCCTTACATTCTTCACATCCAGCACCACGTATATAAACCTGTTGCAAACCAATTTCACCAAAAGAATCTTTTACACGTTGATACGCTGGATGATTTGGATTATCTGATAATTTTTCACGACAATGTGGACAAAGCTTTTTAAACAATCGCATTGAAACCAAACCGCGCATCATTGTTTCGTCTTTTAATTTAAATCCTTCTACACCAATATCCAACAAACGTGTAAGTGCAGCCATTGCAGAATTAGCATGCAGTGTTGTCCAAACATTATGTCCAGAGAGTGCACCCTTGACCGTTAATTGTGCTGCAGACAATGTTCTGATTTCACCAACCATCAAAGTGTCTGGATCACTGCGTAATGCAGCTGCAAGGGCCTCAGTAAACTTTTCTTCTCGTTGCTCTTCATTTGCTGTATTAACAACTGGCATTTGATGGGCACCAAATATTTTTTGCTCTGCTGGATCTTCAACAGTTATCAGGTTTATTTCATAATTTCTTTCTTTCAACATCATTGACATATTTCTTACCAATGTTGTCGATTTACCAGAACTTGTTGGACCTGCAACCACAACCAAACCAGTTGGATACGAGCGTAAACGCATCAAAAGTTTTTGTTCATATACATTAAACTCTTGTTCTGTTTTAATACCTTCGCTTGGATTATCATAAAGCAAACGCATAACAACATAACGACTGCCAAATGCAACAGGATTAAATTGCATTCTGATACCAATTATACCATCTGGAAGATATAAATCTTTTGTTCCACGTAATGGTGTACGACCATCTTTCTGTGCGGACTGATATTCATTCTGTGCATAATTAGAATTAGAAATATCTGCAGATGCAAACGCAGCACGAACAAAAGATTCACCCCATTGTGAATTATACTCCAACACAGGATGCATACTTCCATCCATACGAAAATAAATTGTTGTTTGGTCTGCAACTTCTATGTGTATATCTGATACTTTTTTAAGTGACGCACGTCCGATAATATCAACAAAATCTTTTTGCATCTGATTGTCATAATCTAGCCTAGATTTATTATCACCACCACCCAAACGTCCTTCATATGTTTTATAAATACTGGATAATAATCCAAGATCTGAATAAAAAGGTGTCAGTACCGCACGACCCTCTTTACTTAATAAATCTAAAAACGCTAGAACACGACCATCGTATCTATGTGTTCTTGAAATTATAACCTCGCCACCAGAGAAATAAGCAACTAAATTTTGTGTATCTTTTGATAACTCCATTTCTGCAGCAGTCGCCGTTAACAAACGATTACCGTCTGAAAATAAATAATCTACAATATCTTTATTAGTTGTGTTTTCCAAACCAACTGGTATCGACAGTTGATTATTATCACGTTTTTTATTTAAGATTTTATCTGCTGTATTCATAATGATATTTCAATATTATTTATCTTTACCAACGTTTAATGTTTCTAAAACATCATCTTTTAGAAACGAAACTCCATCATCCAATGAAATTGATTTTATAGTATATCCATCTAGAACTTTACCAACAGAAATCTTTTTACGTTGTCCACTTTCAAGATCTTCCAGGGTGGCTTGTAATTGATTACTTGCGCCTATAATATCTATAAGCTTATATTTTTCTTCAATTGATTTTTCTTCTGATTTTTGTGTATTTGAAACAGTTGTTCTGTCAACCGAACTTACAGAATTACCGTTTTGTGAAACAATTAATTTTCTCTCTTGTTCTAACCTTGCTGCCTCTGCTGCCAATTGTGCTTTTTGGTCTTCTAATAATTTTTTTTGTTCTTCTGAATTACTAGATAATGTATCAATTTCCATATGCAGTTTTATTTTTTCAGCTGCCAATCTATCCAATTCTAAATCCAGCTGTGCACGCTCTTTTTCAAGCTGCATCAAAACCTTTTCTTCTTCAAGGTTTGTAATCTTTTGAAAAACAGAGCCATCTACATTATACTCTTTGATTGCATTTGCAGACATTTCGTCTGCCCAAGAATCATCCTCTGCCATTGCTGGGATACAAAAAATAGTACCCAAAACAGCAAACAAGAGAAACCCAAATTTCAATTTTTTTATTTTATTTTGCATAGATTATTACCTCATAGTTCCATTCTTTTGACACTGCGTCCCAACTACTGCGAGTCATATAGACACCGTGTAAATCGTTAAATATTTTAATAAACTCTGGTGGTGTCAGTTTAGAAGAACTTCCAACCTCTACCACATTTAAATTAACACTTTTTGTTTCATTTCCAACAGTATCAACTGTTATATTTATATCAACAGGTGTATTAATTTTTTGAAATATTGTATTAACCTCACGCACAATTGTTTCTGGATCTTTTTCTTCTAAAGATGAAGACATTTTTAAATCAGGTAATTTAGCCCTTACAAAAATTTCAGATTCTGATTTTTCTTCAACAAAAACTCCTGGTAATAAATCTGTTGCTATTTCGTAAAAATCGCCTAAATTACCAAATTTGCGTTTAAATATAACATTTGCATACGCTTCATTACATTCAACATCTACTTGATTCCAACCAGCTATTGGTTGCATTAAAAACCCTATCGCTTGATAACACAATTTTGCACGCTGGGATGGATCAGGCAAATAATCATAAGGCATTTTTAATGGTTCTTGTGGTTTTGCTTTTTGTATCTCGAATTTCTTATCCAGCTCTTTATTTTTTTCTTCTATTTTTTTCTTATACTCTTGGGCCAAAATAGGATCTATTTTTGAAATCTGTGGTTTTGGTACAAGCATTTGACTTATTGGTTCTTTAAAAAAGTTACCCAACCCAAGTATAAAAACAATTAAAATAATTAAAGAAATAAAATCTGCTTTCAGTCTACTTATTGGTTTCAGTACAGCTTTTACATTTCCAAAAACTATGTCTTCTAATTTTTTTTCAACCGATCTTGGTATTTCCCAATAACTGGGCGCGAAAAAAGAGCCCCAATCTGGCATAGCCGACATTTTTATATATTCACCACGTGCCTCATCTTCTGAATCAAACAAATAATCGTATATAATTATACCATTACGGACAGCAACCAACCAAAAGAAGTCTTGTGTTTTAAACGCAGCTAAAAATGAAGAAAATTCTGCAAAAGCCTCCATAACCTCAGCCGCAGCACTAGGCATTCCAATATGATGCCCCACCCGACGAGATCCCAAACCGACCATTGCACGATATTCTGTATAAAACCCCAACTTTCTTTCAATCCCTTTGGCAAGTTGGTGTGCATAATTACGTCCAATAAAACCAACCGCCACAGGTTGCCAAAATAACCCGACGGCATATTTTTTTCTATCAATTAAAATAACCTGATTTACCAAATTATATCTCTCTCTGCATTTGTTTGATTATACCACAAAAGCCAAATAAATAGCAAACACAGAATGGATCAAGAATTTTGAATTTAATAAAAAAATAACAGGGGTATTTAACCCCCGTTATTTTTAAATAAACATTATATTTTTAATAGGTCGCACCATATATTTGCACTGGTGACGAATTATCAAATTGATCTTTGTTCGTTTTTTGAAAACGTCTTGGGTTTGGACAATCATAAACATTTGCAGTTAATACAAATGCACGTTCTGGCCCAAATATTACCCATTCGTTAGGACGTGTACGCTGATTAGTGATAAAGTAAGCGTTTCCAGGTCTGGCCTGATCCGCTATACGGTTTTCCAAATACCTTCTGGCATCACCTGCATCGTAAACAGAAACTTCGGATTCTATTTTGTATAAAAACACACAACCAACAGGCTCTGAATCAAGTTTTACAATATATTCACTTCCATTCTCGTTTTTGATAAAACCACCGCATGCAGAAAGAGCGAATAATAAAGCGCAAAGTGCAATTTTTTTTATTTTCATATCTAGTCTCTTTGAGTACTTTTCTTTATTATATCATAATTTGAAGTATCGCTGAACAATTTTTTAAGAACAATATTATTTAAAGCATGACTGCCCTTATATGATTCCAGTTTACCGTAAATAAAACCACCAGATGTAAACATGTCACCCAAAACATCGATTATTTTATGACGAACAAATTCGTCTGGTCTATAAAGCGGATTAATTGTCCCATCACAGTATTTATTCAAAGCAATAACATTTTCTTCGGATGCACCACGCGCCATACCACGTGCTTTTAAATATTCCCATTCTGAAAACTTTCCAAAAGTACGCGAATTAGCAAATTCTTCTTCAAATTCTTTATATGACTTTTTTGTTCCATCAAATAATATTTCTGCAGATTGTGTACCTATTATTTTTTCTTTGTACACCAATGTAGCAAGCACATACAATCCACGACTATCTGGTGATAATTTTACAAACCCATCGGGTTTCTTACGATTTATAAGATTAAACAAAAATATTTTTACACGAACTAAAAATGGTAATGTTTTTATAACATCACTTTGTTTTGCAATAATCTCTTTTTTGACTATTATTTTATAAAGATCACTACCAACTGTTTTATATTTTGAAAATATTTTACCAAATTCTTTTGCACTACCATCCAAAATTGGTGTTTCTGGACCATCTATTTCTATAACTGCACTATCAATGCCAACTATAAACAATGCGGCCATCAAATGTTCTATAGTTTGTACGTGTGCACCATTTAATTTACCAATAGTTGTGTTTCTGAATTTTGTTTCTCCGACATTATCCCAGGTCGCTGGTATAAGTTCACTGTTTTCAATATCCACACGTCGGAAAAATATTCCGTATTTATCAGATGGTTTGATTTTTATATTTACCGGTTTGCCAGAATGTATTCCAACACCAGAAATTTTTATTTCTTCTTTAAATGTGGCCATTTACTTTTTCCTTTAACCATATCCAAAAGGCTGGTTCTATAACAGTTTCCAATTTTGCAAACTTTATCTTTTTTTGCATATTTTCTGATAATCTGACCCAATCTTTTTCAGTTGTAATTAAATCTGCTATTTCTTTTTTTGCCAAAAGAAGCAATTTATTTAAATCTGATTTTTTATACTGATAATGATCTGGGAAGCTTTTTTGTTCAATCGCCCTTGGTGACAAAGCATCAAAAAACTTCTGTGGATAGCCAATACCTGCAAAAGCAACTGTTCTACCTTTTGTTTTCGGCATTATTGTTTTATTGGACGCATAAAAAACCGGTTTTTTATAAAGGCTAAAATTAACCTTTGTTTTTTGCTCTTTGCTTTTTATTACAATTATCGCATCCGCACGTCTTATCGCAAACTTTGGTTCACGTAATGGTCCCGCTGGTAAAACAAATCCATTTCCAAAACCTATATTTTCATCAAAAACCAGGATTGAAATATCTTTTCTAATCAGTGGATTCTGAAAACCATCATCCATAATAATTGGGGTTTTTACTTTTTGTTTATTCAGTTTTTCTATATTCTTTTTTCGCCGACCAACAAACACATTTATACCGGCTTTTTTTAACATTTTTGCTTCATCACCCATTCCGGCTGTTTTCTTGCTTTTTTTATACCCGCGCATAATTACCGGCAATTTCAAATGCTTTGCTATTTCCAAAACGATTGGTGTTTTTCCAACACCTCCCGCCAGAATATTACCGATACAAATTACCGGTCTTTTAGAAGATTTTTGCCAAAACAACCGGAAAATATAAACAAATTTACTACCAATATAATAAATGACAGATATCGGCACTAATAGGTATGCCAATAGATTTTTCTTTAAGAACCAACTCGGCGTTTTCATTTCTTTTTGTTTTCTCGTTTGTTTTTCTTATAATCCCTTGCGTTTTGATCTTGTTCAACTTTTGGCAAGTTAAAAAAGGCATCCATTCTACGCAATTGTTTTACCATAAAATCTTCCAGTTTTTTACGAGCTTCTTCAAATTCTTCTTTGTTTATTTTTGAATCCACAAAAAAAGGCTTCCCAAAATCACATGTAATTCTTGAAAATGGTGGTGCAACCAGATATCTATCCCAACGATCCTGGAACCAGGCCCTGGAACAAGAATAACAAACAGGAATAATCGGTGCACCTGTCATTTTTGCAAAATATAATGCACCATCCTGGACACGCAAAGAAGGTCCACCAGGACCATCTGGTGATAAACTCAAGACATTTCCACCATCACGTAATTTTTTTACACCCTGTCGCAGAACAGATATACCACCTTCGGATGTACTTCCGAAGATTGGTTTTAAACCAAAAGTTCTTTGCAATTTTGCCATCATTCTACCATCGCGATGACGACTGGCAACGGCATATCCACGAATACCATATCTACGAACAATTGGTGATGCCATCATACTACGACCATGCCACAACACAAAGATTGCAGGCTTTCTGCGATATTCACGAAGTATTTCTTTACCCGTAACTTTTTTCCAACTAGTGTAATAAACTAACCATATTGCAGCTGCCATTAAAATCGCAACAACCCACTGCATAATTGGGAGCTTTAAAACCGGTTCCCAAAAACTTTTCCATATTTTTCTAAATGTTTTTTTCATAGTCCCCTCAAGTTTACCAGGCGATTTTAGCAATTTAAAAAATATAATTCAAGGATATCAAGACATTAAAAGTTTTTTGTTTGACACGAGGACATTTTTGTATATAATGACCGAGTCGTCGCGGAGTAGAGCAGCCCGGTAGCTCGTCAGGCTCATAACCTGAAGGTCTTTGGTTCAAATCCAAACTCCGCAACCAAATTCA
>JAFGMC010000009.1 GCA_016927735.1 Alphaproteobacteria bacterium
ATTAACACGGGTCGTTGTTGTGGAAGAGCCAAAGGATTAGGTAGATTCTTTGGACGTAACAGATTAGTAAATAATACTGATAAGTAAATATTTTACTAAACTTTATAAAAAGCAGAAGAATTAAAACATCTTCTGCTTTGTCTTGGGTAAAAGTTAAAAAGGGAGAAATATGAATACGTTTATAAAAATATTAGTTGCATCATTTGGAATATTAATTGTAATTCCAGCCGCACATTCGGTTTGTCCTGTTTGTACAGTTGCAGTTGGTGCCGGACTGGAAGGTGCTCGTTTACTTGGTATTGATGATGTTATCACAGGTATTTGGGCGGGCGGTTTAACACTATCATTGTTTTTTTGGACCGCTGGTTGGTTAAAAAAACGAGGAGTCAACAGTGTGCTATGGCAGATAATAATACCATTTGTTGCATATTACGCTTTTTTGGGCTGCGTTTATTTTATGCCAGGTGTTGTTTATGGCGCAAATACATTATGGGGAATTGACAAGTTCTTAATAGGAACAATTGTTGGAACAATATCGTTTTATTTGGGCGCACGTTGGTATATTAAAATAAAACGTAATAATGATGGTCATGCAAAGTTCGCATTTCAAAAAGTTGTTATTCCAATTTTCTTTTTATTGATAGCAACCGCAATATTTGCAGCGATACTTTGGTTAAAATAAATATTAAAGGAAAATAATATGACAAAAGAAAAAAAACTCACATTAGAAGAATTAATTGAAAAAGCAGACTCAGCAAAAAAAGTAAATCCTTTAGATCTATCTTCAGATCAAGATTTAACAATTGCTTTAATGAATTTGGTTTCTCTGGAAGAACATTTCTTCTTCAGTGGCGCAAAAACTGGAAAAACAGGATTCTACGAGCTGATAAACACTGCACGTGAAATGAGAAAAGAAATGATGGAACGTATAGTAAAGAAAGATTCATCTGAACATGGAGAAGTATGGTGTATTTCAAAACATCTTCTTGCCGCAAGCATGAGACTTATGGAAGTAGGAACAAAAGCAAATTCAGCTGGTAAAAAAGAAGATGCATATAATCTATTCAATAAAGCATACGACTTGTATTCACTGTTTTGGGGTTTAAATATGGATTTGATAGATATGTCTGAAGTGCATGAAGTAACATCAACTATTCATAAAGCCGTAATAGAAAATCCAGAAGAAAAAGAAACTAAACCTAAAATTATTGAACAAAATAAAAAAAATGAAACAGAAAATGGGTCTTTTATAAAGAATCTTGGTGACTGGGTTCGAAGAACCGTTGATTGCTGTATTGAATAAAATTATTTTATCAGAAAATAATTTAAAATCCCCGAATGTTTCGGGGATTAATTATATAGATAAAAAACTGGCTTGACTTAACAGAATATAAGAGCATTCATACAGTAATCACTGAAAGGATTGCATAGTGCGCAAATTACCACCAGAAAATACAAGATTCAAACCTGGACAATCAGGAAATCCCAACGGCCGGCCCAAGAAACTAGATACCAAGGATATGCTAAAAACACTTCAGCAAATAATAGCTTTATACGCCGCCACCCAATCCAAAGATAAAAACATAAGCCTCCCCGCCCGCCAAAAAATAAAAAAATTAAAAGAATTTATATTAATTTGTTAATTCGTTATATTTGAAATTATCAACCTAACATTACGATACTATTATTAAAAATAAGTCCGGAATTTTACCGGACTTATATTCAACTTTCACGCCAATGTTGTCTCTTCTTAATATAATTAGTCCCATTCGATGAAACTAAAGATATCCAAACAGGGTAATCATCACACTTTGATGCATTATTTTCCCATTGTAATGGTCGAAGATTAGATAAATCATCGCTTCCATATCTTATTACTGGCTTGATATGGTCAATTTCCCATCCAAAGCTTGAATCACGATTTCCATACTTTGAGCGTTGAATCCACGCACCAGTAAAATCCTGTCTCCATTCTGAATGATTATGACCAGGAACAATTATTGCCTTGTTCCACACAGCATTAACAGTATAGTCGTTAAACACTTTTTGATTTGCCATTTTAAAGGCCTTTTTTGTTAACCCACACCCCCGCCTGTATTTATTACCCCGAGGATGGGGCAAGCCGCAGCTTGACATTTAAATAAGGATCATGTAAAATGGCTAGTACTAGGTTTACCAATTACACAATGGGTAATTCCAAAAAACTGCCGGGCTGTAACCCAGCAGTTTTTTTTAAAATGTTTTTTGTTCTCCATTTAAATTTGTATCAATAAGTATTTTTTCTGAGATTTCACCTTTTAAACGATAAGTTCCCTTTTTACCTGTTACAGATTCAATAGGATTATCTTTATCTCTGCCCATTGAATACAATTTTGCCATGATTGCATTTTTCTTTTTTGGTTCATTATCTGTCCCTGCTGTAAATTTACGATAATACGCAACCGTAACATTATCTACAGTCAATTCTACACCAACACCAGCCAACTTAAATAACTGTATAATTTGGTCCGCATAATCATCTTGTCGAAGTCCAGATTTTAAAGCTTCCGGTATATCCGACACATCATAAGTATTAAAAATTTCCATATTTCCAGTCATTTTTACATCCTTTTTTATTCATCTATTAAAATAATATACTATAACTTTATTAATTGCAAGACATTTTTTGTGTTTTCTCTATTTTTTCTCTATTATTTATTCTTATATAAATTCATTCAGAAAATCAAAAACATCTATTATTGAGCTACAATAACATAAAATCATACTTATTCACACATAATATCTATTATTAAGACCAATAACACAACTTAATATAATTTTAATAATCTATAAAAAATAAGAACTTATTATTTAGTTTGCTCTACCATGTACTTCGTAATCAAATTATACTATCTTTTATTGACTGATAATTACTTAAATCAACAACCCCCAAAGAAGTTAAATATTCTGCATCTATTTCTGTTATATAAAAATCTTGAATAAGAGAAACGGTTTTATCAATACGATCACCTGGATCACCTGTAGTATTTATATCTTCAATGTTTTTAATAAAAGATTCTGAAGAAACGAGACTTGATAAAGAAACCTCTATTAAACCTTCTAGTACACCAATAGAATATTTTACTTGCTGTTCTAATTCATACAAATCAATCACTCTTCCACAAGAATGCGCAATTTCATTTCTCTGTCTTAATATCTCTGCATGCTGCTCTTTTAAAGAAACCTCAAGATCTTTTTCAAACAGATCGAGAATTTGAGATTCCTTTCTGACTCCAGAATATGCAGCTAAATTAGGCTGGGTAACTTCTTTGAGTTTTTTTGATTGTCTGCGTAATGCATTTATAGTTTCAATATTGAATTGATGATATTTTAATAAATATGAACTTATTATTGTCATATACAGATAATGGAAAGAAAAAGATGCAAGGTTATAAAAACAATTTTCATAATGGTAAATCAGATCTGATTTATATTTTTCCAAACTACATATAAAAGGATCATTTTCATCATAGAATGGCAGAAATGGTTCTAACTTAAATATCGGATTATTTTCAGAAGGCTCTACCATTATTATTTACTCTTGTTTTTTATAAATCCTGTTTAGAACTTTAGCTATCTTTGCTTTCATTAAATCTATCAGATGTTTGTTTGTATCAATAATTTGTTGTTCTGCGTCTAATTTAGCAACAATCTTTTCTTGATCTTCAAGAGACGGTACCGATATGTTTTTCATTTTTAAATCCGAGAAATGTCTTTTATAATCTTTTGAATCTACCGGGTTTCCTAAAAGATAATAATAAAAATACTTACTATTTATAAAATCTGGTAATAAGATTATTTTTATACCATCTGCGCCCTGAACAAAATCAAAATCTATATATTTTAAAGAACAAGTATGATCTCCAAAAATTATTACAGACTTTTTTATTTTATTTACAGCACTACTATCATCAGAATATCCAGATATAAAATTTTGTGATTGATCAATTATCGGATATTTTCCAGTAATTTTAAATTCAGACGTTTGAAGTTTTTTTATAGGAGTCATAGTATCTATAACATCGCCTATCAAAAAGCTTTTGTAATCTATGCCTTCAAGTAAGTTTCCAAAATAGATCCTCTCTCTCTCTCTAGATTTTCAATTATCTTCTGTGCTTGATTTATTGCTGATTGTTTATTTTCGATTTCCTCTACAATTTGCTTTTGCACTTCTATAGGAGGAAGAGGGATTGAATAATCATATAAAATAGAAGAACTTAAATTATTTATATTTACCCCAGCAATAGAATTTTGAAGATACTGATTAAATAATTTAGAATTTAATAACGCAAATAAATACTTTGACATTACTTTATGGTTTGTTCGTATTGCTCCCATAAAACCACCAAAGTAAAAATCTGTATCCTTTGCGATAAACGCTGTTTTTCCAATATGTTGATTACTTCCACTTGCTAAACATATAAAAATATCATTTTTATGTAATTTTTTGTCGTCTGACAATACAACATCGGAACGGATTTGTTTTATATCATCAAGGTTTATTGTTCCTCCAACATTTATATTGTTGGCTCTTAAAACTTTATGCCCGTTCTCTAAAACTTCATCATCCTTTGTATAAGTAATTCCACGAACCAAAGAACACACTTCACCAAGTTTTACGAAATCGTATTTGCAATCAGCAAAGCAAATATCGTTCTGATACCTTCCTGCAGTTAAATTATATTCGTCTTTTCCACTGATTTTTTCTTTTTCTACAATTATGGCATGTGTTGTATCTATTTCTTCACCAGATTTGAATTTTTCTATAATTTCTAACGCTAAAGGCAAATCATTTTTATCCATTTCACGACGTTGTGCACCCAAGCCGAATCCATCATTTTCAATTTTTACAAATAATATATATTTTTTAGATTTTGCTATTTTTTTATCCAGAAATAATATGCTGGTTTTAACACCTGAATATGGATTAAATACGCCAGATGGTAGTGAAACTACCGCATATAATCCTGCATCTTCAACAAGCATTTTTCTTAGTTTTTTATAGGCTGTTGCTGATTGAAATACAACTCCTTCTGGAACAATTATACCAGCACGACCATTTATATTTAAATGTTCTGCAATATAATCCACAAACAACACTTCTGCCTTATTGGCATGAACCCCAAATTTATTATGTGGAATAATTCCACCCTTTGGTGTCATAAATGGTGGATTAGCAAGGATGACATCAAATTTATCGTTCCAGCGTTCTTCGCTGGTCAAAGTGTCATATTCATAAACTTTTGGATTCTCAAATTTATGCAAATACAAATTAACCAGTGCCAATTTACGCATATCCGGTGAAATATCATAACCGGTAATATTATTTGTTAATTCGCGTAATTCAGCCGGGTTTAATTTTCCACTATCTAAAATATGTTTGTATGCAGATATTAAAAAACCTGCGGTTCCGCATGCCGGATCTAAAATGGTATCCGTTTTTGATGGATTAACAACATCAACAATAAAATCAATTATATGACGCGGTGTTCTGAATTGACCTGCATCACCCTGAGATCCCATTATTGATAAAAGGTATTCAAATGCATTGCCTAGTGTTTCGGAATTATCATATGTAAAACCATTAATTTCTTTTAAAAACAATGTTAATGTTTGTGGATCACGAAACGGTAAAAAAGCACCTTTGAAAATTGTTCTGAATAATTCTGGAATTGATTTAGCTGTCGGTAATTTTTCCAATGCACGAACATATAAATCCATACGTTCAATATTACCAAGTTTAGTGTCAAATAATTTAGAAAATGCAAATTGTTCCAGATCACCGCTAAAAAATGTACGTTTACCAGATAATTCCAATCCGTTCAAATCCATGTCATCCATAAATTTGTAAATAAGTGCTACAGTTATTAGATCAACCTGAGATTGTGGATTTGGCACCTTACCGACCAGAATATCACGGGCATTATTAATCTTTCTTTTTGTGTCAATATCCAGCATTTATCTACTCCATATAATCATTCAAAATGATTGCATCTTTGATATAGTTAAGCAAGTCATTCATTTGAATAATACCCATTTCCTTGATATCTGCCATACTAAAACCAGGTATTTCAGTATCTAACATAGGGAAGTCTTTTTTATCAATAATTTCACGAAATCTGTTATCTGTTAGATACAATTCAATAAAATTCTTAATAATTGGGACAATTTCAGCATTTGGCTTTGCAATAGATACATATTTATCGCTTTCTTCTTCCAACATTTCACGTTTTGTCTTGAATTTTGGTAAAAATCCAAAAACATTTTCAAGTACCTCACGCCATCCGATGTGACGATCCAGTTTGTTTGCCTTTTTAATAGTTTCTAAGGTTGGATATAGCTTTGGTTTGTTTTCATAACGATCCCGAACCAATGAAACCGCACGATCCCAATTTTCATTGTCTACCGCTTGTTTAATATCTGTATCATCTGCTATTTCTTTCTTTACTGCACCCCAGAATTCACGATCAATACGCATTTCCTTGATTGGTAATTCTGTCATCTGAATTAGTTTTGTGATTTCTTCAGAAGTAAGCATTCTTACAGTTTGTGGTGTTTGTATTCCAGCAGATGCTCCGCGTGTGATCTGTGGTAACTTTAGCTCAGAATCATAGTTAAATTTTTCTTCAAAATATTCACAATTACCAAAGAAATCGAATAGCTTAAATGACTCTTTCTGTACAATAAACTCATTTTTATCCGCATTTACAAATTTAAAAGTATTTTTACGGGTTCCACGTCCCTTCATTTGAACAAAATCAGTTGGTGAAAATACTGGTCTCATAAAAACTATATTCAATAAATCACTACAGTCATATCCTGTTGTCATCATACCGACAGTTACACAGACGCGTGTCTTACTTGTTTCATACCCTTCTTTAAATCTACTACGACCATTTAATTTATTGTTTGAAAAATCGGTAGTCATTGTCTGAGCATTTGCAACAAGTGATGTAACTTGTGTCGCAAAATCACTGTTGTATTTTTCAGGGAATGCCTGCATAGCGTATTGATTAAGTAATTGTGTAATTTTTGCTGCATGTTCTTGGGTAACACAGAATACGATAGATTTTCCTATTTCACCACTTATTGGATCGCGCATTGCGTTTTCCAAAAACGTTTTACAAAATATACTGTTTATATTTTCATTAAAGAAATTCTTTTCAAAATCTTTGGCAACAACTAAGGCCTCAGCATCTTCACCACTTTCATCTACACCAATAGCTGAATACCCTTTTTCTGACAATAATTCTGTTGTTATATCAGTACGCGCATCAATAGCAATTGGCGCAATTAAATAACCATTATTTACACCATCTATCATTGAGTAGCGATAAGTTGGTTCATTGCCATCACATCCAAATGTTTTATATGTGTCCAATAACAAGCGACGTTCCAACGCCTTTGGGTCTGCAATCTTTATTTTATCAATATCCACATTTTTTACATAATCTTTTGGTGTTGCTGTTAGACCAAGTTTATACCCAACAAAATATTCAAACACCGCTCGGGAGTTTCCGCCTATTGAACGATGTGCCTCGTCTGAAATTATAAAATCAAAATCTGTTGGTGAAAATATCGATTTATACCTATCGCCACTCATTAATGTTTGAATTGTTGATATAACCACTTCTGCCTTAAACCAGTCTTTAGAATTATGTTTATAAATAACACATGTATAATCACATAAATAATCACGAAAATTTTTATATGCTTGTTCTTCTAATTCAATTCTATCAACCAAAAATAATACACGATGAGCATGTCCAGTACGTAGAAACATTTGAATAATTGCACCAGCAGTTAATGTTTTTCCAAGACCAGTTGCCATCTCTATCAAGAATCTACTACGTCCATCAGCAACAGCTTTTTGTACTGCCTGGACAGCCCCGATTTGATAATCTCGTAAAACACGCAGACCATTATCCCATAAATATGCATTTTTTGTTTCTGGATTTAAATATTCAGGAGTTTCCAACAAATTTGGATTTTTCATAAGTGCGACATATTCTGGAATTATTTTCTCACGAGTTATGTCACCACCATCATTCTTATAATCTAATCTGGTTTGCAGAGATTCCTGAGTGGGAATTTGTGTTATAATTTGGGGATTACCAGTTTTTATATCCCACAGGTAAAATATTTCACCATTCGATAATATTATAAATCTTATATTTTGTGATTCAGCATAACGACGTGCCTGATCTTTTGCTGATAGTGGATTTATAGATGGTTTTTTTGCCTCTAAAACACATAAAGGGTGATTTTTAGAATCTAATAACAAATAGTCTAAACGACCTTTATCTGATGTATGTTCTAATGAAACATTTCTTTTATTTTCATCACTATCAACTAATAACCAACCAGCATCTCGCAGTTTTACATCTATCTTTTGACGAGCATAAGTTTCATTATCATCACGTAACCTATCAAAGATCATTTTTTAACCTTTTATTTATTGAACTTATATTAGTACAAAATTTCACCAATTTGCAATTCATAATTTACATAAAAACAACAAATCATTTGATTTTATTGAATTTTTATTGTAAATTATACGTGACATCGGGGGTTCCTGATGTTGGGGTATAAGAACCTCTCTATAAGCGTCTGCGCAGACGTAAAATGCCCTTACAACCTCATGGTTGGAGGGCTGGTGAATAAGGTATTTATACCAAATAAGCCGCACTATCTTATAGTAGTTCTTAACCTCCAACCGCCTTTTTAAAAATGGCGGTTTTTAAATAACCAAATATGGGGGTTGTTATGAAAAAAATTCTTTTAATTCTTCCACTTATCTTATGTGCTTGTGATTCAAATGCAACATCCGCAGATTTAGATAAATCCTTTACTTATCAAATGGGCATTGTTGATTGCGGATACAAACATCAAGGATGTATGCACTTTGAAAGTTTTCTTAAATGCGAGCAAGGTATTCGACATTCTATTGATAAATTTACACAGAAAGAACTAGATACGCTGGACGAAAAAATACGCATTGAAATGGGCTTTGACGAAAACGCAAAAACTCAAATGGAAAATGCCGCAAGAAAAGTGTCTGAATCATATATGAAATGTATATAAAATTTAAAGGATAAAAAAATTGCTAAGTAATATAATAACAGGAATTTGTTGTATAGCATCAATCTCTGGTTGTGCAATACAATCGCATACTGGTGCAGAAATAAGAGATCAATTAAATAACTCGGTCGAGACAATGATTGATTGGAACTGCCTTGGATATTGGGAATCAAAAACTCTTGATTATCAAGATAAATTATCAGACAATTATTTTCATAATGAAAATTATAATTCTTATAAACTAACAAATGAAAATAGTGAAAAAAATGGTATTTTGTTGTTGAGGGGGGAACCATACGAAAAAGTTTACATAAAAACCGTGTTATCAAAAACAGAAGCAATTATAGCGTTCAGCGAATACGATAATAAATTATATTATTTCAACACAAAATCTGTTAAAAACATAAGTAAACTGCCAGAATTTTATGATGGACAAATAATTCCTGTAAACAGCAATATATGTATGGCATTAGACGGAACTAAAACACATAGTTATCAAACCGCGCTTGGAATTATCACTGTTCAAAATGTAACATTAATACCACGTTATATGAAAAATCAATTTTATAAATCAACAAAATAAATATTCGATACTGTAAATAAAAATCCCGGAAATAACCGGGATTTTTTATCCAAAATTTTTTATCTCCTCATTGGCAAAAGTTATACATTGTGAAAGTGCATCAACTTGATCTTTATATTTACCCCCTGGAAAACTTAATAATTCCTTTTTAAAATCTGGCCACCATTCATCAACATTTTTATTACTTTGTGGGAATAATAAATCCCCACGTTGTATATAAACACTTGCACCAATTAAACGAAACTTTTTATCTCCGTCCGGTTTTATGGCTTCTACATCAAAATCGTAACCGCTATTGGTTTTTTCAATTTTTAAATGTTGTATTAATTGTGTACCACTTGATTTATCTTCTATTAACATTTTAACAGGAAGTCCAACATGCCCAGTATGTGCCAATTTGTTATAAATGCCTTTTGTTTCCTCTAACAAATCTGGCATTTCAAATTTACCTCTATAAACAGCAACCAAATAAAATTTGTACTTATTTGACTCAATAGTCATAACGACTACACAACATGCAGAGTACGCATTATTCTCGCCTGTCTTGCAAGCAGTATCCCAACTGATATAAATTCTGACTATCTTACCTAAATCAATTTTGCTTAACTTATCTACATCATAATACTGCAACCAAGATTCTTTTATTATCCCACCTTCTAATGGGCATGGCTCTTGCTGGTATTGCCCAGTAAATCCATATTCACCCAAAGAGTCTTGTAAGTCTTTTACTACTTCCATACTGTCACGATCTGGATGCAACAAGTCGCCTTTATTACGCTCGACAATATTTTGTTTACCTGTAATACGATTTTTAAAAGACCATTTTTCATCTTCTGATGCAACCATTGGTAATTTCACATGATGAAATTTTGCATCCGTTTCTAACAAATAACCCGTCAAATCGTCCTGATGCAAACGTTGCATAATCAATACGATTTTCCCTGTCTTTTTATCATTTAATCGTGAATACAATGTTGAAGCATACCATTCATTGACCTTTTCTCTTTGTGTATCAGACATAGCATCTGATGGCTTCAACGGATCATCAATAATAATCCAATCGCCACCACGACCAGTTAATGTACCACCAATAGATGTTGATTGGCGACCACCTCCACGCGTGGTTTCAAAATCATTTACCGATTGGCGTGATTTATGCAGACGTGTCAGTGGAAACAATTCACGATACCAATCAGCCAACATTACATTGCGACAATCATGCGCAAACTTTTCAGCCAGTTCACCGCTGTAACTGACACAAATAATATTTGTGGTTGGATCTTTACCCAGCAAATAAGCCGGCCACGCAACAGAACAAATTATTGATTTTAAGTATCGTGGTGGAATATTTATGATCGAGCGATAATGCTTACCATCACGCATATTCATCAGCTCATCACATATTACATCAATATGCCAGTTATCGATATATTCAACACCAGCTGATACTTCGTTGAAAACTTTCATTACAAAAAGTTTAAAATCATTGCGTAAAAACGCGTTAAATACTTCTTTATTCATTGTCTACTCCTTTCAAGGATTTTGTATATTGTTCAATCAGTTTTTGGTCATCTTGGCTCAAAGCGGCAACGATTTTTTCATGCTCTTCATTTTTTATATCTGCTGCCAACATATGTGGAAACAAAGTTTGAATTGCTCTCATATCGCCTTTGGCAGCTTTGTTTGCAGCTTGCAACAAAATCGCAGTCTTTTTGTTTATTTTGACTTGCTTGCCATCTTGGGTCATTTGCACTTTTTGATTCAAAATATCATCCAATAATTTGTATGTATTTTTAGAGCCACGTGGACGACCTTTTGGGTTGCCCGATTGACCTGGTTGAAATTGTTTATCAACCGGTGGTTTCATATAACCATTTTCATAGTCTGACATTATGCCACCTCTTGATTTGAAAGTTTTTCGTTTAATAATTCAGAATAAGTTTTTCCATCAGATTCACGAATTGCATCGATTCCGAACATGTCACGAAAACGTCGTATCGCTGTATCAACATACAGCGGTTCCAATTCAATTCCGTAACAAATACGTTTTGCTTGATGTGCAGCAAGAAGTGTTGAACCTGAACCAAGGAAACAATCAAGCACCAAATCACCACGTTTGGTTACATCCAATATTGCATCTTTAAGCAGCTCTGTTGGCTTGACCGTTGGATGGAATTTAATATCATTCTTATGCTTACCAAAACTGTTAACACCGGCATAAAACCATGCGTTTGTCCTGTATCTCCCGTGTTTTCCAAGCTCTACATTGTTGATATGTGGCTCTTTACCATTTTTGAATATAAAACATAACTCGTGTTGTGAGCGATACAACGAACCCATGGATCCAGAACTTTTCACCCATACACACATATTTATAAAATCTGTGAACGCTCCGCGACCAGCAGATAACATTTCGCCAACATGCCGCCAGTCTATAAAATTATAATGTAATGATCCTGGACGGGAGAATTTTGCACATAAAACAAAATTTGTGGACAGAAATTTTGTAAATTCATCGACTGACATTTCGCCAGACGCCATTGCAAATTCCTTGTGTTTTATATTGCCAGAACCACATACATGTCCTTGTATTTTTACGTTATACGGAACATCACTTAATACCATATCAGCGCGGCGACTACCTAATAATTTTTTAAATGTTTCCTGTTCTAAACTATTCCCACAAATAATTCTGTGTTCGCCAATATTCCAAATATCTCCAACCTTTGAAACAATTTCTGATTCTGAAATATAAGGAACATTATTTGCCTTTGGGTCAGCATCTTTTTGTTCTGGATTCATAAGCACGTCAAGTTCAACATCATCAAAGCCAATTATGTTTATATCCAAGTCATCACATATTGTTTCCAGTTCTGAAATTTCCAGACGCAACAAGTCTTCATTCCATCCACCGTTTTCAGATATTTTATTATCTGCCAACCGATAAGCACGTTTTTGTGCCTCAGACAAGTGTGACAAACGAATTGCCGGGACAGTATCCAAACCAATTACCTTTGCCGCGACAAGGCGACCATGACCTGCGATCACCTCGTTGTTTTCATCAATCAATATTGGGTTGTTAAAACCATACTGTTTAATTGATGACGCTATTTGCTGCACCTGTTTTTCAGGATGATTTTTTGCATTTTTAGCATATGGACTAATTTTTCCAATTGCTATTTCTTCTACTTTAAGCTCTGTCATTACAGACTCCATTTTGTTTTTTGTTATGGGGTCTGCCGTCTTAGCAATCCCCTACTATATAACGAATTTTGTGAGCTAAAATATTTAATTATGTAAATTCAAGGAGTTATGATTAAATTTTATAATTCGAAAATTTTCTTAATTTTTGGTAAAAATTAAAAAATCCCAGAAATCTGGGATTTTTGTTTTTTTGAAAAATCACTAGTGCCGCCGATGAAATAAATTTTTTATGAAAAAAAATTATGCGAATTTTTTAGTGAATTGTTTCTACTAAATATTTTAGCAAAAATATTTTTTACTAAATTTTTGCAAATTTAAAAAATTATAAATCTACTTGTGTAAAATTTAAAAAATTAGACCTTTTTAGAATTGGATATTAAAACTTTATTTATTTCTAAGGCTATTCGTTTATTTTTCTTTAATTCTTTTTCATGATCTTTATCTTCATAATTAAATTTTAAAAAATCGGAAAACAAAACATTTTGCAATTCCAAAGTTTTTGCAGCTAATTCCATTGGTTTTTTCTTAGTTATTACTGGATCAATTAATATTGAATCATTTGGATCAAGATAGAAAGTTTCATTATCTTTTTTATTAATAAATATTCCACCTATACCTTTATCAAAATCTAAACTATGAGATTTTACATAATTATTATTATAAAAATTATTTGTTTTTTTATCCTGAAAATCTAGGATAGATCCAAACATCGGTTGAAATATTATTAACTTTTCATTATCGTTATTCAATTTACGTATTACTGGTTTAATAATTCTTTCTAACCCAGCTTTTATATCAAGAACATTCCTTTCAGAATTCACAATTACCGCTGTCTCAGAAAATGGGAAACCAAGTCTTCTAGAAACAAGACCAACTGTTGACATATTTGTAAATATAAAATTATTAATTCTTAATTGAAATACACTTGGCATTCCATGAAATACGGGGGTATCTATACCAACAAAGTTTATTTTTTTATCTGGCGTATTATCTTTTTCTATAATTAATGCTCTGTCAGTATACCCAACTCTCATATCAATAAACAAATGAGGATTTATTTTATCGTATTTTCCTGATAAATATAAACTACCCAACCATAATCCTATTCTAACTTTATCAAACCAATCTAATAAAATTGATAGTTCTTGAGCATTTACACATTCATTATTTAATATTTTTTCTATAACTTTTTTAGATAAACTTTCTAAATTTGAAAATTTATTATTACAATGATAACAAGCTGGAAATGTGAATTGATCAAAAGCAAATTGCTTTGTCTTAAAATTATCTTCTAATACTCCAATTAACATATTTCTTTTTGGATTTCCTGTTAATTCTATTAACCATTGTGGGATCACATGTTCTTTTGTTTTTTCATTAACATTTTCTCCACAAAATATACATTTTTTATCCATAAAAATCCTTTAACACCAAAAATATTATCAATATATATCAATAATTCAATAGGATTTATATTCCTCGACTTATCAGGCTTTGTAAGCATTTGAAAATAATATATTTCAAACATTCTTATTATAAAATCCAAAGAATTCATAGCCGCTGACTTTGTGACCGGTGATTAGTTTTGCGATTGCTGATAATGTCTCATAAGTTTCCATTTTATACATAAACTTATTTTCAGATATTACCGTCACAATGTATTCTTTGCCTTTATATTTTTTTGTGATATTTGTACCCGGTTTTATATAATATTTAGTTTTAATTGAACGATCAACACAACCATCTGGGTCGCGTAAATATTTATTCAATTTTGTCAGATGTTTTTGTTCTATCTTATATCCGGTCGCTTTGCATTGCGCCAAATATTGCTGTTGTTTTTTATCCATTTTATACCCCTTTATACACCAACACTAATGCTCTAAACACCTTATAAATCAAGTACTTTATTCATTTGACTTCCCAGCAACTTAGAGCGTAAATGGGCACAACCAAAGGGGTTAATATGCCGAATATTAAATGTGCGATTTATGTGCGTAAATCCACAGAAAAAGGACTGGAACAAGACTTTAACAGCCTGGATAATCAGGAACAGGCCTGCAAAGCTTACATAATGTCGCAAACTTTCCAGGGGTGGGAGTATGTGCGGACTTACAGTGATGCCGCGATTTCTGGTGGAACTATGGCACGCCCTGGCCTGCAAGATATGTTGGTTGATATTCGCAATGGTAAAATCGGATGTGTTCTGGTTTATAAAATTGACCGTCTGTCGCGTAGTATTTTTGACTTTAAAAGCATGATGAAAGAGTTTGATAAACACGAATGCACCCTGGTCAGTATTACCCAAAGTTTTGATACCAACAGCGCCATGGGTAAATTGACCCTGAACATGTTGCTATCCTTTGCAGAATTTGAACGCGAGGTTGCCGGTGAACGTATACGCGATAAAATCCGCGCAACCAAATCCAAGGGCATGTGGGTTGGTGGGATTCCACCAATGGGATATGACGTGAAATTTCATAAACTTGTGCCGAACGAGGCAGAGATTCCAATTGTTCGGAAAATATTTGAAACCTATCTGGAATCACCATCATTAGTAGATTGTCGCATACGCCTAAAAGAGAAAGGAATCCATGGTAAAAAGTGGGTCAGTCAAAATGGAAATATAATGGGCGGGAACCCAATAACCGTATCTATGTTGCATAAAATTTTAACCAACAAAATAATAATAGGTAAAATACAGAACAAAAGAAGCGGTGATATATTTAACGGTGAACACCCTGCGATTATTGACACAGAACTGTTCAACGCGGTTGCAGAAAAACTGAAACAAAACAACAATCGTGGAAATGCAAAATGTGTGCGTGCTACATCGTTATTAAATAACAAGATTCAAACAACCAGTGGTGCTGTGTTCAAGAACTCTTCGGGACGCAAAGGATTCAAACAATACAAATACTATCGCGTGGGTAAGAATTCTTTACCCATGGGACACATTGATAAAATCGTAATTGAAACAATTAAACATTTCCTGGATTCAGATATGGGCTTTATGATTGCTGAAAAGCGACTGGCTTTTAAGCAGGTAAAATATGCCGACACAATCATAAAACCAATGATTGATAAAATCATATACCAAGATCACAAACTGACCATTTTTATAAATAACGAAGACCTGCGATACTTGGATTCATTTACAGATAAAAACTATATGAACACGAACAATACCCCTATGGAGCATTGCTATTTAACCGGGGACGGCAAGTATATTATAGTTGATGCCGAGATTAGTTTATCCAATACCAGTTCAATTATTTATAAACATCAATGTGGCGAACATTCAATACTGACCAAGGCAGAAAATAATAACACACTGGTGCGGGCGTTGGCATATGCCTGGAAATACAAGCGTGAAGTTGAAAACGGCACATCAGTCCGAAAGCTGGCAACCAAGTTAAAGCGCGACCACAGAACGGTTTATAAATACCTGAACCTGTGCTATATGTCACCAAGGATTATAAATACGATTATGGAGGGCAACACCTCCGCCAGAGTAAATCTGCAAACATTATTCGATATAGCCAGCAAGCACGAAAAATTTAATGAACAGGAAAAGATGTTTTATAGTTGATTGTTGACCAGGCCAAATCATATGTTATAATTTTAAGCATGGAAATTATAATTATTATATTTTTTGTAGTATTATTTATCTTAGTTATTCTTGGCCATTCACACAACAAACAGCATGAATTTGTGTTTATAAATAGAAAGACACGTAGTAAGGACTGTGAGTTATTGGAAACAGTAACATCTTTAGAACGTGGAACTTGGGCAGAACGTGATTTAGTGTTGGATTTATTAAAAAATGATATACCTGCAGGTGCAGTATTTCATGATTTATATATAAAAAAGCCTAATGGAAGTTTTTCGCAGATAGATTTGGTTGTTGCAACCAAAGTTGGGCTTATTGTGATCGAAGTAAAAGATTATGGGGGTTGGATTTTTGGAAATGGGCATAACTCACAATGGACCCAAGGAATGCGTCGCGGGCAAAAGTTCCGTTTTTACAACCCAATAATGCAGAACAAAAGACATATTGAAGAGCTGCAAAAACAATCCAAACAATTCAAAAATTTGCCATTTTATTCTGTAATAGTGTTTCATGGAAGTTGCGAATTAAAAGATATAAGTTTCGTTCCAAAAGGAACATTTGTTACCAGTGCTTGCAGATTTTTAGATGTCATAAATTTGATTATTAATGAGAATGAAGATGCAAATTATACTGATAAAAGAGAAGTTATAAGAATATTAAAAAACGCAGTAGAAAATGGCAACATTCCAAACATTCAAGAACAGCATGCTGAGAAAGTTCAAGACATGCTAGGCAAAGAACGTGTTTTTGCATAGTGTGACTATCGGAAATTGGGCAGTGTATAGGTTTTGGGGATTTTGGGGTTCAGGTTTGAAATTG
>JAFGMC010000010.1 GCA_016927735.1 Alphaproteobacteria bacterium
AATGCGCGTATTAAAACCTGGCGAAATACTGAAAATTCCATAACTAGCTCCTGTTAATGTCTATAAACACATTCTTTGTACTCGAAGTTTAGCAAAAAATGCCGATTCGGCGCAAGGGTAAAAAAGAAAGCAAACTCAGCTTTTTCATCATTAAAAACAAAACTGCTCTAAATAGAGCAGTTTTTTATTTCCTCATCAATTTTTCAAGTTTCACTTTCAATTTTTTTAAATCTTCATATTTTTTTATTGTTCCTCTTTCTGCGATTGATATATCACCAGTTTCTTCGGAAACAACTAATACAACAGATTTTGATGATTCAGATAATCCAATAGCCGCCCTATGACGAGTTCCATATTTCCATTTTAATTCATTCTGGGAAAGTGGTAAAATTGCCCCAGCAGATAAAATTCTATTATTATCTATTATAACAGCACCATCATGAAGCGGTGTTTTATTAAAAAATATCGTTAATAGAAGTTCACTTGAAATTGCAGCATCTAAAATTGTACCTTTTTTCTCGACAGCACCTTCATCGAACTTATCTTGTAACACTATTAATGCACCTGTTCTTTTTATAGACATATATTCAACTGCATTAACTATTTGATCAATAGATTTGTTAATTTCATCTTTATCTATACTTGCACGAAGTGATATTGAACTGAAAATTCCACGAAAGTTTCCCATCAAAGCCATAAATTTTCGAAGTTCTGGTTGAAAAATAACCACCAAACCAACTGATAAAAATAAAGAAACCCAATGTAAAAAACCACCTAATAAATCAAAATGTAACCAGTTCATAACAAAACTGGATACCCATAAAACACCCAATCCAACTAAACCGTGAACTAATTTCTCTGATGAAGTATTTTTTATAAATACTTTATAAAAAAACAAAAGTATCGCGACAATTATCAAAATTTGAATAAAGCCAATCCAACTAAACAATTTTTCACCTCTATTTTATAAGATTCCCGACAAGTTCTGCCATAGGTTTATTTAACCAATCTGGATCACCAGTTTTGACAACAACACCTTTTTCCATAGCTGTCTTGCAAGGGTGTTCATCTGATAACCAATTTTCCAATAATCCACCAGCCAGTAATCCAACACCAGCCCCTGCAACCAAACCTATACCACCAGTAAAAGGTGCCAACATTAAACCAATTCCTGTTGCAGACGCAAACTTACCAGCAACAGCCGCGCTATTTATTTTAATATCTGGTTCTGCCAATTCCCCTGAAAATTCTATAGAATTAATTACGTTACCAGTTATAGACAATTTCAATCCACGAACTGGCACTGTTGTCATTGATGTTTTCAAAGTCTCTTTTCCAAGATTCACATTTCCAGCCAACATCATGTTTATAGCGTTTGTTTCGACTGCTATACCATTAGTAGTTTCTACAATTCCATTTCTGATTTTTAAATTAATTGCTGCACAAGAAACAGTTATTTGATCATATTTCTTTTTTGACCTGAACATATCTTGAATATTATGACGTAAGCTTGTTAAAAAATCTTCACCATATAAATATGAAATAATTTTTGCGTTTGCATAACCTGGTGCAACAGAATAAACATATAAAGGTCCTGTGACTGTTGACATTAATTCTGATAAATCAAATCCTGTGGCTTCTAAATAAAACTCAAAATTTGTTGGTAATTCTGAAATACTATCCTTTTCACGAATTTCCTCCATAATTTCACCAACATATATTCTTTCCCCAAGACCAGCAGCACGTACAAATAATTTATCATTATTATCTGTCTGTACCTCTATAACAGCACTAACATCACCATCTGCAAATTTTGTTTTTGTATCAACGTGCAATTTCGCGTCTTTTAAATATAAATTAGTATTTAAATTCTCTGCAACCATATCACGATAAATTTTTAATTTATTTGCTGATATATTTAAATTCAAATTATAATTTTTTAAGAATTCCCCATAAAGCGGTGTATCTTTAAACACGTTTAGTTTACGCTTTGGTCGAATCCATTCTTTTTCTGAAGAATATAAATTTGGAAATAGTTCATTTAAATCAAAATTTTCGGATTTTATGTTTATATTTATTGCAGGTGTTACAGAAGACCAATCAACAATACCAGAAATATCAAATTCACTCCCCCCGATACTGACAGAAGATTTTCTTAGTGTAAAAGACTTTGTGCCGAACCCACCTGCCATATTAACATCTAAAGGTGGTGTTTCTGGGAGATCCTGATTGAATATATTTCCTATCAATTTTATATTTGGAATACTCCCTTTTAATATAAAATCTATTGGTAATTTACTTTTACCTTCTAATGCGACATTGGCAACCAAAGCTTTACTTTTCACAGATAATGCAAGACGTACTGGGTAAACCTTGCGTTCTTCATTAAATTCTGAAAACTGTAATATAAATGGATATATCTCCTGATCAAATTTTAACCATCCACTGTATTCAATTGCATTTTTTTTCGAATTTGAGCTGATGTAAAATCCATCTAATGAATACTCTGATTTACCAACATAAACATTAAAGTTTTTTAATTCTATCGAATCCAAACCAAAATCTATATTAAAAGGGTATTTACTTTTTGAAGTATTTATAACTTCATCTGTTTTTGACTTTTCTTTAATATTTTTGTTATTATCAATTTTTTCATCTTGCTCGTCTTGTTTTACAAACAAAACAGCATCATAAATTTTTATATTTTGTATTGTAGGATTATTTCGCAACAACGAAAATAAATTTAAAGTGACATCTATTTTTTTTGCGGAAAAGTTATTTTTTCCATCTCTTACTGATTTTAATAGAACATTAACATCATTCAGTTCAACTTTTGGACGTAAAGAAAACTTCCAAGAAATTTTTCCATTTATCTCCACGGGTAATCCGGTTGCATCCTGCAAGCCAGTTATCAAATCACCACGTAATGTTTCCAAATTTACCTGGGTAAATGCTATGAATACGGCAACAATCAAACCAATTACAAACATTGCGATAATTCTTGCAATCTTGAAAAATCTTTTTCGTCTGTAAAACATTTGACGCCTTATTGTTTATTCTGGTATTTTGAATTCTAGAAATTTAATTACAGGAAGCATAAAATTTGGCAATTCCGCACGAATAGTCATTATCTTTCCGCTACCTGGATGACGAAATGATAGCTTGTATGCAAATAAAAACAAGTTTTTTGTCGCAAGCAAAGAATTCAAAGTATCATCCAGTCTTTGTTCTTTATTATATAGTGTATCACCTATTATTGGTGCACCTAATGAAAAAGCACTGTGAATACGTAATTGATGTGTACGACCTGTCTTTGGAGAAAATGAAACCCATGACAAGGTTCCTGCAATTTCTGATATAACCTTATATTCTGTAATTGCACGATATGCTTTGACACCAGGCAGTACATTTTCTCCCTCTTCCAATATATGACCCTTTGTCATGAAATTATCAATAACACCAGAGCGCGGAGAAACATTACCCATTAATAATGCCAAGTATTCTTTTTGTGCTGTTTTATCTTGGAACTCTTTTGATAATATTTGTGCTGACCTTTGATTTTTTGCAACAATTAAAACACCACTGGTTTCCTTGTCTAATCTGTGAACCAAAGAAATTTTATCATACGGAAACATTTCTGCTGCCATTTTATCAACAGATTTTACTATTCCTGTTCCGCCTTGAACTGCCAGACCTGCAGGTTTATTAAAAATAACAATGTCTTCGTCATCATGAATTATACATTTTCTTAATTTTTCTAAATCAGCCAATGTAAATCTGTTTCCACTCTCTGTTTTTTTTATTTTATCTTGTTGGTATTGGGTAAGTGTAGGTGGAACCCGGACAATATCACCGGCGCGTAAAATTTCTTTTCCACGACAACGTGAAGAATTCAATCTAATTTGTCCACCACGACAAAGTTTGTAAAATTCCGATGCAGACATTCCTGAGTAATGACGCAAAAACCAGCGCAATAATCTTGTGCCTTCTTCTGTTTCATAAACTTCGATTGGTTTTTGCATATATAAAAATCTACAAAAAACACAAGGTTAATACCAGAAAATTCTTATCACTTGTGTTTAATCTAGTTATTCACCGTATATTATTCGTATTGTATTTTTTCCGTTTTCATCTGTGCATGTACCTATTGCGCCACCACGTTTCCCTTCGGACATCTGAAAATCGACCGAATCAGACCATGCCTTGGTAATAAAGTATTCACAATCAGATTTTAACAAACCATTAATAGATAAAATAAATTGACGTGAATTAGCTGGATTTACAGCCAGTTCATAATTTCCACCATACGGTGTTTTTGGTGAAATTCCAATTGCACCAAAAATTGTTGAATTATTTATATTTGAAAAGTCATCATATTCACCCAACAATTGACGAACACCTGTCACAATTTGTACAACTTCGTCATTAACTGTTGTTCTTTTCTGGCTTTTCATTGCGGCGGAAATCATTGTTATTGCACCAACAGTGATTACACCCATAATTGCCAATACACCCAACATTTCAATCATTGAACGTCCAGATTCTTGTTTCATTTCCAAATCCTTTTTATTTTTTGCTATTGTACACTTATTATTCTATCATACAAGTTATGATTATTCAATTTTCTGATTTGATTGAATCCAGTCCTATGTCGCCTGGCATATACAAAATGTACGATGCCGAAGGTACCTTATTGTACATAGGCAAAGCAAAAAATATTAAGGCCAGATTAAGGCAATATCTGGATACATCAAAGCTAGAATTACACAAACAAATTATGCGAACATTGGTCACAAATGTGACCTGGGAAACGACCAAAACCGAATCGGATGCCCTGATTTTAGAAGAACAGTTAATAAAAACCCAGAAGCCAAAATACAACATAATGATGCGGGATGGGAAAATGTACCCAATGTTGGCTTTGACAAATTCTGAATTTCCACGTCTTTTAAAATTCCGCGGAAAGATATCACAGAAACGTGATGTATTTGGTCCTTATCCATCTGTTTCTGCTTTGAACGAAACCATTAAAACAATTCAAAAGGTATGCAAACTGAGAACATGCACAGATACTTTTATGAAAAATCGTACGCGACCATGCCTGCTTTATCAAATTGGAAGATGCAGTGCACCATGCGTAATTCATCAAACTTCTTATAATGAAAATGTTCAATTGGCGCGCAAGATTTTAACAGGATATAGTGAGCCTATTATTGCAGACTTATCAGAAAAAATGAAAAAGTTTTCTGATAATATGGATTTTGAATCTGCTGCCCAAATGCGTGATAAAATCGCTGCACTTACACATACTTCTGTTCGTGGAATAAAAAACTACACACATCAAATTGGTATCAATTGGAACGAATCAGTTAATGAATTAGAAAAATGGCTTGGGATAAAAATTGACCAAGCTTGCGTTTTTGATAATTCACATTTATTTGGCAAGACCCCTGTTGGCAGCATGATTGTGTTTGGACACGATGGATTTATAAAATCAAATTTCAGACACTTTAAATTAAAAGATGCGGCGCGCGCTGGCAATGACATAGCAATGATGGAAGAATTTATCACACGCGCAATCGCATGGGACAAAGATATAAATTTAATTATTGTTGATGGTGGTATGGCGCAATGGAATATTGCACATAAAACAGCGCCAACAACTCCAATACTTGGTGTTACCAAGGGTTTGGTTCGTGATGGTGACGAACATTTTATTATACCGAATGGTAAAACCGAAAGAAATATTCCAAAAGACTCAAAATTATTTTTATTATTACGTGCCGTTCGTGACGAGGCACATCGTTTTGCTATTTCATTTCATCGGGCGCAATATGCAAAAACTATGACTGCCAGCAAATTGGATGATATCGAAGGAATTGGCCCAACAAGAAAACGTGCATTGTTGAATCATTTTGGTTCGGTCCGACAAATTGCGGATGCAGAATTGAACGCTCTGATTCATGTTCCAGGTCTTGGGAAATCGGCTGCTGAAAAAATATATTCATATTTTCATTAATAAGGGATATAATTATATCATTAAAAGGAGAACCCCTATGAAAGCTTTTGTAAATTTTCTATCAATATTTAGAATACTTGCAGCATTTGCACTTATTCCAACAATAATGTTCCAAATGTATTGGTTAACATTTATCTTGTACTTTTTGGCAGCAGCCTCTGACTTCTTTGATGGGTGGTTGGCAAGAAAATATAAAGTCACCAGTAAAGTTGGTGGTGTCTTGGATCATATTGGGGACAAACTGTTGGTTGTTAATACATTGATTCTTTTGACAATAATGATGCCTGTATGGTTTATAATTATCCCTGTAATCTTAATGATTGCACGCGAATTATATATCAGTGGTCTGCGCGAATTTTTGGGAACACAAAAAGTTGAAATGCCCGTTCCAAAATCCAGATTTTCTATGGGAAAAATTAAAACACTATTACAAATGAAGGCAATAGGCACATTTCTGTTAATGTTTGCAATGGGGTCAATGATCACACCTGATATGACCAGTAAGGTTTTGATGTATGCAATATACTATCTTCCATTTATTGCTGTTGGATTATTGTGGTTATCATTATTGGCAAGTATTTGGTCAGCCACCGAATACACATTTACATTTGTGGAAAAGTTAAAAAAGATAAAATAAAAAACCCGCCAAATGGCGGATTTTTAAAACCAACTTTTTTTATCTGGTTTTGAATCAGCGAAATCTTTTAATATTTTCTTTTGTTTTTCATTTAACTTTGTTGGAACAGGCATCACAACTTCTATATATAAATCACCAAAGCTGCCGCTGCGTCTGACTGTTGGCATACCATGTCCACGAACACGTAATTTTTCACCAATTTGTGTACCAGCTGTTATCTTTACTGATAATTTTTTATCATCAATTGTTTCAATTTCAATTTCACCACCCAATACAAGTGTGGTAAATGGTACATTTTCTTTTATCAATAAATCACTGCCCAATCTTGTAAATTTCTTATCTGGACGGATTCTAATATCTAAATAGAAATCACCATTTTTTGCACCCAATGCGCCTGCTTCACCCTGACCTGCTAAACGAAGTCTGGCACCATCTTCAATACCAGCAGGAATTTCAACATCAATTGTTCTTTGTTTATGAACAGCCCCGAGACCTTCGCATGCAGAACATTTTTTCTTTATCTTGCGTCCCAATCCCTGACAATCTGGACATGGTACTTCGACTGTAAAAAATCCTTTTTGCGCATGAACCGCGCCCGCGCCATGACAACGTTCACAAACAGGTGCCTGTTTACCATCATCAGTTCCAAAACCACCACATTTTTCACATTTTACATTGCTAGAAAATTTAACTGTATGTTTTTTTCCGAAATAAGAATCTTTTAAATCTATAACTACTTCGTCCAATAAATCACGCCCAGTCCGTGCATTACCAGATGCACGTCCTTCGCCACCACCAAAACCATCAAATCCAAAGCCCCGCATAGCCTCACGCAGGATATCTTCCATACCGCCGCCATTGCCACCACCCATATTAAAATGAAAATCACCATTACCAAATGGATTGCCACCACCAAAACCAGCACCTGCACCATTACCCCCAGCAAATGCGGTATCACCAAAGCGATCATAAGCTGCACGTTTTTGAGAATCACGCAAAATATCAAAAGCGTTGTTAATCTCTTTAAATTTTTCTTCAGAAGCCTTATCTCCTGAATTTTTATCAGGATGATATTTCATTACTAATTTATGATACGCTTTTTTTATATCTGCATCCGATGCATCACGCTGGACACCCAGAATTTCATATGGACTCTTATTCATAATATTAACCTAAATATGTTTTTGCTGCCCTTAATATATAATAATCTAGTAAAAATAATCAAGTGGTTAAGAACGAATCATTGTCAACCTGATAAAAAAATTTATTCTTTCACTTGATTGAAATCGAATAATGTTTTAATAATTGGGCTATGGTCGAAAAAATTAATCATTCTTATGACGCATCTGATATCCAAGTTTTAGAGGGTTTAGAACCAGTTCGCTTGCGTCCAGGCATGTATATCGGTGGAACGGACGAGAAAGCCTGGCACCATTTACCTGTTGAAATTATGGATAACTCTATTGACGAGGCAGTTGCTGGATTCGCAAAAAAAATTACTGTTAATATGATAGACAGTAAAACTATTGAAATTATTGATGATGGTCGCGGTATCCCTGTTGATGAACATCCAAAATATCCTGGAAAATCTGCATTGGAAGTTATTCTTACATCACTTCATTCTGGCGGTAAATTTAATAACAATGTTTACAAAACAAGTGGTGGATTGCATGGTGTTGGCAGCAGTGTTGTTAATGCCCTGTCATCAGAAATGATTGTTAATATTTTCAGAGATGGATTTGTTTGGACACAAACTTTTTCACGTGGCAAACCAACCAGCCAAATAATCAAGGGTGATGCAACCAAGAATCATGGTACATCTATACGTTTTACATTGGATGATCAAATATTTGGTGCTGCGGCAGTATTCAAGCCTGTAAAAATTTATCGTATGGCACGTGCCAAGGCTTTTCTATCCAGCGGGGTCCGCGTTGAATGGAAATGTAATCCAGAAATTCTGACCGAAGACATGAATATAGAGGCAGAAACTA
This sequence comes from Alphaproteobacteria bacterium, assembly GCA_016927735.1. Lineage (GTDB taxonomy): Bacteria > Pseudomonadota > Alphaproteobacteria > Rs-D84 > Rs-D84 > JAFGMC01. Next base: position 8,648 of record JAFGMC010000010.1, read on the forward strand.
ATTTCTATTATCCAAATGGTGTTGCTGATTTCTTGGAAGGCAAAACAAATTCAAAACCACGTATATTGCCAAAAATATTCAACGGTAATGTTGATTTTCCTGATGATTCTGGACATGTTGAGTGGGCTTTGACATTTTTAACAGATGAAAATGGTGCGGCGTCTGATGATGGATTCTTTGCTTCATATTGCAATACTATTGCAACTATTGATGGCGGAACACACGAATCGGGATTTAAATCTGCAATTACCAAGGGTTTAAAAAACTATGGTGAAAAGATAAATAACAAATCTGCCAGCACAATTATCAGCGAAGATGTATTTGATTCTGTTGCTGCCATTGTTTCTGTTTTTTATAAATCACCACAATTCTTGGGTCAAACCAAAGAAAAACTTTCAAATCCAGAAATTGCAAGATTTACAGAAAACGCTTTACGTGATCCTTGGGAAATTTTTTTGGCATCTGATCCAAAAACCGCAAATGCTTTATTAGAATTCGTGGTTAATCTTGCCAATGCACGTATAAAAACAAAACAAGTCAAAGATATTGCACGTAAAACACCGACCAAACGCGCACGTATGCCTGCAAAACTTGCCGATTGTTCAAAGCATGGCGTCGCTGGTACAGAGCTGTTTCTGGTCGAAGGGGAATCTGCGGGCGGCACTGCAAAACAAGCGCGTGACCGTGCAACCCAGGCCATTATGCCACTACGTGGCAAGGTATTAAACGTTATGTCTAATTCAGATGAACGTTTTACTGCTAACAAAGAATTAAACGAGTTGATTGATATTATCGGTGCCGGCACCGCCAAGGATTGGGACGAATCCAAATTACGTTATGAAAAAATAATTATAATGACCGATGCGGACGTTGATGGCAGCCATATTGCATCATTGTTAATGGGATTCTTTTATCAGTATATGCCGCAACTGATTCATGGTGGACATTTATATTTGTCTTGCCCACCGTTGTATAAATTAACACATGGCTCTGAATCCATTTATGTTGATACAGATGAAGAACTGGAAGAACTAAAAAATACAAAGTATAAGAATAAAAAGATTGAAACTTCTAGATTCAAGGGACTCGGGGAAATGATGCCAAATCAGTTGAAAGAAACAACTATGTCAATAAAGACAAGGCGTTTAATTCAGGTTGAATTACCACCAAAAACTGAAGAAGGTGCCGAAGACACTGAAAAAACGAAGGTATTAATTTCAGAACTTTTGGGTAAAAAACCAGAGTTCAGATTCAAGTTTATAACCGAGCATGCAAAATTTGTAAAAGATTTATTTGTATAAAAATAGTTTATTAAAAAACCGCCAAACTGGCGGTTTTTTTTAAATTATCTTACACCAACGGTGAATTCATCACCCCAACCAGCGACAACCTGCCCACCAACTGTACAGCTGATATCTTCGAATCCGTTTTCTTCTTGATTCTTCTTTATAACACTGCTGGTTATCAATCCGCCCGCTGTTCCCAGAACTACACCAGCAACAGAGTCAGATACCAAACGTGATTTATTAAATTCACCTTCTTTATCTTTCCAAACACTTATACCCATTCCTGATTGCATTTCTTTAATACTTATGGTCAAAGATTTAATTGTGTTTTCAGAATTTATTACTGCCTGACTCTTTTTCAATCTGATATCTATAAGTATTTTCAACTTTGTTATGTTATTATCAAAGTTCATCTGAGATCTATTATCATCATTTGTACAATAATCTATAATTTCTTGAACTAATTTAATTATTTCTTCGTCATCAGAATATTTTAACTGAACTTCACGCAACCAATTAATTGTTAATTCGTCACATTCTGAAACCTTTGATTTTTTCACAGGCGAATTTACAATTACAATTGGTTTATTTATACATTGTTTTTTTGCCGCATTCCAAATCTTTGACTTATCAGAACATTTACATTCTTTTTTATCTTTGTCCCATATTGTGCCATTTGCATTTTCACAATTATTTTGAGCTTCGGTTTTTGCTACTACACATTTACCTGCATTATCTGCAACAAGCCCATTTTTACAAGTTTTTGCTTTACATATAAGATGCGGTCCGGATCGACAAATAAGTTCAAAACTTTCACCACTTGTATCGGTAATATCAAGACCACTACAATCAATTATTGTCATATTTTTATTCAAAGCCTTGCCCACAGGTATTGTATAATTCCTATATTTACATACATCCTGTGAAACCGGTATCCAACAATCGGAACCAAAACCACATTCTGCACATGTGTATTTTGTTTTTATATTTATAACCTGACCATTAAAAACATGTCCTGCATTCATTTCCAAAGTCTTACCATATGGACAAAATTCATCATCACATTCCCACGCTTTACCATCCCCAGAACCGTACTTACCAGTATTAAGATAACCTGCCTCACTTTTATCAAATTCTGTTTTATTTACATATAAAAATTCGTTATCCGTAGGGGACTGATTTCCAATGTATGTAATTGCATTTGGACCGCACGTCCCAGCATTGGCATTACTAATAAATCCTAGAACAACCAAAAATATTGAAAAAACGGCTAATTTTCTCATAAAAATCCCCCTATTAATGTCATAATTGTATCATAAAACTGGGAAAATAAAAAGATAAAATAAAGGAACAGTTATTTGAAGATTATCTACATTCTTCAATCATTTGATTAATTTCAGTTGCCAAAATCAAATCTGATGATTTGGCTTTTTCAATCTGGGAAATTGCATACAAAACAGTGGCATGATCACGATCCCCACAAATACGACCAATTTCAGAAAGCGATAATTTAGTAACTGATTTTAATGCGACCATCATAATTTGACGTGCACGAACCAATGTTCTGCTGCGACCCTTGCCACAAATTTCATCAAATGATACACCTAGTTTTTCACACATTGTTTTTACCATTGATAACGGGGTCTTATTTTTCTGTAAAGTATCTGTCAGTAATTTTTCTGCAACATCCATTGTCACTTTTTCATTCATCAATTCTGTATAGGTCTTGATTTTCATTGCAACGCCATTTATTAAATGACCATCACCTGTAATACGACTTGATAAAGTTTCTGCAACATTCAAGGCAACACCACTGCGTAACAACATTGTCTTGCGAACATTTTTATTTGGTGCAGCCACATCCGCAACCAGACCAGATGCAAATATTGATTGCAGTCTGCGATCAAAACCAGACAAGTTGCTGGGGGCAGAATTAGATGTCAAAACAACCTTTTTGTTTGCACCACGTAAATCAGTCAATAAATGTAAAAATTCTTCTGTTGTTGCACGCTTGCCAGCCAAAACATGTACATCATCCATAATAAAAGTATCACAATTACGACAAAAATCTTTAAATGCGAAAATTGAATGTTCACGCAGACTGCGACTGAATTCAGATACAAATTGTGATCCAGTCATCATTAATGTGCGACCCACAGCTTCTGTGTTTATACATTCGGTCAATAAACTTTTGCCACAACCTGTTGATCCATACATAAATAAAAGTGAAAAGGATGCAGATCCAGATGCCAATTTTCTGCAAGCAGATACAACAAAAGAATTTTCTTCAGAAGTTATAAAATTATTAAATGCGATAGATGTTTGTGCTGATGCTGCTGTTGGAACAAAAATCTTTGTTTCATTATCATTTGCAGACTGTACTATATTTTGTGAAGTCACACCCGATCCAATATGCAACGACAAATTAAAATCTGCAGCAACAGATTCCAAAATATTTAAATAAACGTTTTTAATAAAATCAGTAGAGAATTGGTTAGGGGTAATTAAAGAAAGGGTCGTATCAGATAAATCAAATTCAAGGGGCGCAATCCAAGAGCTATATGCCGCAGAATCCATTTTTGTAGCTATTGCTATTTTGATAGATTCCAGATCAACTACTTGTATTTTTCCCAAAGCCTGCATGCCGTTTCTCCTTTCCTTCCCAGGGACAGTGTTTGTCGCACCATCCAAAAGAGTTTCCTGCCGCACAAGATGCAAAAACCACCTGTACATAAACACTAAATTCTACTGGTATTAAACTATATAGAATTTAGTTTTTATGTGACATCCCTGTTATTAGTTTTTTGATTGATGTTTCAATCGTCTTGGATACGACAGACAAGTTATAATATAATTTTCAATTTGCAACTTTTTATTGCACTTTTTTTTAATATTTATCTTTTGACACCGATTCGTTTTTTTGCCAGTTTTCTGCATGTTGTATAGACATTGTATTGACAATAAGACATTTATATTCTTACATATCCACCATCTTGTTTTCGGGCTTTACCCTGCAGTTCTAAGACAACTAAATCACCTTTTATTTCCGAAACACTTTTTTTGACAAGTTCTGCCAATACAGATTCCGACATTGGAATTATACCAAGTTTGTCTAGTAGTTCATTTTCTATTTCTTTTTTTTCTGAAATATTTTTATTTTTATTATTGTACTGTTCTTTATCAAAGAAATCTTCCGAACCAGTGCATAATTTTGCACGACCTTCTTTAATCAATTTATTCGGTCCAAAAGACCTTTGGTCTGATGGATGTGAAGGAATCGCGTACACTTCCCTACCATATTCAATCGCAAATCGTGCAGTTGTCATACTGCCTGATTTTAAATCAGCCTCGCCCAGGATTAATTTTTCACAAATCCCTGCAACCCAACGATTACGTTGAATAAAATTATTTGCAACCGGTATCATACCAACAGGCATTTCACTGATTATCGCACCCCTTTCTATTATTTTATTATACAAAGATTCGTTTTCCAGTGGCCAAATATAATCAACACCACCAGCCAATACAGCTATTGTTTGCGAATCGCCAGACGTTTGTAATGCCCCGTTATGTGCGCCAGTATCTGTTCCAATTGCCATACCAGATACAACAACATGATTATTTTCTGCAAATGACGTGGCCAGACCTGATATAAATTTTATTCCTGCACCTGTTGCATGACGTGTACCAACCATACTTACTGCGGTTTTTTTAAAGACAGAAATATTTCCACGCAATGTTAAAATTGGTGGGTGATTTTTTATTTCTCTTAATTTATGTGGGTACAATGAATCTTCATCTGATAAATAAATTATTCCTAATTTATCTGCCTTTTCAATTTCACGTTTTACAGAGTCTTTAAAACTCTCATTATATAACAAAGAATCTGCTGCTGCGCCAACACTACCAAATTTACGAATCAATTCATTATATTTAACAGGACCAATTCCAGGGGTTCGCAAAATCAAAAGCTTATAAAATAAATCATTCATAGAATAAGTATAAACTTTTAATAATTTTGTTAAAAGTTAAATTATTAAAAAACCGCGCATGGTGCGCGGGATTTTATATTGTCAGTAATACATCATAATTTAGATCGCATTCTGTTGGTTTTTCTGGAGCATCTGCCTCAGTCCAAATATCACTTTCGCATTCTTTTTTCAAATCTTGTAAGTAAGTTTTGAATTTATTATATTGCGCCGTATCTTTTTCTTTCAACACCAGCAGTTGGGAACGTATCAATTCATTTTGATTCAAACCCTTTTGTCCCTGCACATCGCCACCAATTAATTTATTTCCAAATAATTCCATTGCACCAACACCAATACCCGCGCCACCAACTGCGCCTGCAACAGTACCCCATGTTCTATTTGATTTTTTGGCATCCAAAATACGATTTCTAATTTTCCCACTATCTGCCCAGCTACCACAAACTATACTTTGACCCATTTCATAATAAACAGGATCAATATCATAAACACTAATTTTTGAATCTGATGATTTTAAATCAACACGAACAAAGCAAACATTATTTTCAGGTGTTTCAGTATCTTCTATCATAGAAGAATAGTTAGAAACATCACTATATTTCGATGCCCAAACAAAAGTGTTACCTGCACCAATATTATTATTTATACAATCTTGCTTTTTCTTTTCAATTGTTGCAATTGCAGCTGCTGTATCAGTCGCTGTGGTTCCAGCCCTGACCGTTGCTGTTGCGGAAATTTGATTTTTTGACACCGTTGCACGTGGCGCACTGCCCCACTGCGTTGCCATACTGCGACGATCAGTAGAGGTTTCAGCTGCAAAAGCAGAAGTCCCAACTAATAAAATAATTAAGAAAGACAATAATTTATTCATTCCTCAATCCCTATCTAGATGGGTCTATTATATCACAAATTAGCCTTTTAATAAAGTAGAAATAAAGTCTATTAATAATAAAACCGCCATATGGCGGTTTTATTATTTTTTCCACTTCCATTCAATTTTTGATTCTATGCCTTTGACCAGTCTAATTATGTTTTCCTTATGTCTCCATAGACACAAAGCTGATATTGCAATAAAAATCAACCCCATGTTAAAGCTTATTGCAAAACCCAGAAATGGTAATATCAAAAATCCGACTATTGCACCAGCAGATGAATAACCGGTTGTAAATGCAATAAACAACCATTCAATTCCACATATAATAAAAGAAAGCGGACTTATTGCCAACAACACACCAAACATTGATGAATTACCTTTACCACCTTTGAATTTTAACCATATTGGATAACAGTGTCCAAAAATCGCAAAAAAACCACACAGCGCACCAAAACTTTCCCCTACTAAATAAATTCCCAATAATACCGCTACGATTGATTTTGCCATATCCAACAACCAAACCAGACCTGCTAATTTTAATCCACCGGCGCGCATAACGTTTGTTGCACCAATATTACCGCTACCAACCTTTCTTAAATCACCCTTGCCCGCTGCTTTGGCTATTAGTAATCCAAAAGGGATACTGCCCAACAAATATGAAATTATTATTCCTATTACGTAAATCATTTTATTTTCCTTTTATTTTCCTTGATTTTATGTCTATTTTCTATAAAATACCAAAACATACGGATAAATAAAAGGAAAATAAAGTGGCAAATCATAAGTCAGCTAAAAAAAGAATTCTCGTAACAGCAAAGAAAAATGCTGTTAATACTGCACGTCGTTCATCTGTTAAAACAGTCACAAAAAAAGCTGTTAAAGCAATTGAATCAAACGACAAAGCAGCAGCTATTGTTTTATTACGTGATGCTGAATCAAAAATCATGAAAGCAGCAAAAAAAATCATGCCAAAAAAACGTGCATCCAGAAAAATTTCACGTATGACAAAAAAAGCAAATAAAATTGCTTAATTGATTCATTATAAATAAAAACATCGGGAAATAAATCCCGATGTTTTTTTATATTGTATATTCTTATCTTTTTTTTACACCAACAATTTCTAAAAGCAATTTTGAATCTTTCGGAGTTAGTTGTTTTTTTAAAACAAGAACTGAATATGTCGCATTCATATCTTCAATCTCTGGAAAATTTTCACTTCTGGTCACAAACAAAGGATTATACTTTGCTTTTTTAAGATTATTTATCTTTTCTGCGTTAATAACACCAGATTCTTCATTTTTTAAAACACCTAATTCTTTAATTTTTCTTTCTGATATTTCTATTTTATCTAATGTTCCATCTTCTTTATAACTTTCAAAAGTTTTTAAAATTTCTCGAATCTTTGCAATTGCCGCCTTTTTAAAAGCGAACGCCAGTATCCCTTTTGGATCAAAAGTTAAACCATAAAAAATCCTGGTTTTATCTATATTTACTTCATTTCTTTTCTTTTCAAATTCTTTCTTTTTTAAATAAATATCATTACATGATTTTAACCATTTATCATATTTTCCAAACCAATTACTTTTAGGTTCGAAATCTTTTTTTACTTTTATTTCTATCTCTGATTTTAATATTAAATTTGTAAGTTCTTGATATTCTTGACCCAGACGGCCATATTCATCTAAATCTATTACTTGGGTCCGCATATTTATATCTATTGGTATTATTCGTTTTGCTATATTTTGCTTTTGACCGAATCCATCTTTTGGAAATAATTCATCTTTGCGATCACGAAAACTGTCTTGGAAAATTTCTTCTTCTGTTTTATTTTCAAAACCAACTGGTACCTGTTTACCAGACAAATTTATAAAATTTCCAACATCTGTTTCTAAATCACGTAATCCCAGACCTGTAAAAAATATATTATTTGCAGAATCTATTTCTGGATATTTATTTTTATAATCTGGTAAAAAAGTATCTATTAAACCACTCTTGGTTAATCTAAACTTTACACCTTTTGGGGCAAATTCATTCAAATCATCAATTGTAAATTTAACAGTCAAAGTATTTAATTTCATGACAAAAACCTTTTTATTTGTCTAATCATAACACGAAAATAAAAATGCGCCATAAAAAAGACGCACTTTCTACTTGGATACAAGTATCTCTTTTTTATTAATTCAGAGGGGCACCCCAATGCTGTTGAATATTACGTTCGACATCCATCGGACTGACCAAAACTTGTGGTGTTAATATTACAACCAGAACGTCACGTTGACTTTCAGTTTCGCGTGATCCAGAAAGCGCCATAAAGTCTGGGTCGCCAATACCATATCTTGTATCATTATTTGTTTGTTTTTCAAACCCAGATACAACCAGCATTTGACCAGATTCCATAATAACTTCTTGCATAAAACTGCGTTCTTCAACTTCTGGTAATTGCAAAGTCACTTCGCCAATTGTCTGGGTAGACATCTTTAACAATTCACGAACAGACATTTTGAACAACAACAAAACCTTGCCATTTTCCAGAACATTTGGCAGCAACTGCATTGAAAATCCTGTTTCCAAATCATCTTGATCCACAGTACTTGATTCAACGGTTGTAAAATTACGTGATTCAAATCGTTTAATGTATCCAGTTGTTTTCGTATTACTTACTGGGGCAACACGATTATTACGTGTTGTTACACCAACGTTTGTGACCAATGAAACCTTACCTTGTTTTGCCAAAGCTTGAATCAAAGCATTACTTCCAGCAGCACCTGATAATGAAGCATTTGCAATTTGATCTGCAGTATATGCACCTGCTGTTTCTGTACCACTGACATCATGTGTTGCACCAGTCAAAGCAGATACAGCATTTGATAAAACTGCGATATTCATAGAGCTAGCTTCTGTCGTAGCAAGATTATTCTTTGGATTTGCAACAATATTTAAGCCCGACGCTGAATTAATTGCAGCCGCCAAGTTCAAACCAAATGCAGAGTTATTAGAAATTGAAACTTGTAATACTTTTACATCAATTGTGACCAATTGTGACAAGCGTTTATTTTGCTTTGCAACATATTCCCCTATACGAGATTGAACCGAAGGTGGGGCTGTCACAGTAATTGTACCCAAACTGCGTGACACATTAAAGTTTGCATTATCTGTTTTACCAATAATAGAAGTGATAGTTTTTTCAACTTCGTCCCATTCCTTCATTGTAGATTCCAAAGACACCTGGTTTCCATCATCTGTACGAATTGATGATTGATAAGAAACCTCTGTTCCCAGCGCATATAATGTCAGTGTTTTCGTTTCTGTTTCATAAAATACAATTGAATTTTTATCATAGTACCATAACAAATCTAAATCTGTTGCAACTTGTGATAAAAGACCAGACAACTTGCCAGTATATGCAATATTCATTGCTTTTTTTAATTTCTCAGCATTTATCTGGCTATCTATTTTTACAGGGATACCAGTTACAGAATTTATATTATTAGCAAATACAGGCAATGACACAGGTTCATTCAATAATATTGTGACACCAGTATCTGTTTCAAAATTAGAAGGTAATTTGTTTTTATGTTCCAAAACAGTAGACTTACTTCCCAGCCATACACCTTCTGACATAGATACAGTATCACCACTGTTAACTTTTGCACGAGGATTTTTTGCCAATTCAAAAGCATCATAAGCATTCACAAAATTTTGATCAACTTCTGCAGCAACTTTTTTTGATTCTTTTTGTGCACAACCAAATAAAAATGGAATCAGGCATAAAGCAAAAGTCTGCCTAAAAATCATAGATGTTCTTTTCATATTTAATCCTCTCCGGACCCTAATTGTTTATTCTTCTGTTGTTGAAACTACCAGCACCCTATTTCCCTTATAGAATTTTGCATAAGGAATTGGTGTTGCGCGACCAAAGTTACGTACCAATGCTGATGATACATCAACAAAACGTCCTTTGAAAACAGCACTCGCTTCGATTGGATATTCGCGAGATGTTGCCCAAACAAAATCCCAACCTTCTTTGTTGCACCAATCTTGTAAAACTTCGTGCAGCGTTTGACCACTGGCAACAACCCAGCTACGAACCTGGTCTTGTAATTCTTTTGGTGCCTCGGCATCTGCAGATTGATCAACAGAAATTTCATTTGATTGTTCATCTGTTGTTTCTGTCACAACAGAATTTAAAGAAAGTTTATTACCACTGCATTTTTTACGAGAATTACGAGATACAGCCAAAACTTCGCCGCCATCATCTTCCAACATTTCACGATGCATCAACGGCATTTCTGATTGAGTATTACATTCATCATCAAATCCAGCTGGAACCTGTGAACCATGTAACATATTTGCACCACCAGACCAACTGGCAGAATTATTATTTGCATTCATATTAAAATTATTTTCAACAACCAAATCTGCGCCAATTTTGGAAACTATTTTTATATTGTCAGATTTGTTTAAACCACTGCATTCGGCAGATCCAGATTCACAAGAAACATTTACATCAGCGTCCGATCCTGCCATAGGCCAAGTTGGTACTTCATATACTGGCTTTTGTTTAGAACCATTAAACATTGGTTGATTTTGTGTGTACAAAACTTCTGATGTTACGATCTGTGGGGCATTTTCTGCTGCAAAGCAATATCCCGCTGCTGTTGCAAACATAGCTATTATCAAAATCTTACGGAACATTAAAGCTTCCTTTCCTAAATTTTTATTTTATCATAGCATTATTATAACAACTTGACCGAATCTGTGCAAGACCTAAAAATTCGCACGAATCGAGAAAAAATGTTATAGTAACGAAATTAACGGCAGGAGCAATTATATGAATAATATTTCAATATTATTTTACATTATTTCAATTGGTTTTATTGTTTTTGGAATTATTACCATTACTTTTTTAATTTTCAATATTAATTCCAAGATAAAAAATCTTACTAAAACATCAGCATATCAATATAATTTGATGGTCAAAATACAATCTATATTAAAAAGTAAACATTCGACAAATATTGTGACAGAAAATGCAGAAATGATTTACCAAGATTTACTGCAAAATCTGATTCCTATTATGGCAACCATTGATATTATGCCCAGAAACACGTCTGAACATCCACTTTGGCGTGCACTTGGTGGAATTATGGATGAATATTCAAAAAATCCTTTTGCACTTGAAAAATTACGTCGTGCAATTAAATTAGATTCAGAAGTTTCAAGAAGTGTTGATAATTATTTAAATCGTGCAGATGGATTTTTACGTCATTTAACTGCTACAGAATCGGATGGAATTTTATCAGCTACATTTACAGATGGTCTGCTGGGGCAATCCCTAACATTTTTTGGGCAAGCAAAACAGTTGGCCGCAAAAGAATAATTAATAAAATATGAAAACTTTTTCACGGGATATTGTAAAAGAAATATCTGCACTACGTAACGAACCTGAATGGTTGCTGGCGTGGCGTCTGACCGCTTTTGATGTATGGACAAAAATGAAAGAACCCCATTGGGCAGAAATAAAATATGACCCAATAGACTATGATTCTTTGAATTATTATAATAAACCCGAACCTATTGATAACTCTGATTTAAAATCTGTTTATGAGAATATGGGTTTACCAGAATCCGAACAAAAAGCACTTATGGGAATGGCGACAGATATTGTAATAGACAGTCGCAGTGTTCATACATCTTATACAGATGAATTATCAAGACTGGGGATAATATTTCTCCCATTTTCCGAGGCAGTTGAAAAATATCCCGATTTGGTTAAAAAACACCTGGGGACTGTTGTACCTGCAGCCGATAATTTTTATGCTGCTTTAAATGCTGCAGTATTTTCTGATGGAACCTTTGTTTATGTTCCAAAAAACACAAAATGCCCTATTGATTTGGCCAGCTATTTCCGAATAGAAACTGCAAAAATTGGTCAATTTGAACGTACTTTGATTGTTGCAGACGAAGGGGCTGAACTTTCATATCTTGAAGGATGCAGTGCACCCCGCCGACCTAATCATCAGCTGCACAGTGGTGTTGTTGAAGTAATCGCATTTGATAATGCGATTGTTAAATATGCAACTGTTCAGAATTGGTATGCAGGTGATTATAAAGAAAATAAAAAACAAACAGGCGGAATATTAAACTTTGTAACCAAGCGTGGAAAGTGTTATAAAAATGCGCGTTTGGATTGGACCCAGGTTGAAATTGGATCAGCCATGACGTGGAAATATCCATCAACTATTCTGATGGGTGATGACGCGTCCAGTGACTTTTACTCTTTAACAATTACACGCGGTTTACAACAAGCAGATACTGGGACAAAAATGATTCATCTAGGGAATAATACAAAGTCAAATATCGTATCTTATGGTGTGGCACTGGAAGAATCTGTGCAGACATTTCGCAGTCTTGTTCATTTTTCTGGCACAGGTGGCAAGAACGCTTGCAAGTGTGACAGCCGGATTATTGGTGATACAGCTGTTGCAAATACAATTCCCAGAATTGTTCATAACAATGGTGAAAATGAACAAAGTCATGAGGCTACAACTGGTGCAATAGATGCAGCTGCCCTTCTTTATTTAAAACAGAGCGGAATTGAAGAAGATGAAGCAACTGCCCTTATTATAAGTGGTTTGGCATCTCCAATTATTGGACGACTGCCTATGGAATTTTTGGTGGAAAGCAAACAGCTAATAAAAATGGCATTATCAAAAGAGTAAGCAATGTTATTAGAAATAAAAAAATTATCAGTCAGTTTGGGTGACAAAGAATTACTGTCAGATATAAATATGTCTGTTATGGATGGTGAACGTCATCTGCTGGCTGGACATAATGGCAGCGGTAAATCAACACTGGTTCAGACAACTGCCGGAAACCCAGAATATAAAATCGACAGTGGTCAAATTATTTTTGAAGGTCGTGATATTACGAATGAAAATTCCACAACGCGCGCTTTGCTCGGGATTTTCTTGGGGGCACAAAATGTTCCAGAAATCCCAGGATTAACAGTTATGAGTTTTCTGAAACATTCTGCCATTGCACACAGACACTTTCAAACAGGTAAAGATTTATCAATGGGTGAATTTCTGACAAATTTAGAAACTGCACGCGAACGCCTGGATATCCCAAAGCTTTGGCTAAACCGCAGTATAAATGTTGGCTTTTCAGGCGGCGAGAGGAAAAAATTAATGTTATTACGCCTGTTGATGACCATACCAAAATTGGCAATCCTGGACGAACCTGATTCAGGGGCAGATAAATCTGTTCAAGAAATGATTGTAAATGTCATAAAAGAAATGAAACAGACAACATTCCTATTTATCAGCCACCAAGAAAAATTCACGGAAATGGTTACCCCATCTAAAACAACATATTTGTCATCAGGCAAAATTATGATATAATTAGTACAAGCAAAAAAGGATTGTACAATGGTAAAAAAAATAACCAATTCAAAACTTTTATCTTGGCTTTTTAATGAACCTGCAAGATTCGCATTATTATCGTTTGGATTAATATTTAGTGTTTCTATTTTATATGTTCTGACCAAGGAAGTTTTCTATACAAATATTATTGAATCACCACTGCCATTTTTATTATTAGTATTTGGTGTGATGATATTTTCTGTTTATAAACTTATAAAATGGCTTCCTAAAGATAATATGGACAGACGCAGCTTTATTGCAATTGATAACGGGTTAAGTTTTATTTATTTTGCAATTTTCTTTACACTTACAATACTAATCGCAAGTAATTCACAAGATATTGTATTTTATACCGTTTGGTTACAACATTATTCAATGATATTGTTTATGGGCGCCGCATTTATTGGGTCTCTGATTTATCTTTATATTCTTGGATTAATGGTTGCAAATTTATACTCTGTTTATCGTCGCGCTATTTCAATGGGAATACCAAAATGGAAGGTTATTTTATCTCTACCATTTACTTTTTCAATGTTTTGGATAGCCGGTTATTTATTGCCAGAAGATAAAAAAATAAAATCAGCAATTACAATTAAAACTAAATGGTATTCGAGATTAACAGATTGGGTTTTAAAAAAACCTATTAATACATTAATAAGTTTCTTGTTAATAACAATATTTATGGGATTGTTTTTTGACTTATATTCCAGTTCTTTGACTATATTCTTTACTATTATATTTGGTGTATGGTTATGGGGTACGGGTTTAAAAAAATTCCAAAAATCTATTGGTGGTGCATTCTCTACATTTGTTTCTGCATTGAATATTTTGATTGTTGTTTTAATGATTGGATTTCTGGTGTTTACACCAAATAAACAAAAATCGTTTATGCAATATGATGCGGTACAAATAACAGACAAAATAATAAAATAAATTTATTATTTTATATTGAATACAGGATTAAAAAATGAACGGATTAATTTTATTCATAGGTATAATTTTTATTCTTTGGCTTGGGAAAGCAATCTTTATACCAATACTTGTTGCTGCATTCATTTGGTACTTGATGAATGCTATATCTACCTATTACAGAAAAGCTATGCCTTTTAAGATAAAAGATAATAAAGATACGACATTTTCATCCAGATTATTTGATTGGGTTTCAAAAATTTTATCATTTTTAACATTTTTTGGATTAACATATCTTTTTGTCACACAAATACGACCAATGTTTTCAGAACTTGTTATAGCGTTACCAGAAATTCAAGAGAAACTGATGCTGTTGGGTGATTATTTATCTGGATTTTTTGGCTTTTCATTTAATTCAGAAAACCTTCCTAATATGTCTGGTATTATTACCAGTATCAGTTCTTCTGCAGCTGGATTAATTACAACCACTGGTATGGTTCTGGTTTACATATTCTTTATGTTTGTAGAACAAAGTACCTTTACTAAAAAGTTTAGTTCTTTGTTTCCAAATAAAACACAGTCAAAAAAGATGCGTTATATTTTAAACAGTATTGACGATAATATGAAAAAATATATGTTTATGAAAACTTTTGTTTCTGGATTTACCGCAATATTATCATACATATGGTTAACACATATTGGATTAGAGTTTGCAGGAATATGGGCATTTATTGTTTTTATTATGAACTATATCCCAACTATTGGGGCAATTATTGCATGTTCACTGCCGATTTTATACTCACTCGTAACTGCGGACACTATGAATTTGCCAATTTTGACTGCTGTTGGTTTAATTACACTCCAAGTTATACTGGGAAATATATTAGAACCAAAACTTACAGGAAAAACTCTGAACCTTTCTACGTTAGCAATTTTGATAAACTTGGTATTTTGGGGTATGCTTTGGGGTGTCGCTGGTATGTTTTTCAGTGTTCCGCTGCTGGTGGCAACATTTATTATTACTGCCCAGTTTGATTCAACCCGTTGGATTGCTGTATTACTTTCTGCCAACGGCGAAATTCCGGATAAAAATGATTAAAATAAAAAACCGCCATTTTGGCGGTTTTTTATTTACTTTGGGTTATATCCAAATATATCACGTTCACCCCAATCCATATCCAGGGCACATCTGGTTGGCAAGAATTCAAAGCATTTTTTTGCCAAATCAAATTGATTTTTATCCACCAACACATCAGATAAATAATCTTTTAAAATATGCAGATACATAACATCGGTTGCGGCATACTTCTTCTGCTTGGACGTTAATTTCTTGGTCCAGTCTGAACAACATTCACCGCCATCCATTTCCACATTAAACAATTCACGAAGGACATTATGCAGCGCATGCCCTTTTTTTGGTCGTGCTAACAATACGCCAATTTTTGTACAAAATACTGGTATTGCCCAAACACCCAGACGCTTATAAATCATCAATAAGTCCATACGAGCATAATGGAATATTTTTGTAATTTTTGGATTTGATAATAACTTTACAAGATTAGGATAGTTTTGCCCATCGCGAATCTGAATCAAATAATAATCTTCCGAATCACGTGCACGCAGTTGCACCAAACAAAGTTTATCACTATGAACATCTAATCCCGTCAGTTCTGTATCCACCGCCAAATCATGTGATTTTGATAAATCCTTTACCTGCCCTGCAGATAAATCTTGTTCTAAATAAATTATATTCATTTTTTCGTCTTTTATTTTTTAAATATCGCGTCTTACTAATGCGATCGCATTTTCCAAAATCACTTTGGCAGATTCGGAATCTAATTTTTGTTTTTTATTTTTTTTGCCTGCCAAATTTTCTTCTGCTGCAACACTGGTCAAATTTTCTTCTACAAAAATTATTGGTAAATCCGACACGATTGATAGTCCGGTCGCAAATTTACGCACCTCCAATGTTGTTTCAGATTCTGTTCCATTTGATCTGATCGGTAATCCAATAACAATTCCAACAACATTTTCTTCCCCTACAATATTTATAATCTTTTCTGTCAGTAATTCATTTTTATATTCAATTTGTGGTCGGGTAAAAATAAATTCTTGGGTCGGATCAGAAACAGCCAGGCCCACTCTACGTGCGCCCCAATCTATACCTAAAATGCGCCCTGTGCGCGGAAAATCCTTGAAATCCGTTAAAATCATTGTATAATCTTTTGGTGTTTTAATAATAGGATTAACAATGGCATTTAGCAAGCAACAATTGCAGAAATTTGCACACTTGATAAGAATTGAAATTTCAGACGAAAAATTAAGTGAAATGAAAATAGATTCAGTAATTGAATGGCTGGACAAATTACAAAAAATTGATACGACCAATGTTGTACCTATGCTTTCCCCATCCGCACATTCACTGCCAAGACGCAGTGATATTGTGACAGAAAAAAATAGTCGTGATTCTATATTAAAAAATGCGCCAGATGATGCTGGAAAGGCCCGTGGATACTTCGCAGTACCAAAAGTTATGGATGAATAAAATGACACACCTAATAAATCTGACAATTACAAAAGCTTTACAGAAATTAAAATCTGGTGAAATTACTGCCACCGAATTGACGCAGGCATACTTGGACCGAATTGAAAAATTCGGCGCGGATTTAAATTGTTATATCACAGTAACCCCAGAACGCGCATTGGCAGATGCCGCTGCAAGTGACGCACGATATGCGGCGGGTAATCCATTGCCCCTTGATGGGATTCCAATTGGAATGAAGGATTTATTTGCCACACGTGGAATTCGCACAACTGCCGCATCAAAAATGCTGGAAAATTTTATTCCAGAATATGAATCAACTGTTTCACAAAAATTTATCGATTCTGGTGCTGTATTACTTGGTAAAACTAATCTTGACGAATTTGCCATGGGAACAACCAGCAAGACCAGTTTTTTTGGCGCGCCAATTAACCCATGGCAAATTGAAAAAAATTTAACACCTGGCGGTTCATCTGGTGGAACAACCAGCGCAGTTGCTTCAGGGCTTGCCATTGGTGGAACGGGTACTGACACTGGTGGATCAATTCGTTTCCCAGCTGCAATTACCGGTCTGGTCGGAATGAAACCTACATACGGTTTGTGTTCGCGTTGGGGTTGCGTTGCGTTTGCAAGCTCATTGGATACACCTGGACCAATCGCACGCACTGTTGATGACGCGGCATTATTGCTGTCCGCTATGGCGGGTCATGATGAAAAAGATTCAACATCTGCAGCTGCAAATTTTTATGTAAAAGATGAATTACCTATAATCGAATTAAAAAAATTAAGAATTGGTTTAATCAAAGAATTTGATTCTGTTGAAATTTCAAATGACATGAAAAGATTATTTGATGCCCGCATTTCAGATTTAAAATCTGCGGGGGCTGAAATCGTAACTGTTTCGATTCCAAACATTTTGGATGCACTGGCGGCGTATTATATTATTGCTCCGGCAGAGGCAAGTTCAAACCTTGCCCGCTATGACGGTATGCGTTATGGATTGCGTGTCGAGGGATCTGATTTAATTGATACATACAAGAAAACCCGCGCGGCTGGATTTGGTGAAGAAGTAAAGAGACGAATGGTTGTTGGTACTGCGGTTTTATCATCGGAATCATACGAGGTTTATTTTATGCAGGCCGCGCGCGTTCGCAGGCTGATTGCAGACGCATTTGATCGTGCATTTGAACAATGTGATTTAATTGTATGCCCATCCAGTGCGGGAACTGCCCTTCCTTTGGATTCAGATTTAACGCCACTGGAATATTATGCCTTGGATTTGTTCACCGTGGCACAGAACCTGGCTGGAATACCAGCGTGCAGCGTACCATGTGGTTTGGCAGAAAATAAATTGCCACTCGGGATGCAGGTTGTCGGTCAAAAATTTGATGACATGCGCGTATTACAATTGGCAAAACATATTGAAAAGTTTGCAGGCTTAGACAACAAACCAACAAAGATTCTAGGGAAATAATATGAAAAATGCAATTATCGTTCATGGAGTATATGAAAGTCGTGAAGAATTTCTGGATCAAAAATACACAGAAATAAATGGCTGGAAAGAATGGCTTCAGTTTGAGTTAAATCATAAAGACATACCAACTCAAATGCCCCAAATGCCAAAAAGATATATTGGCGGTATGAATTTTGATGAATGGGTAAATGTATTCAAACAATTCGTAATATCATCGGATACAATCTTAATTGGTCATTCTGCTGGGGGTGGTTTTTTGCTTAAATATTTATCATTACATCCAGAAATTCATTTTAAACAATTAGTACTGGTTGCCCCATGGATTGATAAAGAAAGATATGCAGGTGATTTTTTTAATTTTAAATTAGATTCAGAACTAAAAGACAGATTAAATAAATTTGATTTATTTTACTCAACCGATGACGATGATTATATTTTAGAATCTGTAAAAGATATTTGTGATGTTTATAAAAACATAAAAATACATAAATCTGATAATAATGGTCATTTTGACGGGGATATGTACAAAGAAATACTAGAGGTAATAGAAAAATAAAAAACCGCCGAAAAATGGCGATGGGAATAAATGGTGGCTGGAAACGGAATCGAACCGCTGACACAGGGATTTTCAGTCCCTTGCTCTACCAACTGAGCTACCCAGCCAAACATGCGGAATTGATAATAAAACACGAGATTATAAAAATCAAGGGAAAATAAAAATGTTCACAATAAAAGGTAAAACTGGCGAATGGGAATTGGTTATTGGATTGGAAACCCATATAGAGGTTTTGTCAAATTCTAAGTTATTCAGTGGTGCATCCGCTGATTATAACCCAACTGTCCCTGCCAACACACAGGTATCTTTTGTTGACGCCGCTATGCCTGGAATGCTGCCAGTCTTGAACGAATTCTGCGTTGAACAAGCGATTCGTATGGGATTGGGTTTAAACGCCGAAATATCCCGCACCAGTAAGTTTGCCCGTAAACAATATTTTTATCCTGACCTGCCCCAGGGTTATCAGATTTCACAACCAGCAGAAGAACCCCCGGTCGTTGGTCGTGGCTGGATTGAAATTATGTCAGATGACGGCAAACCAAAAAAAATATTTATTGAACGTGCACATTTGGAACAAGATGCTGGAAAATTAAAGCATGATATGAATCCAACAAAATCGTTTGCGGATTATAATCGCACTGGTGTCGCTTTGTTGGAAATCGTTACCTTTTTGGATATAAAAAACCCTGAAAATAATTCGTTTATAACCAGCCCAGACGAGGCCGAAACATACCTGCGCGAAATTCGTGATATTGCACGTGCTCTGGATGTTTCAAATGCGAATATGGAAGAAGGTTCCATGCGCGCCGATGTAAACGTATCTGTTCGCCGTGCGGGTACAAATGAATTCGGAACCAGAACTGAAACAAAAAATATGGTCAGTTTCAAATTTATTAAAACTGCGATTGAGTACGAGGCACGACGCCAAATAGAAATACTCGAAAACGGTGGAACTGTATCCCAGGATACAATGCGTTATAACCAAGCAGATGGGACAACATCCGTTATGCGAAGCAAAGAAGATGCATTGGATTATCGTTATTTCCCTGATCCGGATTTATTACCATTAATTATTGAAGATGAAACAATTGAAAATATTCGTAAAACAATGCCAGAACTGCCAGCAGCGACACGTGCGCGTTATGTAAAAGAATTGGGATTGACTGAATACGATGCCGCACGTCTGACTGAAACTGTTGAAATCTCAAATTGGTTTGAATCCGCAATTGGGGATAAACCAACACGCGCCAAGCCAATTGCAAACTGGATAATTTCGGAATTGTTTGCACATCCAGAACACTGTGTTTTGGACAAATCCCTGCAACGCGACGATTCGCTGCGTATTATAACCCCATCTGATTTGGCAGAACTGGTTGATATGATTGCTACCAATGACGTTAATGGAAAAATGGCCAAGGATATCTTTATAAAAATGTTGGATGGTGAAAATGGTTCACCTAAACAAATTGCAGAAAAATTTGGTCTGAAACAAATGTCAGATAACGGTGCAATTGAATCGGTGATTAATGAAGTAATCGCAAAAAATGCCCCCCAGGTCGAACAATATAAATCTGGTAAAGTTGGATTAATTGGATTCTTTGTCGGCGCCGTTATGAAGGCAACCGGTGGCACCGCAAATCCAGAAATTGTTAATAAAATCCTGAAAGATAAGCTAAGCTGATAAAGAAAAATGTACAATAATGAAATAGAACTTTTAAAAAATTCTTATCCAGAGCCTGCTCTATCCAGCGTTTCTGTTCTGATAGCACTACTTGTTTTAGGTGGTGTTTTTACTGTTAACAAAAATAAAAACAAAGCTTATCCTTGGTATACCAGATTAAATCCAGATTGTTTTATGTATGGTTTTACGAATATTGATAAATTTAATTTTGAATATCCTAAAAAAATAACAAATATTTGGAGCAATGACAGATTACAAACAAGTTTTGCCCCAAGACATGTTAAACAGCAAAAAACAAAATAATCCTATAATAAAAAAAGGATAAATCATGAACGTTGTTGATATTCTTTTGAATAACTATATACCATTTGATGATTTGGAAAGAACTGATTTGGAAAAATTTCGTAAATTTGTATCAAAATATGGTGATAAAATTTACAATCGAACACCTGGTCAACCAACCATAACTGCCAGCGCATTTGTTATAAATCCTGATTTCTCCAAAACACTAATTATGCATCACAAAGTACATGGTTTTTATAAACAGTTTGGTGGGCATGCTGATGGAAATCCAGATTTAAAAATGGTCGCGATCGAAGAATTAAAAGATGAATCAGGTATTAATAGTAAAATATTTCAGAATACCCCAATTGATATAATTCGTTGGAATTTTCCAGAAAGAACCAAAGATGAAATTTTCTACCCGGCCCATGATTGTTTTGATATTGCATTTTTATTTATGATAAATGAAGATGAAAAAATTAAAATAAATAAAAATGAAGTTATTGATACAAAATGGGAAAAATTAGAAAATTGGCGTGATTATTTACCAGATAATTCTGTATACAAAACAAATCCCCAGAACTTTGATTACCAGCAAAGAATTTATAAGAAAATTAAACTCTATCAAAAATTTACAGGAAATTTGAACAACAGATGAAAAAATTTTTTATCCAAACTTTTGGCTGCCAGATGAATGTCTATGATGGACAACGTATTACAAATATGTTGAAAATAAACGGTTGGCAACAAATAGAAGATATGCGTAATGCAGATTTAATTATTATTAACACATGTGCGATTCGGGAAAAAGCATCAAACAAAGTCTTCAGCGCATTGGGACGAATTCGTGATTCAAAGAAACCAGAAGCTATATTCGGTATTGTTGGTTGTGTTGCACGCGAATCGGGTGCGGATGCTTTTCGTAGAATTCCTGACTTGAATTTTGTTTTGGGTCCACAGAGTTATCATAAGTTGCTTGAAATTTTGAAAAATCCAGATATAAAATTATTAAACATTGATCTTGGTGGTCTGGAGAAATTTGATGAACTGCCCCAGATGGTGAAATCAGATACAGTTGCATATATTCCAGTACAAGAAGGATGTAATCATGGTTGCACCTATTGCATCGTTCCCTTTACCCGTGGACGCGAATTATCACGTCCCTTTGATGATATTATACGCGATACCATTCACGCAGCAGCAACAGGTGCAATTGAAATATGCTTTATTGGACAAAATGTTAATGGTTATAAATTTGAAAATTATAAATTATCCGATTTAATAATAAAAACAGCAAAACTGGATACAATAAAACGAATCAGATTTACATCCAGTTATCCGACAGAAATGACCGATGATTTAATCGATTTATTCCGTACAGAAGCCAAACTTTTGCCACTTTTACATTTGCCTATACAAAGTGGATCTTCTGATGTATTGACAAGAATGAACCGCTCCTATAGTTTAGATCTATATATAGAAATCATTGATAAACTGCGGGTTGCACGCCCTGAAATTAAAATATCCAGTGATTTTATTGTCGGCTTTCCTGGGGAAACCGATTCGGATTTCAACAAAACAATGGATATTGTTAAAAAAATTAAATATATATGCTCTTATTCATTTAAATATTCGCCTCGTCCACGTACAGTTGCTGCATTAATGACCGATCAAATACCAGAAAATGTAAAACGTGAAAGATTAAAGACCATAGATAGTTATTTAAATGGTATTCAGCGCGAATTTAACGAATCGTGTATTGGTAAAACTTTTGAATGTCTGTGCGAAGGCCCTGATAGAACCGGGAAACATTTACTATTCCGTACACCTTATATGCAACAATGCATTGTTGAAAAGCCATCAGAAAAGATTTTGGATTTGGTTAATATAAAAATAACTGCTGCAAACAAATCATCATTGCGCGGGGAAATTGTTAAAATATAAACTTCAACTCTGCCACCAGTTTATGATTTAAACCATATTCATCATTACTTATCGCATAAGAAACGCTGCCACCAGCATCATCGGCAATTGACCAAAAATTCATTCTGATACCCAGCGTTTGAATATTATTGGTTTGAATATTTAAAAAGACCTGATAATCATTTCTAATTCCCAGCGTTTCTTCGGAAAAACCAAATGCACTGCCAGTTCTGCCGGCAATAGACGAATCGTTTTGATGTAAAACTTTTTCATAATCACCTGTAAACCCAATAAATGGTGCGAAATAAAAATTATTATAAAAATCAAACTTTAATCCAGCATCCAGTGCGCTGTAAATTGAAATTCCCGAAGGGTTATAAACAACGTTATCACCATCAAGAATCATATCTGTTTCAAAATTCGACGCTGTCACACCAAAAATAGAATCCAACCAAAAAGAATCATTCATATAATAATCCCTGATATTTCCACCATACAAAGTGCCTGCAAATTTATTAATATCATCAATATTTTCAAATCGACCCAAATAACCAGAGGCTGAAATATTATGATCCCTTATCGCCGCTGCAAAAGATGCCTTGCCACCATATAAATTTACCCCCCAGAAGAAACATAAAATGCATCAAACCCGTTAGAGTTATAAATTGTTCTGGGGGAATTTATTTCAAAATTATTAAATATTTTTATAGGTATCATTAAATTTATTGGATTCAATGCCACAGACCTTTCCATTACACCATAAAGATCGTATATTGAACCTGCCCTATCCAATGCAACAAGTGTTGGATTATTTGGTGAACTGACCCGCAAATTATTTATAAAAATACCACGCGATCCACCCAATACTTTTTGATAATCCGTTTCCCTATAAATACTGACATAAATATTATCATCTCTACGAATCGCTTTGGCAATATACAAAGGACCTAATTCTTGTACATTCAAATTCACAACCCCATCACCAGATACATTAGATAAAATTACACTTCCGTCTAATTCATCTGAATTATCTATATTAACTTTTATTTCCCCTATTAATTCTATTTCTGGTGAAATAAAACTCATTTCATTATTACCTATCAAAGATACCGACGCATTATCCAAAATTATTTTATCTGCAGCACCAGATATATCTATCAAATCTGAAAAATTTATTGTTTCAACGTTTTGAACCAAAACAGAGTATATGAAATCCCCAGCCCCGATTTCTGAGATATCAGCATTTGTTTTTATTACTTGGGTTAATTTTGAATTATTACCCATGTTAAAAACACTGTTTATAACACCACTATTTTGTAATTTTAACTGACAAACATCGCATATAAAAATATCGCTGGAGATTTCTCCAAGATTTTGAAGATATAAGGAATTTTTTATATTAAGGTTAACCGCTTCAATTATCGAATTTTCAGGAAGAATATAATCTTCATACAAGTCGAGGTTTTCACCGCCTATCACAAAAGAATCTTGTGAAAAAGCAGCTGTGTTAATTAACACTGTAATTAAAAATACAATTAATTTTCTCATCTCCGGGAATAAGAGTAGCAAATGGGAATATTTTCTTAAAGTATTTTTTTTTGTGATTTCAGTAAGATATCAAAAATAAAAATTGTCAATATTTGAAGTTCTTGAAAAAGCTATTAAAAGGTCTACATTGTATTTGAACCCAAAAGAAAGGAGCAGAATATGAATATTTTTAACTTAAAAAAAGCTAGCAATAAGATTTCTGCAAAGAAAGATCTAGATGCTGTGGTATCTTATCTGAAAACAAAGTTTAAATCTGAATTAGATAGCGCCAGATTTAAAAATAACAATAATATGGGTATAAATTTAGAAGACACGCTTATCACAGAGGCTTCGCAACTTTTGTATTCTGTCATAAACGATTTTGATGAAATAAATAAAAGAACAGATGCGGAAAAAAAATCTTTAAAAAAGACAAAAACCAAAGGAACTAAAGAATTATCCCCTGATGAAATTTATATGATAAATATGTCCTCTATACATGATATAAAAAAAGCTGGTTTAAAAAGATTACTATCTACAAATGAAAGAATGTTATTAAAAAATGCGAATAATCGATTCGTTCATTTATATTCAGAACAAATTAAATCATTAAAAACAAGGGATTGATATTTATTAAACCCGTGGGTTATTATACAAAAACAGCGAAAAAACTTGCATTTACCAGATAAAGATATATAATCGGCTGGTGTCTTTTTAAGACGTATGATGACCCCGGGTGCGTAGCTCAGTTGGTAGAGCAACTGACTCTTAATCAGTGGGTCTGGGGTTCGAATCCCCACGCGCCCACCAAAAATCAAACTGCCCTTTGTGGCGGTTTTATTTTTTATATAAAAAATCATTCCTATACCAAAAAAATATCAATCATCAAGATATAAATTCAACTTTATTTAATTGCAAACCCATATTAAGAGTCTAGGATTGTTATCATAGTATTTAAGAGAGAGAATAAATATGAATAAAACCGTATCTAATAACAAAAATAATTATTCCAAAAAAGATTACGCATATATAATAATATCCGATATTTTAATAACTGCACAGAAACTTAAATGGATTGCTAAATCAGCTGAAGATTCATTTTATAAGAAATCGAGTATTTCAAAAGATATTTTTAAAACTATTGAAAGTCAAATAACATACATTGAACAAATTGGTTTACCTATTATAAGTGAATGTAAAATAATATTTTCAAAAAAATATAATATACAAATAACATATATTGAACAGGCATTAAAATTATCAAAAAGAATTTTTAATGAATTTAACGCACAAAAAACGGAATGTTCATCACATTATATATTTAATAAAAATCGACAGTATGCATAAAACATATATTTAAATGTCCCGTTTGGGACATTTTTTATTCTGTATATACAAGCTAAAAAATTAAATTTTATTTTGTATATACAAAATAAAAAATTGGTTTTATAAACCCTTCAATAGCCAGGTTTATAAGTAATTCTCTTAGAAAAAATAATTTTCTATAACAAAAAAACTAGTATCGTCAAGTTATAAATACATGTTTCTTTTGTTGAAAAATGAAATTAACCTTCTAGGATTATGTTCATATGTAAGGAGGAGAAACATATGATCACATCATCATTATCGCTATCTAGAGAAAATATTATTAAAAAAGAAGATTATAATAATTATAATATTGGGACAGCTACGAATTTGAGTTCATATTATGGTTTATTTTTAGAAGATAATATTAAAAAATACGAACATGCTAATTTAACAATCGCAGAAATTGAGTATGAATTAAAAGAAAACCGAATCATTCCTTTAATTGAGTTAAGAAAATTTTCAAATCAACTTAAAGATGTTACTTTTATGAAAGTCTTTAGCAATATTAATGTATTTGATGGCGATTTTGTTGAAGGAGTCAGGAAACGTTATTATCTTTTAAGATTATATAATAAAATAAAAAAACATGAAAAAAAGTTCAAAGGTTTAATGGCTATTACGAATTTACAACATGTTAATTAAAAAATGCCCCATTTGGGGCATTTTTTTATTTGCTTTTTAAAGTATCATTAACCCATTCATACAAACCCCAATTTTCTAACATTCCATATTTTATACCTTTACGTAAAAAACCTGCTTTTTCATAAATCTTACGTAGTGCATGTTTTCTATCTGCTGTATCTAATCTTAAAGTGTTAAAACCCTTTTTAATTGCACGTTTTTTTAAATTATCTAGAAATATTTCTGATATACCTTGTCCATGAAATTCATTTGCAACACAGAATTTATATATGTACATGGCTTTTTTATCTTTACCATCTGGCCATAAATTAACTTTATCACCTTTTTGAAATATAACAGCGCCTGTTGGCTTATCATCAACAAATAATACCAGGAATTCATGATTTTCTACTTTATACACACTTTTAAATCTTGCCATATTTAAATTTTTTGACAACCAATCCCATGTTGGTTCTATATTATGTTCCAATTGCCATTTACTGTTATCCAACATAATTTTAATGGCCAGATCTGGATCATTTTTAAAAGTTATTTTTGTAAATTTCATATTATTTTTTATCTTTTTAAATACTTACGTGGATCATATGCTTTGGTTCCTTTACGTATTTCAAAATGTAGTTGTGGTTTATCAACTTTACCAGTTTGACCAATTGTTCCAACCTGTTGACCAACTTTGACTTTAACACCACGACGCACAGACAGTTTATCCATATGTGCGTACACTGTCATCCATCCACCAGAGTGTTGAACAATAACAAGGTTACCCATCCCCTTTAATTCATTACCAGCGTATGCAACGACACCATTTTCGGCCGAACCAACCTTGGTACCTATTTTTGCCCCGATATTAACCCCATCATTAAACAAACCATTCGATTTTGCACCAAAGCTGGATAAGATTGTACCTTTAACTGGCCAACTGAATTTTGATGAAGAACGTGATGCAATTGCTGGCAAAGCCTTTGTCGGATCTGATGATATTTTCGTTTTTGCGACTGGCGAAGAAACAGGTGATGATGAAATTGTTTTTGGTACAAGAAATGATGATCTTGATTTTGAATCTGAAGCAATAATAGTTTCTTTTAATTTCGGAACTTTTAACTTTTGTCCAACAGACAATATAAATGGCGCAGATAATTTATTCATAACCGCTAAATCATTCACAGGTAATGAGTACTTACGCGAAATTGAATACAATGTATCCCCTGGTCCAACTTTTATCTCTGTCAGTTCAACTTTTGTTATTTTTACTTGTTCAGTTTTATTTACTGCCGGAATCGATATTGGCGCAATTTTTATATCTGATTTTTCTAAAACTGTAAGTTTTTGTCCTATGGATAGTTTATAAGGTGCAGATAAGTTATTTAATTTTGCAAATTCATCTACTGATAACGAATGGTCCCGCGAAAGCGAATAAACAGTATCCCCCTTAGAAACAGTTATTTCCATTGAACTCTCTGGTTCTATGGTTTTATACATTGGAACCTTTATATAATCGTCCGATATTGTTGGTGCTCTCTTTTGAAAATAAGATGTGCTTGAAGATGTCTGCTGGGGTTTTAATCTGTAATCATCAACACTTGAATATAAAATATAATCATCAACATCCGCATTACCATATAATTCAGGGGATGCATAAACCCCGTAATCAGTAGCCGCCGAATTATAGATTTCTGGTTGGGTTGAAGGATCAGCTAACAATGCAGGATATCGTGTTGAAATAAATTCGCCTACCGTATCTGGTATTGATGCGATTTTTGGCTGCAGGTCACAAGCTGACAAAGACAGTGCCACAGTAAAAAATAAAAGATAAAAAAGCTTTTTCACGATATTAAATTATATCATAAAAATAAAAACAAATAAACTAGTGGTACTTTATTAATCAAGCGTCTTTTTTCATGAAAAGTATACTTATTTCAAATAATACCAACATCGGTAGCGCCAATAATATCTGTGATACTATATCTGGCGGTGTCAGTATTGCAGAAATAACAAAAATAAATACCATCGCATAACGACGAAATTTTACAACCCGACTACGTTGTAAAATACTTAATCTGTTTAATAAGACCAATATCAATGGCATCTGAAATGCAATTCCAAAAATTTTTAATAATCCAATCGAAAATGATAAATAGTCTTTTACAGCTGGTAATAATACCGAAGGTACCGATGCAGATTGATTAATTTCTACAAAAAACTTAAACACTACTGGGAATAAAATATAAAATGCAAATGCTGCGCCGGTTAAAAACAAAATTGGCGATAAAAATAAAATCGGTAATATGAATTTCTTTTCTTTATTATGTAATCCAGGCGCAATAAATGCCCAAATATGCCACAACAATACAGGTATCGTCACAAGAATTGCAACCAAGGTTGCCAACGAAAACTGTATTAAAACACCATCTGCCAGTCCTGTATATAACATTTGACCACTTGGCCATACAGACATCAATGGCTTTGTCAAAAAGTTTTGTAAAAATGGCGCTATGAACCAACCTGCACCAAATGAAATTGTAAAAAACAACAGCGCCCATAAAACACGTCTACGTAATTCTGCAAAATGCTGCATCATGGTCATTTTCATGATTTGGATGAACCTTTTGTTTTACGTGATACCTTATTTTTAACAATTTTTGATTTCTTCGTATTTGAACGAACAGATGAAAAACTGGACAAAACATCATCAGTTGTATTTTTTATTAAATCATTTATAGGTTTTTCGAGCTCTATTTGTTCTTTGATATTTTCAGAGGCATCAGAAATTTTCCAAATTAAATTCCGGATAAATTTAATGCACTTTGCAAGAAACTTTGCAATATCAGGCCAATTTTCTGATGGAACAACCAGTATTGTGACCAATATTATAACCAAGAGTTCCGTCCAACTTATTCCAAACATTTTAATTATCCAAAGGTTTAATCATAATAAGAATCCCCACCAGAAACAGATACTGTCTTATGACGTTGAATTTGGAAATAATTTTTTCCAAAATCCGTTTTAGTTTTTAAATTATTAAAGGCAACCTCTGTCTTGGCACCAGTTGCATCAACAACCGTCCAAGAATTTAATTTAACAGGATTATTATTAAATATAACTGTCATAGTTCCAATCCCCGCATTATCACGCAGATGCATTTTCAAAGAAAAAGTATTTGAATCTTTTTGTGTATCAGAAACTGTGATGTCTGAATTTCGCAGATCAATATGCTTTCTGACCAAGATTCCAGCGGGAGTACTGGTCAGTGGTACAGTTGTTATTTGATCCAATGATTTATCAAAAAAGTATAAATCGGTACCATCAGAAATTAATTGAACCGGCAGATTTTTATAATCCAACCTAACCCGCCCTGGACGAAACATAGAAAATATACCAGATTCTTTTTTACCATTTGCAATTTGAACAAAATCACCAGACAGTCCTGTAATGGAATTAAGGTATTTCTCAGCCTCAATAACCTTTGATGGATCTACTGCTGAATATGCACAAATTGGTACAAATAACAAAACAAATATAATAAATGGTGAAAATAATTTTTTCATATTACAAACCTTTTGAATCGTTTTATACAACCATATCTTCCAAAATAAATTGTGCAGATACCCTTCCACGATAATCGTTTTCTTTTAACTTACCCAGCATTGTTATTTTAGTGTTTGTATTCGCATCGTCCAGTAAAAAATCACCGACATCCGTACCTACCAAATTAAATCCTACAAATGGCAATTGTTTTCCACTGCTGGTGTTTAACATACCCCGCAGATGTGAACCATTGCCCATTATTGTAGCATATGCCAAAGTTGCACCATGTAACACAATTGTTGGTTCTGGATTACCCTGTCCAAAAGGTTCTAATGATGATAGTTTCTGAACCAGTTCCATATTTGCACCACCTGCATCTATTTGGGCATCTATCATTATCTCTTGTGTTGGGGCTTCACCATTTAATTGTTTTAAAACCTCTTCCTCCAGAAATTTACAAAACTCTTCCTCTTTTGAGGATGGTAATGTAAATCCTGCGGCGGCTGCATGCCCACCACCTTCAGAAATCACACCTTTTTCCAATGCATCATGAATTATTTTTCCCAAATCAACACCTGGTATTGACCGACCAGATCCATTTATAATTCCATCAACCTTGGTTGCAACACATGATGGCAGATTGTATTTATCTTTCAATCTTCCAGCAATTATTCCCATGACACCACCATGCCAATTATCACCACAAACAAAAAGACTGACTTTATTATCAGATTTACAACAAAATTTTGCCATTTCTGTCGCATTTATCATGATAGAATTTTGGATATCTATACGTTCTTGATTCATTTTATGTAATTTATTGGCCAAATCATTGGCAATTAAAATATTATCAGTCAATAATAATTCGAGTGCCGGTGCAGCAGAATCCAAACGACCAGCCGCATTTAAACGTGGCCCCAGCGCAAAACCTACTGCATAAACAGACGCTTTTTTTATACTCGATATATCCATTAAAACACGTAATCCCAGATTATTACGCAACCCCATAACTTTCAAACCTGTTGAAACAAAAGCTCTATTTAAACCGACAAGCGGCATAGTGTCACAAATAGTCCCCAGGGCCACCAAATCCAAATAATTTAATAGGTTTATATTCTCTATTTTTTCTTTCTCTTCCGCAGTTTTGGCACGTTCACGCATTTCACGATTAACGGCAACCAAGGTTAAAAATGCAACACCAACACCTGCCAAATATGATAATCCTGATGTATCATCTTTCCTTTTTGGATTTACAATTGCATCAGCATCTGGCAACACTGATTCAGGTGAATGGTGATCTGTGACAACTATCTGCATACCAATATTTTTTGCGTATGCAACCTCTTCTGTTCCGCTAATACCACAATCAACGGTTATAACAAGTTTTACACCCTCTTTTGCTATGGTTTCCAGTGCTTCAATATTCAAACCATAACCTTCGCCTTCACGGGTTGGTAAATGCCATATAACATCAGCATCAAATTCGCGCAAATACTTAACAAAAACAGCAGTAGATGTTATACCATCAACATCGTAATCACCATAAACAGCAATTTTCTCTTTTTTTATAACCGCATCTGCAATTATTTTTGCAGCTTTATCCATATCCATTAAAACATCTGGATCTGGCATATATTCTTTAATACTGGGATTTAAAAATTTTTCAACTTCAAAAACACCAGTTATTCCACGCGAATACAGTATTTGTTCTATTAAATTATCATCTATAATATTTATACTGGATCCAGAATTATTGGATTGCGTTGCCACAATCCAAGCTTTCCCCAGCATGGATTTATCTACTATCTTTCTCACAATAATCTCTTTTTCTTATCAAGATTATTATATCAAAAATCAATTAAATAGCAATGGAAGGATATCATTCAAGATTTTACCGGTTGTTGGAACCGCATTCCAAGCAGCTGTACGTAAACCAAAAGATTCTTTTGTTCCCTTTGGTTCATCCAGTAAAATAAATATTGTATATTGTGGTGCTTCTATTGGGAAAGCGCCTATAAAAGCCGTTAAATTTTTACGCTTATCTATTTTTCCATTAATTCTTTTTTCAGCTGTCGCTGTTTTTCCACCTATGTTTATTCCTGGAATTTTTGCATTTTTACCAGATGTCTCTTCTGCGATTCTGAACATTATTCCACGCAATGTTTCAGATATCTTTGGTGATATAATACGTTCACCTTGGATTGCGCCTATTCCACGCTTTTGTAATGTTGGATATATATATATTCCACCATTTACCATCGCATTTACAGCCAATAATGTGTGGATTGGGGTCACAGATATACCATGTCCAAAGGCAACTGTTGCCTTTTCAACTGGTCCCCAATTTCTAGGGTTCAATGGTCTTTCTGTTTTTCCAAACTCCAAATCCAGTGGTTCATCCATATGTATCCGCTTGAAAAATTCTTGCTGCGCGCCTTCTGGTAATTCCAATGCTATTTGTGCACTACCAACATTACAAGAATGCAACATTATCTCTGATACAGATAAATTTGGACGCGGTGGTTTAAACGAACTAATATCACCAATAGTTGCAGCCGTGCGACCGAATTTATCCAAAATTTTATATGGCTTTTCAATATAAAATTCGTGGTTTATTCCATTTTCAAAAGCCATTGCAGTATTAAATATTTTAAAAATAGATCCCATTTCATATAATCCACGCATTGGCATAAACATTCTATTTCTAACTGGATCTAAATTTCTGTTTTCTGGGTCATAATCTGGTAATGATACGATTGCTATGATTTCACCAGTACGTGAATTCATTAACATTCCTGTTGCAGATAAAGCATCATATTTTTTCATAGCTAATGATAATTGATCATAAAATACAGATTGTATTCTGGAATCTAGTGATAAACGCAAAGGGTCTTTATTTTCGCGCAAATA
This sequence comes from Alphaproteobacteria bacterium, assembly GCA_016927735.1. GTDB lineage: Bacteria > Pseudomonadota > Alphaproteobacteria > Rs-D84 > Rs-D84 > JAFGMC01. Next base: position 41,560 of record JAFGMC010000010.1, read on the forward strand.
ATTATCAAAAATTCTTTCTACACCATCTGCACCATTTCCACCTCTTTCAACAAACCCAACAATATGTGAAAATAAACGTTGTTTTGGATAAACTCTGTTTTGAATATTCTCAATACTTAAACCTGGTAATTTTGCATTATTTATCATATTAAGTTGATATTCTGTCGCCAACTTCTTGACATAAATAAATGAACGCGAAGAGTTTATTAAATCCAAAGCCTGTGATACGGTATATTCAAATGGCAAAGTATTATGAATCAATGCAGCAACCGCATCCCTATCTTTAACATGTGTTGGGCGCAATACAATATGTCCAGACATTATATTCTTGGCCAATATATCACCATTACGATCAATAATATCCGCACGTGAAACATTCCAAACATTATCACCCCCAGCCAACCTGGTACGACTGGTACCTTGGATACCAATTGATAAAGTTCTGATTATAAAAATAGCAAAAGCAATTACAAATATAGAATAAACAAAACGAACACGCCCCCGTCCGATATTTTCTGTACCGACGACCTTAAAACCGTTTTTTAAAACATCTTTTCCGACTTCAAACATTTATTCTTTGTTTGGTAATTCAGCAGCTGTGACTGATTTATTAAATGTTATTACTTCTACTTTTGGATAAATAGTTGTGACTAAATTTCTTAAAAATTCATTTCCAACATATGAAGAAAAATTTGCATCTGCAATTGCTATTTCTTGTTGTATTTTTACTATTTCTTTATGAACATTGTTGCGCGCCCTATTTTGTGTACGATAACAAACTTGTAATGCAGCCGTCAGCATCAGAACAAACATTGCCAACCCCAGACCCCACTTAAACATTTTTTCGTCTTCGTTCATTTTATCAATCCAATAGAGATTTCAACTGCTTTCAGTTTATCACAAATTATCTAAAAAACCGAGAATAGAATTAATACCATTCATACGTCCCGCACCAAGATTTATATTTAATTCCATAAATTCTTTGCTGGTATTAATCTTTTTTATTTCTTCTGGGGATTTACCATCAACCATTGAAATTATTATAAAAACAATACCACGAACCATTAATGAATCTGCAATCCCATAAAATTTATTACCAATCCTGCAAATTTTAACAAAAGACATACAGCCTGAAATTTCTGTACATTCTGAACCTTGTGGAACATCTGAAAGTCTTTTACCAAAATCCATAACCATTTCCAGTTTTTCAACTGGATCTGAAATTGATATTAAAATATTTTTTATTTCAGAATAATTCATTTTCTACCACCCATGTTCTGTTAAATCTAATTCCAACCTTGCTTGTTCTGACATTCTGGAAATACTCCACGCCGGATCCCACACCAATTCTATTAAGCTATTTCCGACACCAGCAACTGATTCAACAGCATATTTTACCATTTCTAAAAGTTCTTCCATCATGGGACATGTTGGACTGGTAAAGGTCATTTTTATTTTAACCTTATCTTTTATTTCTATATCATAAATCAACCCTAAATCCAATATATTAACTGGGATTTCTGGATCATAAACAGAACTTAATGCTGTAATAATATCTTCTTTGGTAAATTTCATTATTTTTCCAATATCTTTTTAATTATTTTAACAACATTTTCCATATCTTCCACTGTATTCCAAGACCCAACAGAAATACGAATGGTCCCAGAATATCCCAACGCATTATGAATCCAAGATGCACACATAGTTCCAACACGTAAACAAACACCATATGCACCAATCAATGCACCAAAATCTAAACAATGCATTCCATCAATAACGAATGATAAAATATGCGAATCAGGTTTTGTAATTATTTTAATTCTTTCAATTTTTGATAGTTCAGAATACAAATATTTTATCAGATTCTGTTTATCTTTATGCTTTGTCAATTCATCAATTGCGACTGGTAATCCAACAATCTGCGTCAATGGCAGTGTACCCCCTTCGAATCTTTTTATACCATCTGCCAAATTCCATTCACTTGTTGCACCGGATTTATCAATCTTTTCTTTAACAGTGGATACCATTCCACCACCCAGCTTATCAACCGCCCAACGCTGTGGCTCTTTTATGTACATAACACCAATTCCAGTATCAGCACCTATTTTATGCCCCGAAAAACACAAAAAATCTACATCCCAATCTGTAACATTTATTGGTAAATATGCAACATACTGGGCGCCATCAACAATCGTTATAACTTTTGGATTTATTTTTTTTGCCGCTTTTACAAGATTCTTAACATCTTGTGCATTACCCAGAACATTAGACATTGCAGTTATAATAAAAACATCAATATCATCAATATCATTCAAGTTTATATTAAAATTCGAATCTAATGAACATACTTTGATTTTACAATTTCCAAGATATGCCTGCGCTTCCCATGGTAATCTTGCAGAATGATGATCTAAATTTGATACTACAATTTGTGAATCTTTTGAAAATGCTTTTGAAGCTTCCAGAATTCTAACAATCCTGTTTAAACCGTCCGTTGTTCCACTTGTAAAAACGATATTTTCAGCAGTGGTTCCTATAAAATCTGCTGTCTTTTTACGTGCATTTTCTATCATTTTGTCAACTGCAACACTTCGTTCACAAATACCTCTTCCTGAATTAGAGTAACGGTTCTGTAGAAAATCCGATTCAATCTCTACCAAATGTCTTGATTTTAGGCAACTTGCGGCTGCGTCTAAGTATATGATTTTATTCATTTTATTAAAATTCCTTGCTTTTTATGATGATTATAATACACTCGGTGAAAATATCAATAAAGAAGGAGAAAAATATGGCTTTACAACACATTAATGACGCAAGTTTTTCTAGCAAAGTAGCAGAAGGAATCAGCTTGGTTGACTTTTGGGCTTCTTGGTGTGGCCCATGTCAGATGTTTGGTCCTATGTTTGAAACTGCATCTGAAAAAAATCCAGATGTTAACTTTTTAAAGTTTGAAATTGACGAAGCGAATCGTATCACACCATCTAAGTATGGTATACGCAGTATACCAAGCGTATTGGCATTCAAAAATGGTGAATTGATAGAAGCACGCACAGGTGTTATGGATGCAGATACTATCAAAGAATGGGTTCAAGAACTAAAAGGATCTTAAAATGGTAGGAAAAAATTACAAAACTTTGACACTTGACCCAAAGTATTCTCCGAAAAAATCGGAAAAGTATATGTGTGTCGAACAAAAAGCTTATTTTTATCAGCTTTTAACCGCCCAAAAGGAAGAATTAATACAAGAATCAGATTCTGTTTTAAACGCTGTCAGATTGGCAGAAAAACATGAAACATCTGGTGTTGGTGACGAAACTGACAATTCTACTTTTGAACAAGAAATTGCCATGAATCTAAAGTTGTCTGAACGTAATAATAATCTGCTAAAGAAAATAGATACAGCTCTTGAAAGATTAGAAAATGGGACATTTGGTTACAGTATCGTTTCTGGTGAAGAAATTGGTATAAACAGAATGTTGGCCAGACCTTTGGCAACTGTTACAATTGAAGAACAAGAAGAATTAGAGAAGAAAGGTCTTTAAATATAAATATCTGATAAAATAAAAATCGCGCATAATGCGCGATTTTTATTTTGTCTTTTTAACAGTTTTTGCAGAAACAGGTTTCTTCTTTACAACTTGTTTCTTTGGGACTGTTTTTTTTATATTTTCTTTCTTTTCTTCGTTAACACTTTTTAATTCTTTTTTAAATACATTTATACCATTGGCCAAATTCTTCATCAAATCTGGAATTTTTGCATGTCCAAACAGAATTAGAATTAAAACAACTATTAAAAGTATTTCCCAAAAACCTGCTCTCATTTTTTGCTCCTTGATATAGGCATTTTATCTTGCAACATAACAGTCCAGACCGTCTGATTTTGCATTTCTGCAGAATCCATTAGCATCAGCAGAATCAGCGAATGCTATACGCAATCTGTATGTTGTTGTCCCATTAGGTAAAACAGCTGCCAAAATAACGAATTGTTTATCTGCAAATAAACTGCTGTGTTTAGCACCAATTTTCTTTTGTGCAACCTCTGCCAAGGCGCGTGTACTGTATGAACCGAACTGTACATACCAACTACCAGAAACTGCTGCGATTGGTTTTTTTGGTAATGGTTTTGGTTTTACAACTGCTGCTGGTGCTGGTTTTGCGGTGGTACCTGCACTTGGATTAAAAGTCACTTCTTTACGATCATTTACTTCACGCAAAGGAACACCAGGTTCAGGACGAACCGGTTCAACCAGTGGTTTTGGTGGAACTGCTGGTGCTGCTGGTTGTATTTGTGCTGGTACTGGTGCGGGTGGCACAACCAATGTATCTGGTAATTTATTCAATTCTGAATCAACTGTTGTTACAACAGGTGTATCCAAATCAACTTCCACAGAAGAGCTGGAATCAGAACCAATGCTGCGAATTATTATATAAGTGGCCAAGATAATTACCAACAAACCAATACCCATTAACAACCATGGTTTTTTTGGTCTTGGGTTTGTGAATGGACTGGTTTCTGGCAAATCTGATAAATCAGTATCATCTTCCAGATCCAATAAGTCCAAATTATCATCCATATCATTATTCATAATATATCCCCCGTTGTTATCATACCAATTATATCACAAAAAAAAGTCATAATAAAGTGATATAAAAAATAAAAAACACATCAAAATATATGATGTGTTTTATACAAATTTATAATCATTTGTTATTTTGGTTGATTTCCAAAATTAGGAGGAACTATCAATTTATGATTTTGTTCCACCATTGGCTCTGTTTCACAACTACAGCATGCCCCCAGCACAAGAACCAAAGAAAACAGTCCCACAATTAAATAAAATTTCTTCATAATAATATCCTTTCTTTTATTTAGGTATTTTAACAGATGTTTTCATTTGCTTTACAAATGAATCCAGACTGATAGTTTCTTGTTTTTCAACACCAAGTTTACGCAAAGTCACGGTCTTGTCTGCCATTTCTTTTTCACCAACGACTGCAATAATTGGTGTTTTTGCCAATGACAATTCACGGATTTTATAGTTAACCTTTTCATCACGCATATCTGCACGTGTATAAACACCTGCTGCACGTAAATCTTCAACAACTTGATTTGCATAGTCTTTAAATTTTTCTGAAATTGGTGTGACCACTACTGGTTCTGGGGATAACCACAATGGTAAATTACCACCAGTTGACTCCAACAAGATTCCCATAAATCTTTCAATACTGCCCAGCATTGCACGGTGCAGCATTATTGGACGATGTTTTTCACCATCTTCGCCAACATATGACAAGTCAAATCGTTCTGGTAAATTCATATCCAGTTGTACAGTTCCACACTGCCATACACGTCCCATAGAATCTTTCAGATAATTATCAATCTTTGGACCATAGAATGCGGCATCCCCCACAGCAACTTCATATTCAATACCATTCTTTTTTAATGCGTTATGTAATGCAGCTTCAGCCTTATCCCAAACATCATCATCACCAATACGGAACTCTGATTCTTTTCTGGTCGCCAGTTTCATCGAAATTTTATCAAAGCCAAATTTGGAATAAATATCTTTGATAAAACGCAAAACCTTAACTACTTCTTCTTCTAATTGATTTTCTGTACAGAAAATATGTGCATCATCCTGGGTAAATTCGCGAACACGCATCAAACCGGATAATCCACCAGCTGCTTCGTATCTGTTAACCTTACCAAATTCTGCCAAATACAATGGTAGGTCTTTGTATGATGTTATACCATGTCCAAATACCAACATACCACCTGGACAAGACATAGGTTTGATACAAAAAGTTTTTCCATCTTGGGTTTTTCCGGAATAATTATGTTCACCATATTTTGCCCAATGACCAGAAATTTCCCATAACGATCTATCCATAACTGACGGTGTAGAAATTTCTAAATAACCTGCTTGTTCTTGACGGAAACGAATATATTCTATCAAACGACGATATATTTTATACCCCTTATCATGCCAAAACACAGCGCCCGGTGCATATTCAGGTTCAAAGTGGAATAAATCCATATCGCGACCTAATTTTCTATTGTCTCTTGCGGCTGCCTCTTCCTGCATTTTTAAGAATTCTTCCAGCTCTGACTGGGTTGCAAATGCGTCAACATACACCCGTTGTAGCATTTTATTCCCAGAATCGCCCTTCCAGTAAGCCCCCGCAACACTGCGGATTTTAAAGCTGTCACGTGGTAAATTCTTGGAAGTTTCAACATGTGGACCACGACATAAATCGGTAAAATCACGAAATATGAAAATTGATAAATCATCACCTGATGCATCATACTCATTCAACCATTCCATTTTATATGGTTGATCTGCGAATAATTCTTTGGCTTCTGATAATGAAACATTTTTCTGTTCGAATCTGCCATTTGATTTTATCAAATCGCGCATTTCTTTTTCGATCTTTGGGAAATCTTCTGGTGAAAATTTATATTCAGTATCAAAGTCGTAATAAAATCCGTTTTCAATCGCGGGTCCGCCAGCAAATTTAACATCTGGATAAAGTTTATTTATTGCCGCCGCCATAACATGCGCCAAGCTGTGACGAATTATTTCAATTGGATATTGCTTATCTGACATTTTTTATTTCCTTATACACTTCCAATAATATTGGATTGTCCAGACAGACATAGTCTGACATATACTTATTTAATATTGATTATTATACTTTTGTGAGCGAAAAATCGCAATAGAATTTATAACCCCAAAGGGGTTGTTGTAGTTGTTGTAAAGATTACAATTAAATGTTTCATACGCGTTCATTATAAATCTAAAATACTTTAAAATCAAATAAAAAGCGGCTAATGCCGCTTTTTATTAAAAATCATAATGAATAATAACAATTGGGGTCATATTCAAAAATACCAGATTCATCGTCACCCGATGATATATTACAACTAGTAATAGATGTACTTCCGGGCAAACTACTACCACCAGATGGACATATCGTACAAACAGTTCCATTCTTATAATAGCCAGAAATACAAAAAAATGTTGATGCATTACCACCTGGACAAGTTGCATTTGCTGGACATACTATACATCCACTGGTTCCAATTGAATTACTTGTACCGTAATACCCAGCCGAACATCTATATGAATATGTGATATTACATGTATTACAAACACAGGTTTTATCTGTATATCTTTCATACCCTGCATTATATGCCGTCCAACCTATATCTGTACAATTTGTACAACCAGTACAATTTTCTATACAATTGTATACATTAGAACAACCTAATCCTGAAATCAAAGTTTTTGTAAAACCTGACTGACAAGTATTACAAGTCTCATAAGATGTTCCACCACCATCACAAACCCATATGGCTGTTAAACAACCGTATACATATGCGAGTCCTCCACCTTCTGGAACACAGCTCATACAAGCGGCACCATAAGATTTATTAATTAATAAAAACAACATTAAAATAAATGTTACTAAAAAACTTTTCATTTTTTCCTCCGGTTTTGATTAAAAAAACCACCAAAATTTTGGTGGTCGGGAGGTTAGTAACAATCACATGAATTGCGCGCCATATTTGTATATTTTGACGCCCTCCCGACCAAAAGTCGGAAGGTTTTTTCATCGCAATAAAATACACTTGCCTTATAAACAGGTGTTTGCGACGCATGTGCGAGGTTACTAAGCCTCATTAGTGGAACTCCCACTAACAATTTGATTCTAGCTGTCGTATAGTTAAAACACCAGAAAAATATTTAAATAAAAACTTGTTATTGTAAACATGTACTGTTTCCTATTAATAAATAAACATAAAAAAACCGCCATTTCTGACGGTTTCTAAATATTAAAAATTATCAAAAATAAACTATACTGCCAAACAGAACTGCAAAGAAAAAGCATACACTGCCGCCGATTACAAACAAGTGCCAAATCGCATGCGAATATTTCATCTTTCTCCACATATAGAATATAACACCCAAAGAGTATGAAAGTGCACCAGACAATATAAACCATAAACCATGTTCTGGAACATTTTTAATCATTTCTGGCATTATGAACAAGACCGCCCAACCCATAAGCAAATAAAGTGCAACCATCCATTTTGGTTGACGCTTTGGACTGCGAATTTTCATAATTGCACCAAAGATAACAATTGCCCACAATATTCCAAAAACTGTCCAACCCAAACCACCACGTAAATTTACCAACAAGAACGGTGTATAAGTTCCAGCAATCAAAGCATAAATTGCAACACTGTCCCAGACCTCGAAAAAACTCTCGCTCTTTTTACCAATCATTGCATGACACATTGTGCTGCCGAAATACAAAGTGAACATTGTAAATCCAAATATAGCACATGATACAACTGCCCACGGATCACCCTTTAATGCTGCAAAAACAACCAACAATGTTAATCCGGCAATTGCCAAACCAATGCCAATACCATGTGTTAATATATTCATAATTTCTTCATGTTTTGTAGCTGGACGTTCCCAACGAAACAGTCCTGTTGATTGTAAAAATCGCAGTAGACCAGAAGCCCTTGTATCTTTTTTAACAACCTTTAATTTTTCCCTGACAACTTTTTTCGATTTCACCATTTTTCTACCTCTATCATTATTTATAAATAACAAACATATTTTTAACCAATAACTTGCTGTATTCTTTTTACCACCCTTGCCTGTCCCATTACCTGCATTACAGAATACAAATCTGGCGTATTGGTACGACCAGTTATTGCAGCACGTAAATTCATGGCAACATCGCCATTTTTTACATCTTGCAAATTTGCAATTTCAATAATTTTATTCCACCAAGTGTCTTTACTATCATTTATATCAAAGCCACGCACAAATGCATCCAGCACATTTTTATTATATTCAAATTCTTTGTTTAAAATATACAAATCATCCCAGAAATATTCGATTTCTGACAATGTCTGTTTCCATGTAATAAAATCCTTTCTTATACGTTTTGGATTATCGCGTTCGATGGATAACATTGCCTTTAAATAATCTTCTTTGCCCTTGATTATTTTTTCCCATTCAAGATTGTATCGATTTCCCCACACAATAACATATGCAGTCAAATCATCAATATTCATTTTTCCAATATATTCTTTTGCCCACCATTCCAATTTTTGCATATCAAACAGCGCGCCCGACATTGGAATCTTTTTAATTTTTACTGGATAATTCCACAGATTTACAGATTTGTCTTTTGCCTTATCTTCTTCATATCCACTGGAAACAATATTCAACAAATATTCCAATACTGCATCTGTTGGCCAACCATCTTCCAGGAAATTTGAAACTGATGCCTCGGTATCATGACGCTTAGACAGTTTTCTTTGCTTACCAGTTTCAGAATCTATTTTATCCAAAGTTGATGTATGAACATAAACAGGTGGTGTCCAGCCCATCATTTTGAATAATTGAAAATGCAGCGGTAAACTGGACAACCATTCTTCGCCACGAACAACATGTGTTGTACGCATAAAGTGGTCATCACATAAATGTGCAAAATGATAAGTCGGCAAATCATCACCAGATTTAATTAATACAACATCTTCATTATTTTCTGGAAATCCAATACTGCCACGTGCACCATCTTTACAAAAAATCTTTTGATCTGGATTACCAGTTGAATATAATCTGATAGAAGGTTTAAAATCATCACCCAGATCTTTCATTTTTTCTAAAATTTGTTCTTCAGTAAAATCGCGATACTTTGCCCATTCCCCATAAATACCAGTTGGTAAACCAGATGATTTTTGTTTATCACGAATTTCTTCCATCTCGGCCTGTGTTAAAAAGCAAGGATATGCCGCCCCGCCCGCCAACAATTCTGCAACAACACTGTGATAAATATCTTTGCGCTGAGATTGCAAATATGGACCATATTTTGAACCGGGCAAATCAACAATTTTCATATCTTGTTTTTGGTCAAACACAGGTCTTTCATCAGGCATTAACCCGAATTTATAAGCTGTATCTAAAATTAATTCAATTGCACCACCAACCTCGCGTTTGGTATCTGTATCCTCTATACGCAGCATAAATACGCCACCAGATTGCTTTGCCATTTTATAGTTTATCAGCATCTGATACAGGCCACCAATATGCATAAATCCCGTAGGACTGGGGGCAAAACGTGTCACCATTGCACCTTCGGGTAAATTGCGTACTGGAAACTTTTCTTCCAGCCCCGCAATTGTCCATTCAGGTTTACCCAAAATTCTTTCAATTAATTCTTCAGATATTCCTTGTCTCATTTTCAAATAACCTTGTTTTTTAACAATAACAATTTTATACTAAATATATGGAAAAACAAGAAATAAGAACTTTTGGACGCCGACATGGTAAAAAAATATCCACTCGTCAACAATGGTTGGTTGATAATTTATTGCCAACGATGACCGCAAAAAACAATGAAAAATCCATGCCTATTATTTTAGAGATTGGGTTTGGCAGTGGTGAACATTTGCGTGAACTGGCAATACAAAACCCTGATAAAATTATTATTGGGGCCGAACCTTTTATTAATGGTGTAGCATCACTATTATCATCAATAACAAACGAATCAGATAATCATATAAAACCTGAATTTAAAAATATTCTTATCTGGCCAGATGATGTCAGAAAAATTATAAAAAAAGATTCAACTGATTTTTTACCGATTCTTTTTTCAGAGATTTATGTTTTGCATCCGGATCCTTGGCCAAAGGTAAGACATGAAAAACGTCGCCTATTAAACTCTGATTTTTTAAATCTTTTATCACAACGTTTAACATCAGATGGTAAAATTATTATTGGTACGGATCATCACGAATATTACGATTGGATTTTGCAGCAATTAAAAACTACAAATCTTAAAATAAACACTACTGATATAGAAATAATAAAAACAAAATATCAACAAAAAAACAAAGCAAATACCAAGAATCCAAAATATTTAATTTTGTCTGTAAAATAAAACGGTGTATATGCATATTTATAAGGCATACACCATTTTTATTTTTTTATGAAAAACTTTATATTTTCGGAAATTTCTGGGCGCATTTTTTGAACAAGTCGCCAAACCTGCTCTATTTTTTCATAATCATTCCCCAATGAAAAATGTATGGCAGAATTAAACTCACTTTCCAGATTTTCCAAGAATCCAAAAACACGACCAACAAAATTTTTTTTATTCTTTATACATTCTCTAAAATCTAATACCAGTGCATCTGCATTTATATTTTTTATTTGCAAAAAAACATCTGACCAATCCAATGGATTTATTTCTTCTAAGTCTAATTTTATTGATAATATTTTATTAAAAAACAAATCATCTCTGATTGGTGTTAATTCAGATACAAAAGATGAAAGTAATGAATACGGAACAGCAATTTGTGTACCAGATGCGCCTTTTTTAAAAACAGATTTTATTTTTTCTGATAATTTGTAAAATTCTGTGTTTTCATCCAAATCAAAACGTGCAATTATTTTAGTCGGTGTTTTTTCTAACCAGGTCCACATTATTTCTACAGATTCTGGACAAATTGAAATAAACTGGATATTTTTATCTACTACTGAATCTGCTATATTAATAAGTTCGTTGGTATCATGACCTGATGGGCACTCTAATACCAACATATCTTTTAATTCGTTAAAAATAGAGTCTTTATCAATCATTTGCTTCCCAGTTTATCACAAATATGATACAATTAAAAATAAATGAATAAACGTATTGATCGTTTTTTGCTCGGATTATTATGGTTGCTTGCAACAACCTTGGGGGCCAGCTTTTGGTTTAATACAAAATTTGGTTTTAATATATTTTTTGCAGATCATTGGCGTTATCTTGGACAATTACAGGTATCAAATGCAGCAATCAGTCCAGTATTTTACACATCTATGATTATTATCGTATTTTTGATGATTTTTGGACTTTATTTAATAGTACGCCCACGCTTTCGAAAAATAAACCTTCAAACAGAAAATAAACCGACTGTGATTCCTGACGTTATATCAAATAAGCCTGTTGAAATTGGACCTATTTCACCTTTAACACGTCCACCCAGACTATCAATTCCAATTGTTAATAATCATAATACACCTCAACAAAGTTCAAACCATAAAATACCTATTAATACACCATTACCAGCATCTTTGGCATTTGAAACATCTATACCTTCATCTAAACGTGATAAATATTCAGAAGAAATTGAAGATATATTCAAAAACAATGGTTATTTAATAAAAAAATCACCAAAAATTGGGAATTTTCAACCTACACTATTTGCAATTGGTGCAAATGAAATTTTATGGATTGGCGGCGTTGATGTTGAAGCAAAAAAATTAATAGAAGCTGTTGAAAAACTTAATTCTATTTTCATAGAAACACTGGAAGATATAACTATTAATATAAAACCATTTATAATAAGTCAAATAACAGAAGAATCTTATATTTTGGAAAAAATTGAAAAATTTGATTCTATAAATGCTTTACGTGAATTTATAGACAACCATAAAAACCGTGAAATAATTGATTCTGAAAAAGAAGATTTTGACGCATATTCAGAATACATAGACACAGTGGCAGATTATTTTAATAAACTATAATTATAAAATAACTTTTGACACGGAGACGCAATAAATATGCAACTAAAAAAATCATCCGCTGAAAAGCGTTTAGCAGATCTTTTTATGGACGATTTACCCGTAATGGAATTTAATGTACGGGATGTTACTGTTTCACCAGATTGGTTCACCAAATATAAAACACTGCGCCGCGATTTTATGAAATCACTTACAGATTCTATTGAAGAACTTGCATTTTTAAATTTATCACAAGATGAATTTATGGGACTGATAATGGGACGTGAAATGCCTGAAAATTTATCTTTAAGATTTCGTGTACCACTTGTTTGGGGTGGAAAACTCGAAATAGATAATATGTTTTTATGCAGAACTTTCCCACACAGTCAAAATATGGATATATTTATAATAGAGCAAGCTGGAAAAGAAATAATATGGTTACCAAATCCTGCGAAAAAAGTATATGTACCTGCGCACACTGCTGGTGGCGGTGATGGTGGTAATGCAACCGAAGATAGACTAAGTCAACTGGCTGCTCAACTGGCTACAAATCGGGGCATGGAATAAAAAATGAATTTGAATGAATTTTTATCTTATATGAAATCTAATGGTGCAGTTATAGCACCTGGGGTTGCTGATAATTTAATAAAATTGGCCAGCAGTGGATTACAGAATATACGTGCCGCAACTTTGCCAACATTTATAATTGATTTTTATAAAGTATCCGGTGGTTGCATATTGGGCAATGCATATATTTTTGGTCCCAGTGAAATTACTATTACAAAAGGATTCCCAATTCCATCAATTTTGCAGATTAATCGTGAAATTGCAAATATAACACAGATGCGTGGTAAAACAATTTTTGGACGTAATGATTTATTCTGGTTTGCTTTTGATGCATTTGGTAATTGTTTTATGCTGGATAATATATCGCTTAAAACCATGCGTCAGTATGATGATCCTTGGCGTGCGATGACAGACTGTTTAATAGTAGGTAAAATATGAAAAAGATTTCTGTATCTTTATCTGGACATCAAACAAGCATAACATTGGAAGATGAATTCTTTGCGGTTTTACGTAAAATTTCTAAAAAAGACAAAATTTCTATTTCTTCTATTATAAATTCAATTGATGCATCGTGCACACCAGAATCTAATCTTTCTTCTGAAATCCGGATATATATATTGAACAGATTATTGAAAACATCAAAATTATAATCATAAAATTATCACGCCCTATTTTCCGATAAACCGTCATATGATGTCCACCTATTTTACCATCTAAACTGCCAGCAACACCAATAGGTAAATATGATTCAACTGTTCCATCAGATGCAATAAATGCGCTGATTCCAGAATAATTAGATCTAACAATTGGCATTCCCGATTCAATCGCATATCTGCGAACCATATCAAGATGTTGATGAGTTCCAGGGGTATTACCGAACCAATTATCATTTGTTATATTTATTATCAACTGCGGATTATCGCCCTTTGAAATCAAAGAATCAGAAAATATAATTTCATAGCAAATTGCAGGTGCAAAGGATAATTCCCTACCTTCTAAATTTGTCTTTATCATTTCTGGACCATTTCCAGATGTCAGTTGTCCAGGGGTTGGTATTATGTCACCAAGCGGACGGTATTCACCAAATGGAACCAAATGTGATTTGCTGTAAACTTTTTCAATTTTCCCATCTGGACTTGCAATCAACAAAGAATTATAAAATTTTCCATATTTATAATAAGTCGCACCAATAATTGTTTTAACACCTAACTTCTTTGCGAAATCTAATTTATTATCAACTATTAAATATGGATATGTTGTTTCTGGAAATACAAACATATCTATATCTTTATCATCTGTATATGCTAATTTTATTAAATTATTAATATTTTCATCTGCATTTGCGATTGCCTGGGCACGGGAATAAGTTGCTTTTTCAACAGCAGATTTTCCAGGTTGAACAATTCTTATAATTGGTGCAGATTCAAAATTATTGATTTTAGATTCTTTTATATTTTTATAACCAAAAAGAATTCCTGTTGTTATTAATAATAAAAATATTACAAATTGTAAAAAATTTGCTTTGGATTTTCTGTTTATTATTAAATCAACAAAACTTGAAATTAAACCAATTATTATAAATGTTAAACCTAATGCCCCCCACAAAGACATAGAATTTGAAAGCATTGGAAATGGCATAGTTATATTTGAAATCGGGTTCCATGGAAAACCAGTAAAAAGCCATTCGCGCAACCATAAAACAACTGTCCAAATTGATGCAAATAAAAACGCTCTATGTGCATGATTGTGCCGCATACAAAGAATTATAACAAACGGAATTGCAAATATAAAACCACCAAATATTGCAATACCAACCAAGGCTGGAATTGTCCAAATTGCAAATTGTGCCATTAATTCTGGAACCACATAAATTGAATTGACAACCCACCAAAACATACCAACTGCATATGCTGCACTGAATGGTAAAATACGAAAAAAAGATGTCCAAAATTTATTAGATTTATTTCTATTTAAATTATGAACCATCAAATAATATGCAACCCCTATTCCAACAATATTTAAAAACCATAAATTAAATGGTGCAAAACCAATTGCCGATAAAACGCCACATAAAAAAAGAACTGCTGAACGTATAAATTTATTATTATCAATTTTATTAATCATATTTTTAAACCAACTTTCTTTTTTATTTTCTGTATATGGATTTTCTATTTTTAATTTATTTAATACTTTTATTTCCATTTTTTCCATTTTTTTTGCATCTGTATCATTCAAGTGATCAAATCCTTTTAAATGTAAAATACCATGCACAACCATATGTATAGCATGATATTTAAATGATTTATTTTGTTCTTTTGCTTCACGTTTTACAGTTTCAATTGATATAAAAATATCACCCAATAATTCCGAATCACCGGTTTCAAAAGATAAAACATTAGTAGGTTTATTAATACCACGATATTCGTGATTCAAGTTTTTAATTTTTTTATCATTTGTTAATATTATAGACACTTCGGAATTATTGTTTCCGCCAATAATATCTGCAATTTTTTGAAAATTAATATTATAAGACTTCCATCTGGAATCATCATAGTTTACGAATACTTTCATAGTATATATCTCTAATTTTTATTTTTTACCCAAACCTGTTTTCTTGGCAATTTTTGAACGTACACGTGAATAACTGGGCGCGACAAATGGATAGCTTTCTGGCAATCCCCATTTTTCACGATATTTTTGTGGTGTCATATTAAATTTACGTTTTATATATCTGCGTAACATTGTATGCCATGTACCATCTTCCAAACATTGAATAGAATCTGGGCGAATCGAATCTTTTATTTGTTCCGGTGTTATAGATGCACCACGCAAATTATCTGTTGCCTGCTTTACCGCATCTGCCATAGAAAGCCCCGGGTTCGCGGACATTGCCGCAGCCGCCAAATTTGCAACCGCCAAAGTAAAATCGTTATTTTTTATTTGTTTAGTATTCATAGGATTCATTTTTCTTTTGTTTTATGTTTTTTTATACTAAAATCATTGTATCACAAATAAAATGAAAGTAAAATGAAAGTAAAATGCGTAAAACTATGAATTCTTCTAACCGACCTCTGGCTGATTTGATGCGCCCATTAACAATTGATGATATTTTGGGACAATCCACATTGCTTAGCGAAAATGGATTGATTCGCCGTATGGTTGAAAATAAGCATTTATCAAACCTGCTGCTTTGGGGGCCACCGGGGTGTGGTAAAACAACAATTGCACGCGCATTGGCAAATTCGGTTGATATGGAATTTGTCCCTATGTCTGCTGTATTCAGTGGGATTGCGGATATAAAAAAAGCAATGGAAACCGCAAAAATGAACTGTGAAATTGGTCGACAAACTTTACTTTTTATTGATGAAATTCATAGATTTAACAAAACACAACAAGATACCCTGCTGCCCTATCTGGAAGATGGTACGGTTGTATTTATTGGTGCAACAACTGAAAATCCAAGTTTTAATCTGAATAATGCGTTGTTATCACGTTGTCATATTGGTGTGTTGCAACCATTATCAACAGAAGATTTATTGGTTTTGCTGGAACGCGCTGAAAAATTTTTGGGTTCAAAAAAAATACCCCTGACACCAGAATCAAAAATTCATCTTGCACAAATGGCGGATGGGGATGCGCGGTTTTTATTAAACACTGTTGAATATTTGGTGTCTGCAAATTTTGATAATGAACTCTCAACAGATGAACTGAATAATGCAATTCAGAAACGTGCACCACTTTCTGATAAATCTGGTGATGAGCATTATAATCTGATTTCGGCTGTTCATAAATCGTTACGTGCCAGTGATACTGATGCAGCATTATATTGGACTGCACGGATGATGACATCTGGTCAAGACCCAATGTATTTATTCAGACGCTTGACCCGTTTTGCAATGGAAGATATCGGATTGGCAGATCCAAACGCAATGCAAATTGCATTATCGGCTTGGCAAATTTATGAAAGAATGGGCAGCCCAGAAGGTGATTTGGCGTTAACCCAACTGGTAATTTATTTGGGAACTGCACCAAAAAGTATTGGAAATTATAACGCACAAAAATCCGCCTGGACCTCAGCACGCGCCACAGGTAGCCTGATACCACCAAAAAATATTCTGAACGCTCCAACAAAAATGATGAAAAATTTGGGTTATGGTTCTGGATATTTTTACGAACCAGAAACAAATTCTGGATTTTCTGGTCAAAACTGTTTTCCAGAAAACCTGCCGAGACAGAACTTTTATACCCCACGCGAAATAGGATTCGAACGCGAAATAAAAAAACGTGTAGATTATTGGAATAAACTGCGTACCGAAAAAAAATAAAAAACCAATGCAAACTCGCATTGGTTTTTTTAATCAAAATTAATTAAAACAAAACATTAACTTTTACACCGAATTGATATTCGCTGCTTGAAAATTCATAATCAAGATGACCAACATATTGTGTACGACCGTATTTACGAACAAGTTTAAAATTCGCCCATTCTTGATCAAAACTTGGGTTTGTCGATTTTTTAATATCAAATCCAATACCTGTCATCCAATTTTGACTGACCCTGAGATACATTTCTGGAATAAGATCAATATATGCCATTCCACTGACCTCATCAAAAATCCAACTTGTTTTCAAAGTTCCTGCAAGTGTGACAGCAGACCATCTGCGCCCAATACGCATACCAGCATAATATATTGTATCAGCAAATTCTGGTGAACGAATTTTTTTATTACCACCAAAATTTACACCAAACAAAGCGTCTGATATAACATTATCTTCATTTGATAAACGGTAAACCGTACCCAATCCGATATTTGAAAATCCATCTTCTGTACCATTAAGATCTTGTTGATATTTCATATCAGCAGATAATGATAATTTATCAGTCACACCATAAGAGAAAGTTTGTGACAAGCGCATAATACTGTCGTTAAAATACAATCCAGATTTGGAAAGAAAATCCCCAGTTTTTTCTATAAACATTGGATCTGCAGTATCATATTCAACATCTGCATGTGCCGTTAAAAATGGCATAAAACACAAAGTCATTGCAGAAAAAATTAAACTTATTTTATTTTTCATCTTTTAATCTCACCGTAAAAACGGACACTGTACAACCCCCAGGCTTTGATAAAATATTAACATAATAATTTTTCAAGGCCCCTTTATAAAAGAAGCCTTAAATCTTTAGAAATGCAATATTGCTTGCAAACCAACCGATGTTTCTGAATTGTTATCAATTCTTGCGGTTCCTATATTTGTAAGTTCTGTTACTCCTGCTGCCGGTTCATACCACCAAAATCCAAGATCTTTACCGTCTGCATTATCATAAATTGCTGTTTTTACATAAAAATTCAAAGCGAAAGAATCATATGGTTGCCATCCAATTGCTGCCTTTAAAGTTCCTTGATTATGCCAATCATAATTACCCATCACAGCTTCCAAGTTTAATGTCCAATCAGCTTCCAATACGCTGAACACACCAACACCACCTTCGAAATATGTTGCTTTGCTGTCGCCAGTTTTATAGGCAATAAACAAAGCTGCATCATCACTTGAAATTCCATTACCATATGAATTTCCATCAAAATCTACCAACCAACCACGGGCCAAACCATAGATTGTAGAAGAAGATGTTTTATAACCTGCTTTTAAATCAACTGCATAAAAGCTGGCCATGTCTTTTTGTTTTTGGTAATAACCAGAAACTGTTGAAATCCATTTTGAATTATCAACTAAACGCCATTGCAAACCAAGACCATACAAATTCATACTAGAATCCGTCATCTCATCGTCAGCGGCTGTTTCCCAATCCATTGCATATTTAGAAGAATCAAAACGCATCATACCCAAAACAGCAACGTTATCTGTGATACCGTAACTGACATCTTCTTTAACAGCGAACTGTGTCATTTTCCATTTTGCTTCTAAATCACTTAATGCTGGTCCAGATGTTTGATTAATTACGAAATCATATGAACTGGTTGTGTACCCCATATCTGTGACAGATCCAAACTTCCCTTTTAATGGTTGAAAGAAAGGATGTGATAAATAGTATTTACGCTGTGCAGCTGTACGTGATGAATCAGTACGTGATGTTCTGTCAGCCGAAGTTGATGTTCTTCCTTCATATTCTTTGTACAAATTGCTTCGTTTAGAAGGCTGTATATAATAAATATCATTATTATCTTTTACAGCATAAGTCTTCGAAGTACTGCGTGTTTCATATTTTTCATAATTAACATTGGTAAGTGTACGAACACCCGGTTCACCAGTTAAATCTGCACTGGATGCACCACTGAATCCTGTATTTGTTGCTGCCCAAACATTGGACATACCAAATACTGCGACCGCCCAAATAAATAAAGACATCTGTTTCTTCATTATAAAACTCCTTGTTGATTACATTATACCATAAACCATACCGCCAAAAAAGTGATTATTAGTAATGCTTTGGTTCAAGTTTTGATTTTTTTATTTTCGGTTTTTTATTCTTCTTAAATTGTTTTTTAATCTTAGTCCAAAATTTATTATAAGGGACAAGAGCAAATAACATATTTACAACCAATTTTTTTAAAATACTAAATATTATTGAAATCATTTTATAATATACGTCTTTTATTATTTGCATCTGGTTGACTGACTATACCTTCGGCTTCCATTCTTTCCATGAATCCAGCCGCCTTGTTATATCCAACCCCCAATCTTCTTTGAATATATGAAATAGTTGGTTTTTTATCCCTGATAACATATTCTTTTGCTTGAGTATAAAGATCTGCATCTTTTTCATCTTTGGATATCGGCATTCCAGGAATTGCAGACATACCAGACCCAGCCATACTGGTTGCATCATCATTATCCACAACACCTTCTATAAATTCAGGTTCGCCCTGGCCGCGCAAGAAATCTGCGACTTTATTAATTTCGGTATTTTCTATTAACGATCCGTGAATTCTGACAGGAACACGTCCAGCCTCACTGAATAACATATCACCAAACGCCAATAATTGTTCCGCACCTTTTTCACCGAGTGTTGTTCCACTGTCAATAGAGCTGCGAGCTTGGAAGGAAATACGTGTAGGGAAGTTTGCCTTGATAACACCAGTTATAACTGTTGTGTCTGGTCGTTGTGTTGCTGCAACCAGGTGAATTCCAGCTGCACGCGCCTTTTGTGCCAGACGTTGTACACAGGCCTCAACCTCTTTTCGTGCAACAGACATCAGATCTGCAACCTCATCAATAATAATAACCATGTATGGCATATCTGATAAATCAACTTCTTGTTCTTCAAACTCCAACCCACCAGTTTCAGAATCAGTACCAACTGCAACATGCTTTGTTATTGTTTTACCAGCTGCGCGTAATTTTGCAACCGTATCGTTATACCCCTCAATATTTTGAGCACCAACATCTTTTAATTTCTTATAACGTTCTTCCATTTCACGAACAGACCATTTTAGTGCATTTACAGAATCATTTGGGTCTGTCAAAACAGGTGTTATTAAATGTGGAATACTATCCCACAATGTAAAATCAACCCCTTTGGGATCCACGATAAGTAATTTACATTTATCAGGTGTAAAATTATATAGAACAGACATTATAATAGATTGAACAAATACAGATTTACCAGAACCAGTACGACCAGCAATCAAAAGATGGGGCATTTTCGCCAAATCAAAATACATTGGGTTTCCACCAATATCAACCCCCAATGCCAATGGTATTTTGTATTTTGAATTTATAAATGTTGGATTAGTTATCAAAGACTGGAAACGAACAGGTTGTCTGTCCATATTAACCATTTCAACACCAATATAGTTGGTACGTGGAATATGCGCTATACGTATATTTTCTGTCGCCATGGCACGCGTCATATCTTTTACAGTTTCAGTCACTTTGGAAATACGTACACCGCTGTCCGGCTCAAATTCATAAAGCGTAACAATTGGGCCCGGTCTGATACCAACAACATGACCATAAACACCAAATTCTTCAAAATGTGCCTCCAGCGCGATACCATTTCTTTTTAATTCCGGGGTTACAATATTTTTTCCAAAATTAGATTTTTCTAAAAATAACGGATCTGGTAATTCATATTCATTTTCGCCAGCGCTTGATTTACTGCGTACAACGCGTTTTTTTGCAATTACATTTTTACGTTTTGGTCTTGCAACAACTTCTTCTTCATCTGTATCTTCTTCATATTCTTCGTATTCTTCTATCTCTTCTGATTCTTGTGGTTTTACAAGATGAAACACAGACAACAACCAAATAACAGATTTATATAAGGCATGCAAAACCGAACGTAAATCATTCAGTTTTATATTTAACATTTTGCCCGCTATTAACAAAAACATAATAAAGAAAGCTATACCAAAAACAAACACCCAGCTTCCAAATAAGGAAGATAAATCATGCGACACCACACTTCCAATAAGACCACCAAAAGAATTTGCAGGTGAAACTGTCCCCAATCCTGCAGCACCTAAACAAATCGCAACAAATCCGCGCAACAGGTTGTATTCTGGGGCACGTTCATCATCCCAATTCATAATAAAAGATATACCACTGCGAACTAAACACAGAAATAAAAATAACGCTGGAATAAAACCAATACTGTATCTGATAAAACCAACCACATAATCTATTACACCCTGTGTGCCAAAATCACTACTGACTGCAAAACCATCTAAATAAGGATTATGAAATAATAATGCTATGGATAAAAAGATACCAAAAAACAATATTATAATTCCGACAACACGCATCCCCAGGCTTTTAAGCGCATTGGAAAATCTTTCTGGTAAAAAATTTGCTTTATTAGACATAAGGGCATTGTATCACAAAATTAAGTGTAATAAAAGTATCGTCCAATTATTATTGCTATTTCTTATTATAAAAAACACTTTTTATGATATCAGCTGAAATCATACCAATAAATGCGCCCAGGATTACATCTGATGGGAAATGTGCACCAAATGATATTCGTGACAAACCAATAATTATTGCCAGCGTCCATGTTGCCCATTTGTATTTTGGAAACAATAATCCAATCATAACCAGACCGGCAAAGCTGGCAGTGGTGTGACCAGATGGCATAGAATTAAATGCCCATTCATTTGTCATTGGATAAAAACCCGATTGCCCGAGGGCCTCATAAAATATCGGACGCTGACGACCGAAACCAAACTTTAAAAATCCAGAAATCAAACTTGCAAAAAAGACAGAGCAAAATATTAAAAAACCAGAATTAGTTTTTGATTTTTCTATAAAATTATTAATTATGTTTTTTAGATTAAGCTTTTTTGTGTGTTTTTTATTTTTACTTTTTGTTTTCAGTGTGTTTTTAATAAAAAATGCTACCGAAAAACCTGCCGATACAATTAACCAAACTTTTGTGGCAAAAATAGTGTCAAAATTATTCCAAACAGACCAATTAAAATTACGAAAAAACAAAAATAATGGTTTATCAAACCATAATACACCAACCAGACATAAAATCACAGTGATTGCAAAAGCAATTAATATTAAATTCCATTTAACAATATTATTTTTTTCAAGGAACATTTTAACCTGCTTTATAATTCGTTCATCAGTTTATTATAAATCTTTTGATCTGTCAGGATTTTTACAGAAACTGCCTGGGATAAATAATCCTCATCTTCACCACTGGTAATTACCGGACAACCCTTTCTGATTTCGTCTATGGACACATCCATATTTTTATTAAAATCCTTGGCCCGAAAATCGCCATTTATAACATTCAGAAAGAATGCGCCTTGTTGACTATCACTTCTTATATTAGACAAACATACCAATGGGAATATTCCACGACCATCTATATCATTACCCTGACCTGTTTTAATTGATTTATTTAATAACTCTAATGCACCACCATTATTTAAATCTATTTTTGTCGCAATGCGTGCATTACCAGATGTTGGTGTTCCAATTAAAATACCACGACCGTTTTCATAAAAAGCTGATGCAACTGCCTCTGCTGTACCACTGGTTGTATTTGAAACCAAAACAACAACTGGTGCATCTGTGACAGCTTTGCCCCCTGGAACAACTTCTACTTCGGACTTGGATGTTTCAATAATACGCATTACTGGTACCTGACCTAGAAATAATCCTGATAATTTCGCAGCAGCGCTTTCATCATCACCGGTTGCACTGCGCAAATCCAAAACAATACCTGAAACATCGTTATATTTTGCAAGTGCTTCGTTTATAATAGAAACAGATCCATCTGTTACACGATGAACAACTATTTCCAATATACTGGGGGTTTCGCCGATACCAGTTCTGTGAATTACATCTGCATCCGCAAGAACAATCGTTGCACGACGCAACACAACAGATTTTTCACCTGACGGTGTTAATAATTTTAATTTCAAAGTACCAGAGTTAAATCCGGAAAACATTGAATTAATATCTGCATCATTCATATCAGATATATTAATACTATTTATTGTTTTTATTAAATCACCTGATTTAACACCTGCAACATCAGCACTGGAATCTTTATATACGCCCTGTACACGGAAATTTCCACGTGTATCACGAATACCTTCTAAACCAACACTGGTCAATATTCTACCATCTTCCAATACTTCGGCCTGCTTTGAGTAAATATATCTACCATTTTCGTCCAGACCACGAATCAATGCATCTACAACGGTTTGATACATTTCGCTTTCACTTGCTTTTTCCAGTTCTGGAATCAGAGCACGAAACTTTAAAACAAGAGCTGTTGTAATCTGACCAAAACCATCCCAATTACCCGCAGATGGGCGTGGATAGTTCGCAATAATTGAATCTTTCCACACCAGGACAACACGATCATCTGTTGCGGCAATATGTGCGTTTGGACTGATCTTTTCCAAACTTTCAATTGCAAAATTTATGTTTTTTCCACCCCAACTGACTGTATCGAGTTTCTGATATATATCAGCAAATACAGCCGATACATCAAATACATTTATGCCAGCCTGGACAGGTTCATCTTTATCAAATAAATCTGCTGCACTCAGCGGTCCAGCAAACAAAATACAGGGTAAAAGCACAGATAAAAACAATCTTTTTATTTTCATAGTTTCACCCTTTATTCTTATTTATTTAGAATCCATTTTACGCAAATTAAAGTGGTATAAAATAACATTAGAAATATAAATACTTGTCAATGTTCCCATAATAATCGCAAATATCATTGCAACCGAGAAATCGCGCAAAATAGAACCTCCAAATGCATATAAACCAACCATCGCAAGCAGTGTTGATACGGATGTCATAACCGTTCTGCGCAACATTTCGTTAACAGATAAATCCACTAAATCTGTCATTGGCATTTTATGATATTTATTTATATTTTCTTCAATTCTGTCATAGTTAACAACCTTGTCATTAATAGAATACCCTATTCCCATTAAAATCACCGCAATTGATGTCTGGTTGAATTCCAACCCCATAATAGAAAAGAATCCGAACATTAAAACAAAGTCCAGAATCAGTGATACAAAAGACCCAACTGCATATCCACCCCTGTATTGAATCCAAATATAAATAGACATTAATATAAACGATACTAAAATTGCCCAAATTCCACCACGAACCAATTCTCCGCCAATTTTTGGTCCAACAATTTGTACATGTGAATAATCAACCCTATCCCCCAGAATATTTTTTATTTCACGCACACGTTGGTTTTGTTGTTCATCAGTTGCACCCTTTGGTAATCCAACACGAACCAAAATTGATTTATTATCATCAATTGATTGTAATTCAGGTTTAAAATTTACCAAATCACTACGCATTTTATCAATTGTATAATCTGCAGATTTTGGTGTAATTTCCATCGCAATACCACCTGCAAAATCAATACCATAATTTAAGCCGCGTGTAAATAATGATAAAATAGACAAAACAACAAACAAACCTGATACCCAATAAGACAGTTTTCTATATTTCATAAAATGTAGTTTCATAAACAGCTCCTTTGGCCTTTACGCCATAATTATTTTATAAATCCGATTTTTTTATTCTTGCCATTCATCCACCAATCAATAATTACTCTGGACAAAAGCATACATGTAAACAACGTTGTCACAATACCAATTGACAAAGTGACCGCAAATCCACGAATTGGTCCTGCACCAAACTGGAACAATATTAAAGAACAAATCAAAGTTGTCAAATTTCCATCCATAACCGCCTTGGTAGAACGATGAAATCCAGCATCAATTGCACGCAGTGTTGAACTGCCTGCCCTGACTTCATCACGAATACGTTCAAACGGCAAAATATTTGCGTCCACCGCCATACCCAATGTCAGAACGATACCTGCAATACCAGGTAATGTCAGCGTTGCGCCAAACAATGCAGACACACCTATAATCATAGCTAAATTAACCATTAACACAACATCGGCAATCAGGCCAAAACTGCGATATAAAATAAACATAAACATTACTATGAATAAAAATCCAGCGGCGGCACCAATTTTACCAGCCGCAATTGTATCAGCACCTAAACCCGCACCAACGGTACGTTCTTCAATAACAGAAAGTGGTGCTGGTAATGCACCTGATCTTAACAAAACAGCCAAATCTTTTGCCTTTTGCAATGTAAATCCACCAGATATTTGACCACGACCACCTGGGATTGGTTCACGAATTGTTGGTGCAGATAAAACATTATCATCCAATACAATCGCAAATCTTTCATTTACATGTTCAGTCGTTAATTTTGCAAACTTACGCGCACCTGTTGCATCAAAAACAGTTGTAACAACTGGCATATTATTTTGATCAAAATCAGCTTGTGAATCTTTCAGATTTTCACCTGACACCTCTATACGTGAATAAACAGGAATTAATTGTGGTGATTCAATCAAAGGTAAAAATTCTGTACCAGCTGGTGCACGACCACTAGCCAATTGTTCTGGCGACACATTTTCATTAACCAAATGAAATGATAATTTTGCAGTTTGACCGATTAATTCCTTGATACGTTCTGGATTATCAACACCTGGTAATTGTACAAGGACATACTTACCACCTTGGGTTTGAATCGAAGGTTCTTTTGTTCCCAGCGCATCAATACGACGACGAACAATTTCTATACTGCGGGATAAAGCATCTGTAATCATATCTGATCTTTGTTTATCAGAATAAGAAACAGTTATAATATTACCGTTTGATTCAACATCAACTTCTCTTCCCAGTTCGCTTTTTAAACGTCCTTTGGCACGTGAAACTTCTTCTTTATCGCGAATTATCATGGAAATTTTATCTCCTATTCTTCGCATATTAGAAAAACGAATTACACCCTTATCACGATTAATCATTGCAGATCTTGCACTGTCATATAATTGCACAGACTTTTCCTTGAACATAGTGTCTGTATCAACCTCTAATAACAATTGTGCACCACCTTTTAAATCCAAACCTAATGAAATTGGTTGAATCCAAGAAGGAAAGAATTTAGTTGAACCAGGGATTATAGTTGGTACAGCCAACAATACACCAAACACTGCAACAAAAATTATTGCCAGTTTTTTAAACATGTTTTTTGCCTTTATCCTTATTATTCTTATTCTACAATTGCAACAGCGTTTTTATTAACTTCTATTACAACACCTTTGGCAACTTCTAAATCAATTGTATTTTCTTTGATTTTCTTGATAATTCCATAAATACCAGCAGCCATAACACGATTTCCAACCTTCAAAGAATCGAGCATTTTCTGATATTCACCCATACGCTTTTTATTTGGACGTATCATAAAGAAATAAATTACAGCGAATATTACCAAGCAATAAACAATCAGTCCCATAGTATCGTTTTTAGGTACTGCATTTGTTGCTGTATTAACTGCATCTATTGTCTGTGTGTTCATAGAAATCTCCTTTTGATTATGGGGCTCAGATTAATAAAAAAACGATAAAGTGTAAAGCAAAATAGTTAGTTTTTCTTACAAAATTGAGATTATACATCCATAAATTCTAGTATATTTAATTTTTTATATAAAATTATTGACAAATATTTATACTGTATAGTATAGTTCTAGACCAAAGGCTGTTTTAATGAAAAAGAAATTTACAGTAATTATATTATCAACGATACTTTTTGGCAGTGTCACTTATAATGTATATCAAATACGTATTATTAACAAATTCAAAAAGCCTGTAAAAAGGATTGCAAAAATTTATGATTCTTCAAGATCTTGTATAGAGGCACAAGAGAAGGAATTAATTGATATAAATTGTAAAATAAAAACAAACACTGTTGATAAAAAGAATATTGAAAAAGGAATCCGTGATATCAACAATTCTTTTTATAAATATCCTATGTATTCAATGACAGATAAAGAAAAAGAAAATTGGGAAAACCTTATAAGTAGTAAATTTACAATGAATCTTGAATTGCAAAATAAATTAAAATCTTTAAACAAACAAGATGCATATCTGGACAGCTTAATTGGCAGATTAAATATAGAAAAATACTATTTAGATAAAAAAGTAATACAACAAAAAGCTAGTGTTTACACAAAATTTTTGGAAGATATGAATACATTAAAACAATTAGTAAAAGAATCTGTTAAATAAAAACCTTGTTTTAATGTTTTTTAACTAAATACGTTCAAACCAAGTATCTATTTCCGATATTTTTATTATTTTATAAACAGGACGACCGTGATTACATTGACCAGCGCGCTCTGTATTTTCTATATCGCGCAATAACTTATCCATCTGTACCCAATCCAATCTTTGCCCTGCACGTACAGAATGATGACATGCATAATTTGCCAATTTCAAATGTAATTTTTCATGCAATTGCGAAGAATGTCCATTTTCGGATACTTCATCCGAGATATCATGTAATAATTTCTTCCAGTTCAAATCCCAATCAGCTGGTTTTTCAAATATTGCAATTGCATCATCACCAAATTGATCCAATGTTAATCCACAACTTTTAATATCATCTTTGATTTCCAAAATCGCTGAAACTTCTTCTGGTTTCATATTCACAACAATTGGTGTCAACAGTGGTTGAACTTTGATTGAATGTGTTCTTAATTTTTCATATATAATTCTTTCATGTGCAGCATGTTGATCGACAATTACAAACCCTTGTTCACTTTCCGCAATTATATATTTATTAGAATATTGACCAATAACACGTCCAAGTGGTCTGGTATATGGCATATTATCATTCTTGTTTTCTATATTTTCTGATTTGTCATATACACCAAAAAAAGTAGGTCTGTCATTATGAACAGATAAAAAATTATCTTTGAATGACATCAAAAAAGAACTCTGTTCCGGTTCTGAGTGTTGAAACCTTTCAATTTCATGGTTCCCAAAATCTACCATTGTTTTTGAAATATTATCACGTAATGTTCTAATTATAAAACCACGGACCCGGGCGGGTTCCAAAAAGTGTACTTCGGTTTTTGCTGGTGATACATTTACATCAACTGATTTTGGATCCAGGTCAAGATATAATGCACATAGCGGGAATTCACGGGCATGCATAACATCCATATATGCTGCGCGCAATGCGCCAACCAAAACCTTATCTTTTACTGGTCTATTATTTACAAATAAATATTGATCAACTGATGATGCACGACGAAATGTAGGTTCTGAAATAAAACCACGTAATGATAATACCCCGGATGAATTAGATACATTATCAATTGTTAACATTCTATCCCTGGCCTCTTCCCCCATAATCGAAATAATACGTTCAGAAAGTGTTTGCCCACGTGGAAAACGCCAACGATTATTTAACGTAAAACCAACATCCGGACGCGCCATTGCCAGACGTTTTACAACATCCACCACAGATATCATTTCCGATCTGTCTGTACGTAAAAACTTTAATCTTGCAGGTGTTTTACCAAATAAGTTTAGAACACGAATTCTTGTTCCTGATTCCCAAGATGATGGTTTTATTGACATAATATTGCAATCTAAAAACCACCCATGACTATCAATACCGTTATATGTATCAATTGTCATATCTGAAACAGATGCAATTGAAGGTAATGCCTCACCACGAAACCCCATAAAGCTTATATTTAACAAGTTATCATCTGGCAATTTTGATGTTGCATGTCTTTTTATACTTTTTAATAAATCATCACGTGACATTCCAGAGCCATTATCAATAACACTTATCATTGTGCGACCACCATCTGTCACATCTATAATTATCTGTGAACTTCCAGCATCCAGCGCATTTTCAATCAATTCCTTGACCACACTGGCTGGACGTTCTACAACCTCGCCTGCTGCGATTTGATCTATTAAAAAATCTGGTAATTCACGAATTGACATTTTTAATCTTTTTTGAATTTTATTTCCAAAATTTCATATTCTTTTTCACCACTGGGCAAACGTACAATACATGTGTCACCAACACATTTACCAATCAATGCACGCCCCACTGGCGAAGTACAAGCAATAATTTGTTTTCCATCAGATTCAATATCAGATAAAATACGGCATTGCATTTTATTACCATCTTGATCCTCTGCAACAACATGTGCACCAAATACAACATTTTTACCAGATAAATTATCAACATCTATTACTTGTGCATTTCCAATTACTTCTTCTATAAAACGTATACGTTTATCAATCATACGCTGTTTTTCCTTGGCAGCACTGTAATCAGCATTTTCTGACAAATCACCAAGGGACCGCGCCCATTGAACAACACCCAATATTTCTGGTCTTTCAACTTCTTTAAGTTGTTTTAACTCTTTTATCAAGGATTCGAATCCACCTCGAGATATCGGCTTTTTTTCCATTTCATACACCTTATTTTATATAAACAGTATTCATTTTAATTTTGCAATTGTTAATTGTACAGGCTATACTGCTGTGTATTAAAAACAATAAATAAAAATTATGTTTAAACCAAAGATTTTGACCAGATTTTTAATGGGCCGATTTTTTGCCGGTGTTGGAACTGTTATGTTAATAGTGTGTGGTATTATTTTTGCGATAACATTTGTTGAAAGATTACCATCAAACCCGACACCTTCTGCTGCTATTATAGAGGCCTGGGTGCGTTTATTAGAATATGTCCCATTATTTTTGCCACTGGCTGTTTTTATGGGGACATTATTTGCGTCTTATAAATTAACAAAATCGACCGAGAATATTATCGTTGCCAGTGCTGGACTTTCGCCTTATCAATCAGCAAAACCTTTTCTAATAAGCGCGGCATTAATAGGTATTATTGCAACAACAATTATAAATCCATATTCTGTAAATTTGTCTGCAAAGAATATAACAGCTGAAAATCTTAAACTTATTGATGATGCCATATGGCTGCGCGAATCATCTGAAAATGGTACTATTACCCTGCGCGCCAAAGATGTACGTGTAAAAAATAATACCCTAATTTTCCAAGATGCAATTGTTTTTAAACAGAGTATTGATTCTAAATTACAAGAAAGTATAGAAGCTGGTGAAATAAAACTTTCTTACAATGGGTTGGAAACACAAGATGCAAAAATATGGGATATTAATGGTATTAAAACAAATTCACCATGGCATGTGAATACACTTTTAAACCCAAAAACTGTTCTGGACAGATATTTACAGCCCGATCAAATTTCTTTCTGGAATCTCCCTGAATTTATAAAGAAAATGGAAAAGATAGGCGCATCAGTTCGTGGACACCTGGTTCAGCTCTGGATACTTTTATTTCTGCCGCTTACAATGATTTCTATGGCGGCATTGGGCGTTGCTTTTTCACAAACGCGTCAGCGACGTAATTACAGTTTTGGTATAAAATTTGGAACAGGAATTATTGCTTGTTTTGCTTTATATTTCATAACAAATATGTTTAATGCTTTGGGTGCTACTGGTGCATTACCAACACTCTTAGCTGTTATTGCGCCACCAGTTATAATTATTGCACTGGCTGGCGTATTTATAGCCAGTTTTGATGCTATCTAAGTATAAAGGAAAAGAAAAATGCCATTAAAAAAGAAAAATAATTCACGAAACAAAATTGTATTTTGGACAATTTTAATTATTTTAATTGTGTTGATGATTATATCATTTCCACACACACAAAACACAACTGAAATTGTATTATTTTCATGAATTATATAGAGATTTTTTTAGAAGCTTTATCAGCTGAAAAAGGACGCAGCAAAAAAACTTTGGAAAGTTATGGTAGCGACCTAGAACATGCGGCTGAAAAACTTGGAAATCTTGAATCTGTGAATGCTGATAATTTGCAAAGATACCTATCAGAATTACCTGACAAACCTTCATCTATTGCCCGAAAAGCCAGTTCATTGCGTGGATTTTATAAATTCTTGATGTTAGAAAAAATTATTAAAAAAAATCCTGCTGCTGCACTGGAATTACCAAAGAGACAAAAGACATTGCCAAAATTTTTATCAATGGAAGATATAGAACTTTTGATTTCTTCGGCAGATGATACAAAAAATTCCATTCGTTTACGTGCAATGATAGAATTGCTTTATGCATCTGGGTTGCGTGTATCAGAACTTTGTGAATTACCAATGACTGCTATTTTGGGCGATAAACTTCTTATACATGGAAAAGGTGCCAAAGAACGAATTGTTCCAATGCATGACTCTGCAAGAGAAGCTTTGCAAAAATGGATAGAGATATCTGATCAGCCAAAAAACAAAACTGGAATAAAATACGTATTCCCTTCAACCAGTAAAACTGGACACATAACCAGGGATGGTTTTTTTAAGATATTAAAAAAATGTGCAATCCTTGCTGGAATAGATCCACGTCATGTCAGTCCACACGTATTGAGACATTCTTTTGCATCACATTTGTTGGCTGGTGGCGCAAACTTGCGTGCAATTCAAACAATGTTGGGACATGAAGATATTTCAACAACACAAATTTATACACACGTTTTGCCTGATGCATTGCGTAATACAGTTGAACAACACCACCCACTGGGAAATAAGAAATGATTAAAAAGTGTGATCATACAGGATGTGACAAAGCAGGAACATGTCGTGCGCCAAAATCGCGTGATTTAAAAGACTATTGGTTTTTCTGCCAAGATCATGCATCTGACTATAATAAGAATTGGAATTTCTATTCTAATATGACACCAGAAGAGATTGAGGCTGATTGGGAAAAACAAACTTTTGGTGCACCATTAAAAGATAAAGAAAAAGCTAATAAAGACAGCGCTGATTATGCAAACTTTATAAATGATTTTCTAACTGGACGTTCTAAATTTGATAATGTTACGAGTAAAAAATCACTGCCTTCTAAAATTATTTCTGCATTAAAAGTTTTAGATCTACCTATAACTATTACATGGCGTGACATTGGAACAAAATATCGTATGCTGGCAAAA
Source organism: Alphaproteobacteria bacterium (assembly GCA_016927735.1). GTDB lineage: Bacteria > Pseudomonadota > Alphaproteobacteria > Rs-D84 > Rs-D84 > JAFGMC01. The sequence continues at coordinate 74,087 of JAFGMC010000010.1, forward strand.
AAATACCATCCAGATACATCTAAACAAAAGAAAAATACATCCACAGAATTTGCAAAGATTAATGAAGCCTATAAAACTCTGGAAATCTATTACAAAAAATAAAAGGCTTTTAAAAAGCCTTTTATTTTTATAGTCTTGTATTAATATAATTAATTGCGTTTATTGCAGCATCACATCCGGTACCAACTGCTGTTGCAATCTGCATTTTTATTTCAGATTGTACGTCACCCGCAACAAACATACCTGTTGGTAATGCATCAGGTGCTAAACGACCCATATCATCACGTTTAATATCTTCACTAAGATAATCTGTATTTGCCTCGTGTCCGATTGCAACAAAAACACCATCACAAATAATTTCTTTATTATCTAATGTCACTGCTATTAATTCCTGACTATCTGATTTTGCAGATATACTTTTTAATTCTGTATTAAACAAACATTCAATATTATCTCTTTCGTTAACACGGTCTGTCATAACCTTTTCTGCACGTGTAAAAGCAGAACCACGATAAATAATTTTAACTGTTTTTGCCAAATCCGATAAATACAAAGCATCATTAAGTGCAGAATTTCCGCCACCAATTATAAGAACATTCTTATTACTATAGAAAAATCCATCACAAGTTGCACAATATGAAACACCTTTACCAAATAATTCACGTGCACCATCTATGGCCAGTTTTCTTGGACTGGCACCAGTAGAAACAATAACTACTTTGGATTTATACTCTTTCCCATCATCCGTTAAAACAGTAAAACCTTTTTCACCATCACCTTTGACTGATTTTGCAGATACAAAAATAATCTCGGCACCAAAACTTGTTGCCTGATTCTTCATAAATTCAGCCAATTCCAAACCATTACCGGCCCAACCAGGATAATTTTCCAAAACTGCAATTCCTGCTGTTTGTCCACCCAGTTTATCACCCCCCAACACAAGTGTTTTTTTACCACCGCGCGCTGTATACAATGCAGCCGTAAGACCTGCTGGTCCAGAACCTAAAATTATAATATCGTACATAAAACTATCTCCATTTTTTATCGGACATTAATAACGAGCATAACATATACAATTATTCGTTAAAAGCTATTTTTATCTAGTTAAGTTTTTATATAAATCAAGTCTAAGATTCGATTCTAATCATTGAATCTATATATATGTTCCCAATAAAAATTAACAAATATTAATAAAGTGACATAATTGTTTATACAAACCTATTTTTTGTGCGAATATATCATGATTCGTATAGGTATGAATCGCCCAGAAAAAGGGAACATTTTTAAGTCAAGTGGAAATTATCAAAAATGATTAAAAAAAAATTCCTAAAAATATCAAAAATACTATATATTGTGTGGAAACTGATAAAAACAATACTACCTGTTGATTTGTGTGATCATAGAGGGGGCGCAAAATAATAGGAATTACAAGGTACTAGAGGGCACCAGAAATGAACGAATCACTGAAACTTTTATCTGATCTTACTTACTATATGAAGTATTCTAAATACATGCCGGATAAAAAGCGTCGTGAAACATGGGAAGAAACCGTTCTACGCAACAAAAATATGCATCTATCAAGATTCCCAAATATTGCAAATGAAATTGAAAAAGCCTATGAACTTGTAATTGATAAGAAAATTCTACCATCTATGCGTTCTATGCAATTCGGTGGTGACGGTATACTAAAAAATAACGCCCGTATGTATAATTGCTCTGTTATCGGAATTGATAAAACAGCTGCTTTTTCTGATTTATTCTATTTATTATTATGTGGTTGTGGTGTTGGATTTTCTGTTCGTGATAATTTTATTAAAAAAATTCCAAAATTAGCAAAACGTTCTGGTAATAAAACAGTATTTACACCTGAAGACTCTATTGAAGGTTGGGCAGATTGTACACGTGAATTAATGAAGGCTTATTTTGAAACTGGTGATGATATAGAATTTGATTTATCAACTATTCGTCCAAAAGGGGCTCTGATTAAAACCAGTATGTGCGCTGCGCCAGGACCAGAACCGTTAAGCAAAACTTTAAGCAACTTAAAAAATATGCTTGATAATAAAATCAAGAACTATGAAGAAAGACTTACATCTTTAAACTGCTATGACATTTGTTGTTTCATTTCAGAGGCTGTACTAGCAGGGGGGGTTCGTCGCAGCTCCATGATATGTCTTTTTGATAAAGATGACGAATTAATGTTGCATGCCAAAGAAGGTGAATGGTGGAAAGAAAATCCACAACGTGCATTATCTAATAATTCTGTTCAATTTGATCGTGATAACACAACCCGTGAAGAGTTTGATAGAATCTTTACTCAATGTGAAAAATCCGGTTGCGGTGAACCAGGTGTTGTTTGGTCAAACGCAAATGATTGGTTGGTAAACCCTTGCTGTGAAATTTCTATGCCATCAAATGGTTTTTGTAATTTAACATCAGTAAATTTAGGAAGTGTAGAATCCCAAGAAGATTTTGATGAACGTGCATATTATGCATCAGTCTTGGGCACATTGCAGGCTGCATACACAGATTTCCACTATATTGATCCAAAATGGAAAAAGACAGCTGAAGATATGTCTTTGATTGGTGTATCCTTGACTGGTATAGCATCACATACAGATTTAACAAAATTAGATTTTAAACAAGCTGCTGAATCTGTAAAGAAAGCGAATAATAAAATTGCAAAAGCAATTGGCATTAAAACAGCTGATCGTTTAACAACTGTTAAACCTGATGGAACCGGATCTTTGGTATTGGGGACATCCAGTGGAATACACCCTTGGCATGCAAAGCATTATATCCGCAGACTGCGTGTAAACAAGATGGAACCATTATACAGCTATATGATTCAGAACTTCCCTGATTTAATTGAAGACGAAGAACTTAACCCTACAAAAAATGCAGTTATATCTTTGGTTATCAAGGCACCGGATGGCGCAGTAACACGTCGTAACGAAACCGCTATTGAATTTTTGGAACGCGTAAAATATATATTTGAAAATTGGGTTGTTCCAGGTCATGTAAAAGGCGAAAATTACAATAACGTTTCTTGCACTTGTAATGTTAAAAATCATGAATGGGACGAAGTTCGCGAATGGATGTGGGCAAATCGTAATAAATATACTGGTATTTCATTATTGCCTTACTCTGATGCAAACTATTTGCAGGCACCATTTGAAGATACGAACGAAGAAATTTACAAGGCATTTTCTGAAAATGTACGTGAATTACATCTTGAAAGAATTGAAGAAGAAAAAAACTTTGTTAACTTTGGTGCATCAGTTGCGTGTGGCGGTGGTGGATGTGAAGTGATATAATATAAATACAAAAAATGGGGTTTTGATATGGCTCAGGTTACTACTAAATCAGGCGATACAGGAATGACTCAGCTGAATCCAAATCGGATTGCCAGCAAGACACACCCTGTTATCGAAATAATGGGCGCAATTGATGAAGTATCATGTGCACTGGGTCTTTCAGGCGATAAATTTGATGGTATACAAACATTTTTGTCTGAATTGATGGGGTATTTCTATTACAAGGCTATTGATGATCATCGTATATCACAACAAATATGGCAACTGGAAAACTATATTTTAACACATAATAATTCTATTCCCCCTTTCTTTGTAAATCCACGTGGATATGTATCATTGGCACGTACAATTTGCAGACGTGCAGAAAGACGTGTTGTTGAATTAATGGAATCTGAACGTCAACTGCCAGAAATTGAAAGATATGGTATGAATTTGTCCCCTGTTATTCAATATCTGAATAGATTAAGCGATTATTTATTTGTAAAAAGTTTTGAACGTGTCGAAGCACAACCTACATTATTCAAAGATGAATTAGCAGAGGTTGAGGCAAAAGTTGCAGCTGCATAATAATAAATTCTCGGGATACCGAGTTTTTTATTGCTTTTTCAAATATATAAATTAAAATCAATTTGCTATGAAATTTAAAGTTATTGTTTTTTTATCTTCATCATCCCCTGTGGGGGAATAATTTTCGTTTGCGATTAATATCGCTTAAATCTATAATAAACAAGTCAAATCAATTTATATACAAAAGGCAAGATCATGCTGGATATTAAATTCATTCGCGAAAATGTGGATATCGTAAAAAACGCCTGCAAAGTAAAAGGGTTCAAAGATTATACAGACGAAATTATCGTCCTGGATACACGTGTACGTGAACTTAAGACATTAACACAAACAAAAACTGCCGAAAAAAATAAAATTACCAAGGAAATTCCAACAGCTGCAGACAAAACATCATTGATTGCAAAATCCAAGACTATTGGGGACGAGATTGCAGCTGACATAGATGAACTTGCCACAAAAGAAGCTGAATTAAATGACTTGCTACATCGTGTGCCACAAATCCCAAGTTCGGATGCACCAGTTGGCAAAGATGAAGAATCTAATATTGAAATACGCCGCGTCGGAAAACCGAAAAAGTTTAATTTTGAATTGCGTCCTCAATGGGATTTATTAGATATGAACAATTGGTGGGCACCAGAAAAGATTGCACAAATTTGCGGTACCCGTACATACGCATTAATGGGTGAAGCGGCTGAATTAGATTTGGCAATCCAAACATTCGTAATTCAAAAATTGATTTCCAAGGGATTTATATTTGTACAATGCCCTGCAATAACAAAACCGCAAACAATATTTGATGCTGGGCACTTTATGGGCAGCGATTTATCAGTTATGAACAATGATGTGTTTATGTTGACTGATACAGATAGATGCCTGGCTGGCACAGCCGAGATTGTTTTGAACTCGCTACACTGCGATGAAATATTGCCAGAATCCGAATTACCAATTAAATATGCTGGATACAGCCCCTGCTTTCGCAAAGAAGCCGGCGCCGCTGGTCGTGACACACGTGGTTTGGTCAGATTCCATCAGTTTCATAAGGTTGAACAATACATTTATTGCAAACCAGAGCAAAGTGATGAAATGCACGAACTTCTTTTAAATAACTTATTTGAAATCATGGAAGATTTAGAATTACCATATCGCGTAATTGCAAGTTCAACAGGTGATATGGGTTTTAACAAGGTTAAAATGCATGATGTAGAGGCTTGGTTCCCATCAGAGGATGCATATCGCGAGCTAGGCAGTTGCAGCAGTATCGGTGAATTCCAAGCACGTCGCACAAATACCCGTTTCCGCGAAAATGGAACTAATGATGTTAAATTCTGTGCAACCCTGAACAATACTGGTATTGCCCTGCCACGTGCAATTGTACCAGTAATTGAAAATCATCAAAATGCAGATGGATCTGTAAATATCCCAAAAGCACTACAACCATTAATGGGTGGGCGAAAAACCATTGGTGGAAGAAAATAAACAAAAAGGCGAAACATATGTTTCGCCTTTTTATATAAAAAAATTCTTGATGGTTGTTGAAAATTAGAAATTTATAGTATATCCTGACAATTACTGTAAAAATAACAACTCAGCATTCTGTTTAAAAACATCGAACGAGTCAGGTAAATAAAAGGTAAATTAATGAAAATTCGTAATATCGCAATCATTGCGCACGTTGATCATGGTAAAACTACTCTGGTTGATAATATGTTAAAACAAGCCGGAACTTTCCGTGAAAACGAACGTATCATGGAACGCATGATGGATAGCGGTGATTTGGAACGCGAACGCGGTATTACAATTTCTGCAAAACCTACTTCTATTCAATGGCACGAATATAAAATTAACATCGTTGATACCCCAGGGCATGCGGACTTTGGTGGTGAGGTTGAACGTATCTTGTCTATGGTTGATGGTGTTGTGTTATTGGTTGATTCTGCCGAAGGTCCGTTACCACAAACAAAATTTGTATTATCCAAAGCATTGAAACTGGGATTAAGACCAATTGTGTGTATTAATAAAATTGATCGGTCTGATGCCCGTCCTGATGAAGTTTTATCTGAAACTTTTGATTTATTTGATAAATTGGGTGCAAATGACAGCCAATTGGATTTTCCTTACTTATATGCGGTTGGACGTGATGGTTGGGCGGTTAGAAATATGAACGATGAACACAAAGATTTAACACCACTGTTCCAATTAATCATTGACCATGTCCCAGCACCAGACTGTGGTGGAACCAGATGTCAATTAAACGCACCCTTTAAAATGTTGGCAACAACATTGGAAGCCGATCCATATGTTGGAAGAATCTTAACCGGTAAAATCGAATCTGGCAGTGTAAAAGTTGGACAATCCGTCAAAGCAATTCACATGAATGGTGAAGTTATTGAGCAGGCAAAAATTACAAAAATTATTGAACATCGTGGCGTTGAAAAAATATCTCTGGAATCTGCCAGTGCTGGTGACATTGTTGTTATCGCAGGATTTTCCAAGGCAACAGTGGCAGACACACTTTGCGATTTATCTGTAACAGATCCAATTCCTGCGATTCCAATTGATCCACCAACCCTGACCATGACATTCTTTGTTAACACTTCACCATTAGCTGGACGTAGTGGTGGTAAAAAATTGACATCAAGAATGATTGGTGAAAGATTATTCCGCGAAGCTGAAACAAACATCGCATTGAAAGTCACACAAAGCGAAAATAACGAAGCATTTGAGGTTTCAGGTCGTGGTGAATTACAACTGGGTATTTTAATTGAAACAATGCGTCGCGAAGGATTTGAATTATCCGTATCACGTCCACGCGTTGTTATGCAAAAAGGTGAAGATAGTACCATGCTGGAACCAATAGAAGATGTTGTAATTGACGTTGATGATGAATTTAGTGGTGTTGTTATTGAAAAGATGACCAAGCGCAAAGGAATCATTACAGAAATGAAACCGTCAGGTATCGGTAAAAGCCGTATCGTATTTGCAGCCCCTTCACGTGGATTGATTGGTTATTTATCAGAATTTAGAACTGATACCCGTGGAACAGGTCTGATGAACCGTGTGTTTGCAGAATACAGCGATTATCGCGGACCAATCGAAAGTTATCGCCCAGGTGTTTTGGTATCTATGGAAAATGGTGCAGCTGCAACATATGCACTGCATAATTTGGAACCACGTGGAACATTGTTTATTGGACCACAAACCCAGGTTTACAGCGGTATGATTATTGGTGAACACACCAAAGAAACAGATTTAGAAGTAAATCCTATCAAGGGTAAAGAGCTTACTAATATGCGTACATCCAGTGCTGACGAAAAATTATTCTTGGCACCACCACGCAAAATATCCTTGGAAGAAGCATTATCATACATACAAGATGATGAACTGGTAGAGGTTGCACCTGATACAATTCGTCTGCGTAAAAAAGAATTGGACAGTAATATTCGCAAAAAGAACCGCAGAAATAATGACGCGTAAAAGATTATTTTTATTCGCTGCATTTGACACAAAGAATTATATTCAACGCGTGTCTGACGCCCCGGTAATTGATGATTCTTTGATTGTCTATGTTAGAGCCTTATCAGAATTAGGTGATATTGTTGTTTATATGGATAACAATACACCTGAATCTGAAATGGAAAAGCTGAAGCCTTATACATTATACACTGGTGCATCCGCACATGGCGAATATGACTTTGGCAGCTATAAACGCGCATACATTTGGGCCTGTAATAATTTAAATTTATCTGATTATGATTGGATGTATCTGGTGAATGATTCTATGTATGCCCCGTTACATCCCATTAAGCCAGTTCTTGAAAACCTTGAATCAAATGGTACTGATGCGAATGGAATTGTATTTAATTCGCACAACAAAAAACCGCATTTGCAATCTTGGTTTTTGGGTATGTCACAAAAAGTATTTTTATCAGAAGAATTTGATTCTTTTATAACAAGCGTTGAAAAACAAAAAGATAAGGGTTTGATTACTTACCTTTACGAACAAGGATTTACGAGACTATTAAAGAAAAATAAATGGTCTTTCTCTTATTTATACTCTGTAAAAGGACACGCCGTATACAATAATATAAAAAAGTTGTTTATTAATGGTATGCCATTTATGAAAAAGACCGCGTTTACAAGACATATGGGTTCTTTGGGCAATCAAGTTTTTTATATTATGAATAATATAGATTCAAAATTAAAAAATATTATAATTTCTGATGCTAAACGTGTATATTGTGACAAAGATATAGATAAAATATTAACAAATAATATCTTTAAAATTATTTACCGTCGTATCAAATATGTATTAAGAAAAATTTTTATCGAAGGGATATAAAATGAATAAACGTATCGCAGCAATAACAATGGCACGCAATGACGAATTCTTTTTAAATCGTTGGATTGCTTATTATGGACGTGAACTAGGTCAAGAAAATCTTTACATATATCTTGATGGTATCGATCAAAAAATACCAAGTGGTGCTGGTCAGGCAAATATTACAAAGCTTCCTCATAATGAAGGTTTATCCCGCGCACAAGGCGATAAATATAGAATTTCTTTAATGTCTAATCTGGCAAAGGGGCTGTTTGCGAATGGATATGATATTGTTATTGGTTGCGACGTTGATGAATTTTTGATTGTGGACCCAGATGTGAAAAAATCACTGGCAGGGTATTTATCTGAACAAAAAATAAATACCAGTGTGTCTGGTTTGGGGATGGATGTTGGTCAGGATTTAAATTCTGAATATGTATTGGATATAGATAAACCATTTTTGGAACAACGTTCATTTGCATTACTATCCACACGTTATACAAAACCTGTTGTGTTGGCCAAACCTGCAAAATGGGGCAGCGGATTTCATTGTGTAAAAAAACACAATTTTCATACAGATAAAAACTTATACCTTTTGCACTTTGGTAGTGTTGATTATGAAATGATTAGAACCAAGGTTGGTGATCGTAATCCCGATTGGAAAAAGCATTTATATCGTCGCGCAGAAACAATATATATTATAACCAGAAAAAAGAATCGATCAGAATCATTTATAAAACTAGCAAGAACTTTACAAACCTTGGTAAGACCTATATATGCATGGAATAAACCTGCACAATTTGGATTAAAACTTGTCACAAAAATACCGAAAAGATTTAAGAAAACAGGTATATAAAAACTGGCAAAATGCCAGTTTTTATATGTTAATAAATTTTAATATTTTATTTTTATAATACTTTTGGCGAATTGTTGTAGGATTATCCAACATTCCCTTATTATACATTTCTGTAAATTTTTCACGAACTATGTCTGCATTTTCTTTACCAACCCTGCCCAGAAAATGGAATGCATGTATTACAAATCTCCAAATAAACTCACGCATTATTATTGTTTTTTCTTTATTATTCGCATCAACCAACATATCAAAACTTATGTTTATAGCAGTACATAGATCTTGGAACTTTACCAACTGTTTATAAGATAAAACTATGGATCCAAAATTTGGATAATAAAAATATAATGGCAGTTTTGTAATTGTTGTAAGCGGTCGCTTTAAAACAACACTTATCCACCATGGAAAATCTTCATAGATATAAATTGAAGGAAATTTTATTCCTTTTAAAAATTCACGACGAATAAGAACTTTCCATGCCTGACAATGCTTAATCGACCACTTTATATTTGTGTGTGAATTTTCTGTTACATGCTCAACAATATTATTCGTTGTCAAACTCTTTACTTTTTCTAAATTATATTTCTTTTTGATACCAATTGGTATTACGTTTTTATAAGGCAATTTTAAAAGTTGTCGCACCATTAATTGCGGTCTATAGCTTCTGTCATATGTATAAGAAACAATGTCTGAATTGTCACGTTTCGCCAGACCATAGGCTATTTCCATTGTCTGTGGATGCAAAAAATCATCTGAATCCATAAATAATACGTATTCACCTGTTGCTTTTTCTATTGCAATATTTCTTCCAACACCTGGACCTGAATTTTTTTCGAGTTTAAATGAATGGATACGTTTATCACATTTCATATATTCATCAACAATATCTTGAGAATTATCGGGTGTACAATCGTTTACACATATAACCTCCCAGTCAGATAAAGTTTGTGCCTGTAAACTTTTTAATGCGCGACGCAGAAATTCTTCTGCTTTGAATACTGGTAATACAACTGAAATTTTTGGCATAAAAAACCTTTTTACATCTTATTAATCATCTCGTCTGCAAAACTGCCTGGTATTGGGTTTTTTGCACTTTCACTTTTGAATTCGGTCTTTTGAAAAAATGCATCGGATGTTACTCTATCAAAAACTTTTTGATTAAATGGTATATCACGATATTTCCACCACAGTGTATGCGTTGGATCTTGATCAATATGAAGCATTTCGGCAAAATATTTTTTTGCACGCGGATCATTTTCAACCAATGTTTTAAACATTAATTGATGCATAAAATAATCAAATATGCGATTTTCATTCTTCCAATATTCATGAATCATTGCACGCCATGCACCCAATAAATAAGAACCCTTGCGGCTGCGAATAAAACAATTTTGAATAAAGCTGTACGGACTGCCCGCAGAGCCTGTCATATAAACAAAGAAATCTTGATCCAAGATATTTTGTGGTATTGGTGATGTCACAAAATTAGTTGCATCCAGCCAAACACCACCATGATTGTACAAAAGTTCAACACGACATATATCGGCAAAATGTGCCCTGCTGATATATCCACGTTTATATTTTTCAATTATTATTTCTGGAAGATTAATATATTCAGATAAAGTTTTATCGTTTATTACAACCAATTCTTGATTCAAGTGTTTTCGCATACTTTTAAAACAAGCTTTTATAATAGGTAATGCAGCTTCTTCACCCTGTTGCCAAATTGAATAAACCTTTTCATTTTCGTCATTTTTTACCGCTAGTGTTTCTTGCACTGCAGCAGCGGCATGTAAATAACGTTTTAAATAATTTGGTATAAGTGTTGAAATTAAATTACAACGAACCTGACGACGTTTTTTTCTGTCGCGCCAAGGCCAATTCAATATATGTCCCTTTATTGTAATCTCTGCCAAGGCCAACATTTTTGCAAATTTCATATTAAAATCCTATATAATAAAAGTTTATTCTTCTATTGATACAATATCATCTTCTTCATCACCAGCTGGACCGGTTGTCATTTCTTCAACAATACCTGAAGATTTTGCCATAATTTTTTCCAACAATTCTGTTTGAACAGCCGCGTGATCAATTAACCAAGCGCGAGCATTTGCCTCGCCCTGACCAATACGTTCATTATTGTATGAATAAAAGCTGCCAGCTTTTTCAACAATATTATACTTAACACCCATATCCAGAATTTCGCTGACCCTTGAAATACCTTGACCATACATAATTTTGAATTCTACGGTGCGGAAAGGTGGTGCAACTTTATTCTTAACAACTTTGACCCGGGTTTCATTTCCAATAATATTTTCTTTATCCTTAATCTGCCCTATACGACGAATATCAAGACGGACAGAGGCATAAAACTTTAATGCATTACCACCACTTGTTGTTTCTGGACTGCCAAACATAACACCTATCTTCATACGAATTTGATTAATGAATATTAACAAAGTATTACTGCGTGAAACACTGCCAGATAATTTCTTAAGCGATTGTGACATCAGGCGTGCAGTTGTACCCATATACACGTCACCCATATTACCTTCCAGTTCTGCCTTGGGTACTAATGCTGCAACAGAATCCACAACAACTACATCAACTGCGCCAGACTTAATCAAAGTATCTGCAATTTCCAATGCCTGTTCACCAGAATCTGGTTGGGAAATAATAAGATTAGAAACATCAACACCCAGATTTTTTGCATAATGTGGATCTAATGCATTTTCTGCGTCAATATATGCGCATGTGCCACCTTTCTTTTGTGCCTCGGCCACTGCATGCAGCGCCAAGGTTGTTTTACCAGAACTTTCAGGTCCATAAATTTCAACAATTCGACCACGTGGATAACCACCAATTCCCAGTGCAATATCCAACCCCAAAGAACCTGTTGAAATAGCTTCTATATTTTGTTGACTGCCATCACCCATTTTCATAATGGCTTCTTTACCAAATTGTTTTTGAATCTGTGCGAGTGCTGATTCTAATGCTGGATTTCTTGTTGATGATTCAACCGTTTTTGCGGCTTCTTTTTTTGCCATGGATTTCCCCTTTTCTTAATATCGGAATGATACAAATAAAAAACATCTTAATCAATACAAATGTCGGAACAAAATCCGACATTTTATTTATTTTTTGGACAACAATACCCATGTTGATAATACAGAAATTATAGCCGTTATTATCCAAACAGCAAAAGTTCCACCAAAAAACGTTATAAACCCTGCACCAACCAGTGGCACTATGAAACTTTGTAAATTTCCAGCTGTCTTAAATACACCATAAAATTTTGTTTTTTCAGAATTTTTTGTATTATCAAAAAATAATAAATCATGAATAGGTTCCATAAAAGCCCCAGAAATCTGCCAAAGTACAAATATAAGCAATAATGGCCAACCATGTGCAAATATAGCTAAAACTGAAAATACCGCAAACGATAAGAATCCAATCGCCATCCATATATTATTTCCATACTTACGGGCAAAACGTCCCATTGGTTGCGCCAAAACAACATATGGTATTATACCCAAAGTTAATATCAAACCCAATGTTTCTTTGCTGAATCCTTGCTCTATCACAATAATTGGGACATATAAAAATCGCATTGATTGTAATGCATAATATCCAAAATCAACCATATACAAACGCATCATTCCAGGATGATTAAAAAATGATATTATATTATTCCATATAGATCTAAGTGTTCTTCTTGGACTTACTTTCTTTATCTTTTTATCTTCTTGAACTATTTTAAATAATTTAAAAACAATCCAACCCAGTCCATAAATTGCTGCAGACGCGAAAAACACAGACCTATTCCCAAAACTGCCCGCAATTGCCATTGCAATCATTGGTGCAAACAATGCGCCAACATTTAACCATAAATGATACCTGGCATTTAATTTCGCCATACCAGTTGTCTTGGAAAAATCTGACATAAACAAAGGTATTAATACAGATACAAAAACAACGGCAATACCAGACGTATAATCAAGTGCAATAAAAGTCCCAGATTTTATGGAAAACCCCATCATAAAATAACAAACCATTAACATCAGCATTGAAAAATAGAAAATTTTTGCCTTGGAAAAATATCTAAATAACTCATTTGCAAATAACGCAATTATCATACAAAAAGCGGAATAAATAGAAACATAAATACCAACAGTTGCAGAATTTCTGAATATCTCTAATAAAACAAGTGAATAAATTGTACTGGAAATACTATTTCCAAAACCTGTAAATAAACCCAGATTTGCGAATGAGAAACCACTCACAGAATTCTTCATTGAAATATATTTATCCTTTGCCACTTATTTCACCTTAATATTCTGATACATATTATCATAAAAGGTGCATTTTTTGAATAAATATAAAAGTATATAATTATAAATAAAAACCGCTAAATTGGCGGTTTTTATGTTAGTCTTTTTTCTGTTTTTGTTCATATAACTCTGCAAAATCAACAGGTTGCATTGTAAATGTTGGGAATCCAGATTCAGATGTCAATCTTGTCACTAAACCGCGAACTGTTGGGAACAACAAAGTTGGAACATCTATTAACAAAGTGCGTTTCTTTGCTTCTTCGTCTTTTTCTTCTTCCATTTGAACCAGACTCGAATAATTTGATTCGATCAAGAAAATAGATTTATCATCTGCTTCCAGTTTAGAATGAACCTTGGTAATCAAATCAACCATAAACAAATTGTTTTCTGCGCCTTTGATTTGTATATCAATATTGATTTCTAATTTTGCCTGACCATTGTCTTGTTTAAAAAACAATTCCGGAACATTAGGGCTTTCGAATGATATATCCTTTAAAAATTGGGATATGATGTTAAACTTTGGCATTATTATTGCTCCTTTTTTTGCACATCAGTTTATGATAATATAACACTATAAACACAATTTTACAAGAGGTTGAGTAAAAAATGCTTAAAAAATCGACGAAAAAACAAAATAATTATCAAGGACGTTTACCATTTTTAATGGCAAGTATTTTTTCTTTGTTTATATTGACTTCTTGCGATCTGGGTGGACCAAATCATGTTGGTGATAGTTCAAATATACCATCTAATCTTAAAAAGGCTTCTTATTCTGAATTGCCAGGCTGGCATGATGATGATGTTCGTTATGCTTTACAAGCTTTTCGTAATACCTGTAAAGCTAAAATACAATACAATGGCAAGGTTGTTCCAGATCGGGAATTATTAGAAGAAAAATGCAAATTCTTACCATCTGCATCTGCTGATGTTGAAACTGTTCGCAATTGGTTTGAATCACATTTCCAACCATATCAGATTTATGACAATGATTATAAAACAAAAGGAACATATACTGGTTATTATTCGCCAATGATACCAGCTTGTAAAACCCAGACAACTGCATGCAACGAACCAATTATGGGATTACCGGAATATGGTCAGAGTTACAAAGGTGTTGATAAAAGAACAATTGTAAATAAAAAAATCGGTAAAGTTTTATATTGGGCAAATATCGTAGATGTTCAAAACCTTCAAATCCAAGGAAGTGGAATGCTGCGCTTGGAAGATGGCAAATTGATTAAAATTAATTTTGCAGGTGTAAATGATATGCCGTTTAAGTCCATTGGTGAACAATTACAGGCAAAAAAAATACGCCCAGATGGTGGTTATTCTTCTGATGCAGTTTGGACATACCTAAAGAAAAATCCAGAATTGGCCAAAGAAGTTATTTATAATAATCCACGATATGTTTATTTCATAGCTTCTGATTCTCATAATGTTATCGGAAAACTGGGTACACCACTTTCCAAAATTCGAAGTGTTGCGATGGATGATTCGATATATACACTTGGGTTACCAATTTATATAAATACAAATTTATCTGATGGACGTAAATTCCGAAGATTGATGATTGCACAAGATACTGGCAGCGCAATCCGTGGTTGGATACGTGCAGATATATTCTTTGGTAAGGGTGAAGATGGGTATAAATTCGCACACGGTCAGCATGCCCAAGGAGAAATGTTTATTCTAATGCCAAAAGAGTACATTTATGTCAAACCAAGTAAGTAAGATAGAAAAAAGACTCGCACGACCCCAAACAATTGGGTCTGCTTTTGGCGGTCTGATGAAAATGTTTGGGGGACGCGCATCAGATGCTGATTTATTAAAACGTTGGTCTGAAATTATGGGTGATGATATTGCATCAGTTGCAAAATTGGTTGGAATTACAAAAACGCGGGATAAAAAAATTAATATCGCTGTAAAATCTTCAAACCCGGCTTTTGCATTACAATTATCTTATCAAACAGACGAAATAATCAATCGCATAAATAAGTATTTTGGATATAACGCTGTAAATAAAATAACTATTCGAAAATAAGAATTATATTTTAAATTTGGCCATATTAGAATGTGCCAGCGCAATTGCAATTGCATCACTTTCATCAGCTGTTTTTGGATTCGCAGCAGGCAATAACAATTTCACCATTTTATAAATCTGATCTTTGTCAGCATGACCCGCAGCTGCAATTGCCTTTTTAATCTTGTTTGGTTCATATTCAAAAATTGGAATATTTAAAACAGAAACTGCAACCATTGCTGACGCACGCGCATGACCCAGTATTAATGTTGTCTTTGGATTTTTATTTGAAAATGTGATTTCAATCGAACATTCATCTGGTTTCCAAATTTCACAAAGTTTTGAAACCTCGGTAAAAATACATGACAAACGCACCGCCAAATCGTCTGTTTTTTTTGGTAATATAACACCACTAGAAATATATTTTCGTTGTGAACCAGCTGTTTCTATAACAGCCCAACCGGTATGTACTAAACCTGGATCAATTCCGATAATACGTTTCATTTTACATGCTCATCGACTAGTTCTAATCGTCTGTTATAATATTTTTTTAAAGTTTTATATATTTTTTTATGAAATTCTGTTGTCACATAAACAATATCATCATTAAATATTAAATTTTGTTTTGTAGCTATGTAAAACGGTTCTTTATATTTATTAACAACACCAAAATCTAGTGATGAATAAACAATAAATCCCCAACCGTATTTTGGAAAATTTCTCTCATCTACATTTTCTGGCTTATTTTCTAACATTTCTTGTATTTCAGAAAAATATTTTCGTGACTTAATTTTCAAAAAAGGTGACATTTCAAAAAAAATTTTTATTATATTCATGGTTTTATATAATAATCCCTAGGCTGCTGCTGTAATTACTTTTTGAACATCATCATTATCTTCCAGTGCATCAACTAATTTCTCAAGTTTTTCATAAGTTTCATCATCAATATCCATTGGCATATTTGGAACCCATGTTAATTCTGCCTTTTCCGGCTCACCCAAACTATCTGACAATGCCTTTTGAACTGCCATAAAATCATCTGGTTTTGTTGTTATAATATATCCATCTTCAGAAGATTCTACATCATCACCACCAGCCTCCATAACTGCCATGGTCATATCATCATTTGATTTTACGGCATCTAATGGATAATAAATTTGACCAGCGTGTGTAAACATAAACGAAACAGATCCCTCTTCGCCCATATTCCCACCATTTTTTGAAAATATACTGCGAACCTCTGGCACTGTACGACGTGGATTATCTGTCAGTGCTTCTACAATAACAGGGACCGCACCTGGTCCATAACCTTCATATCTTACTGCTTCATAATTTTCTACATTACTGCTGGACGCTTTATCAATTGCACGTTTAATATTATCATTTGGCATAGAATTCTTGCGGGCATTCAATATAGCCAAACGCAGGCGTGGATTATTATCAGGATTTACATCGCCCAATTTTGCAGCCATTGTAATTTCACGTGCTAGTTTTGTAAACAATCCACTGCGCGCTGCATCTGCTGCGCCTTTTTTATGCATAATATTATGCCACTTACTGTGCCCTGACATAATTTGACCTTTTGGTTTTATTGAAGTAATATCTATACAAAGAGGATAGCAAATGATTGGAAAATTGCAAGGAATTGTTGACCATATTGGCGATGGGTTTGTCATTATTATGGTATCTGGTGTCGGTTATAAGGTATTTTGTCCAGAATATTTAACACATAAATCAATTGTATCACTTTGGATAGAAACTGTTGTTCGCGAAGATTCAATTCGTTTGTTTGGCTTCACATCACACGCACAAAACGAATTATTTAACCAATTAACAAGCGTTTCTGGTGTTGGACCAAAGGTTGCAATGGCAATTCTAGGAACATTGAAGACAGATGTTTTATTGTCTGCAATTGCAACTGGTGATGCAAAGACAATCAGTGCTGCACCGGGTGTCGGTAAAAAAGTTGCTGAAAAAATTATTTTGGAATTAAAAATTAAAATTGGTGGTGTCAGCTTTGATAATAACAATGGTAATAATCATCTTGGTGATCTGCTCTGTGCATTAGAAACATTGGGATACAAAAGAATTGATATTATCGAAATAGCGCAAAAATTGGTGAATGAAAATCCAGATTTCGGTGTTGAAAAACTAGTCCCATTGGCATTAAAAAATATAAGTAATAAATAAAATGAATAATAATAATACAATATTCGCACTTTCATCTGGTTATGGCAAAGCTGGTGTTGCAGTAATTCGAATCAGCGGTTCTGACCTATCAAAAGAATTCAAAAAAATTATTAATAAGAAAATAACTAAACCACGATATGCATATTTTATAAATCTGCATGATGATACCAGTGGATTGATTGACCAATGTATTGCTATTTATTTTAAAACACCAAACAGTTTTACTGGTGAAGATGTGATTGAAATTCATTGTCATGGTGCACCAGCTGTAGTACAAAAAATATTTGAATATCTTCGCAAAAACGGTGCGCGAATGGCAAATCCTGGTGAATTTTCACAGCGTGCTTTTTATAATAACAAAATGGACCTGACCGAGGTTGATGGTCTGTCTGCACTGTTGGATGCACGTACAGATAAACAGAGAATATTGGCATTAAAATCTATGACTGGTTTTGACAGCAAAATTTATGAATCTTGGCGTTCACATATGATTGAAATTTCTGCGTACGCAGCTGCAATTTTGGATTACGAAGAAGATGAATTACCAAAAAATATTGGAGAAAAATTATTATCTCAGACAAAAAATTTATACAATGAAATCACTACTGCTTTATCGAGTTATGCCAGTGTACACGCTATCCGCAAGGGATTTAATATCGTACTGGTTGGTGAAACAAATGTTGGAAAATCATCTATTTTTAACAAACTGGTTGGTTCTGCGCGCGCCATAGTATCTGATATTCCAGGCACAACACGTGACGTGATAAGTACAGAACTGGATATTGATGGATACTTGGTTAACCTGTCAGACACGGCTGGATTGCGCGAATCAAATGATATTATTGAGAAAATCGGAATTGCAAAAACTCATACCGAAACAGAAAATGCTAATTTAATTTTGCGCGTGTATTCTGACAATTCAAATAAAATTAATTCACCTGCTGAAAATGAGATTATTGTTTTCAATAAATCTGATTTAAATAAAATAAATCAACCTAATTCTGTTTCTGTGTCCGCCTTGACTGGTGATGGTATTAAAGAATTGCTTCAAATTATAAAAGAAAAAATTCATTTGTTAATTGGTACATCAGAATCTGATTTGGTAATAAATGAACGCACATATTCACTTTTGAATGACGCCGCAAACAATCTTAAAAAAGCGTCTAAAAACAAGATAATAAACTATGATATTTTTGCAGAACACGTCAGAAATTCAGCCGATTCCATTGGAAAAATCCTTGGTACTATTAATGCTTTTGAAGTTGCTGATGCAACATTTAAACAACTCTGTCTTGGTAAATAATTGACAAACTTCTAATTTATAGTACTATGCGTAGTCTACGGAGAAGAGAAACAACAAAAAAGGTTTTTTATGACTAGTAAAAGTGCAAAACTTCCTGAAATAGCGATTATTGTCGCAATGACAGAAAGTGGATTGGTTGGTAATGGTAATAAGTTACCTTGGAAATCTTCACTAGATTTTGAATGGTTTAAAAAGAACACTATGGATCGTCCAATGATTTTTGGGAAAAATACAGCAAATGGAATGCCTGTATTCCCATTAAAGAATAGACCTTGTGCAATTGTAACCAAAAGTAATGGTTCACAGATTGTACAACCTAATGGACATGGTTCATATATATCATTTGGCCCAGGTCAATCTGACGATTCATTAGGTAAAGCAATACGTTTTTTCAAAAATTTCGACAAGATATTTATTGCTGGCGGTATCAGTCTTTACAGCCATGCTATGAAAATGACACAACCTTGGACGGAATTAAACGGTACACCTGACGCAGAAAAACCATTGGTTGATACTATTATTAAAACTGTTTTCCCTGATGGTATTGTCACAGGTGATAAATATCTTGATAAAGATACAATAAAACTTATGTCTGAACCACACTTTAAACTTGTTTCACACCAAGATTATACAATTGGTTCATCAAATGAAGGGTTTACTAATCATACTCTTTATCATGATGAAAATCATGCAACAATCAGTATGCCAACTACACATAAACTTGGCAAAAATGATACACAATTTCCAACAATCAGATTTGAAATTTGGAAACGTGTTTATGGTAACCAAGGTAAATAAAAAAACCGGCATATTGCCGGTTTTATTTTAGTCTTTTTTAATCGGATATTTTCCATCAATCAGATTTTCACGAACCGTATGATGTTTTATTTTCTGTGTGCTTGTCAGTGGCAAATCTTCTGTTGTCATTGCAAAATGTGTGACCCATTTATAACTTGCAATTTTCTTGTTTGCTGCTGAAACACTGGCAGATAATTCATCTAGTGTCAAATTATCTTCAACACTGAAAACACCATAAGATACTGTTTTATCTTTTAGTTTATGTTCAAAAACAGCAACATTTTTAACACCTGGAATTTCCATATACAATGCTTCTAATTCATCTGGATAAACATTCTTACCGGAATCCAAAACAATAACTTGTTTTTTACGCCCCGCAAAGTGTAATTCGCCATTTTTATCCATTGTAACCATATCACCGGTATTAAAGAATCCACGATCATCAAAAACTTCGGCGTTTGTCTCGGGATTATTCATATAACCACCGAATACATTGTGTCCACGAACCCATAAAATTCCAACACCATCTTCGTTTTTATCGCGAATTTCACATTCGTTATTTGTAATTGGACCACCAAAGGCGAATGGATAACGATGTTTTGTTGGTTTGGATATACAGATTGGACCAACAGTTTCGGTTAAACCATATCCTTGGATAAATGCCAATCCTAAACGTTCATAGAATGTTTCAACTTCTGGCTTGGTTGCAGCACCACCAGCAACCAACAAGCGTGCACGACCCCCGAATACTGCCAGTATTGGCGTTTGTATTTTTTTAACCAGAAATCCAAGACCTAATTTTTTTAATAATTTTCCACGACGCAAAACAAACGATACCAACCACCATTTTTTCTTGGCCTTAATATTATCAATAATTTTGTTACGGAAAACCTCCCATAATCTTGGTACAGCAGGGATAACGTGTGGTTTGAACTTTGCAAAGTCATCCATAATATCTTTTGGATTAACAGTTGGTTGTAATAAAACCCCGGCGCCATAATGAATTGCGGCTAAAATCTCAACAGCAAAACCAAAAACGTGATACATTGGTAAAAATCCGTATAATACGTCCCCAGCATGCATCCATTGACCCATATCTTCTAGTGAATTTGCACATTCGACCAAGTTAAAATGTGTCAAAGGAACAATTTTTGGATTACCTGTTGATCCAGATGTAAATGATAAGGTCGCAACATCTGTTGATTCAACAATCGCGGGTTTTACATCATTCTTTTTTGTATCTTTTGACTCTATATCAAAAAATTCAAACTTGTCTGTTTTAAAGAAAAATGACTTTTCTGCACAAACCATTTTACATTCTGTCAATTCGGCCATATTATTATATTCAAATGGTGTAAGATTTGTATCTAACATCAAGCATTTACCACCGATATACCAAATTGCAAATAACGTGATTGGAAATTCTGGTATATTGTGTGCTAAAATTCCAACAGTATCACCTTTTTTAATACCCTTGGCATCCAGTGTCGCGGCACGTTTTTTTACAAGTTCTATGAACCCTGTATAATTCACATCTTCACGAACCAGAAAAAGATTATCCGGATATTTATTGGCAGTCTTTTCAAGCAATTGAAACATATTCATAATTTTTTTCCTTTTTTTAATCATTCACCCTTTTATGAACGATAATAAAATTTGTGGTTTTTATATTTAACAAGATTTATTATAGTTTAAGAACAAAAGATTGCAAACATGAAAATACTTACATTAAATATTAATTCAATACGTGCCCATGCCCAGAGTTTTATTGATATTCTGCGCGAAGGTAAATATGACACAATTTTGGTCCAAGAATTGAAAGTAGATAACGCTAATTTTCCACACAATTTATTTGATGATTTTGATTATAATATCAAAGTTTTCGGTCAGAAAAGCTGGAATGGTGTTGCTGTATTTTCGAAACATTCTATTGAAGATACTATTTTTGGATTACCAAATTATCCAGATGTAAACTCACGTTTTATGGAATGCCTGATTGGTGGAAATATACGTATTATTAATGTATACATGCCAAATGGCGAGAGCGAAGATTCCCCAAAATTCCAATATAAACTGGAATGGATGCAATATTTTACAAAATACATTGAACAGTTCATTGATTCCGAAGAAGCTATTATTTTGGCTGGTGACTTTAACGTTGCAATTTCGGACATTGATGTATGGGATCCCAAGGGATATGTCGGTAGCAGTATTTCAGCCCCAGCTGCACGTGATATAATGCAAAAATGGCTGGATTCGGGTTGGGTTGACACTTGGCGTCATATACATCCAGACAAAGTTGGATTTACTTGGTATGGCTATCGCGGTCGTGATACCGTTGGCAATAATCAAGGTCTGCGTTTGGATTATTTCCTGACCAATAAAACTGCACAAAATATGGTAAAAAATTGCGAGATTGATTTGTGTCCAAGAAAACACGAAAAACCAACTGATCATTGTGGATTGGTTTTAACTATTTAATCATCAACGCGCGCCAAATCATCATATGCCTTGTATTTAACATCACTGGTTTCATAATATTCATATGATTCAAAGTCTTTTGAATATCGACCAAATAATTCTGAAACTTTTTGTACAGATGCATCTATCATTTTTTGTGCGACTTCATAACTGTATTCAATTAATTCAACCTTGTTATTCTTTAGTTGCATAAATTGCAAAACTGGTGTTTTACTTTTTATTGATGAATTTATTGGGAATCCATTATTTTGCATTATAAATGCTTCTAATGGTAATTGTGGCATCATACCATCAATCAACTGTTTTTTCGAAGGTGCGGAACCTGTCTTAATATCTAAAACGCATCCGTCCCAAATCCTGTCTGCCTTGGCACGAACAATGCGCCCAGCAATTTTTGTACTGCCTTTTATTTCTACTGCGGCACCATGGCTGTTGTTTAACATTTTTTCAATATGCGGTGCGATATCAACAAATCGTTTGTGCCAAAAATGAAATAATACACTTCCCGATGGCAAAATCTTCTTGGCCTGCAAATCTAATTCGGAAATTATTTCATTTGATGTTTTCCCGACAGCTTGCTCTATAACATTATGAACCAAGTTACCAAAATCACGTGCATCTGGTTCTTTCCAATAATCATCACGTGGATATAAACGTAAAATATGTTTTGCATAAAATGCATATGGATTATGAATCAGTAATTCCAGTTCCGTCACATAAACATCTGATCGGTCGGCTGGTGGACGCGGACTGGAGTAATCCAGTGGGATAAGCGGAACATTATCACGATTGCGTACAACAGATAAAATCGCTTTGTCTTTTTTAATTCCATTACTTGTAACATCAACGCGTGAAATAAAACGACTTTCTGTTGTTTGCGAGCTGCCCGCTGTTTTACTGCGTAACCAATAAACAGTTTCACCACATGATAGGTTCATAAAATCCAATGACATTAATGATACTTTTCTGTCTGGTGACGGTAATCCAATTTTCTCTGCCATATGACGTGGCAACCAAGAATTCTCGTATCCAATTGACGGGAACATCCCCTCGTTCAAACCAGTTAATATAATAACATCTGCTGTCTGCATTCTGGATTCAATTGTACCCAACACAAATATATTTGCAGCATCATTCATCTGTGTTCGAACCGATACCCCAGACAACACATCGGCAATAACAGCGCGCGCATCCGAGAGTTTTAAGATAATTCCATTTTTATTCAAAATATCAGAAGCTTTTTCCAACGATCCCCATACTGCAACAGATTCATCTGAATCAATCTGAAATGTTGGTTGCATTTGATCTGATAAATTATCAATAATCCAGACTACTGTTTTGAATAAATCAAAATCATTTGTCTTATATTCTGTATCAAATGTTTTGTCTTTATTTTTAATCCATTCATCAAATAAATTTAATATTGCGCGACCAACTGATGTCATTGCACCTGATTTTCCACCAGAAAAATCAGCAACCAATCCACGCCGAATAAAAGCCTCTGATATTCTTTGATTTCCAGCCGCATCTGGCGTTATAACCAAAACTGTTTTGTTTTCATTGGTTGCGCGCGCGGCAATTTCTGCAACACATTCTGCTTCTTCACTTTCACGTGCGCATTCAATCAGCTGGGCATTACATGATATTTTAACCTGCCCACCTGTATTACCAAATGCCAGATTAAAAAAATCTATTTCGGACGCACCAGTATCAATAATTTGTACATCTGATGGTACTACATTTATTCTTTCTAAAAACTTATATTCCGCGTTATATGGATTTGTGTTTAATAAAAAATCTTCTGTTCTGCCCGCAATATTCCCAGGTAGAATAATATAACCATTTTCCTGATTTACAATAAATTCCATTAAATCAGCAGTTGCTGGAACACTGGCCGTGGAACCACATACAACAATTTTTCTTTTGTCTTTTAGCAATTTTTTCCAATTACGAATATCACTGTTTCTTTTTATTGTTTGTGTAATTTGGTTTGCTGTTTTTGTTGGTAAAACCCTTGTCACAATTTCTAAGAACTTCGCCTTTTGTTGAAAATGCGCAGCATATTTTTCATCAACCAGATTTATCCAATCCAGACCAGTGCTATCAATACCTTCATTCTCCAGATAATCCTGCATACGTACCAGGTCACGCGCAATTGGTAATGCTGCTGATATTGTTCTGATATTTGGATCCGCTGTTAATAATTTTGCAAGAATAATTATTCGTTCTTGATTTGAAATGACTTCTTTCACTATTTCTTCTGATTCATCATCTACGCCCTCGCCAAGCGCGACCAAGGTCGGTAACAAGACAGCCGTACCAGTTTTTTCAACTATCATTTTTTCGACACTACGAACCGCACGTCGACTAGGAAGAAATATAATTAAATCAGATAAATACGCTATATCACCCCTGATTATTTCCCACAGGGCTTCAAGCAGCTTTGCTGGATTGCTGGCACAAAAAATATTTTTATTTGATACCAATTATTTCCCTCAGGCTTTCAATTCCGATTTTCTTTTCAGAAGATGTCTCCAAAATTTCTTCTATCATGGCTGGATGGTCAGACGAACAAACAGTCTTTTTTTCTTTTTCCTTGGATCTTTTATCTTTCTTGGTCAGAATAACTTGATAAGAAATTCCATTACCATCACAAAATTCCATTAAATCCAAATCTGATGGTTTTACACCCAAACGCGAATCAATCAATATAAACAGACGTGATAATTGACGACGTGTAATTAAATATTCTTCCAATCGCCGCAACCAAGCTTCCATATTAACCTTGGACGTAGTGGCATAGCCGTAACCAGGTAAATCAACAATCATAACGCGGTCATCAAAATTAAATAGATTCAACGATTGTGTTCGACCCGGTGTTTTCGATGTTCGTGCAATAACCTGCCCTGCAACTGCATTTATAAGTGATGACTTACCCACATTACTGCGTCCGATAAATGCATATTCTGAAAACTGTGTCTGCGGTAATTGTGAAACTGTTTCAAAACTTCCAACAAATTTTATCATCTTTTACCTTTTATTTATTTATCAATCTTTTATATGCTTCTTTTTTTGAAATTCCTGCACGCACTGCGATATCTGCTGCGGCTGACTTGGTCGAATTTGATACAACATCATTCACAATTTCGGAAATTTCAGAATCTGACATTTTGTATTCTGGCGCAGGTTCAATCACAATTACAATTTCACCGCGTGGTGGCGTAATATTCAACAAATCTGCTGGATAGCCAATAATGGTTTCTTCGAACATTTTTGTAATCTCGCGCACGATTGCAATTCTGCGTTCTGGCATTATTTTTGCCAAGATTGAAATTGTGTTCATGATTCTATTAGGACTCTCGTAATAAATTATTGTGTGACGAATTTTATTATCAGCAGCTATTTTCTTTTCATCAAAGAAACCACAGAATGTAAATCTGTCTGTTGGGAATCCCGACAAAATCAGCGCAGACATAACCGCTGTTGGACCTGGTATAACAAAAACATCAACACCTTGATTTCTGCATTCACGAACCAAACGAAATCCAGGATCACTGATACCTGGCATTCCAGCATCACTGACCAATGCAATTTTCATACCATCTTTAATTTTTTCAACCAATTCTGTACTTGAATCTTTTTCATTATGTTCATGAAAAGATATTTTCTTTGTCTGGATATCGAAATGAGAACCCAGTTTTCCAAAAACCCTGGTATCTTCACATGCAATTAAATCCATATTTTTCAACGTTTCAATGGCACGGGGTGACATATCAGATAAATTTCCTATTGGTGTTCCAACGACATAAAGCCCAGTTTGCATTTAGAATCCTTTTGTATTATGATAATACATCATAAAATAGGTTTTTCAATGTTTATAAAAAGATTTTTTGGATTTTCAATATTAATTTTAACACTTGTTGGGTGCACCCATAAAGCTGATTGGTATTCGCAATATGGTGAAATTCCACCACAAAAACCATCTGAAATACAAACTGACTTTTATTATCCTGAATATAATATTTATGGCCAGCCAGATACTTCTTATGAGTACACAAAAATAGATGAAACAAAAAATATTTCTGTTCTGCTCCCACTGTCTGGACCAAATGCAGATTTGGGAAAAAGTATCAGTCATTCTGTTGAGATTGCTTTCTTGCAACACCCAGACAAAAACATATCTGTGACATTCTTTGATTTATCTGGCGATAAATCACAAAAGCAAAGTGTTATAACAAACGCTCTGTCATCAAATCCAGATATTGTAATCGGCCCTATTTTTGCAGAAGATGCACATTTGGTTCGAACAATGAAATCAGAAAGTCTGCCAGTACTGTCATTCACATCTGATTCAAACGCATTTGGTAATGGTGTTATGACAATGGCATTAATACCTTCACAAAGCGTGGAATCAATCGTAAAAGAAATGACCAAAGATAAAGTACAAAAAACTGTTATATTTGCACCAAATACTGATTCCGGTAAATTTATGGCGGGGGCTGCTGTATTGTCTGCGAATATTTATGATTTACCTTTATCTGGACTGTTCTACTATGACGAGAATAATTCAGAATCAATAAAACAAGTTGCCAAACAAGCTACTATATATGATGCACGTGCGGCTGCAAATACCAAGGCACGTGAAATATTATCAGATATTTTAGTAAAGGAAAAATTAACCCCCGCACATAAGAATTCAATAACAACACAATTGGAAAAAATCTCAAAATTTGAAACACTGGGTAATGTACCATTTGATGCGGTTTTATTTTTGGGGAACACGAACGATACTAAAACAGTTGTATCATTTTTGCGTTATTTTAATACCGCAGCACGCGATGCAAAGTTTTATGGAACAGCACTTTGGGATTCACCAGATTTATTAAATGACTTTAATATGTCAGGATCAAAATTTGCATCACTGCCATTAATGTCCGAAGATTTTTCTAAATTGTATGCACAACTATCAGGTAATCAACCGTCCAGATTGGATACATTTGGATTTGATGCTGCAAACTTGGCGCGTGGTATGATTTATTCTAAGAAGTACAAAGCAGCATACCTGTTGGATCCCAGCGGATACAGGGGATTGGATGGATTATTCAGATTGCGTCCGTCGGGTGAAAACGAACGCGCTTTACAAATTGTAAAGTTGAATGGAAGTGGCGCAGTAATCGCAGAAAAGCCAGCTGCAACAAATTTCCTGACACCATTGTATAATATACAGTCACGCCAGATTTCATCTGTTGGGGATATTGAATTGGTTTGCGATGGTATTAATCCAATGGATTATATAAATATACCAGATAACTTAAAGGAAAAATATCATTCAAAGACATTTGGTGCCAGAACAAAGATTGATACAATAAATCCAGAAGTATCAACAGAAGAAACAACTGTGGTATTACCAGAAGACAGCAGTGATGAAATTATAACATCACCAGAGTTTAAACCAGTATCATTGGACACAGTGGATAAGAAATTAATAGATAGTGTAGAAGTTAAAGAATAAAAAATACAACCGCCATTTGGCGGTTTTATTTTTTGGTGGGAGTGGCTGATTGTTCGCGACTGGGCGCTCACCACTCGTACAATTTTACTTTGTAAAATCTTTGTTTCACTGCGCTATACTTGTGAAACTTAACTCGTATGCAAACCAGTGGTTTTTCCTCCAGCCGAAGCCACAAAATAAAAACAGCCCCCTGCGGGACTGTTTTATTTTGGTGGGAGTGGCTGGATTCGAACCAGCTCAGGCATAAGCCAACAGATTTACAGTCTGCCCCGGCTCTCCAACTCCGGCGCAC
>JAFGMC010000011.1 GCA_016927735.1 Alphaproteobacteria bacterium
GTGGCAACAGATTATATTTTTTTGATAATATGCCAAGACAAGGCGAAGGTGTCGGAATTTTGGCTCATTTACAATCGACCAGAATAAAGAAAAGACGCCGTTTCGGCGTCATTTTTTATTTACCGCCCGCCAACCGCGGGCTGTACATCAAATGTGACTTTGTATGGATTTTATTTTGGGCTATTTAACCCAATCCATCCCCACTTCCATCCAAGGGCTATTTTCACGAGTCACTATGCTTCGTTTCTAAATGATTAGTTTTGACTTTTAACGAAGTAATCAAAATCTAATTGTTTTTGAAAATTTATACGTAATTCATCATTCAATTTTACATCAAAAACGCGTTCTTGAATCATTTTTAATGCTTTACTTATAGGCTTGTTATATCCAGATTGTACGGATTCTATCACAACAGCTAAAGAAGCTAAATCTTCATCTCTATCTGGTAGAGGTTTGTCCATAAAACCTTTTACTATTTGATATATTATGTGAACAGATTGTTTTATATCTTTATCAAATAATATTTTTGACTCCTCGTCAAATTTATTAAAAAGACTGCAAAAATGTGCGATATCCAAATAGCGAACTCGTATGTCAACAAATGTTTCTGTACCTGAATTTGTTAGAATATCCTTTGAACTTCCCTTGTAGTTCACAAATTGGAATAAGACATCATAAAACTCAGTATAAAATTTTAAGCGATGCGGATACAAAGCATTCCATTTTCTTACGATATCATCTTTTTGTCTGGTATTTTTACTTTCTTCTGCATCTCTTACTCTGATTGCTAACTGTTCTGCTTTATCTTCTTTTCGTAAATGCCTTTGCCACAAGAGCGTTATAATTGTACTCAATATGGTGAATATTAATGCGATTGATGCCACCCAGTCGGACACGCTAACCCCAGATTGCTTTATTGATAGGGGTTCATTTTTAATTTCAACAGAAGTCGTTAGTTTATCAAGTTGCATTTGCGCTTCCTTTCTAACAGAATTCTAGATAAAATTATTCATAATTGCTATACTAAATATAATCTATAAAATTCTCTTTCTTGTGTTTCAAACCTGTCATATTTACTGCCGAGGGTAAATAATTTTTGCAGGGTTATACCGTTTGAGATTTTGCCGTTCATAATATCGTTAACTATGCGTGGTGATAGATATGCTAGATTCAGGTATTTATAGATTGTTCGGACATCGCGTTGTTCACTTTTGGCAATATGTTTAACACATGTGCCACTCTCATACATTTGTTTATATTTCCAGCCAATTGCCAAGACATGTACAAAAATATCTGCGTTTTCAGAACGGGTTAAAACACATGTTTCAAAACCACTATTTCTATTTTTTACACAAACCCCACGGGTTATAAATATTTCTTTTTCAATAACAATTTGCCCTTGTTCATTTACAAAGTAATTATTCATCTGAACAGAATTCTGATTCAGATAATTATGTGTCTGGAAAGGTTTCAAATATTCAAAAGTTTCAGCATGTATAAATATTGTAATTTTGTTATCAGAATAGATTACTTTTTCAATCATTTCTGATGCCAATTTTTCACAAAATTGTGTTTGCTTGAATGCCAGACGTTTTTCTTCTGGTAGGTTTGACATTTCAGAATCCAAGAATTGCTTTATTTCCGTATAAACTATTTTATCTAAATCACCCGCCGGTAAAGATATTCCAGCTGCCCGATAATATCGATAATGTTTGAATTGTTTACAGCCTTTCTTATTTTTAAACTGTGCCCCATTTGCGGTAAACATTTTATTGTGCAATAGGGTTTTAGATAAATTATATCTTGAATCTGGATGATTATTGTTGGTCTTGATTTTTTGTTGAACACTATTAAACAACTCTTTATCTATTATTGGCTTATGTAATCCGTCAAAGACTTCGTTTGTGGATTTGTTTGGTATTTTACCCAGGTATATTTCTGACTTTAAAATACGCTCAACAATGTTTGGTTTCATTTTCGTGCCACCTTTGATTTCGCCGTGTCTGGTGGTCCATTTTTTCTGTGTGATACCCATTTTTATTAATTTTTCACAACAATTATTAAACCCACGTGATTCCAGATAGGTTTCAAATACTTTGCGAACTATTGGAACCTCGGATTCATTTGGAACTAACTTTCCAAATTCAATATCATATCCAATTGGTGGAATACCACCAATCCACATACCTTTGGCTTTGGTCGCCCGCATTTTGTCACGAACTCGTTCCGATGCAACCTCACGTTCAAACTCTGCAAATGACAGTAACATGTTTAAAGTCAATTTACCCATGGCTGATGAAGTATCAAAACTTTGCGTAATAGACACCATATTACAGTTATGCTTATCAAACTCTTTCATCATGGTTTTAAAGTCATAAATACTACGCGACAATCGGTCAATTTTATAAACCAACACACATTGAATTTTCCCATCATGGATGTCAGATAACATTTCTTTTAAAGCGGGTCGCACCATTGTTCCACCAGAAAACGCAGCATCGCAGTAAGTCTTATAAAATTGCCAACCTTGGAACTGTTGCGACTGAATGTATGCCTTACAAGATTGTTCCTGATTATCCAAAGAATTGAATTGCTGGTCCAGACCATGTTCAGTCGATTTACGCACATAAATAGCACAGTTAATTTGTTGCATTTTACCCCCTTGGTCGTGTCCATTAGTGATTACAAAACTATGGAAGTCAAGTCATTAAAGTGCTTGATTTATAAGGCTTTGTAAGCATTAGTGTGTATGTAAAAAGGGGTAAAAATGGATAATAAAACAAACCGCGGATATTCGCAGCGTTTGGCGAAATATCGCCAGCAATGCACAGAAACAGGTCAAAAGATAGAACATAAAAACATCACAAAATTGAATTCTTATGCACGTGATACAGACAATTGTATAGAACGCAGTAATAAAAATAAATATCGCCTAAAACCTGGAACACAATTGATAAAAAATACAAAGGTAAACAAATTGTGGTGGATGTAATTTCAACGAATAAATTTGCATTCAACGGCAAGGTCTATGACACATTATCAGCAATCAGTTCCGAGCTTACCGGATACAAAAACTCCGGCTATGATTTCTTTGGATTTTAGTAAAAATACTAAAAAAATATACGTTTTTATGGTAAAATTTGAATTAAATAAAAGATAATAGGTAACAAAGATATGCCAAAGATAACAAAGTTTTCTAAAACACAAGAGATTTTAGATACTAATGATTGGGAAGGTTTGCGTCTTATAAACGAAAAATCGAAGACGACTAAATTGGTCGCTGATAAACTTTCTAAAATTGTAAAAAGATTACTTTCAAAGTCAGAAGGTCAATATAATATAGATGATTTTGAATTTTTGGTTACTGATGAAAAAGATACAAATGCTTTTTATATTTCTGATAGTAAAACTAAAAATAATAAACATATTATTTCAGTTTCAAGTGAATTAATTAATTTTTGTAATAACGAAGATGAATTTGCGGGGATTATTGGCCACGAATTAGGGCATTTTGTTTACGATAAACTATCAAAATCTGGACAAAATACTGTTTTCCAGGAACGTGGTTCAGACTTACATTCTGTAGATTTATTAATTGATGGTGGTTATGACCCACTTGCTTATGAAAATATAGCTGGACGACTTTTTTTAAGAAACAGAGGTAATATTCTTGAATCATTAGGCGTTCATGGAAGTAGTTTTGCACGTGTTGAAGATATTCGCTCTTATTTAACATACTTAAAAAAAGAAAAAGGCGAATTTCAACAATCAAATAAGTTTGATGCAAGTAATTGGAAGTTATTTCAAAAACAATTTAATGAATCTTTTACTTCAGATAAATTTCAGTCTTATTTGGATCAAAAAATTGGCAACTCAGATTTAAATCCTGAAAATTTAGGCAATTCTCTTAAAATCATTTTCGAAGAAATGAAATCTGGAAATATTGAAATATCGTCCAGGGTTTTAGATTTGAAATCAAAATTGGATTTATTTCATGAAAATAATAGAGATTATAATCCAAATAAAGAAATCGCAGATAAATTACAGAACATTGCAGAATTTATAATAAATAAAAATCCTGACAAGCAATTATTTGAAGTTCTGGATAGATTATACTGGATAAACAATAAAAGTTTTTCTTTGTTTGGAGAATTTTTAGAAATAGCAGACGATATGCAAAAATTTATTGATGCAAAAAATATAACATATGCAGAAAATATAGCAAAAAAATGGGATTCCCTTAAGATAAGTAAATTTCAACCATATAATCGTATTTTTGATTTTCCTTCTTTTATTATGCCACGCGAAGAGGAAGCCATAGGCAAAGAATTGCCATACAAAAAACATAAAGAATGGTCGAATAACAACCAAGAAATTAAAAGATTCCTGAAAAATATATTCAGAATCACGGATGATACATATTTAAATGATAACTATTTGACCCAAACCAAATGGCCTGATAATAAGTCGTATAATTATGTTTTGGGAGATGATGGCAATATATTTTTAACCGGTCAAGAGTCCATAGTTTATAGAAACAAAGAATCTGAAAAAAGTTCAATATTGTCTAATCAAAAGAAATCGAAAGAAAACCATATTAGATTTACAAATCAATTAGATTTATTAAATGCCTTGGTTGATTTTGATAATGGTAATAAATCCGCAGCAGATTTTTGGAAAGTTTACAATTCTTATTATGAAAAGATAAATAACCAAATAATAAATATGAACAAGAAGATTATAATTTGGCTATTAATTCCAAAGCATATGATAAATTTGCCCAAATACCAGAATCTTTAAAATTAGCCTTAGAAGAAACAAAAAAATATAACCATGATTATAGAGAAAATGAAGATATTACGTCTGTATTTTTAGATTCTGTTTTTAGAAGTGCAGCAAATATAAAATTTTTCAAGAATATTACAAATGTTTTATTAAAATTAATAGAACAAACAGAGGAAAAAGATGGGTTAAATAAAGCAGCATTAACCAAAGAATTATATGAACAAACAAGCTTTTCAATTTCTGGTAAAATTTATGAACATAGTATAAATTCATTAAAAGATTTGAGTAATGAAATTGTAAAGTTACAAGATGTATTATTGGATAAAATTCGTGATAAATATACTGATTTTGTCGACATTGTCGGTTTCTTTTCTTCCGTTAATCGTAAAGAGATTGGACTAAAATATATCATAAATAAACAGTTAAGAAATAATGAAGAAACCCTATTGTTGAATAGAATATTTAAGAAAACTGGTATTGAATATGCAAAAAGTCCAAAGCAATATGCGGATAATAAATTAAAACTAATTTATCAATTAAGACAATATAATCTGGATTTTTCAATTGGATATTACTTTGTAAAGTGTCTAAAACAGGATTTACCAATAATTGATGATTTGGAATATTTTTTCGATTATCACAATAATGAACCATATATTTCAGATGAATCTTTTGAACAGGATGAACTAGCAAAATATATAAAAAGGCATAATTTATTTCCAAATTATAATTTTGGTAAAGCATTTAGAATTTATCAACACATGGAAAATCTTGGTTGGTTTTCAAAGAATGAATCAAATCAATCAGAACTTATTAATATTTTGATTAATAATATAAAAAATATGAGTCGTGATGATAGGGAAAAATATTCTTTTATGTTAATAAGCGGTGTTTATGAAGATGAAAATAATATAAGAAAAAATGAAGATTTAAGATTCCCAAATCAAAAAAATGAATTAATGAATATATTCATAGATTCTATTTATGAAAAACTTGGTAAGGATGACAGTTCTGAAAAATACAAAGAAAAAATAAACGGAATCATAAAAAGTTTAGAGAAAGAAATAGAAATAACTTCTTTTAAAGATCGAAGTATCTTAAGTAAACCAGATAAAGCAAAATTATTTAGATTATTATCAGATAAAATTGTTTCCCAAGAAAAATTATCACAAATACTTGGGAAAAAAAGAGTTGTTGCTGTCGGAGATAAAGATGCTCAATCAAATGACCTTAAGGCTAGATTATTTGAAGGCTTTTTGGCATTTTTAGAACAAAGTAATAAGCGTTCTGTTGCTACTATTGAATTTTTAAATAGAAAATTAACACCTGAATCAATGAATAAATTCAGAACAGATATAAATGATGGTAATGTATCAACTGATTTACAAGATAAGTATCTGAATACAGAATTCCTAGAGTTGGTTTATAATTCTTTCTGGACAGAAGATTTAGGATTTCGATCAATAGTTATGAATAAATTGCTGAATCGTGTATCAAGCAAATCAAAAGAAGAAGATAAAATAAAAGATCAGATAGCATACGTTTGTGATATGCATTTTTCAAAAGAAGATAAATATCGTAAAGATGCCGAATTGATTTTTGAAACAGCAATAATGGCGTTTGAACCTTTTGAGCGAAGTTTAATATTGTCCGCAATTGCGTCGGCTGATGAAAATAAAGATTCAGAACATCAAAATGCTTCCAAAAGTGTTGGTGCGGGATTGCGAATGTTTTTTGAAAATATGGGTCCGGCATGGGTAAAATTTGGACAGCTTTTATCCTATGTTCCCGAATTACCATCGGAAATTCGGGAAGATTTGGGAAAATTAAAAGACAAAGCAGATATTCCTCCAAGATGGGAACTGTTTGATTCTATTAAAAATACTCTACCTGATGAGTTACAAAAAAACATTATATCTGTGGATGAAATATTAGGGGCAGGGTCATTCTGGGTTACTGCAAAAATTAAATATGTGGATATAAAAACCGGAAATGTTCAGGACAAGGTTTTGTCTTTGTTGCGACCATATGCCTTAGAAAAATCGCGTTCTGGTTTTAAAGTTATTGAAAAAGCCGTAAGTGATATGGCAAGAAAAGATAAAAAATATAAATCATTACTAAAAGTAGCACAACAGGCCAAGTCATCGGCAGAATACGAAGTAGATGTTGTTCATGGTAATAAACAGTTTGAAAAGGCAAAAGAACTTTACGGTGATATATCAATTAATATAAATGGTGAAAAATTTATCCCAAATGTTGCAAATTGGGAATATTATGGTGTTGGTAAAGATAAGGTCGGCTATAAAATAATGGAATTGGCCCGTGGTAAAACTTTGGACAAAGCTTCTGCATCTGCGGAAGAAAAAAGAAAAATGGCCTTGGCATATGTAACAATTGAGCTTACAAATTTGTTCAAAGGTGATGTTTGGGACATTGATCGCCATATGGGGCAACAGAACTTTGAGAAAGTAAATCTGGGTTATAATGTAAATATTTACGATACTGGTGCACAGATGAAAAAAGCACCAAACAAAACAGATAAGATATTGTTAGCTGAAGTTTTATATGGTCTGATACGTGCTGCCCGAACTGGTATACCGATGGACCAACAGATACTGAAGACAATCAAAAATATGGATAAACTTGAAACATATTTGAAAGTTGACACAAATTATGTCGCAGATGTTCAAAAGGGTCTGCTGGCTTTGTCAGATATAATAGAATACCAGAAAGAAATAAAAGACAAAGATGGAAATATAATTCAAGAAAGATTGACTTTGTCAGAAGACGATTTAACAAATGCCATAGAGGCTGTTTACGAAAATCCATCGGCAGAAATAACTATAAAAATGTCATTGGCTGGCAAGGTGATGCTTAACAAATTAAGACCTTTGCGTAAGGGTTGGATTTCTTCTTTAAAAGAAGGCGTTAAGAAAAATTTGAAGAATCCTATAAAAATAGAACTGAAACCATTTATATCAGAAACTAATTCAGTTAATTTCGATAAACCAGAATCCGAGATATCAGATATTATAAATAATGATAATTCAGAAAAAATATTGGGCATAAATAGAAAATATATAAAAAATCATTCGTCAGACATTACATTTGATAAACTGGTAGAACTAAAATCTTTGCAGATTGCATAAAAATTCATTGTTTTATTTAAAATTATAATTAATATAAAAGATAGGAGTTTAACCATGAGAAGATTTTATACTTATCTGTTTGCAATTATAATATCTTTATCTGGTAAAGCCGCGTTTGCGGAATCATATTTTCAGATGGAAACCGGAACGTACAAACCATCTAGAATGGAAGTTCAGATTCCTGAGCCGAGTAATTCACTTTTTGATATAGGTTCACTAACCGGAAATAAAAGTGAATATTTCTATCGTATAGAAGGAAGATACCAATTTGGGAATCATTCTATCACAGCAATATATTCCCCACTTGTATACAAAAACAGCGCTGTTTTACCAAGTGATATAAAGTTCCAAAATAAAACCTTTGCTGCTGGTAATTTAACAGATTTTTCTTATCAGTTTAATTCGTATCGTATTGGGTACATGTATCAGTTTTATAACAAAGGAAGATGGACTCTTTCAACTGGTGTAACTGGAAAGATAAGAGATGCAAAAATAGAAGTAAGACAAGGAAATACAATTAAAGAATCAAAATCAAACATAGGTTTTGTGCCACTCTTGGATTTTGAAGCGGTCTACAAAGTGACAGAAAAATTCAAATTACGATTTGATGTAGATGGTCTTGGTGGTGGACCAGGGTACGCAGTTGATGCAGCACTACAGGGGTTCTATGATATTTCTGATACTTTTTCTGTCTTGGGTGGATATCGTATACTGGATGGTGGCGCAGATACAGAAACATATACCTTTGCGACATTTCACTACTATACTCTTGGTCTACGTTATACCTTTTAATAAATAAAGTTATTTAAACTTATTTTAAGTCGTAAAAGTTTTTGTTTGGCTTGGTGACGAAGGGTTTTATCGGTAGATTTTGCGTCTGCATAAAGTTTCATTATTTGTTGAATCATTATCACCATGTCTTGTTCATTTAATCTCTTTGGGCTACCATTTGAGTTCCCTGATTGCCCTGGCTTGAATCTTGTATCTTTTGGTGGCGTTCTATACATTTTGCAATCTTTTATTAATTAATTTTATTAATGCTCTTACAGCTTTTTAAATCAAGTTAATTTATATTTATATAAAAATCCCAGAGTATTTTGGGAATTTTAGATTATGTTCTTTTAACAATAAGTTAATTCTATAAAGTCAATATTTTTGATAGTTATTTTTTATAAAATTGAATTTATAAAAACCCAACTTTTGTTGGTTTTTTAAATAATGTTTATATTTTTTATTAAAAATAAATATTTTTTAAATCCAACCCATAAACATTGCTATACCTAAACTGAATATTATTAATCCAGAAATAAGATGTAATTTTTTTATATTTTTATCTTTCCATGATGATACATCTTCAACTTTACTGATACCATAATATACTAAAAATGTAATTATTAACATAGGGGTAACAAATATAAAATTATATAAAAGCAAAGTTGGTAAAACTTTAATTATATCCATAGCTGATAATATTCCTCCCAAAATTATGTATGGTCCAATTGTGCATGGTAATAAAAATAAAGTTACAAAAGTACCAACACTAAAAGCACCCAAAGGAGAAGTTATGTTTTCAATTACTTTTTTCAATTTTGGACGAAGTGAAAGTGGCATCTCGGTTCCAAAACTTCCAGCCTTGTAAGATATAAAATCTTTGATTTGCAATATTCCTATGAATACCGCCACGAATCCCAATATCTTGTAAAGTATTAAACGAATCCCAGTGATTGCTTGAACCAATTGAAATGATTTAATAATTACAAGACCGTAAAATAAATACATCAAAAAAACAGAACAAGTAAAAGCAAGTCCTGCTAGGATAATATTTTTTCTATTTTTCGGGTTATATGTTATTATTGATATCAACATCATGGCTAAGACGGCCAAAGCACATGGGTTTATCGCGTCTACTAGTGCAAGTGATATGACTTTTGCTAAGTTAATTTCGTTTGGCATTTTAATTTCCTTTTATTATTAATTCCATTGTAAAATCCAACCATTAAACTCAACTGCTTGTTTAAATGTGATTTTGTCACCAGATAAATGAACATCTTTTGATTTTATTTTTTTTGCTTCTGTTGGTATAGATTCAGTCAAGATAAATGATTTTATTTCTTGGTTTGCATTGGAATTAGTATCATTTTTTATAGCAATTTTATTTTTATACCAAATATTTGGCTTTCCTGGAATTTTTGATAAATCAATATCTTCAAATTTATTTTTGTCTCCATTAGCCAAGGTTATACAATCGCCATTATTTTTAATAATGATATCAAGTTTATCAAGAATTGATAGATCTCCAACGACAGATTTGTTATCACAATTTCCAGCTATAATAAGTGGAATTCCAAGTCCGGAATTAATAGAATTATTATATTCCATAAGTAAAGGTGCATTTTCATTTGTTTGATAAATTTCATATTCAACTATGATTATATTCTTATTAAACAAAGTTTCTTTTAATAAAACAGGATCGACTTTTGCACAATGTGGACAACCAATACCTGTAAAATACACAAGTGATGTTATATCTGATTTCTCTGAAAAATCTGTATTTTCGTTTTTTTCAATTTCTTGCAATTTATTTAATTTAGGTAAATCTTTTTTATAAAGAATAAAGATACTACCAAAGACTATAAACAAAATTAATATAATTCCCCAATTTTTATTCATATTTTTTCCTTTTTTAAACCTTTACCAAGACAAAGCAGAAGATTTTTTAATTCTTCTGCTTTTTATAAAGTTTAGTAAAATATTTACTTATCAGTATTATTTGCTAATCTGTTACGTCCAAAGAATCTACCTAATCCTTTGGCTCTTCCACAACAACGACCCGTGTTAATATCAACAGGTTTTGCTCCTTCGCAATTTCCCATATTTTTTCCTGTCTTAGGTCCTTGGTTCATTGGTCCTTTTCCATTATGTGCTGGCATTTTACTCACCCCCTTTAGAGTTTTTGCTATTATTTTCAGAGACTTCAAAATCACCACCTTCTATTTTAAGAGCCCATCCATTTACAAGTGCTGTGGCAACTATATTTCTGGCTTCATTTACAAGTCTTGAAAAAGTTGATCTGGATATATTCATTAATTCTGCGGCATCAAATTGTTCCATTTTTTCAAAGTCCGCTAGACGTAATGCTTCGAGTTGATCATGAGATAAAGTTATTTTATTTAAATCACGCAGTTTAATTGCCTGTGGTTTATAAAACCTTGCAATAGGTGAATTAGCTATAAATCGTTTCATTCTTTTTCTTGGCATTTTTATAATTTCTTTTATTATTAATTATGAACATGTGTGCATAATTAATATAGGGTATTATTATGAATATTGCAAGTGTTATTTTGAACATATGTGCATTATTATATAAAAAACTTTTATATCCCTGACTTTTATATAATTTCCCCGATACCCAAAATAAATTCCCTGTTAATTTTTTAGGAATTTTAGATAATTTGGCATTTGTAAGGCTTGGTATGCAAGGAGTTGAGAGAATAGGTGGCTGTATAAATTGGCAAAATAGGGGTAAAATTGCTAAAAATCCCTGTAAATTCCCTGATATTGCAGATTCTGGGATGGGAAACGTTGCAGTGGATTAGTCCACCACCAGAAATCTGACCGTTTGTATGAACGGTCTTTTTCTTTGCAAAAAATCCCGCAGTTACGCGGGATTTTTCAATATTTGTGACTTTGGTATGGGATGCAATTTCAAACCTGAACCCCAAAATCCCCAAAACCTATACACTGCCCAAATTCCGATAGTCACACTTTATAAAAACACTTGATATTACAAGTTAATTTTTCATATAATCATATCAAATTTATTATTAACGGAGTAAATAATATGGATAATATCTTTTTATATTTTCTAATAGCAGCCTTGTGTTTTATTGTTTATGGAATAATCGTTAAATTTGAAAATAATAAGAAAAAAGAGTTTGAATCGTTGTTAACAGACAGTGGTTTTATTGTTTCAGAAAAACTAGCTTATTCATCATTTGGAGGAATTTTT
Source organism: Alphaproteobacteria bacterium (assembly GCA_016927735.1). Lineage (GTDB taxonomy): Bacteria > Pseudomonadota > Alphaproteobacteria > Rs-D84 > Rs-D84 > JAFGMC01. Next base: position 11,944 of record JAFGMC010000011.1, read on the forward strand.
TGTTTAGATTCTGAAAATAAATTATGGGCAGTAAGTGAAGTTAATAAAATATATCGTTTTCAAGATATAGTTAAAGTAGAAGTTGTTCAAGACGGAAAAACTATATCTAGTGGTGGACTTGGAAGAGCCTTTGCTTTAGGTGTTTTGGCTGGTGGGGTAGGTGCTGTTGTTGGTGCAACAACTGGTAGAAAAATATCAGAAAATAAACTTACAGATTTGCGTATAAAAATAACAATAAATGATTTTAAAAACCCAATAGTTTATATAAATTGTTTGACGCCTAATAAAAACATATCAATGGAAATGGTTCAGAAATTTCAATCTGTATTAGACTTGATTTTAGTTAATGGGAAAAGCAAGCATACTATAAAGCAAGATGAAATAATAAATAAATTTAATCAAAATATTGGTTAATGTTGTAATTTATAAAACTTTTCTTCCTGTTCTTGGAACTTTTCGTGCTTGCTAGCTATATAGAATAATGTTTGCAGGTTGATTCTGGCTGGGGTATTGCCCTCCATAATTGTGTTTATAATCCTTGGCGACATATAACACAGGTTCAGGTATTTATAAACCGCCCAAAAGAGCGGTTTTGGTTTTTTATAATTATCTTTCTAGAATCGTAATCTTAATCCCAGATCAATCATTGCAATTGTATTCAGTCCAGACTTTTCTTCTGGAAAAGCAAATTTTCCCATAATAGTCCAATCCATCATATCTGACATCTTGTATATTATACCCATTTTTAACATCATTGCACTGGATGTTTCATCAGATTCTTCGGTATATGTTTCGCCGCCAGCCTTTACAGTGACAGTTGATGATATATCTGCGCCACCAAATCCGATAACCATGGTTTCTTTGGGTCCTGTTTTGAAATAATTGTCCAGATAAAATCCATATAAATCATATCCAACAGTTATAGAATCTGCGCCCATTGCTTCTACATAATCCGGATTCATTTCTGATGGTAGCAAGAAATCCATTGTCCCTGTGATTCCCAAACCATATTCTTCAATTACATCAAATTTGAATCCAAAATTCAAACCCATTTTTAAAAATGCAGAAGGCATATAATCAGATGCTTGTTCAGTTCTGTAAGAAGTTGCTGCAAAACCAATATCAGCACCCACAAAGAAATAATTATCACGTTTCTTTTCTTTTTCCGTATTTGTTGCAGTTTTGGAATTTTCAGTATCAGTTTTTATTTCTGATGTATCTTTTACAATATCATCGGATTTTATTGTTTCAGTAGCAGTTTTCTCTTTCCCAGCGAAATACCCGTCACAAAACTTTGTTCCATTATCTTGGGTACAATCAGTATAGCTTGTATATTCGCGTGCAAATAAAATAGTTGGAATTGATGCAAAAATTAAACCTGTCAGCAGTAGATATTTTTTCATAACCTTACTCCTTTGTAGTTATAATGAATTGTCGCAATTAAACACGATGATTGTCCATAAGAAAATATTTATGGTGCAATCCAAATCCATGCCCAACCAGCTGGTGCAGTACCAGTGTGTGCAGTAGTTGGTACAGCCCAGAATCTTGAATCATCACCAGTCGCAACAGTATTTGCAGTTGTCCCAGTCGGCAGAAGTGGAAATGGTACAACACCACTGATCAGGTTAGATGCGTTTGTTTGATCAACATTCTGTACATTCGAAAGACCAATTTGTGTTTGTGTCACATTATGTGGATTAGATGTATCGCTGATATGGGTAAATACAGCCTTGGCAGATGGGTATTGTGTGTCTGTACTGGTACCACTGATAACAGTTGTCTTGTTACCGATTTCTTCAAAACCACCAGATGAAACAATACGATCAACATAATCTTTGGAAGTGATTTTTGCAAATGATGGAACTGTGCAAATAACAAATAATAAAGCAGAAGATAAAATTATTTTAGATGATTTTGTATTAAATTTTTTGCGCAAAAGACACATCAAAATGTCTATAAATTTTGACAGCCTCAGCCGCTTGGAAAGCGATATGATAAACAACCTATAAAACATATTCACTACTAGCTTTTTTCTCTCGGTTCTTAATAATTACAAAATACCCCACACTATTTAGTAAGAAAGTAGCACTTTTAGCGATATTAGGTCAACAGTAAAAGCAGTAAATTTAAGGATAAATTTCTTAATTTTGTTTATAAGTAAGAATAAATTCATAATAATTTTCAGAGTAAGATTTTTATTGATAATAGAAACATTATCATAAGATATTTTATAATTTGTTTGATTATATAGTTTTTCTTGCTTTTTCTGTATTTTTGGGTTACAGTGAACAATGTTGATTTTATTCAATAGATACTTTCTACAAAATTTTCCTTCTAATAAAAGCGAGATTTTCTAAAGATGTACTAAAACAAAATCTTCACTGTTTTTATAAATAATTATAATCGCAGTTAATTTACTAAAAGGAAAAAATGATGAAAGGTACAGTTAAATGGTTTAACACTCAGAAAGGTTTCGGTTTTATTAAACCAGAAACAGGTCGTGAAGATGTATTCGTTCATATCTCTGCTCTTACCGAAGCAGGATTGAAAACATTGGATGATAACCAAGAAGTTACATTCGAAATCGCAGAAGAAAGAGGCCGCAAGTCTGCAAAGAATCTGAAACTTGCTTAATCTTAATTTGTAAAATAAAAAACCGCCAAATGGCGGTTTTTTTATTTTTATTGCAAAAAACCGAAAAAAAGCATACTATTCAATTATCTCTTCAGGAGATATGGTACTCATATTAACAAAGGAGAAAAAAATGCAAGAAATAAAAAAATACGTTCTGAATCCCTTGATAATCATTGGTGCATTGAACTGGGGATTAGTTGGGCTTTTGAATTTTGACTTGGTTGCTGCTATTTTTGGTACAGGCACAATGTTAACACGTACTGTGTACAGCATTGTTGGTATCGCAGCACTTGTTTACATATTTATTCTTATGGGCAAAAAGAAGTAAATATAAGTAATCTTAAAATAAAAACCCGCTTTTGCGGGTTTTTTATTATCTGGAATTAGATTTAAAAGTGTTATTATTATAAGAACGAATGTTTTCTATTTCTATAATCTTGGCTTCGGATAGTGTTATAAAATCTCCGGTTTGACTATCTATTATGTATTTTTTATTGTTTAATATGAATTCTATTGATCCCACAGGAAAAGATATGTTTTTTGCTTTGGATATCATAAGCGCAAGATAAAATTCTCCATATGGAAAATTAATTCTTCCTATAATTCTTGCGAATTTTAAACGTTTTTCTGTTAATTGTTCGTTTGATTCTTGAACTTTTCTCATATATGTCCTTTTTCACTTAATTTCTAACAAAAATTGTTATGTTCGTCAATCAATATGTAAAAAATAAAAACCCCTTTGCAAAGCAAAAGGATTAAATACTGGCTCGGGCAGCTGGACTCGAACCAGCGACATACGGATTAACAGTCCGTTGTTCTACCGACTGAACTATGCCCGAATAGCCCGCCAATCTTATAATTTATTTTCTATCTTTTCAAGTCTTTTTTTTAATTATTGCAGGTTTATTTTTTTAATGATATATTTCAGACCGTCTAATTAAATAATAAAAGGAATGAAAATGTTATTAAAGGGAAAGAAAATTCTGATAACTGGTGTTGCAAACGATATGTCTATGGCTTGGTCAATTGCAAAGCGCGCAGCAGAAGAAGGTGCAGAAATCGCAATGCCATTCGGCAGTGAACGCGTTGAAAAACGTGTACGTCCATTGGGTGAAAGTATTGGTGCAAAGTTTATTCAACAATGTAATGTCCAAGATGATGTACAAATGGATGCTTTGTTTGACGCTATTGAAAAAGAATGGGGCCATTTGGATGGTATGTTGCATGCAATAGCTTTTTCTAATAAAGACGAGTTAACAGGTCGTTATGCAGAAACATCACGTGAAAATTTCAAGAATACAATGGATATTTCCGCATATTCTTTGGTTGATTTGACACGTCGCAGTGCAAAATTGATGAAAGATGGTGGCAGCATTATAACACTGTCATATTTTGGTGGTGAAAAATCTATACCTAATTACAATGTAATGGGTGTTGCAAAAAGTGCACTGGATTCATCGGTTCGTTATTTGGCAGCTGATTTGGGTGTTGATGGTGTTCGTGTTAATACAATCAGTGCTGGCCCAATTATTACATTGGCTTCCAGTGGTGTTGGTGGATTCAAATCTATCTTGAAATTGAATCAAAAAATGACACCATTGCGCCGTAATATGACATTAGATGATGTATCTGGCGCAGCTGTTTATTTGTTCAGTGATTTGGCATCCGGTGTGACTGGTGAAATACATCATGTGGATTGTGGTTATTCATCAACTGGCATGATACCAAATGATTTGAAAGACGTTTTGTTAAAGGGTCTGGAAGAAGCTTAAAGTAGAAAAATTAAAAATTAAAAAAACCCGCAATCGCGGGTTTTTTTTAATGTACTAATTGTTTTGACGCAAACATTTTTTTAGGAATAACTGTACGAATTAAATTTTTAAAATTATTTTTTGGTTTTAAATTATCCCAAACTTGCAAAGCTAATTTCAGATCTTCAATAGAATTAGTTTCTTTCTTGGTATAATGTATAAACGCTGCGGTTAATGCTTTATTAAATACATCAAACAATGAAATATTTTTATTAAATTTATTAAAACCAATTTCGGTCATACTTAAACCCAATAAATAAAAAGGTGTTTCCCTGAAATAAAACGGTCTTTTCATATTTTTAACAGCATTTATGTTAATATCAATTTTTTGCAATTCGGATATCTCAAAAGTATAAAGTTTGCTGATTTCGAGGGTTTCTATAACAGAATCGAAAAAATCTTGAACTTTTTTATCTATATCTTTTATATACATTTTATTTCCCTGTTAATTTGTTATTTTAAGACAATAAAAACCCCTAGATTAAGGGGTTTTTATTTAATATGCCAGTTGTTTTTCCTGATCAAGAAAATAGTATTGTGATCTGAAAAGTAATTTTAAATTATCCAAATTTTTTTCAGTAATTATTGGTTCAAAAATAAATTTTAAACTTTCCAGAGGTTTCTTTGGTTTCATCTGATACCAAACATAAATAGCTTTTAAAAGATTTTGTTCTGTGCGTTTTGATTTTTCTGAATAATATCTACCAGTATGATAAACAACATTATTAAACGCATTAAATAAAGGGCAAATAGTAGAACTAGATTGTTTAAAACCACTGTCTGTTAGTGTCGAATCAGATGTATATTTTGTTGTGCTTGAATAAACAGTGAAATATAAAGGATTTGCCTTCATGTTTCCGATTATCATAATATTATCATCAATTTTTTTCTGTTCTTCTATATTTTTTGTTTTCGTTTTGTTTTCTTTTATAGTCAAAATAACGGAATCAAAAAACCCTTGGATAGTTTTATCTATATTATTACCATTCATTTTCATAATTTTAACCTCTGGTTCTAATGCTTTATAATGGGTACATTGTAACAAATTTTGAATAACCAATCAAGACGTTTTCATTTGTTGCAAAGTTTATTATAACTTAATATAATTAACGTATGTCAAAGATTCCTGATTTATTTATACTTGCTGAACATACTGAACTGCTTAAAAAGCTTTCTGAATGGGATATCGCTTATCATCAAAAAGATGCGCCTGTGGTTGATGACGCAACCTATGATGCGGTGAAAAGGCGCGCATTGGCAATTGAATTTGAATATCCAGAACTCTCAAAATCAGGTGCTTCGACACATGTTGGTGCAACTGTATCGCGTGAATTTAAATCTCATATTCACACCGTACCTATGCTTTCTATATCTGATGTTTTTAGTGAGGATGAGGTTGCAGATTGGTTAAAAAAAGTCAAAGGTTCTGACATTTTTATAGAATTAAAAGTTGATGGCGTTTCTTTTTCTGCACTTTATGAAAATGGTGTATTGGTTCGTGGATTGACCCGTGGCAGTGGTGTAGAGGGTGAAGATATAACAGAAAATCTGAAAACTATTTTTGATGTCCCGCAAAAATTAAATGGTAATTTTCCAAGTATCCTAGAGATCCGTGGCGAAGTATATATGGCGCGTAACGATTTTATTGCATTGAACGAGGAATCTGATAAAAAGTTTGCCAATCCCAGAAATGCTGCAGCTGGATCATTGCGTCAATTAAATCCAGAAATAACAGCTGGGCGCAGATTATCTGCATTTGCATATACATATGGTGAATTGTCAGAACGCAGTTGGAAAACGCAAAGTGAATTTTTTAATAAATTAGAATCTTGGGGATTCAAGACAACAGGTCTGTGGGCACATCATGCAAAAACATTAGACGAAATTCAGACTATTTATAATGATGTTATGTTTAAACGCGCAGATATACCGTTTGATATTGATGGACTGGTGTTAAAGGTAAATGATATTACAACCCAAGAAAAAATGGGTATGACCGCCCAGAGTCCAAGATGGGAGGTTGCATACAAATTCCCAGCGGCGCGTGCAATAACAACCTTGAATGATATAACAATCCAGGTTGGTCGTACAGGTGTTTTGACACCAGTAGCAGAGCTGGAACCAATAAACATTGGTGGTGTGTTGGTGTCACGCGCAACATTGCATAATGCAGATGAAATAGTGCGCAAGGATTTTCGTGTTGGTGATAAAGTAATCGTACAAAGGGCAGGTGATGTAATACCCCAGGTTGTAGAAGTGGCTGAACGTTTACCAAATTCGAAACCCTATGAATTTCCAATACATTGTCCGGTTTGTGGCAGTAATATTGTGCAAGAGTCTGGATTGGTCGCACGCAGATGTATAAATTCAATGTCTTGTCCGGCACAAATTGTGGGTGAATTGGAACACTTTGTATCACGCAAAGGTTTTGATATAGAAGGTTTGGGTTCGCGACAAATTGAACTTTTCGTTTCACTCGGTTGGCTGCACAGTCCAGCGGATATTTTCACACTGATTGAAAAACATAAAAATGAATTAATAACAATGGAAGGATTTGGTGATAAATCAATTTCTAATCTTGATACATCTATAAATAAAGCGAAAACAATAGATTTGCACAGATTACTGTTTGCAATTGGTATACCAGAAGTTGGGCAAACAACCGCAAAAATTTTGGCGCTTGAATTTGGAAATTTAAATGAATTACGCATTGCACCGGTTTGGCGTTTAAAAAAAATTGATGGTATCGGCGATATTATGGCGGCCGAAATTGTTTCTTTTTTCTCGGACGAAAACAATATCATTGCTTTGAATAATCTGTTAAAATATATAACAGTAATTAATGCTAAGAAAGTAATAGTTTCTGATAACAAATTGTCTGGTAAAAAAATAGTTCTGACAGGAACACTGGGACGTCATACCAGGGACGAAGCCAAAGAAATTCTAGAAGGTTTAGGTGCAAAGATCCAAGGTAGCGTCTCTGCAAAAACAGATATTGTTATTGCTGGTCATGAAGCAGGAAGTAAGTTGAACGATGCAAAAGATTTAGGTATCACAATTTGGAATGAAGAAGATTTTGAAAACGCAATAAAGGGCTGATAAAAATATGTTTGGCAGAAGATTATCAGAAAGAGAAAGAAAACGACCAACACTAAAGGCGCGTTTTATTGCATTCTTGATAAACTGTTTTATGATTGTTGCTGCTGTTGTCGCAGTTTATGTATTAATTGTATTTCTTCAAATGCCTTCACTGGATTCTATTCTGAAAGAAACTCGTCTGCCCGCGGTCACATTTTTGGATAATAATGGTCGTGAAATTCGCAGCAGTAACCGAATTATGGGAACACCTGTATCAACAAAAACGCTGCCACCATATGTTTGGCAGTCAATAGTTTCAATTGAAGATAAAAGATTTTTTGAACATGGTGCAATGGATCCACGTGGTATGACACGTGCATTGCTGTCTAATATGATACATGGTCGAATTGCAGCGGGGGGATCCTCTATAACCCAGCAAACCGCAAAAAATGTTTTCTTGTCGCGTGATAAAAAAGTATCACGTAAAATTCAAGAAATGATTCTGTCGTATTGGTTGGAAAACAGATTTAATAAAAATCAGATTCTGGATTTATATATGAACAGGGTATCACTGGTTGGTGGTTTGCGTGGGATTGATTCTGCCGCACGCGTATTATTTCAAAAATCAGCAATGGAACTTAATATTGCAGAATCTGCCCAGATTGCGGCGATGCTGAAAGCTCCAACAACATATAGTCCATTGAAAAACCCAGAAAAAAATATAACGCGGGCCCGTGTTATATTAAAAGAAATGGTTCGTCAGGAATATATAACATTGGATCAGGCACGCACTGCTGCTAAAATGATGCACCCTGCACAACCTGTGTCAGACACAAATATACATCGTTATTGGACTGATTTTGTGATAGACGAAGTAGGATCAAGATTAGGCGATTTTAATTCAGATATCCGCGTATACACCACATTGGATATACCTTTGCAAGAGCAAGCAGCAGCGGTTGTTTCTAGAAGTGTTGATGGACATCAGGGTGCAGCAGTTGTAATGTCGCATGATGGTGCAATTCGCGCGATGGTGGGCGGTGCGGATTATCAATCTAGTCAATTTAATCGTTGTTTATCTGTGCGTCAGCCCGGGAGTAGTTTTAAGCCAATAGTATATTTGGTTGCATTGGAAAAAGGTATGCGTCCAGATGGATATGTAAATGATTCACCATTTGTAATAGGTGACTATAACCCCAAGAATTATAACGAGAAGTATTATGGTGATATTTCACTTTCAACAGCGTTTTCAAAAAGTGTTAACTCTGTCCCATTAAAATTAACTGAAAAATATGGGATAGATGAAGTGTTATCAATGGCTGGCAGATTAGGTGTCGGTTCAAAACTGCGTCGTGAATATTCAACTGTGCTGGGCGCATCAGAAATGAGTTTGATGGATTTAACAACTATGTACAGTGTAATTTGGAATAATGGCAAATCTGTTCGTCCATATTCTATTACAAAAATAACAACCCCAGATGGAAGAATTATATATGAAAGAAATCCATCAGATGCCATCAGATTGCTCAATTCTAATACAGTGATGTATATGAATGAATTATTGTCAGATGTTGTAAAGCCATCAGGTACGGGACATCGTGCAGCAGCACCTGGTGTTCTGGGCGGTAAAACAGGTACCAGTAATGATAATAGGGATGCTTGGTTTATAGGATCAACAAACGATTTGACAATTGGTGTTTGGGTCGGAAATGATGATTTTTCATCAATGGGTAAAAAAGTTACTGGGGGAACAATCCCAGCTGAAATATTTAAACAAATAGTAATATCTAAATAAAACCATTTTTTTTAATGTCTTTTTTATGGTATAATGATGCAAATGAGAATGAAATTTGCAGGTCTTTTGACAATAATATCTTGCCTTTGCGCTGGTTCGGCCAGTGCTAATTGGCAGTACCCTGGACAATACGTTGGTGATGGTTGGTACCAGGATAATGGTTCCCGTTTTGTTTTATCTTTTCGTGGTGGCGCATCTTTTATGGGTGGTTCGGTAAGTAATGAAGTTAATTCATTAACAACAGGGTATTATGTTAGTTCGGTTGATGGCAGCGTTATTTCCGAGGGATACTACTATGCTTGTACAGCGGCCGGTGGATGTGGCGACTTTGCATATGCTGGATTGGGTGATATTGCGAAATTGCCAGGTGCCAAGGATTTTTCAGAATATTCATTTGCGGCCGGTGCCAGTGTTGGTTTTACTGTTGAAAATTTCCCACAATGGCGTATGGAATTGGGCTGGGATCATATTTCAGAAACAGAATATAATGCAGCACCTTTGTTCGAAGGTGATCTTACACTCGAAGGTGGTCCAGTAGATAATGTTGTAGTCAGTGTAAAAAGCAGCAGTGCACAGTCTACTATAAATACCGATATTATCAGTGCAATGGCTTTTTATGATTTCTTTGACGGTATGCAAAAACCATTACACCAAATGATTCCGTATATCGGTTTTGGTATGGGATATGCAGATATCAAAACAGTATTGAATATGGCTGACTTATACGGTGATTTGTCTTTGGATGTTGATTTGCAGAACTATGGTGAATTAGATAGTTATAATGTCATACAATTTTATAAATCAGAAAAATCCAGTTCTAATATTGCAGGTTTATTGGCAGTTGGATTTTCATATGGTTTAAGTGAAAATATGTATTTGGATTTTGGTGCACGTTTGACTTGGGTTCCAGAAATTAAATGGGCATTATCTAATGAAGATGCAACCAAGACACGTGATTGGTTTAGCGCAAAAAATGTTATGTACACAAATATTATGATGGGTATCAGATTTGAATTTTAAAAACTGGGTTTATCCCAGTTTTTTTATTTATAAAAAATTATTATCTTTGTTTTTGAAAAACTCGTTTTTTTGCAATCATATTAGTAGTAGATGTGTCCTTTACAGGGTTAACCATCTTTGCATATTCAATAAAAAAATTTCTAGAAGATTTATCTGAAAGTATAATTTTATTTATTCTTGAAATGTCAGATTCATTTAAATATTTATTAAGATCAATTGTATTATTATCTATGTAAAGCACCAACATATCTTTGATTATATAATCCACAGATTCATCAGAAATATAAGAAGTTTTCATATTCTCTATGTTTTTACTTTTTGTGCAGAAAAAAGTTGCATGTTTACGGAAATCACTTTTATATACATCGTCATTCATAATAAAATAAGCAAACTCATCCATTCTTCTTATTAATAACCATTTCTTATCTGTATGGGTTAAAAACGAGTCATTAAGCGAAGCAATAACATCACTGCCAGCTATACAGCAAATTAATTCATCAATAACCCCCAATAAAAAAGAGTCTTCAATTTTATTTCTAAATGTATGTGCACCAAACATATAATTTTTATAATGATTCCATTCGTGTCGATTAATTTGTTTGTTTTCAAAATTATCTTCACCATAATAATATATTGTTTTAGTGTTTATTTTAAATCCACCAGATATTTCAGCAGAATCTTTTTTAATAAAAACTTTTTTTAATGGTCTGTTATCAGTAATTCGGGTTTTTGATGCGGGTAATGTATCGTTTGTTGTTTGTGCATTAGAAATCTTTGCTGTTATAATAGATATTGTCAGCATCATCCAAAATTTTAAATTAAAATTTTTATTTATAAATTTAGATTCCATATTTTCCACGATTTATTGGACGGTATGACAAAGCCTCGGCTAAGTCTTCCATTTCAATATTATCTGAATTACGCAGATCTGCAATCGTTCGTGCCAGACGTTTTATTCTGTTATAACCACGTGCAGACATTCCCATTTTTTCAGCAGCGGCATTCAAAAATTGTATTAATTCATTATTTAAAACGACTATATTTTCTAAATCTTTACCATCCAAATGTGCATTAACTTTGCCTTGGCGATTTAACTGTTTTATTCGCGCTGCAATAACGCGTTTTCTGATAATTGCGCTACTTTCGCCTTGCGCTTTATCATCGTTCATTTCCCATGGGTTGACTGCATCAACATCAACATGTAAATCAATTCTGTCCAGAAGTGGTCCGGATATTTTATTCTGATATGCCTCGGCACATCTTGGCGCGCGACTGCATGCATTTTCTGGGTTTCCCAGGTGTCCACAAGGACACGGATTCATTGCAGCAATCAATTGAAAACGTGCGGGATATGTTGCGTTTCGCTTTGCACGCGAAATCATAATCTTTCCACCTTCCATTGGTTGGCGTAAAATTTCCAAAGTTGTGCGACTGAATTCGGGTAATTCATCCAGAAACAGAACCCCATTGTGTGCAAGTGATATTTCACCAGGACGTGCATCAGATCCGCCACCAGAAAGTGCGACAGCGCTGGCAGTATGATGAACACTGCGGAAAGGTCGTGTGAATACCAGGCTTTGTGAATTCAATTGCCCAGCAATAGAATATATAATGGATGATTCCAAAATTTCATCAGCAGTCATTTCCGGCATAATTCCTGGCAGTCGTGATGCAATCATTGTTTTACCAGAACCTGGGGGACCAATCATTAACATTGCGTGACCGCCAGCTGCTGCAATTTCCAATGCACGTTTGGCCGCGGTTTGTCCTTTGACCTCTGCCAAGTCACCAACGTTTTGTGAATTTCCAGTTGGATTTATTATTTGTGGAACTGGTAAAATTTGTGTCCCTTTGAAATGGTTTATAATTTCCAAAACATGATTTGCAGCAATAATATTTGTGTGTCCGGCCCAACGTGCCTCTGGTCCTTGGATGCTGGGACAGATTATTCCCAAATTATTATTGTTTGCCCAAACGCTGGCAGGCAGAACACCGGTTGTTTTTGCAATGCTGCCATTTAACCCAATTTCACCCAGAATAATGTATTTTGATAATTCGGATTCTGGCAAAATATTAAGACTGCATAAAATTCCACATAAAATTGGTAAATCAAAATGTGATCCTGATTTTTCAACATCCGCAGGGGATAAATTTACGGTTAATCTTTTTGGGGGCAGGGAAAGATTTAATGCAGATAAAACATTTCTAATTCGTTCTGCGGATTCTTTGACTGCACGATCTGCCAGACCGATAATATTAAACTCAGGCTTGGAAAGACCGGAAGACATTTGGATTTGCACATCAATCTTGGTTGCATCCATACCATTAAAAATAATAGAATTTAAAGAAATCATAAAACCACCGTTGTTTTGTCATATTAAAACTTGCACTTAGTTAATTCAAGGTCTAAAATGCACACGAAAAAAGGAAGTAAAGATGCCAGCAAAAACTAAGAATGCGACCCGCGAATGGTTTAATACGATATTTTATGGGGCTTTGATTGCTATAATTTTCAGAAGTCTTTTGTTGGAACCTTTTAATATCCCATCTGGTTCTATGATTCCTACATTACAAGTTGGTGATCACATCTTTATTACAAAATGGTCATATGGTTATTCACGCAATTCATTTCCTTTTGGTTCTTGGAAATTATGGAATGGCAGAGTTATGGAAAAAAAGCCAACAGTTGGTGATGTAATTGTTTTTCGTAATCCGATAAATGAATCTTTGGATTATGTAAAGCGTTTGATTGGTGAACCTGGAGATACAATTCAAATGATTTCCGGCAGATTGTATATAAATGGAAAACAGGTAGAGCGTGAAAATAAACGTCCATATATAATTGCAAATTTGCCTAAATCATTGCGCAGTGTTGGATATTACAAAGATAATATATCAATCAAGGGAAATAAAATCTGGGTTGATAATATCCCAGCAGATTTTAATTATACAATTGAATATAAAAGCAATGATTTCTGTGATACCTATCCATCAGAATGTGATGTCTTTAATGCTAATGAATATACTGAAACTTTACCAAATGGTGTAAAGCACAGTATAATTGAAGTATCTGACAATGCCAGATTTGATAATACACCAGTATTTAAAGTTCCAGAAAATCATTATTTCTTTATGGGTGATAATCGTGATAACAGTGGTGACAGCAGGGCAGATATTGGTTATATCCCAGCAGATAATATTTTAGGTAAGGTATGGTTTGTTTGGTATTCCCATAATTATTATGCACCTATGGCAGCAATATGGACATGGGGTAACAAGATGCGTTGGGGCAGATTTGGTATGGGGATAAAATAAATTGCAAAAACTTAATTACAAGTTCAAAGATGAAAACATTTTGAATCTGGCATTGACTCAAAGTGGTGCTGATGCGGTAAATAATAATGAACGATTAGAATTTTTGGGGGATCGTGTTCTGGGTTTATCAGTTGCAATTTTATTATTTGAAATGTTTCCGAATGAATCCGAAGGTGAATTGGCACGTCGTCATGCAGCATTGGTTTCAACTGAAACTTTGGCATGTGTCGCAATGAAATTTGGATTGGATAAAAGGGTTCGTCGTGGACATATGACAGGTGGTCGGGTTCAGCATATTTTAGCGAATGCCATGGAAGCTATTTTGGGTGCAATTTATATAGATGGTGGATTTGAAAGTGCCAAAGATGTTATAAAAAACATATGGCGTGATATTGCATCTGCCGATTTGGTCGCCCCAAAAGATCCTAAAACAGCCTTACAAGAATTCGTTCAAAAGGAAGATAGTGGTACATTACCGTTGTATGAATATCTTGACCCTACTGGTGCATCGCATAATCCAGAATTTGTTGTTTCTGTCACGGCACTTGGAAAAACAGCAACCGGACGTGGTATATCTAAAAAGGCGGCAAGTACTGCTGCTGCCGAAGCTTTACTAAAATCTCTTGCAATTTAGAGATTTCACGGTTAGAATTCCCGTTGAAATACAAAGGATAAATTTATGTTTTCTATATTATTGGTTTTATTGATAATTGTTTCAGTGTTTATGATTGGTTTGATTTTATTACAAAAGTCCGAGGGCAGTGGTATGTCCGGTTCATCGGCCGCATCTATGTTTGGTGGGGTCTTGACAGGCGCATCTGCTGGGAACTTTTTGACCAAAACAACCGCATGGCTTGCCACTATATTTTTTATTTTATGTGCATTGCTGGCAATTGTTGCATCAAAGTCTGATATTTCATCACGTCAGAGTGAATTGCGTAATGAATTAATGCAACGTGATGCTGCCCCAACACCAACACCAGCATCAGAAACAGAATCAGCACCAGTATCTGTTCAAGAACCTGTGTCGGTACCAGTTTCAGTAAATTAAAAAAACCGCCGAAATGGCGGTTTTTATTTTTGAACAATTTATTTTTTTGAACCAGACTTTTTCTTAAATTCTTTATACAATTTGTCTACGCATATGTATGCAATAAGTGCAGATGCGGCTGTAATTAAACCAGCAAACAATCCATCCGAGAATATAGCAAACAAAGCAAAAGATATAAGCAAGATGATAGTATATTCAATATTTCTTGCCATTACACTCATCATTTTTTCCAAGTTATTCATTTCTCACTCCTTATTATTTATTTTACATATCAGAAAATAATTTGTCCACCCAGTTTTGCAGTTTTTGGGATAGGACCAAAAGAAGAATTACGACTGATGTAAATATTTCCTGTTATTGTAAAGTCGCCGCAGAATTTTAACATTTCTACATTACGCAACAATAAATCACCTTCGATGTGTATATCACAAGGCAGAGTATACTTACGCATATTTTGTAAATACACTTTACCATTGATTTTTATACCAGATGACAGTTTATCGCTTGGTTTTATACCATCAATAATAATATCACCATACATATTGTATTCTTTCTTTGCTGATTTAACCAGCTTGATTTTATCAGAATTACGGCAAGATACCCTCTTCAAAGGCAAAGTAATTGTTGTGCGTACAATTTTTCTTTGAATACGTTCAGTTTTTCTAAGAATCGCAGGATTTGTTTTATCAACTGTTATATCTGTTGTCGTGATTGTCATAGGGGCTTCATCAGATGCAACCAATACAAATTCTTTATTACGATATCCCAAAATATTCATTATTAATACAGAAAATAAAACAATGATTGTAATCAACAGGGTCAGGTTTATCATACCGATTAAATCGATAAGGCGCAGCCAATGCCATATTTTATTACACATTGTTTTTGTTGCACGAATTGGCCAAGAAACGATATTCCAAAACTTTGTCCAGAATTTGGATATATCATTTTTGTTTTTTTTCTTTGCTTTGGTCGCTGCATCTTTGCTTTTTTCAACACGACGCGAAGCAAGTTTTAATTTCAATTTTTTGAACATTTGCTCACCTTTTTATAAATTATGTCCTAAAAATATTATTTGTCAAGTAATTTGTCAAAAAATAAATATAATAAAAAAACACCCAGGTTGGGTGTTTTAAATAAATTAATTGATTATTTGGTTTTTGTGTACAGGTTCTGCAATTTCATCACAGTATTTCTGAATTTATCACTGTTGTTATACAACAGTGTCATGGTTGAATCATTTAATGTTTCTGAATGTGTTGATGAAGCGACTCTTCTCTCGAAATTTACAACATCCATAAATATATAAGATGAATCGAATAAATTCTGTGGTTGACCAATAATAGCGGTTGCTTGATTATAAACCATATCAAAATAGTCTGTAATATCATCAGGATTTGTTTTTGCAGGTAAAATAGAAGTACGCACAGCAGAAGCTTGATTTACACTGTCTGCACGTAAAAAATCTATCTGTTCTTTAATTGGATCTTTTACATCATCTTTTTCACAAGATGCCATAAATGCGGATACCAGAATAATTAATAATGCTTTTTTTATATTATAAGGCATAACTCTGTAATATTTGAATTTATTTTTAAACATCGTACAAACCTTTTAAATATATATATAAGAACTATAAGCACTGATATATAATTTGTCAAAAAATAAATATAATAAAAAAACACCCACATGGGGCGTTTTTGAATTTTGGTTGGGGCACCTGGATTCGAACCAAGACCAACAGAGTCAGAGTCTGTTGTTCTACCATTAAACTATGCCCCAATGCGCTGCGCATTATAAACAGCATAATTTTGATTTGCAATTAAAATTGTTGTTTTAAAGGTAAAAAAGTGCAAAAGTTAAGTGTAATAAACCTTTAATTTATAGGATAGGATAACGTATGAAAAAGAATCAATATTGGGCTGATGATAATAATTTTGGGGATGCTTTGAATCCTTATATTCAGCGTGCATTCGGAATAAAGTCTAAATGTTGCCCCGCTGAATATGCTGATTTAATTGGTATTGGTTCTTCAATGGAAAGATTACTGGCTAATTCTTTGGTCACTGATTACATTATTCAAAAAACTATTGAAGTATGGTCCACTGGGTTTCATTTTCCTATTGGTGAACATAAGTGGTATAAAGATATTGTTTTCCCAGAAAGATTTGCAAGAAATGTTAATATAAATGCACTCAGGGGTAAGCTTTCTTTGGAAAGGACAGAAAATGCAATGGGGATAAAATTAGAAAACATTGCGTTGGGTGACGGCGCCTTGTTAATTAATAAAATATTCAAGCCTGCTAAGAATAAAAAATATAGGTTGGGTATCGTTGGACATATGACGGAAAAAGACAACCCAATATTCAAAAATATAAACAAAAGAATAGGTAAAAGTATAATTCTTGATATTTTTGATACACCGGATAAATTCATAAAAAAATTGACCCAGTGCGAGGCTATAATTTCTACAGCACTTCATCCTTTGGTTGTTGCAGACAGTTATAATATTCCTAATTTATGGATAAATTTATCCAAAGACAGTAAAATATCTATGTATAAGTTTACAGATTATTACTCTGTATTTGGTCTTGATGCTAATTATTTTGATCTTAATGAACGTGAATTTACTGAAAAAGATTTAGAATTATTGAAGAAAAATTATCCTGTAAAAAAAGAAGATGTTTTAAAGATACAGGAAAAATTGATAGGGGCTCATCCTTTTAGTCACACGGTCAGTAAAATAACATTCCTACAAATTATGTATTTAAATTCCAGAAGAATTATGAAGGCGTTATACAGAATGATTCCAAACAGAAAAATTAAAAATAGATTAAGAAAACAATATAAAATAATAATTTAAAAATAATTTATTATTTTAAAAAATAACAGGTATATAATATGGATTAAGTGTTCAACAAAGGAGAACCATTATGAAAAAATTATCTTTTATTTTATTGTCATCAATATTATGTATCGGGTTTGCAAACGCAGCCGAGACAAAACCACAAGGTCCAAAAGATGGAATGGGACCGGGTATGTTCGAAGAAAATATGACCACAGAACAAAAGGCTTGTTTCCAGGAAAAATCTGTTGCCTGTCCAGAGGTTAAGGCAATGGTAATGGAAAAAATTGCCGAGAAGAAAATGGAACAATCTGCTGATGATAAAAAAGTTGTTTCACGTGATAAAAATGAAATTAGCGAAGAAGAGAAAGTAAAACTCCAAGAAGCTCATAAATGCAGAATGCAAGCAATGAAAGATTGTGGTGTTGATACCAGTGCTTTTGAAGAAAGATTAAAAAATGGTCCAATGGGGGATGGGGAACAAAACGGTAATCAATATAAGAACGCCGAAAAAAACGAAAACGGTTATCAATATAAAAACAGTGACCAATATAAAAATTCCGAAAGCTATCAATACAAGAATACCAACCAGTACAAAAATAATGACCAATATCAAAATACCAACCAATACCAAAACGTTCAAATGGGTGGCGGTCAACGTGGTGGCAAACGCTAGAACAATTTGTATAACCATTAATAATAAAAATGCAGCATTTTGCTGCGTTTTTTTTAATTAAATAATATTATACTGACTTTATTGATAAATTTTTCATCAAGTGCTATAATAACATGAATAATATAAAGGCATAAAGTGTATAGAATATTTATGTATATAGAATTCACTGCCTCACCAATTGTGTGGTGTAAGAATAAAATTGTTAATAAAGGAGATCGGGGTAATTTTTGGTTTACCGATAAATTCTGCAAAATATCGGAAGAAATTAAAGATGATACTATCAAAGAAATTTGTCCGGTTACAAAACATATTGTAACAAACTATCCTAATACAATAATAGATATCCAAGATTCTGGTTGTAGAAAGCAGATAGATATAAAAATCAAATCATTTGTTAAGAAATTTCAACATATAAAATCAAGTGAACAAAAAACTGAAAATATGATTAAAAAATCCAGAAAAGAAATATGTCAAATTTGCTGGAAATGCAAAAATTCCAGAGAAATTTAAATAAAACCGCCCAAATGGGCGGTTTTATTAGTTTGTGATTTTTTACATCATTCCTGGTATGCCGCCACCCATTGCTGGGGTTGGTTTATCCTCGGGGATTTCGGACATTACACAACCAGTTGTCAGCAGAACACCTGCGGTGCTGCTGGCCGCCTGCAGGGCGGTTTTAACAACCTTGGCTGGGTCAATAATTCCCGCCGCCATCATGTCAACATATTCCCCACGCTGTGCGTCGTACCCAAAGTTATAATCTTTGTTTTCCAACACCTTGCCTACAACTATTTCACCAGAAACACCCGCATTATCTGCAATCTGTGAACATGGTGATGTTAATGCGCGGCGTACGATATCAATTCCAACATTTTGATCAGCGTTGTTGCCTTTTAATTTTTCCAATGCCGCAATCGCGCGCAGCAATGCAATTCCACCACCGGCAACGATACCCTCGGCCACGGCGGCACGTGTCGCCGCCAATGCATCATCAACGCGGTCTTTCTTTTCTTTAACTTCAACCTCGGTCATGCCGCCAACCTTGATAACCGCGACGCCACCAACCAATTTTGCCAAACGTTCTGACAATTTTTCTTTGTCGTATTCGGATGTTGTGGTTGCCAAAGTTTTGCGTATTTCATCAGCGCGCGCATCAATTGCTTTTTTATCGCCCGCACCATTTACCAACAGCGTTGTATCTTTGCCGACAACAACTTTCTTGGCACTGCCCAATACAGCCGGTGTAATATTTTCAAATGTCATTCCCATATCATCGGAAATAACGGTCGCGCCCGTCACAATTGCAATGTCGCGTAACATTTCTTTGCGTCTGTCGCCAAAGCCTGGGGCCTTGACAGCGCATACTTTCAATCCACCACGCAAACGGTTCAGTACCAATGTTGCCAATGCTTCGGATTCTACATCGTCTGCAATAATCAACAATGGGCGACCGCTTTGTGCAATCGGTTCCAGAATTGGCAGCAATGCCTGTAACCCGGTAATTTTCTTTTCAGATACCAATACTTGTGCATTTTCTAATTCTGCCAGCATTTTTTCACTGTTGGTCACAAAGTATGGTGACATAAATCCATGGTCAAATTGCATTCCTTCGACAACGTCAATTTCTGTTTCCAGACCCTTGGCCTCTTCAACAGTAATCACACCTTCTTTGCCAACGCGTTCCATTGAATGTGCAATTTTTTCACCGATGTCAGAATCACCATTTGCAGAAATTGTCGCAACCTGTGCAATTTCAGAACTGTCCTTGACCGGGCGTGCATGCTTTTCAATATCAGCAACAACCGCATTAACCGCAATGTCAATTCCGCGACGGACATCCATAGGATTCATACCGGCCGCGATAACCCTGCGACCTTCTTTGATTATTTTTTGTGCCAATACGGTTGCGGTCGTTGTACCGTCACCAGCATTATCGCCGGCCTTTTTTGCAACTTCTTGAATCATGCGCGCCCCAATATTTTCTCGGGGATCTTTTAAACTAACTTCTTTGGCCACTGTGACACCGTCCTTGGTTGCAATAGGCGCACCATAAGAACGTTCAATGACCACAGTGCGACCCTTGGGCCCCATTGTAATTTTTACCGCATTGGCCAGCTTATCAACACCAGCGGCCAGTTTATCTGTGTCAAAAACTATATCTTTTGCCATTTTTAATACTCCTAATTATTTTAATATTCCCAATATATCTGTCTCGCGAAGCAGGACAAAGTCTTTACCGTCCAGCTTGATTTCATTTGCAGACGACGACCACTTTGCAAACATGACGGTATCGCCAACTTTGACAGTCATTGGTATTTTTTCGTCACCATCATACGCACCATCGCCAATCGCGATAACTTTGCCGCGACTTGGTTTTTCTTTTGCGTTATCTGGGATAATTATCCCACTGGATGTTTTATTTTCTTCCGTTACCGGTTCCAGCAAGACATAATTATGTAAAGGTTTTAACATCATATATTCTCCTTATTATATGCAAGTGTGATATAATGCAGCAATTTAATATTTCAAGACTTGATTTTGTATTTTTACTATACTAATTTAAATTTTAAGAAACAAGGGGTAGATTATGTACGACAATCAAAATATTTTTGCCAAAATTATCAGAAAAGAAATCCCAGCAAATATTATATTGGAAAATGATAATGCAATCAGTCTTTATGATGTGAATCCAACTTCCAGTAAACACGCATTGGTAATTCCAAAAGGGCAATACAAAAATATATTAGATTTTGTAAAAAATGCAAAATCACAGGAACAAGTCGATTTTTGGCAGATGTTTAATAATACAGCAGAAAAGTTGGGTCTTAATAATTTTAATATCTTGGTGAACGTTGGCGAAGGTGTTTATTTCAAGCAAAGTATTCCACATTTCCATTTGCACTTGATTGGTGGTGAAAAAATAAAAGAAATATCAGATTTAAAATGAATATAAATATTCGTGTTATTCCAAAAGCGAAATTAAATAAAATTACCGCCAAAACCGACGGTGATTTAAAAGTTCATACAACCACCGCACCAACAGATGGTAAAGCCAACGATTCTGTGATAAAGCAGCTGGCAGATTATTTCAAAGTTCCAAAATCAAAAATTAAAATTATCCGTGGTGCTAATTCACGCGACAAGGTTATTACGTTTTAAAATAAGACCTATCAAATCTTCGGGTGTGCTGGCAATTTGAATATCGTAATCTTTCATATCTGCAATAAAACCCTTATGTTGCATGTGTACCAAAATACGACCAAAAATATTCCAATAATCATTAGTATTCAAAAAGAAAATTGGTTTTTTTGATTCACCGATTTGTTGCATCGTCATAATATCGGTTAATTCATTCAATGTCCCAATTCCACCAGGTAATATGCAAAAAGCATCAGATAATTCGAACATTCTTTGCTTTCTTTCGTTTACACCGTCAACAATTTCTACAGCAACGCCTTCATGAACAGGTTCTTGCATGGCGGCAACATGATGTGTTGATACGCCAATAACATCACCACCATTTTTAATAGACGCAGTTGCAATGGTTCCCATTAAGCCAACATTTCCACCACCAAATACAAGTCTTATATTATTTTTTGCCAGTAATTCGCCGACATTTGCGGCATCACGTGCATAGTCAGGATCTGTTCCAAATTGATGACCACAATAAACCGCAATTGATTTCATTTTATGTTTTCCCTTTATTTTTACAAATTATAGCATAAAATAGGAAAACTATGAATAAAAACTTCGTTATTTTTATGGAAAAATATAAAGAATCCAAGATTGCGGTTGCGGTCAGTGGGGGTGCGGACTCTGTTTGTTTGCTTCATTGGTTAAAAAAAATCAAAATGGATATTGTCGCATTGCATGTGAATCATGGTTTGCGTGATGTTGCTGATGTTGAAACAAAATATGTATGTGAAATTTCTGATAAATTGAATGTACCATGCAAAGTCTTTTACTGGCATGGCGATAAACCAGAATCTGGCTTGGAATCTGCCGCGCGCACGGCACGTTATAAATTAATGATGGATTATTGCAATGAAAACGATATCGATATATTACTGACTGCACACCAGGCAGATGATCAAATTGAAACATTTTTGATGAATCTGGGTCGGGGCAGTGGGGTTTATGGACTGGCTGCTATGCGCGCAGAATCTATTCGTGATGGTGTTAAAATTGTTCGTCCACTGTTGAAAGTGTTCAGAAGTGAACTGGAAGAATATTGCAGTAAAAATAAAATTAAATATTTTTCTGATGAAATGAATGATGATGAAAAATATACACGTGTTAAAATTCGTAAAAATAGACATTTTTTAAATGATAAACTCGGTATTTCTGACGAACGTATTTTATTGGCAGTTCAGAATCTGTCCAGAACACGTGAAACTCTGGATAAAATTATTGACCAACTCATGTCAGAAGTGATTAAAAAAGATTATGCCAGATTTGAATATTCTTTTCTGTTTGACCAGCCATATGACATTAGGTTAAAGTTGCTGAGCTGTTTAATTCAAAAAATTGGGAAAAATGATTATCAACCGCGCTTGAATTCTTTGGAATCAGCATTAGATAAGTTAAGCAGTAATTGTAAAATTACTTTATCTGGGTGTGTTATCCGAAGATTAGGTGCAGATATTTTAATTGTTCCCGAAGGCAGTACAACCAGTTTCAGAAAGAGAAAATAGTTTTATCATAAGGAAAGTAGGATATGGATAATAAAAATAAAAAGAAATTTTTTAGTCGCGATGGATCGTTAATATTCTTGATAATTTTTGTGTTGTTGTTTGCGGGAATTATCACACGGGTATTCGTACAAAATAATGGTATGAATATTTTAGATAATGGTCAAATGGTTGTTAATAATGCCAAACCTATAAACCTATCTTTTTCTGATGTATTGCGCAGGGAAAAAGATATCAAGACAATGAATATTCGTGGGTCCGAGGCTACAGGGATTTTACAAGATGGGACCAAATACAAATCAACAATCGCATATGATCCAGAATTATTATCAAAATTATCTACAGCTGGTGCCAGTATAACAATTGATAATACAAAATCTTGGGTTGATTATCTGGGAACTTGGGTTCCAATTTTAATGGGATTATTTTTTATATGGTTCATATTTCGTGGTGTCAAAGGTGCATCCAGTGGCGGTATCAGTCGCAGTTTGATTGGTCAGAATCCAACGAAAATAACAACAGGAAAAACCAAAACAACATTTGCAGATGTTGCAGGTATTGATTCTGAAAAACAAGAATTAATGGAAGTTGTACATTTTCTTAAAAATAAAGACAAATTCAAGGCAGTTGGTGCACGCGTTCCACGTGGTATTTTATTGTCTGGTGAACCAGGTACAGGTAAAACATTATTGGCACGTGCAATTGCAGGCGAAGCAAATGTCCCATTTTTTACCGCGTCCGGCAGTGATTTTTCTGGAATTATAGTGGGCCTGGGTGTTGCAAAAATAAAAGAATTTTTCGAAATGGCAAAACGTCATGCCCCTTGTATTTTATTTATTGATGAGATTGATGCAATTGGTCAGAAACGCAGCCAACATTCATTTAATGATCAAGATCGTGAACAAACATTAAATCAGTTGCTGATTGAAATGGACGGATTTTCAAATGAAACAGGTGTTATTATAATTGGTGCGACAAACAGACCAGATATGTTGGATCATGCTTTGTTGCGTCCGGGTCGTTTTGATCGTCAGGTATATATTGAATTACCTGATTTGTCGGGCAGACGTGAAATTTTAGATTTATATGCAAAGAAAGTAAAAATGTCTGATGATGTAAATGTTCAAGATGTTGCACGTGGTACAACTGGATTTTCTGGTGCAGATTTAGAAAATTTGTTAAACGAAGCAGCATTGCACGCCGTACGCAGTGGGCGTAACTCAGTAGCACAAGAAGACGTAGAAGAAGCACGAGACAAAATAATGATGGGCCCAAAAAAGACCCGAAAAATGCGTGCCGAAGATATTAAATTAACTGCTTATCACGAAGCGGGCCATGCGTTCGTCAGTGTTATGTATCGCGATATAACTGATCCGATTCACAAGGCGACAATTATTCCACGTGGACGTGCATTGGGTATGGTTCAACACTTACCTATTGATGATAAAGTTTCAATGACGGTAAAAGAATTGCGTGCGAACTTGTCGGTTTATTTGGCAGGTCGTGCAGCCGAGGCAATATTCTTTGGTAAAGATAAAATAACAACTGGTGCAGAAAGTGATATTGCTGCTGCGACCCGTATGTCCAGATATGCGATTACTGTTGCTGGTTTATCAGAAAAAATTGGTCTGGCAGCGATTAACCAGGTTATGCCATTTGGTAATCGTGCAGCGCTGGAAAATGCTTCTGAAAAAACAGCCGAAGCAGTAGATGCCGAAGTTAAATCATGGATTAATACTGCATACACAGATGCTTCTAAATTGTTGTCCAAGAATAAGGAAATTGTTCAACGTTTGGCAGAAGAATTGTTAAAACGTGAAACTTTGACTGGTGACGAAATTCAGGAAATTGTTTTGGGTAAAAAAGCAAAATTGAAAACACAAGTCAAATCAAAAGCAAGGGTAAAAAAGAATGCAAATAAGAATTGAGACTTTAAGAATGCCACCAAAAAGCACTAATTCTGTATTAGTGTCTGTTGGCAACGAATGTGTAATTTTTGATGCGTGGGGAAAAGTAAGTGATTGGGATAATGCTTTAAATAATCGTGGATATAATTTACGTGCTATATATGCTACTCATGGTCACAGTGATCATATTTCGGCTGCACCAGGTTTGGCAGAAAAATATAATGTACCATGGTATTTGAATCACAAGGATCTTGAAATAGTATTACCAGGAAATAGTTATTTGGGATATTTTGACATCCCAGAAATTCCAGATGATTATAAAAAACCGTTGGATTTATCAGATGGTGAAATAGAAATATTTCCAGGTTTACCAGTAAAAGTAATTGAATATCCAGGACATTCAAAAGGTTGTGTAGTATTCTATTTTTATCAGCAAGGTATATTAATTGTTGGTGATTTGATATTTCAAGAATCGTTTGGTCGTTATGATTATCCTGGGGGTGATGGTGATGAATTATTTACCAGTATAACCAGTATGTATAACAAGAATTTTCCTGATGATACGATTGTGATTCACGGACACGGTAATGATACGACGATTAAATGGTTAAAGGAAAATAATAAATATTTTAAACAACACAGGGATTTACCTTCCGAAGATTAAAACCCTTTCGATACCTGATAAATCGTCAAAGCTTTCTATAAAATTCCATCCTTGATGAACAAATATGTCACGTACATCCAGACCTTGGTCTTTACCAATTTCTAGATAAATTTTTCCACCAGGTTTTAACCATAAAGGAGAGTTTTTAGCAATAACTTCGTATGCAGCCATACCATTATTTTTCGCGTATAGTGCGATTTTTGGATCATGCTTTGCCCCTTCATTAACATTTTTATCGCCGGGCGCGATGTATGGTGGATTTGAAACAATAATATCAAATTTGCCTATTGATAATTTTGAATTAAAATTATTTTTTATAATTTTTATTTTATCTTTCAAACCAAAATTTTTTATATTTTTTCTGGCGACGCGTACAGCAAAAAATGATTTATCAATTCCAATTCCACTGGCGTTTGGTAAATTTTTTATAATTGATGCGACCAAACAACCTGTTCCAGTTCCAAGGTCTAAAATTTTTATTTGATTAGTTTCGTTTTTTTTATGTTCTTTTAATACAGCTTCAACCAGTGTTTCGGTGTCTGGACGTGGATCTAATGTCCATTTGTTTGTATAAAAATTCAAACCATAAAACCATTTTTCATGAATTATTTTTGCAACAGGAACACCACGACGCAATTGTTTTGCAGCCCATAGTATTCGGAATCTAGGTAATTTTTTCCAATTTTTGATAATAATTCTTGCTGCGTTTATTCCCCCAGCATTTTTTAAAATTT
Source organism: Alphaproteobacteria bacterium (assembly GCA_016927735.1). Classification (GTDB taxonomy): domain Bacteria; phylum Pseudomonadota; class Alphaproteobacteria; order Rs-D84; family Rs-D84; genus JAFGMC01. Next base: position 38,168 of record JAFGMC010000011.1, read on the forward strand.
CGAAAGCTTGATTTAATGTCATAAAGTCATTATAATCACCTTTATGAAAAAATCAAAAAATATTATAAATGCGAACTGTTTGGCACAGATAATTGTTTTAGTTGCAATACTGTTTGCCACTATTGCTGCATCCTTATTAATTACTAAACATGGACGTGAAACACTCGGGCTTCAGGAGTGCACATCACAAATTACCGTCAGTAACGGTGATACCTTGACTAAGTTATTAACAGAGCAGGGTTTTTCTTTGCAAGACATAGATACAATATCAAAAATATTAAAGTCCGAGGCAGGTGTGTCCGGACTTCGTGCGAATTCAGATAAAATAATATTCTCGCGCAGGGCAGACGATGCACCAGTAACAAAGATTGTTTTAATACCAGGTCCATGGCAACAAATAGAACTTACTTGTAATGAAGGTCAGTGGATTGTTAAAAAAATTGATATCGAAAAAGATGAACGTCTGATATATAAAAACGGCGAAATAAAAGACGGGGATAGTTTCTATATTGCCGGTATGCGTGCTGGAATCCCAGAAGGAATTTTGATAGATGTTTATGATTTATTGGCGTTTGAAATGGATTTTGAACGTGATATTCGTGCTGGTCAGAATTTCTCTGTATTATATGAAGAAAATTATGCAAGCGGGGAAAAGGTTGCCAATGGTCGGGTGGTCGCAATATCTTTCCAGGCGTTGCGCGGAGAGGTTAAAATGTACCGTTTTCGTAAACCTGATGGTTCAATTGGTTATTATGATGAAGATGGTAATGGGGCAATAAAGTCATTAAAACGTACACCGATAAATAATGCGCGTGTCAGCAGCAGTTTCAGTATGCATCGTCTGCATCCAGTTCTGGGGTTTACCAGAAAACATCTTGGTGTTGATTTCCGTGCGGGTACTGGAACACCAATTCCCAGTGCTGGTGGGGGACGTGTAGTTGCGCGTGGTTATAACAATGGTCACGGAAATTTTATCAGAATACGTCATAATGGTTCTTATGAAACATTATATGGTCATATGTCCAGATTTGCCAAAGGGGTCGGGGTCGGAACTTCTGTGCGCCAAGGTCAGATAATTGGATATGTTGGTTCAACTGGATTGGCAACAGGTCCGCATTTGCATTATGAGGTTATAAAAAATGGGATGCACGTGAATCCTATGACGGTAAAATTACCTGCAATAGATAATCTGAGTCCGAGTAATAAGGCAAAGTTTATTGAAATACGTAAATTGATAGATTCTGCTATTACTGTTCTTTTGAAAAAACCGGATTTGTTTGTTCAATTGTAAAATAAAAAAACGCCAAACTGGCGTTTTTTATTTCTCTTGTTCCAGAAGCTTTTTTTTTGCTTTTACACCACCAGAACCAGAATATCCACCAATTGATCCATCTGAACGAATGACGCGGTGACATGGAATAGTGGGCGCCATTGGGTTTTTACCAACCGCATTTGCAACAGCGCGTACGGCATTTGGATACCCAGCCATTTCAGCAAGTCTTTTATAATTGACGGTTTGACCGCGTGGAATCATTGTCAGCGCGCGCCAAACAGCCAGTTGAAAAGGTGTTCCGTTTAATTTATCAAAATTAATTTTTTTCATAACAATTTTATTATATCAAAAAATCCCCATTCGGGGATTTTTTTTATTTAATCTGGTGCACCCAAAAGGATTCGAACCCTTAGTCTTCTGATCCGTAGTCAGATGCTTTATCCAGTTAAGCTATGGGTGCAACAGTGGCTAATTTTATATTAATTTATCTAAATTGCAAGAAAAATAACTTTTTTTTATGGACAAAAATAGATTATATATTGACAAAATATAATATCAGTCTATATTATATAGAAAGGCTAATTTTATATATGGTAAATAATAAAAGTTTTTATTCTCCAGTGACTGAATTCTATGTGAATTTATACGTGACATATTTTTGCAATCTGTCATGCAAACATTGTTTGATTGGTTGTAATCCAAGAAAATCAAAAAAGTTTCTGCCTATACGTGATATTTTGTTTTATATGGACGAATTTAAAAATGATAGTAAATTTTCAAAATCTGCAGTAGTGAATGGCGGAGAAGCCACAACACCATATTTTTATAATTCCATGGATTATATTCCAATATTGAATTCTGAATTATTAAATAGAAATTTCGAAATAGAATTTCATACAAATTCTGTTTGGGCGAAATCTAAAAAAGCAGATATAATATGGCAAGATTTAAAGATCTTGGCTGATGATGTTAATAATAAACATATTCTTGATTTATCTTGTGATCAATATCATAAAAACCTGGATGGTTTGCACGAGAGTTTTAAAGTATTATCAAGTCCAGATTTTATTAATAAAAATTTGATTACCAAATTGCTTTCATTTGAAGGTGATCCAGTTATAGAAAAAATACAATCAGAGATAAAACAAAAATATCCAAACTTGAAGATAGAATCAAAAATAGATAATCAAATTATCAAAACAGGTGAAGCAGCAAAAAATAATATAGGAATAGAAGTACCCTTTTTCGAATATGGTAATGAATATCGCGCCATGAGATATATATGGACAGATAATTCAATAGCAATAGGTCTTCATCCCGACAGAACAGCATCTATAGGAACTTTTTATAATGAAAAACGAAGAGTTTCATATGTTAATAAAGATGGGACACTGAAGCCTTGGAAACAGTTGTATCCACAGTTAGTTGAAAAATATATAAATTGTTTCAAAGAAGATAAATGTAATTTATTTACACAAGATGAATTAAAAAGATTTTTAATACCAGAAAATCATAGATAAAAAAATAGCCCAATAAGGGCAATTTTCTTACATATTTTCTAATCGTTTAATACGTTCGGCAACTGGGGGATGTGTTGCAAACGCTTCACTAATAAATTCGCGGGGTGCGGTCGGATCCGCAATACACATTGCCGACATTGATTTTACTTTGTCCAAAGATTCTACACGTGAATCTTTTGTGATTTTACGCAATGCAGCTGCCAAACCGGCTGGGTTTCGTGTAATTTTTGCACCAGTTGCATCGGCTGCAAATTCACGCTTGCGTGATACCGCCATACGCAATAGTGGGGTAATTATAAAATTAAATACCATGAATGCCAGCCATACCATCAAAAGTATTGCACCATTATTATTTTTTTCATCACTGCTGCGATTACCACCATATAAAGCGCTGCGCATAATAATATCAGCTGCAAATACTGTGACACCAATTCCAGTCACCAGAATCATATCCAAACGAATGTCACGATTTCCAATATGTGCCATCTCGTGTGCGATTACACCCTGCAGTTCCAGTTTATCAAGTTTCTTGATTATTCCACTAGTCAGGGCAATACTGGCATCTTTTGGACTGCGCCCGGTTGCGAATGCGTTCAGCGATTCATCATTTATTACGTAAATACGTGGTCTTGGTAATCCAGCCGCCAATGCGACATTTTCAACGCTGCGGAATACTTCGAGATACTGTTTTTCATTATCGTGAATCTCAATCGCGTTTGCAGATGACAACATCATAGAATCACCAAACACCCAAGATATCCCCAGCCATATAAAACAGGCCACAAAAGTTGGTATTGCAACCATTGTTGTTGTATCAATTGCCTTTGGCAATGGTGCAACCATCCATACAAATAAAAAAATTAATGCGATGAATAATATTGGAAATAATGCGACCAAAATTGCGGTCTTGATATTATTACTTTTTATATGATCGTAAACAGTTTTTACTTTTTCCATATCAAATATTTCTTTTATTAATTATAAACATTATAGATAAAAAACAATATTTTGCAATATTAACAATTTTGATATTAAACATAAGTTATAGTATTAAAATAACACACAAATATGGTATAATATTTTTTATGAAATACAAGCAGGGAATCTTTTTTCTGTTAATGGTATATTTACCAATTGTTGCGAATGCTGCAGTTCTTTCTGGCCAGGAAAATACGAATAATAGTTTTCTGTCGGCACAAACATTTCCAAAAACTGTTAATGATTTAAGTTTTACAGAGCGTGTCGAATTATTAAAAGACGGTTATGCACCATGGGAATCTGAATATGATAATAACGGTAATTGCGTTTCAAATTGTGCGTATGTCGGTATCACAATTGAAAAAGAATTAGATGTATTGCAACGTAATACAGAAATCGCAAATATTCGTGTACAAGATTATAAAATAAAATATCAACCCGCACAAATTTTGGGAAAGGTTCGCTGTTATCAGTCTAATAATGCAATTCCTTCGAATCAAACAATTCCTTTTGGTGAACCATTAATTGGTAATCCAAATATTGTATCTGGTTATGGTAAACGTATACATCCAATTACAAAAAAACTGGAAGTTCATAAAGGTATTGATTTTTCTGTACCAAATGACACAAATATATATTCGCCAGCACGCGGAATTGTTGATACCGTATGGACAGATAGTACATGTGGTAACGGATTGCGTATACAGCATGAAAAAGGCTTTTCAACATTATATTGTCATCTGGACAAGTCATTGGTAAAAAAAGGTGATTTAATAGAACCAGGATGTTTGATTGCAAAATCTGGGAACACTGGACGCAGCACTGGTCCACATTTGCATTATGGAATTTATCTGGATAAAAATTTAATAGATCCTACAGGGTTTATTAATCAATAGATATATTTTTTTTAATTTTAATTTCAAAAGATCCATTATTTACCATTTCACAAGAATAAATATATTTTGAAATAATACTGTTCATTACCCAATCTTGGAATTTGACTTTAAGTATACCACTGGCCCCGGTTATCACAGTTGCCCCGCGTACCCCGGATTTTATTAAGTTATTTATATCTACCCAGGCTTGCTCTTCAGTTTTCTGATGCAGATCCAGGATAACATGTTTCGGAATGGGTTTTGGTGCCTCGGGAATCAATTGACTAAGTTTTAATTCACTGCGTACTTGTTTTTTTACATTATCGTCATCTGGTACAAAATCTGTATCCAGCATTTTTTCCAAATCATAATCAGATAGCTGTTTCATATCCAGTATGATAAATCATACATATGAAAATTCCATTAAAAAAATCCGCCAATCGGCGGATTTAATTTATTAAATACTGTCAGCATTTATCCATTTGCCGTCTTTCAGCAGGCCAGGGGCCATACCTTCATTACTGCGCAGTGTGTCGATAACGTTGCGTGCCTTTGCTGCGTCCAGACCGATAATACGAACTTTATACATATCACCTTCGTTAACAACTGTTGCGTTACCATAAGTATTCATTTTTTGTACCAATGCTGTTGCACTGTCTTCTGCATAGAATGCACCAACTTGGATACTGTAATCACCAGATGCTGGTTCAACAGCTACTGGGGCCTCAACTACTGGTGCTTCTACTGGTTCTGTCACGGCATTTTCGCCCAATGTAGCATTTTTTACAGCTATGCTTTGATCTTCCAGAACTTGAACCTGAACCTTGGTCTGACCGTTAAAGCTTAATTTGCGGGCAACAGCAGGTGACAAGTCCATAATACGTGTGTTAACAAATGGTCCACGATTGTTTACACGAACAATAACCGAAGTTCCATTATCCAAATTTGTCACACGTGCAATTGTTGGCAAAGGTAAAGTTTTGCTGGTTGCGACCATTTGATTCATATCAAATATTTCACCATTGCTTGTTTTTGAACCATTCAATTCTGCAGGGATAATTCCTGCAATTCCAGTTTGGTTATATTTTAAATCTTCTGCTGGTACGTATTGAATATCTTCAACTTTATAAGCACTGCCAACATAATACTTTGGTGCAGCTGCTAATAAATAAGCGTCATTCAACGATGTGTCATCGGTTGTATTCAGCGTTTCTTCTGAAAAACCATCAGATCCATATCCGTCCATTTTATTTCCAGCCGTGCCATAGTCGCCACATGCTGTCAGCAAAGCCATCAATACTGCTAATGATACAAGTTTCTTCATAGAATTTCTCCTTACATTCTTACTGACTATTTTATCATATAAGAAACACAGTTTCAACTTTATTTTAGCCGAAATTTAAAGGGATACAGATTTGTTAAAATAAAGTTAAAATCGTTTATTTATTAAAAAAGCGACTGGAAGATATAGAATTCCGAAAACAATAATTACCAAAAGTAATGAAATTATACCATGTATTGGAACAAACCATAATCCCGCACCCAACATGGCGGAAAATAATCCAGAAAATAGTACTGATTTAATTGTTTTGGTTTCCAGTTTGAATAAATTTCTTTTCTTACATGCACGACCCAGTAAATAGTTTTTCAGATATCCACTGACAACCACACCCACAGGTATTGCAAGATATCCAATAAATGGGAACAGCGCCAAATATAAAACACTGGCGACTATTAACGAAATTACACTGGTTCTGACGGGGGTTCTGACATCTTGGGCAGCATACAGGGTTTTACTGTAAACCTGACTAACCATCATTGCAGGTAGTACCAATACTTGTATCATGATTGCGGCTGCAACGGCATGTGTGGATTCAGGGGTCCATGCGCCGTGTTCGAATAAATGTTTTATGATAGGTTGTGCCAGAACAAATAATCCAACAACACTTGGCAGAATTAGCATCAAAGCCTGGCGAATAGAAGAATTTTGTTGAATATAAACACTGCGCATATTTTTATCTGCAATTGCATTGGATAAAGATGATAATAAAACAGTTCCCGCCGCCAAACCAATAATTGCAAAAGGTAATTGAACAACCCTGTCAGAATAGTACAGCCAAGATACAGCACCGCTTTGATAACTGGCAACCAGTGTACCAATTATAATGTTTATCTGATAAAACCCATTTCCAAATATACTGACACCCAGACGTTTGAATAGTTGTTTTATCTTTGGTGTCCATTTTGGTATGACCAGATTCAGTCCAAAATGCTTTTTTCTAATTCGTGTCCATAAAATTATTGACTGGATAATTCCGGAAAGTACCACGGTCACTGCCATTATGTAAAGTACGGTCTCATTAGAATATCGACCAGCAACCAGTAATGCGGATATTAACATAAGGTTCATTAATACTGGCATAAATGCGGCCAAAGTAAATTTTGAAAATGCGTTTAATATTGCAGATAAAAATGCGGCAATACATACGAATATCACATAAAAGAACATTACGCGTGAAATCATAATGGTTAATTCAAATTTACCGGGGTCATCAGAAAACCCAGGTGCCAGTATTAAAATAATAATTGGCATAATGATTTCAAATATGATTGTGATACCCAATAACGATACCATCAGCCATGAAAATACATTTTTTGCGAAATTTTCATCTTTTTTCTGGTCTGTGAACATTGGAACGAATATTGCGGACAGCGCGCCTTCGCCCAACAGGTCGCGGAACAGGTTAGGCAGCTTGAATGCGGCGAAAAAAATGTCAGATAAACGTCCTGCGCCCAAGAATTGTGCAATCAACATATCGCGAATGAAACCAAATATGCGACTGATACCAGTCATTGCCCCAACACCGAAAATATGTTTGCCTAGTTTCATAAATGCGATTATACTATCATATCAAAAGGAAAATCAAGATATGAACAAAAGATTTATAATTTGTTGTTTGGTTGGTGTTTTGGCTTCTTGTGGTGGAAAAGCGCCAGAACCAGAACAAACACTACCAGAAATATATACCAAGGCGTATAAAGAGCTGGATAAAAAGAATTACGATAAAGCCGCAACAGAGTTTCTAAATGTAGAGGGTCAATTCCCAGCCAGTGCTTGGGCAGCTGATTCACTGGTTATGGCTGCATATTCCCAGTATATGGATGAAGACTTTTCTGGGGCATTATTAACAGCAGACAGATTTATGCGTTTCCATCCAGGAAACAAGGATGTTCCGTACATTTTATATCTGCGCGGAATGTGTTATTATCGTCAGGTCAGTGATGTTCGACGTGAACCTGGTATGTCTGCATATGCATTGCAACAATTTCAACAATTGGTAGAAAGGTTCCCGGCTTCGGAATATGCTGAAAACGCCAAGAATAAAATTATAATTCTAAAGAATTATATTGCAGGCAAGATAATGTATTCTGCACGTAATGATATGGCACGTGAAAATTGGCCCAGCGCTATAAATCGTTTACAATCTGTTGTAACAGGGGCCCAGGAAACCGTAATGACACCAGAGGCTATGTACAGATTGACCGAGGCTTATACAGCAATTGGTTTACCAAATCAAGCAGCGGGCTTTGCAAAAATGTTAAAAACAAATTTCCCAGATAACGTTTGGACTAAGAAATTAAAGTAAAATAAAAACCAGCTTGCGCTGGTTTTTATTTATTCAGATATGTTCATAATTTTATATTTTACGCCAGATTCATCGAACATTTCCAACGAATATTTTATGCTCTCGCGCCATCCAGCCAGTTTGGCTTTTTCTGAACCTTGGTCTGGAATACAAAAGAATACTTCTTTGATACCGGATTGTATAATTGCACGTGCACAATCAGCGCAAGGCATCACAGTAACATATAACGAACAATTACGCAGTGACGTACCACACAAAGTTGCGTTGTATATTGCATTTCTTTCAGCGTGTTCAAAGAAACTGTATTTTATAGGTCTCTCTATACGTTCTGGATTACTGTCATCCACCCCGCGTGGTAACCCATTATAACCTGTAGACCGAATTTCTTTATCTGGTCCAATAATAACACATCCAACTTTTGTACTATCATCTTTTGACCAAGTTGAAATATGTCGCGCCAGTTCCAAAAAACGCAGATTCCATTTATCATTGAAAGTGAATTTTTGATTCATTAAATTCTCTCCTTTTTATCTTACTATTTCACGATCATGAATATCTTTGATTCGTAAGTGTGCAAATTTTTGTAATTCGTGTTTATTTATACCGGATACTAACATTATATATCTTAAACAATATAAAACATCATATATTTCATCAATAATATTTTGTCGATTATCCTTCATGTTTTTTTCTTTTGCATCTACGGTTCCTGCTATGAAATGCAAACGAATAAAATTAGATAATTCCGTAGCAAGTTCTAATGGTTCGCTAGAAGCAATGGATATTTGAAATTTAATACCGGCTCTTTCAATATATGGAGTATTTGGCGAATCTTTTTTTGAATAAAACTTTTCTTGAAATTTAAGAACATTTTTTGACATTTTATCGAGTTCAAATTGCAGATCAAGGGTTGGTTTATAATTTGGTATATTCAAGATTCGACGGTATGTACGGGCAATCTTTGGGTCTTTTTCTCTACCGTCTATATAATAATGATTAAAAGCAATATTTGCTATTTCTTGATCGGATATTTTTAAATGATTAATAGGATGTTGTATCACAATCAGAGTATCTACTAATTCTTTACGCAAATTGTATTTGTTTAATTTCCCAACTATTAAGTTGTTTGTTTCCACATGAAGTTGAGCAAGAACCTTATTAGTAATAATAAATTGATCCATCCAGCCATTCTTTTCTATAAGACTGTTACTAAGGTTTTTAAGATCATAAGATTGTTTTTCCGAGAGATACCACATGATTAAATTCATCCTTTAAATTAAATTTCTCTCTCGTTCTAGAAAATACCTGATAAAAACCAAAAATTCAAGATTTTTATTCACTTTTGGTTTTTGTGTGGTAATATCGCGTCATGACAGAAAATACCAAAAAAACTTATTCGGGATTTATTTCTATTATTGGACCGACAAATGCTGGGAAAAGCACTCTGCTGAATCAAATTATGGGTCGCAAAGTATCAATTGTATCGCATAAGGTACAAACCACCAGAACACGCCTGCGTGCGGTTAAAATGGTCGGTGAAAAACAACTGATTTTTGTTGATACACCTGGCGTGTTCAAACCTGCGCGTCGATTGGATCGCGCCATGGTTGGGGCGGCGCTGGATTCAATTTCTGACGCGGATGCAGTTTTATTGATGGTTGATGCAACGCATGGCTTGACCCAAACGATTAAAGATTTGGTTGAAAAAATCAAAGATCATAAAAACTTATTTGCTTTAATTAACAAGACAGATGCAATCAGAAAGCAAGATTTATTGCCAATTGCTGCCGGATTATGTGAATTGGCAACCTTCAAAGAAATATTTATGGTTTCCGCATTGAAAAATGATGGTGTCGATAAAATGCTTCAATCATTGGCTGCGGTTATTCCAGAAGGTCCGTATTTGTTTGATACCAAAGATGCATCTGACGTTCCAGATAATTTATATTTGGCAGAATTAACGCGTGAAAAGATTTACAAATATATTCATCAAGAATTGCCTTATCATATTTATGTCGCAACAGAAAAGGTTGATGTCGATCCCGAAGGTGTTTTGGAAATTTATCAAAAAATTGTTGTGAATTCTGCAGGTCATAAAAAAATCATCGTGGGCAAGGGTGGTGCACAGTTAAAACAAATTGGCACAGACGCACGTCACGATATCCAAGATCAATGGGGTGTTAATGCACGCCTGCATTTATTTGTTCGTGTTGAAAAAGATTGGGAAGAAAAGCGCGAAAATTACGAAGACCAGGGATTGGAATTTAAAAACTAGGGTATGCCCAGTGACCACATCAGATTTCGATTTTGAATTACCCGAAGAATTAATAGCATCGCATCCATTGGATATGCGTGATTCCAGTCGTATGTTGGTTGTACCTGGGAACAAAGATAAACATATTCGGGATTTCCTGGATTACTTGCAACCTGGTGACGTGGTTGTTTTTAATAATTCGCGGGTTATTCCTGCACGTTTTAATGCCGGTGGTTATGAAATAACATTACACACTTCTGAATCCAAGAATATTTGGTGGGGATTGTGCAAGAAATTTAATAAAATAAAAATCGGCGATGTTCTGGATTTGGATGATGGTACGCAGATTGAAATTCTGGATAAAGATGATACCAGTGGTCTGAAAATAAAATTTAATTGTGATGATGTTTTTGCTGTTTTGAATACGGTTGGTAAAATGCCAATTCCACCATATATGAAACGTGATTCTGATACGGACGACCGTGAACGTTATCAAACCGTATATGCAGATCCGATTGGTTCAATGGCTGCCCCAACAGCTGGATTGCACTTTACAAAAGATATGTTGAATGAAATTGAAAATCGCGGTGCAAAGATTGTAAATATCACGTTGCATGTTGGCGCGGGAACTTGGATGCCGGTTAAGACAGAAGATTTGTCGCAACACAAAATGCACAGCGAATGGGGTCAGATAACCGAAGACCAGGCGCATATAATTAATTCTGCAAAGCGCGTAATTGCAGTTGGTACAACCAGTTTACGATTATTAGAATCCGCTGCAACAACCAAGGGAATTCGTCCATTTTGCAGTACAACTGATATTTTTATAACACCTGGATATAAATTCAAAGTTGTCGATGTTTTATTGACGAACTTTCATTTACCAAAATCAACATTATTTATGTTGGTATCTGCATTCGCGGGCGCGCCCGAAATGCAAAATGCCTATACCCACGCCATTGCCGAAAAATATCGCTTTTTCAGTTATGGTGATTGTTGTTTATTATTTAAAAAGGATTAAAAATGAAATTTGAACCAACATTACATAAATTATCAAATGGTCTGACAGTTATCTTGGACCCAATGGATATTGAAACCGTAAATATGAAATTTAGCGCACAAACTGGTGGGCGGGACGAATCAGAATTAGAATTGGGAATAACCCATTTCTTAGAGCATATTTTTATGAAGGGAACATCAACACATCCATCACCACGTTCAATAAAAAATTTTATTGAAAATAATGCTGGTACAATTAATGCATCTACTGGAAATTCAAGTGTTCAAATTTATGGTAGAATACTGTCACAGAATTTATTTGTTTTAGTCGAATTAATTTCAGATTTGTTAAAAAATTCTTTATTTAATGAGAAAGTAATAGAAAATGAAAAGAAAGTAATTTTGGATGAATATCGTCGTTCACGTGACGATAAAAACACTGAGTTTTTTTATTTCCAAGTTGAAAATTTATTCAATGGCAGTGGTTTTTCACACAGAACATTGGGTGCACCAGAAACAATACAATCTTTTACACGTGATCAATTGTTAAAATATAAAGACAGTCGAATCTCTGCAAATAATTCAGCAATTTCTATCAGTGGAAAAATAATTGATTCTGAAGCATTGTTGGAAAAACTGGAAAATTTGTTTTCATGGTTACCATCGTTTGAAGTGTCGACTAATTCAGATGCAATAATAACACCTGCATCGGGACATAATTTAAAACCAGAGCAGAAAAATGTTATGTTAAAAATTTGTTTTTCAGATATATGGGAAAAGACATTTGAAAACAGATTTCGTCAACAATGTGTTGGCAGATTTGGAGGCGTTTTATCGCGTCGTTTGCATGACAAGGTCAGAAATGAAAATGGTTTAGTATATGGAATATGGGTTTCTGATATTGGAAATGAAAACACAAAGGTTAATAATATTTATACAACATCTGCTGCAGAAAATCTGGAAAAGATAGTTGCATTATGTGCAAATGCATCAGTGGAAATTTTAAATAACAAATTAATAACCCAAGAAGAATTAACTATAGATAAAACCATACGTTTGTTGGGGAATGCAGACTTTTTAGAATCTGCTGATAAAAGATCTAATAGATTGTTAAATTTTTATAGAAAATACGGGAAGTTATATGATTTTTATGATGTTGTTAAGATGGGGCAGTCTACTACACTGGACGATGTTTATGAAAATGCAAAAGATTATTTTAAAAATCCAGTTGGAATTTTAACTCAGGGTCCAGAATTTAATATTGATTTGAAGGCAATTTGGGAAGATAATTTTAAATAGGAAAAATAATGTCGTTGAAATTTGATTTATTATCGGTTGATGGAAATGCGCGCAGGGGGACTGTGCATACTGCACATGGGGATTTTCAGACACCTGCGTTTATGGCGGTTGGTACTGCTGCAACGGTAAAGGCCTTGACAATGGATCAAGTCGCCGCCACCGGAACAGAAGTTATCTTGGGTAATACATATCATTTGATGATGCGTCCAGGTGGTGATTTGGTTGAACAAATGGGCGGGCTGCATAAATTTTCTGGCTGGCGCGGGCCAATTCTGACCGACAGCGGTGGTTTTCAGGTTATGTCGTTATCCAGCTTAACCAAAATGAAAGAAGAAGGTGTAGAGTTTACTTCACATATTGACGGTGGGGTAAAACATTTTTTAACCCCAGAAAAATCTGTTCAAATTCAAAATCAACTGGATTCAAATATTACCATGGTATTGGATGAATGTCTGCATCTTCCCGCGCCACGCGACCGTGTTGAAAAGAATGTTGAAATGGTGACCCGCTGGGCGCGCCGCTCGCGTGTGGCTTTTATTGATAGACCAGGTTATGGAATTTTTGGAATTGTTCAGGGCGCAGACTTCAAGGATTTGCGCGAAAAATCCGCACACGAACTGACCGCAATTGGATTTGATGGTTATGCGATTGGTGGACTGGCGGTTGGTGAACCCCAAGAAATTATGTTTGATATGATTGCGCATACTACCCCATTTTTACCAACAGATAAACCACGTTATTTGATGGGTGTTGGAACTCCATTGGATATTTTGGGTGCGGTTGAACGTGGAATTGATATGTTTGACTGTGTAATGCCAACACGTGCGGGACGTACCGCCCAGGCTTTTACACGTCATGGTACGCTGAATCTGCGTAATGCAAAACACCGTGATGATGCGTTACCATTGGACGATAAATGTGGTTGTCTGGCATGTAAATTATCGCGGGCATACATTCATCATTTGACAAAATGTAATGAAATTCTGGGTGCAACATTATTGACCCAACATAACCTGTGGTTCTATCAAGATTTAATGCGTGACATTCGCGAATCAATTGAACAGGGCAGGTTTACAGAATTCAAAAAAGAATTTATTGAAAATTATACAAATAAGAACTAGAATTTTTTCAAAGGAAAGGAGATTCAAAATGAAAAAGCAAATAGAAGTTATTGAACGCGCCGGTGCCAAAACCGTTGCAAAAAAAGCATCTTTTGTCGCAATGGTCAAACGTGTGTTTTTGGTATTTTCGATTATATGGTTGGCGATTGTTGCAACTGGTCCATTGTATGTAAAAAATAATTATTCTGGTCCAATTAAAAAAACAATGGTTGTTTCAATGTTCTTTGATTTGCAAAGAAATATTGTCGAACAGTATGAACAATTATTAGGTGGCATAAAAAAATCTATAAACCTTGAGAAGCCGATATCAATTGCAATTGATAAAGTAAAAATGGCTGAAAAACCTGCTGAACAGGTTAAAAATGTTGCAGCTAATGCAAAGAATACATCAGCAGATGTAAAGAAGTTATCAGGTATTGCCGGAAAGTTCGGTGTGAAAACAGGCTCTGTAGATAATGTGATTAACAATGCAGAAAAAACAATTACCAAGGTTGATGACACTGCGAATCTGGTTAATAAAAAACTGGACAGTGTAAAGAAAGAATTGGTTTCTGTTTCACAAACCGAAGTCGATAAAATGGTTGATGATGCAATCAAAAATCAGTTGGATAAAAACAGCGGTGGTTTGGGTTCAACATTGTTAACCAATTATGGTATCCAGCATGTTTATCCTTGGCGTCCATCATCGTGGCCAGTTGGTGTAAAGATTTATAATGATTTGGAAAAATCAAATGTTGGTGTTGTACAAATCATAACAAACACAGTTGATACATATTTTGGATACGTTGCATGGGGATTGGTTGCAATTGCGTGGTTGGTCGGATTATTTATATGGATGCAAGTATTCAAGAAAGTTAAAATGATAACCGCACCATTTGTTGTATGTCCACGTTGCGGTCATGCATTTGCAGACAAGCGTACTGCATACAGCTTTTTAAAAATTCTGCAACCTTGGAAATGGTTGTAAAATAATTAAAAATAAAAACCGCCAAATCGGCGGTTTTATTTATAGTGTTTTTACATGTACATTTTTTATATATCTGTTTATGGTCCCTTGCAGATTTTTATTATTTTTTTCAACACTCAATGCTGACTTTATTTCATTTTCGGTCCAACCTGCGTACCACATCATTGGGATTAAACCTTGGTCTAATAAGTTGTGTCTGTTGCCATCATGCCAATCTGTCAAAAGCAATTTTACTTTCTCAATCAGTTTTGTGTTTGGTCCAGTGTTATTAAGAAAAGAAGCTCTGTACGCGGCTATTTCCAATTCACGTTGTTTCATTTCTTCTGCATAGGATTTATAATCTTCGCGCCAATTAATATCAATAACAGAATTAGTTCGGTGCATTAATTCTTGAAGTTTTTTAGTTTCTTTGCGCAGTACCCCAGGACGTCGTGTTGCACGACCATTATTATTGCAAGAAAAATCCAAAATATCTGATGAATAAGTATATTCTTTCATTTTATTGTTATATGTTTTGGTCACCAAATTATATTTTTCTGCCAGATAGAAAAACAACCATCTATATTCATTTTTGTTTGCAGGTGTATCTTTTACTGTACATCTCATGTGTAAAGATTTTCCACCCGAAAAAACAATACGATTAATAACATTTAAAGAAACTAGATGTTTTGATAATTTTATTTGTTCATTTAATGGTAAATAATCCATTTCAAATAAAAAACTACAAAATCCAAAGTTCGCATCAGCCGGTGTTGGAAGTCCACGTTTACTTAATAATGGCGGATTTTGCAACAAAGGATTAATTGATTCAAATTCACCAACTTCGGAATAATATCTCTTTTGTGTTTCCGGATTAGCAGCAAAAGGTATTCCATTTGGAATTATAATTTTATCTTCTGGTAATATTTCGAAATTTGGTAATTTGTTAAGATTTAAATATACAGTTTTAATTTCATATTTTGGTGGATTATCAAAATCAATTTTATATTGACCAGCCATTGGATCTTTTCCAATTTCAGGGGCGGTTTCAATTAAACCAGATTTTGGAATATGAAAATTTGTCAGTGCTTTTTCTGGTCCGAACATTGGTCTTGGGATAAATTTCCCATCAAGTCCAACTGTTTCTGGCACGTTCACAAAGGCTTGGAAATTAGTTCCATAAATTGCAACATTTTCATCTCTAATATTTTTTTCTTTTTCACATATTTTTTTTGCCAGTTCTGAACTTGGCATAATTTTATATTCTTCGTGCAATTTTTTTAATTCGTTTTCGGCACGTTTTCTAAAATTCATACAAATGACTTCATCTTCTGGAAATAAATGTTTTTGTTTCCAGAATTCCAAAGCACTTGGGTTTTCGTGGATTTTTTCACCACTTTCTTTATCAGTGATTTTTTGACCAGATCCATTTTTAATACTATTAACAATCTTGTTTGCTTCACTGTGGTGTTGATTTACAAATATTGCAGATTTGCTAAAATCATAATCAGTTTTATTATGTTTAATTTTTTCTACGTAAAATCCTTCTTTTATTGAAGAAAAGAAATTTTTTGTCAGATTTTCAAACCATGTAATACGATCTTTTATTTCAGATTTAAATTCTTCTTGTTCAAATTCACAAAATTTTTTAATTGTCCATAATAAAATAAATGTAATTTGTGGTGCAAAAAAACCACCTGGATATTTTGGTGCAACTTTATGTCTTTTGCGCCATTTTATTTCATCTGCATTGTTACTGCCCAGTTTATATCCAAATGATTCCAGAGCTTTTTCATATTGTTGTTTAAAATTTAGATTTCCAAATTGTTTAAATAAAATATCAAAAATGAAAGTTTGTTTAAATTCTTCCAGTTTATGATAATTGAATTTTTTTCCATAAACACCGCGAAAAATATATTCAAAATCTTTCATTGTATTATCATAGGCCAGTTTTAAACGTTTACCACGAACCCAGGTCCATGTTATATTTACCAGATCTTCAAAATCTGTTTCTGGGTGTGCAAAATAATATCCTGCAAAAACGGTTCGCATTTCAGATTCAAAATTGAATTTTTCTTTATCTTTATTTTTTTCTGCAGGGGATAAGAATAATTGTGAAGATAAATCGTTTTTAAATGATTTTGATTCTAATAATAAATTATTAGTCATCATACAAATAGCATATCTGGACAAATAAATTTTATCTCTGGGATATAATTGATATTCGGCAGACTCTTTTTTAAAATAAATATGTTTTTCAGGAATTTTACAGGTATTAACCAAAAAATTTATCGCTTTTGAAGTGGTTGGATAATTTTCTGATGGTGCAATTAATTTTATTATCTGATCAAATGCCCAGGCGTCGTTTTTATTAAACTTTGTTTTTGAGATGTCCAGATTTTTATATAAATTTTGGAATAAATCGTTCAATGAATCCGGATTAGCATAGGCAAGAAAACGGTGGGGCAGGTTGAAAGATAAATCATTAAAAAGCGTATTAAACTGTCCAGAGATTAAAAGCTCACGTTGTTGGGCAAAATCAGTAAATTTTTCTGAAGTACGCAATTCCATGGAGAAATTATATACTAAAAATATTAATCGTCAACAAAATAAATACTTGCAAAGTAAAAAGATATATGTAAAAATCTCTGGGCTGTGCGAGCGTAGCTCAGTTGGCTAGAGCGCAACCTTGCCAAGGTTGAGGTCGAGGGTTCGAGCCCCTTTGCTCGCACCAAAGTTTAATAAAAAACCGCTTTTTAAGGCGGTTTTTTGTTTGTTACTTGGTTTTTATACCTTTAAACAGGTAATTCGGAAGGAATTTTTTTATATTGTTTTTTATTTTTCTTACTACAACTTCTTTTTTATAGCAATCATTGCAGGTTTGACTCGAACACATAAAGCACATATTTGGGAAATATTGTGGTTCTGTTGCCCTGATACCAGATATTGCAAATTCTTTAATCCATGTATTGAAAAGATTATCATATCTTTCACTTTCACTTATCAGATTTAAAAAAGCTGAGTAACGTTGAATATTTGCAATTGTATATTTGTAATTTCTTTCTCTTTCTTTAGAAAAATTCGAAAGTGTATTTGAATGACGATTATATAAATATGTTGCCCCAGATATTGTTGCCGATTTATCAGAGAAAAGTACAGCAAGCATGCAGAATAACATATCTTCATCAAGGTTCATTCCCTCTTGAAACAAAAGGTTATTTTTTTCCAAAAAATTTCTTTTATAAAGTGCAAAGTTTGCATTTTCACGAAGATCCGCGTGCCCCAGTAATATTTCTTTTTCTTTTGCTGAATTACCGAAAAAAGCATCTTCTTTATACACATGTTGTTTAGTGTATTGTTCATCATGATTTATTGTGAATTTTCCTGCAAATGCTACGTCCGGAGCCTCATTTTTTGTGATGTTAAGCATTTTTATAAAATAATCTTTGTCAAACGAGTAATTTATCTCATTTCTTTCATCAAAACTTCTCTTAGAAATTTTTAAACCATTGGTTTCTTTGGAAATAGCAAAATCTGATTTAAATATGTTGGCTATACTTTCATAAGAGACACCAACTTTGTCGTCAATATCTATGAATGTTAAATATTTTCCATTCGATACTTTTATTCCCATATTTCTGGCCCTGGATACACCCTTGTTATTCTGAGAATGTAAAAATATATTATAATGTTTTCTAGAAAATTCTGATATTTTTTTAACGGAATTATCTGTAGAGCCATCGTTAATAATAATTATTTCAAAATCTTCAATTCGGTTCTGATTTAAAATACTATTTAAACATTCCGATACGTATTTTTCTCCATTATATACTGGGATTATAATTGACAGTTCAGGTTTCATTTTATATATAACTCTTAATATTTATGTGTAAAAAGCATAATATTTATATACACAAAATAATAATTTGTCAATAAGAATTTAATTTTATGTTAAAAATCATAGTAAAAAAGCTGATTTTAAAATAAAAACTTTACTTTTATGAAAATATTGTCATAATTCGTAGAGTTTTATTCGGGATCCAAATGAGACTTAAAAATCTTTAATAAGATCGGAAATTTGGTCAAAAAAGAAGTGTTACAATATGTTTGTGATAAAAAAATTGTATAACTAGAGTGTGCGACCATCAGAAAAAAATACTGGCGGACGCAACTTGTGTCCGCTTTTTTAATATAAGGCCCAACAAAGGAACAAAAAATGACGGAAAATGCAACAATTTCCACTAATGAATTAGAAGCACGTCAACAAAAGTTAGAAAATATTCGTGTGCGTGACGGTGTTGTCTGGAAGGATAAATTTGAACGTACAAACACAATTTCTGGTGCTCGTGAATTGGCAGATGGTGCGTTGGTTAAAACTGCGGGTCGCGTCACAGCGCTTCGTTGGTTGGGCAAATTGATGTTCGGTCGTATCTATGATATTGATGGCGAAATTCAATTTTCTATGTCACGTGAAGAACTGGGCGAAGATCAATACAAGTTTATGAAAGCCAATGTTGACATGGGTGATTTTGTCGGATTGACTGGCGAGTTGTATCACACAACCGCAGGGGAACTGACGATTAAAGTATCGAGTTATGAAATATTGGCCAAAGCATTACGTCCATTACCAGAAAAATTTCATGGATTGACTGATACAGAAACACGTTATCGTCAGCGTTATTTGGATATTATTGCGAATCCCGACACTCGTCGCACAATGAAAATTCGTTTTTCTATGTTGCGTTTTATTCGTAACTTTTTAGAAGCAAATGGGTTTATAGAAGTTGAAACACCTATATTAAAAGCTGTTTCCAGTGGCGCAGCGGCAAAGCCTTTTACAACACATCATAACGCATTAGATACTGATTTGTTTTTGCGTATTGCCCCAGAATTACCATTAAAAGAATGTATTGCTGCCGGATTTGACCGTGTGTTTGAACTGGGAAAAAACTTTCGTAACGAAGGTATGGATGCAATGCATTTACAAGAATTTACAATGATGGAATGGTATGCAGCCTATTGGGACTATAATGACAATATCGATTTTTCTTGGAAAATGATTCAAGAAATGTTGATGGCTATTCGTGGTACATTACAGATCGAATATCAGGGCACAAAACTTGATTTTTCAAGCTATGCAAAACTGGATTATACTGCAAAAATGAATGAATTGATTGATGCAAATATTTTGGATTTTGATGATGTTGAAAAATTAAAAAAGCATATTGTTAAAAAAGGATTGTTTCCAGCGGGTGAATTAGAAGGTTTAAAATCATTATTTGCTGTGGTTGATTATGTCTTTAAACGCAAGATTCGTGATGAAATTATTCAACCAACGGTCACATATAACTATCCGACATTTACCAGACCACTGGCACGTCGTAATGACAAAGATGCAAGATTAGTAGATAATTTTCAATTAATTGCAATGGGCGCAGAGTTGATTAATGCTTATTCCGAATTAGTTGATCCAATTGAACAAAGAAAATCATTTGAAGAACAGATGGCAAATAAGGCCGCAGGTGATGATGAATCTGTTGATTTTGATGAGGATTTTATGTTGGCAATGGAACATGGAATGCCCCCAATTTCAGGCCTCGGGTTTGGATTTGATAGATGGGTATCACTGTTGACAGATCAACCAACTTTGCGTGATGTAATACTGTTTCCTATTATGAAATAAAATAATCGCTGCGATAATGTTTTGGTTGTCCGGAATATTCGGATAATTAAGACTGTAATTTTTAATAGATATCAGGATATAAAAAAATGAAAAAAGATTTATCAGAAGATTATATAAGTAAATTGGTTAATTCCAGTGATAAAAGTAATTTAGAAATTATTACACAAGCGGAGAAACAAGGGAAAATAAATGCCGAAGCTCGGGAATATCTGAAAGAAATGTATTCTGAAAGTATGCATTGGTTTTTGGAAGTTTTTCATATATTGGGTAAATGTTTTGGTGCGCCAAAAGCAGCAGTTATGCAATATGATTATGAATCCGGTGTTGCCATAGACCAGCCTATGAAAATTGCGGACATAAATCCATTGTCTGCTTATATGGTTTATCATCGCTTGGATGCTGACCCTATGCGAAATCAATTTTTTTCAATTAACAAAGGACATAAAGTTGATTTATATGTGTCTTCTATTGTCAGTGTAATTGTTGGTGCACAAAAGAATATTGAACGTTCATTAGAAAAAATTACAGGCAAATATTATAATGATTATGTTGAAGAGGTTGTTAAAACAGCAGAAAATATTATTTCATCAAATAGTCGTGAAGCATCTGGTCGTGCAATTGCAGAAAAAATACGCACTAAGTTTTCGGAAAAGTTTATAACAAACTCATCAGAAACGGTACTGGGTATAATTGGTTGTGGAAATGAAAAAATATCCGTAGATTTGGTACGTGAATTAGATAAAATTGAAAAACCACATTTACGATTAAAAGACGTATGGCGTGTAAAATGCTTGTTTGACTTAATATCCCAGGCGCGTGTATTTATGGAAAGAATTTATGAGTTGGCCCCAGATAAAATTATCGCGGTCAAAGATAAGTTTTATGATATAAAAAACCCAAGAAATTATCGTGATGCCAAGATAATATTAAATATCGGAACAAAAGATAATGTAATACCATTGGAAGTGATTTGTCAGGTAAGAACTTTATTTGAATTCGACAGAAAAAATCACGAAGAGTACAAAATTGCCCGCAAAGGTAAAAGTGCCAAAAAAGAAAATATTGAAAAAAATATGGCCGAGGTTATGGAAAATGGTATAAGAGAATACAATTTGATGATATATCATTGTTTGGAAGATATTTTTGAACGCGTTGGTTGGAATATTTTATATAATCGCGATCGTGGGGCATCTTTATTTGACGGTTTTCCAAGATTTTCCAAGCAATATTATTCACAAAAAATAATTGATGTGATATTAGAAAAGCTGGATAATGCAGTAGAAAACGAAGTGTTTCATGTAGAAGATGCACCACGTAAATTGAGCCAAGCCGAAGAATTGGAAATTTTCCGTTGGATGACAAAATTTATATTAATATCTGCCATGCCATACATGAATGGAAACTCGGAAATGCCGAATGAAAATGTTTCTGGTCGATTGTTTAATTTCGTTATGAAAGAGCTGCAAAGATACGATAAAAAATAACACGTATTTTGACAGATTCATAGTTGGTCAAGGTTTTGTTATTTTCTTGATTTATGTTTTTTTATACGGCACAATATATTTAGATTCTTATACTTCATAGGGATCGTAACAAGCATAACAAAGGACGAAGATTATGCGTCAAGGTAAAGTAAAGTGGTATAACGGTAAAAAATGTTTCGGATTTATTACACCATCTTCCGCTAATGAAGCAGGAAACACAGATGATGTATTTGTTCATTCCAGCTCTTTGAAGGCAGCAGATATCAGATTCTTGAATGAAAATGACATCGTAGAATTTGAAGAAGAAGTTCGCAATGATAAGTTGTCAGTGACTACATTGAAATTGGTACAGCGTGATGAAGAATCAGCAAAGAAATTTCAAGAACGTCGCAGTCAATATCGTGGTGGTCGTAACGATGACCATGGTGGGCAACGTGAAGAACGCGGTGAACGTCGCGGATTCGCATTTTGGAAAAAATAATAAAATCCCGCTTTTGCGGGTTTTTTCATACCAGAACGTTATAAATTTGTTTAATGACTGCATAAGCAGTTGCTTGCATTTATATTTTTTTAGATGTAAAATTATCCTGACAATAAAAGGAGTTTTATTATGTGGACAGTTATTGCAATTGTGGCGGTTTTATTATTGTATTTTGTGTCGGTTTATAATGGATTGGTTGCAAGAAGAACCCAAGTTCGCGAGGCTTGGTCAACAATTGATACCCAATTGAAACGCCGATACGATTTGATTCCAAATCTGATTAATTCCGTCAAGGGCGCCGCAAAACACGAAAAAGAAACATTGGACGCCGTAATATCTGCACGCAACAGTGCAATGTCTGCAACCGGTACAGAAGATAAAGCAATCGCTGAAAATCAACTGACGGGGGCATTAAAAAGTATTTTCGCATTATCAGAAAGCTATCCTGCCTTGCGCGCAAATGAAAACTTTTTGGAACTGCAACGTGAACTGACAGACACCGAAACCAAAATTCAGGCAACACGTCAATTTTATAATACTGTTGTTATGGGTTTGAACACAGCGGTTCAGCAGTTTCCAACAAACATGATTGCAAATATGTTCAAAATTGGCGAAGAAAAATTCTTTGAAATTACTGAGTCTGAAAAATCCGCCCCAAGGGTTGAATTTTAAAATATTATTATAAATAAAAAATGGGGTGTTTGCCCCATTTTTAATGTTTTGATCGTGGGTGTGCAGACGTGTAGATTTTACTTATTTCTGACATGTTTACTTTGGTATAAAGCTGAGTTGTGGACAGTGATGAATGTCCCAATAACTCTTGCAAGCTTCTTAAATCTGCACCACTGGATAACAAGACGGTTGCAAAGGTATGACGCAACGCGTGCGGTGTCACATAATCTGGTAATTGCAAATAATTTCGTAATTTTTCAACGACTTTCTCTGCCATTCGTGATGACATTGGCAGACCGCGAACGCTTCTAAATAATGGTTCATTTGCATCGTGACCAAACGGGCGCAGTGAAACATATTTTTCAATTGCATAATTCACTGCTGACAGAACCGGAACCAATCTTTCTTTGCCACCTTTACCAAGTATTCGTAAAATATTTGGTCGATTTTTAACGTCCGCATTTGTCAGTCCCAATGCCTCGGAAATACGAAGGCCACAGCCAAAAATCAAAACCACCAGAGCCCAATCACGCGCAGCAATCCATGGGTTATCAGCATCCAGTGCGCGTATTGCATCGTGCATATTTTCGACATCTGATGCATCAATTGCCTTGGATAATTTACGTGGGACCTTGGGTGAACTTATCAGTCCAATTGCTTCATTTTTTATATTATGTGATTTTCCCAAGAATTTATAAAATGCCCGAACCGAAGATAATGCGCGGGCTGTAGATTTATGTACCAAATTACGTTTTTGCCGGTCCGCCATCCAGGCACGAAAACCAATAGTATCGATATTTGATAAATCATTTGGAAAAACATCTGTCCCGGTAAATTTTTCGCAAAAATTTATAAAATCACGGATGTCATTTTCATATGCGACAGCAGTATGCACAGAATAATTTTTCGTGCGCAAAATATAGTCTATAAATTCTGCAATAGCTTCATTCATTTTATCTCGAATACTGCACCTATGGAAACAGTTAAATCGGTATCCTTTGATGACAACCCACCAGAAAATAACGCAGATTCTGCCTTGGTACTACGCAGCATATTCATAGGTCTGATTTCATCTTCAGTGCTTGTTTGTATAAAGTTTGCAGAAATCATTTTACCAACTTTTTTACCATCAGATTTCGCAATTACAGTTGCACGTTCGCGTGCATTTTCAACCGCAGTCCCCAGACATTTTTCAATAATTGGTTTCATTGTTTCGCTGCTGGTAAACATACGTAAATTTTCAGAATAAACATCGGTCATTCCTGCAAACTTTGATAATATTACTTCGATTATTTCAATTTTTTTTGCGGATACTTCTAATGCAATGTTTGTTTCTATACCAATTTCTATGGATTTTTGTAAGTTATTATCCCACTCTGTTTTTTGGTAAGAATCAAATTGTGTTGTCTGTATTTCGACATCCTGGGTTTTTAAGAATTTTGTAATTTCCTCGGCTTTTACGGATGCACGTTTCATAGAAACTGCTGCACTTTTATCCAAAGTTTTAATATGTAATGTAATAGCAGTTCTATCTTTTGGTGCAGATGTTAAGCATTCGCCAGATACAGCAATGGTTTGGTTTGAATTGTTAAATTTTGTAAAATATTCCAGCCCCAGTGTTAAAACTGCAGTCATTCCGATTACAGATGCAATCCATATCAAAGTTTTTTTCATTTCTCTCTCCGTTTTAATTAAAATAATTTAATTTCATTGCGCGTTTAACGCGTTCAGTTGTTTCAAATGCAACTTTACGTGCTGCAATTGAACCATTTTGCAACATTTCCATAACAGCTTTGGGATCTTTTGCAAATTTTTCCCTGCGTTCACGAATTGGACGAAGTGTTTCTTGCAGTACTTCGTTCAAGAATTTTTTTACTTTTACATCACCTAAACCACCGCGTTCATAGTGTGCAGTCAGTTCATCATAATTTTTGTATTCCGGTAAAAATGTTGCAAAATGTTCTGGCGTTGCAAAAATAGATAGGTAAATAAATACCGTATTATCTGTTGTATTTCCTGGGTCTTCGACACGCAAGTGTTTCGGATCTGTGAACATAGTTTTAACCTTTGCGGCAATAGTTTCTGCATCATCACAAAGATAAATTGCGTTACCCAATGATTTTCCCATTTTTGAATTTCCATCGATGCCTGGCAGGCGTGCAGCCGTAGAATTTTCTGGAACCATGGCATTTGGCATAATCAAAGTTTCACCGTACAAAGAATTGAATTTATGAACTATTTCACGTGTTTGTTCCAACATAGGTAATTGATCTTCACCCACAGGCACAACGGTTGCATTAAATGCCGTAATATCCGCAGCTTGTGATATTGGATACGTAAAGAACCCAACAGGAACACCGGTTTTGAATTTTTCTTTTTGTTCAATTTCTGACTTTACAGTTGGATTACGTTGTAAACGTGCAACAGTTACCAAATTGCTATAAAAGAATGTTAATTCTGTTAATTCTGGAATTTGGGATTGAATGAATATTGTTGATTTTTTTGGATCCAATCCAACGGCCAGATAGTCCAGAGCAACATTCAGAACATTGTCACGAACCTTTTCAGGTGTCTCGGCGTTATCAGTTAATGCTTGAGCATCGGCAATCATTATGAATGATTCATATTTGCCACTGTTTTGTAATTCAACACGTTTACGTAAACTACCGACATAATGACCAATATGCAAATTTCCAGTTGGTCTGTCACCAGTTAAAATTATATTTTTAGACATTGTAAAATACCTTTAATTATTAATTTAAATTTTAGATTGTTTATATAAAAAATGAAAGCGCAAAATTAGCGCAAAAAATACTTAGGCGGCAAAGCGCCAGATAAAGGTAGAAAAAATACTATTATTTCTTGTCATGCCTAAAACTTTATCAAATAAAATTCAAGTGTCAAATATAGTATTTAAAAAAACCGCACAAGTGTGCGGTTATAAATTTCGATTTACTATTAACGAGAATAGAATTCGATAACCAATTCTGGTGACATTTGAACCTGGTATGGAACATCTTCGAATGCAGGTATACGAACATATGTCGCAACAAAGTTTGCACTGTCTACTTTTACATAATCTGCAAAATCACGTTCTGGAGATTCCAAAGACAATACAACCAATGGCATCTGTTTTGCTTTTTCGCTGACTGTGATAACATCACCAGGGTTTACCCGATAAGATGCAATTTTCACGCGTTTGTCGTTAACATAAATATGACCATGACTAATTAATTGACGTGAGCTGAATACGGTTGGTGCAAATTTTGCACGATATACAACAGCGTCCAAGCGACGTTCCAACAGACCAATCATGTTTTGTGGAGTGTCACCTTTCATATTTGATGCTTCCAGGTAATATGCACGGAACTTTTTTTCACCGACATTACCATAGTAACCTTTCAAAGTCTGTTTTGCCTTCATCTGTTTTGCGTAATCTGATTGATTTCCACCACGGGATGTTGGTCCATGCTGACCAGGTTTATATTTACGTTTGTTAAAAGGGGATTTTGCCTGACCCCACAAATTCAGACCCAATACGCGTCCGATTTTTAATTTACGTGTGCTTCTTTTTGCACCCATTCTTGCCATAATTTAATCCTTTTGGTTTTTTATGGTGCCAAACATTTCACAGAATCCTTATCATGAACGGGACCAAAAATCACCGCCACTTAATCAGTTCTGATTGCTCAGCAGGGTACAGTTTATATGGATTCTTTTAAAAAATCAAGCTTTTTGTAATAAAAAGCGACCGTTTGGTCGCATTTTATTATTTCAATACAAAGTGTACATTGTACTGTGGTTTTTTATCATCACCAAATGAAGCCCGTACGACCTTATTAGAAGATATTTGAACGGTCTTCCTCAGGTTTTCTTGGCTTTTACGTTCTGCAGTAGACATTTTGTTTATTGCCTTGGTTATTTCAATCTGAATTTGACGTTTCATAAAGCCCGTAGTATCAGATTCAAATATTCCAGCACTGGATACCTCTGGTACACCTTTCAGGAATCCGCGTTTATCAACGGGCAGGGTCACAAATATTACACCGCTGGTTGCGATTTTCTTACGATTTTTATAAACCTGATCATCTGTACTGCGTTCAGTTTCGCCCTCCATAACAACCAATCCTGTTTGGAATGTTTCTGATACGTATGGTTCTGCACCGTCTTTCAGGGCAATAATTTCACCATTATGCACCAGCATCATATGTTTTGCACCACCACGTTCCATTGCCATTTTACCGTTTAACAGTTCGGTCATATATTCACCATGCATTGGAATAATTGTTTGTGGATGAACAATCTCATAGAATTTTTCATACTCTGGACGACCGGCGTGACCGCTGGCATGAACATGATCCGTATCATAAATTGTGTGAGTGTGAATTCCCATGCGTGCCAATTTATTATACAAGAAAGAAACATCTGATTCACGACCCGGGATAACAATTGCAGAAAATACAACGGTGTCAGTTGGTTGTAATTTCAGCTCTTTCACATGTCCACGACAAAGGCGTGTTAACATTGCGTACTTCTCACCCTGGGAGCCAGTCAAATAGATTGCCTGCTTTTCTGCTGGCAAATCTTTGATTTCATTGTGTAATAAAGTATCACTTTCATTCAAATACCCAAAGTTTATACCAATTTCACGGAATTCCGGAAGACCAACATAAGGCACAGGGTTTGGGTTTGTACGTTCTTTGATTGCAGCGATTCGTCCCGCGGCACGGGCAGCCTCAGCAAACATTTTAATACGTGCGATACTGCGTGAGTACCCAGTTACGAAAACGCGCCCAGGGGCTTTTTTCATAATTTCGGTCAGTGTTTCACGAACTTCCAATTCGGTTGTCTGTCTTTCTTGACGATCAGCCGATGTTGAATCGCAAGCCACCGCTAATAATTTTGGGTCGCTTCCAATTTCGCGCAAACGTGCATAGTCTGTCGGGTTTTCAATTGGAATTCCATCATTGAATGTCCAATCGCCAGTATGCAAGATTTTACCAGCTGGGGTTTTAATCACCAGCATCTGTGCCTCTGGCAAAGAATGCGATACATGGAAAGTTTCAATCTGGAACGGTGCGATATCAAAATTTGCACCATGATGATCGAATATTACGAAATCTTTATTTTCATTAAAGTCCATTTCCAATCCCATGAAAGTTCTTTTAATGATTTCCCCTGGGAAACGCGTGCAATATATTGGCTTTCTGAATTTAGGCCATATAAATTTCAATGCACCAATATGATCTTCGTGACCATGAGTAATTACAAAACCGACAACGTCTTTTTTGTGTTTTTCCAACCATGTTGTATCACAGTATTGAACATCCCCAGCACCGATTTCTTCTTCGATAAATCCCATACCACAGTCAACAACCAGGTATTTTCCTTTGTACTTATATACATACATGTTTTGACCGATGTGTTCCAATCCACCAACTGCCATAAAGTAGACTTTTTCATCATTCTGATCGTTTTCAAATTTATTCATACCTGTAATTTTTACAGACTTTTTTTGTGCAGATTCTTTAATTGAATCGGCTTTTTTTTCTCTTACTTTTACCATTAATTTTTTTCCTTTTTTATGGTTCTAAGTTTTGCACAACCACAAAATCCATTGCGAATAAAGAAATAATCTTTATCTGTAGTGAATCTGCGATTATGCGCTATCAGAGCTTCCTCTGATTGATATTGTGCCATAAAAATTTTGCATTACCAAGGGATTTTTGTAATTAACACAATATATTTATAATTCAATAATTTGACCACGTTTAAGTATTCCAGCAAATCCATTTTCTTTTGCAATTTGTTCAAAATCATTATTAAGGTGGTTTTGTGAATTATGAATTAACCAAGTTTTTGCCTTTATATTTTTTGGTGCAGATATCAGTTTGTCAAAGCATGTATGTGTTGGACCATCTTTCAATGTTGCATCATGAATAATTAATTTTACATTTTTTGCCTCGTCAGTATCTAATAAGGAATTATATGTATCACCGGAATACATAATATCATTGATAATGATACCACAGGCTGGAATTTCAGATCCATGATACACTTTTATCAATTTAAAATATTTTTCTGAGTTATCAAAATCATATAATCCAGGTGATCCTTTTAAAGTGATATCAAAAAGTGGTCGGA
>JAFGMC010000002.1 GCA_016927735.1 Alphaproteobacteria bacterium
AGAGGTATATTTTTTATAAGTAGGGCAAGTATAACCAGCAGCTAATGCATTACCTGTAAAGACTACTACAAATAAAAATGCGAAAAAGTGCAGAAAACGCGGGGCTTTTATCAATTTTTTCCTCTCTTTTGCTAATCATTCTAGAAAAAACCCTACATGTCATGCAAGCAAAAAAGATCAAGTGATAGAAATAAATAAAATAGTGCGGAATTTTTTATTTTTATAAAAATAAAAGTGGTGGGTTAGGTAGGACTCGAACCCACGACCAAAGCGTTATGAGCGCTCCGCTCTAACCACCTGAGCTACTAACCCACTGCGGGATATTATATATTATTTCATTGGCAACGCAAGTAAAAATATGTCAGTATACGAAAATGAGTTTGATAGCACCTATTTTAAATGATTCCCAACTGGCTGCTTTTGATAGTATAGAGCACAGTAATAATAATATGCTTATATTGGGGCAGGCTGGAACCGGAAAATCAACCTTTGTAAATTATCTGAAAAGTGCTTCTAAGAAACGTATTATCTGTGCATGTCCAACAGCGGTTTCAGCTTTAAATATTTCTGGACAAACGATTCATTCATTGTTTCAAATTCAACCGCGTGATTTTATTATGCCGGAATTTCTAAAACTGAAGGCAAAACCGAGAAATATTTTATTTGCAGCAGACATGTTAATTATTGACGAGATTTCAATGGTTTCACCGGACTTACTGGATGCCATGGATATTCTGGCACGTCAGGCACGTCGAAATAATGAACCCTTTGGTGGATTACAGGTTATTGCCATTGGTGATTTATTCCAATTACCACCTGTTATTACAAATGACGCAAAACAGTATTATCAGCAAGCCTATGAGCATTCAAACGCATATTTTTTTGATAGCAATGTTTACAAACGTGCTAATTTTCAAAAGACAAACTTTGATCTGGTATATCGTCAAAATGATATGGAGTTGTTGGGAAATCTTGTTCGTCTGCGAAATAATGAAACAGCGGCTTTGGAATTTTTTAACAAATGCAAAATAGAAGACGATGTGCAACGTTCAAATGCTGTTATTATTACACCTTTTCGTGCAGTTGCAGAAAGAATAAATGCAGATCGTTTATCAAAAATAGATGCACCAGAGGTGAATTATACCGGCACTTTAAATGGAAATTTTTCTGAAAAAGATATACCAGCGCCGATGAATCTTACTTTAAAAATCGGTGCTCTGGTTGTTTTTGTAAAGAATAGCGACAAGTGGCACAATGGTTCAATGGGAATTGTTCGTGAACTGGGGATCAAAGAAATTCGTGTACAATTATTAGGCGGCACACGCGATATTGTAACTGTTAAACAAGATAAATGGGAAAAGATAGAATACAGCCATGACGAGAATAATAAACTGGTTGAAAATGAAATAGGTAGCTATAAACAATTTCCATTAAATCTTGGGTATGCTATGACAATACACAAGGCACAGGGAAAAACATTAGATACAGTTGTTGTGGATATTTCACGTGGTGCATTTACACATGGGCAAACATATGTTGCACTGTCACGCACACGAAAATCATCGGATATGCATATTGAAAATCCATTACGCCAAAGTGATATTATTTTCGATTCAAGAGTTTTGGAATTTGTTAGCTTATAATCTCTTTTCCATCAATATTGCGTCGATACCATCATAATATTTTGGACGAATTCCGATTTGTTTATATCCATTCTTCTCATAAAGTTTACGGGCAGGTATATTATTTTCTGCAACCTCCAGAAAGATTTTTTTTACATTTGATTTTTTAATCTCATTTTCAGCAATAGTAAGCATTGCAGCAGCCATTCCAGTTTTACGAAAATCAGGACGAACACCAATTGTTATTATTTCAGCTTCATCCATAACCACCCGCCAGACAATGAAACCATTATCACTGCCGATAATTTCGCATCCAGATTTTTTTAAATCAGAAAAATCAACCGCACTCCAAGATTTATGCGGAAAACAAATTTTATGAAGTTCTTCTAGTTTTGCGAGCATTTTTGAATTTCTGCATAGCTGGGACGCAAATACATTGGAACAACAGGTTCTAATTTTTTATTTAATTTGCGTGTTATAATTGGTATCGCATCTTTTAAGTTATAGGGAATATGCCCAACAGTTTTTGGATAATCCATTTGTCTTGGTTCTACTTCGTCAATTGTCATAGTGCATGGTTCAATATCATGTGCAGAAACAAACAAGTCACCGCGACCCGTATCAATTGCAACAAAAGCATCAGGTGATGTTGAAAGATAAATCTCAAAAGCATTAATTGGAATAACAGGAATATTAAGACCAATTGCCAAACCCTTGGCATAAGCAATCCCCAATCGGATACCCGTAAAACTGCCAGGTCCAACAACAACGCCAATTGCTGTTAAGTCAGACCATTTTATTCCATTTTCGTTCAAAAAAATTTCTGTTTCTGTTGGTAAATCCAGTGATTGTTTTTCGCTGTTGATATGTTTGAATTTATCGTTCAAAACAAGTGATACCCCAGATAAAGATGTATTAATTAGTAAAATCATTTTTTACATTCTTGCACCGAAACCTATTTTTTTACCCAGTCCAGCAGACTTGCGTAAAGATAATAACTCGTCAATTTTTTTGTTATCAAATTCTGTTTTAATATCTTCTCCATCATTTTCCAATAATGTTCGACGCAACATGGCTGTTAATTCACGTTGCAGTTCACGAACACCTTGTTCAGATGTATAGTTACGAATTATATGACGCAGTGCATCATCTGATATTATTACATTATCCAGATTCCAACCTGTGCTTTTCACCGCACGTTCAATTAAATGTTCGCGCGCAATTTTAATTTTTTCATCTTCTGTATAACCTGGAATTTCAATAATTTCCATACGGTCTTTTAATGCACTGGACATATTTAGACTGTTTGCTGTTGCGATAAACAATACATTAGATAAATCAAAATCAACTTCCAAATAATGGTCGCGGAAATTTTTGTTTTGTTCTGGGTCCAGAATTTCCAAAAGTGCAGATTCTGGATCACCACGATGGTCACGTCCAATCTTATCAATTTCGTCCAAAACAATAACAGGATTATTTGATTTACAACGTTTCAATGCGTCCATTATACGTCCAGGTTGTGAACCTATATATGTTTTACGATGTCCACGAAAATGCGCCTCGTCAGAAATTCCACCCAGTGATATTCTGTGATATTTTCTTCCCAGTGCTGTTGCAATGGATTTACCCAGTGATGTTTTTCCAACGCCCGGTGCACCAACAAAACATAAAATACTTCCCTGATTACTTTCTGTTTTACGCATAACAGCAATATGTTCCAGGATTCTTTCTTTGACAGGTTTTATACCAGAATGTTCTGAATCTAAAACTTTGCGTGCAACATTTAAATCAATTCTAGAATTATCAAATTTATTCCAAGGCATCGATAACAGTTCGTCTAAATATGTTTTCAACAAACCACCCTCATTTGACATAGGTGAAAGACTGCGCATACGTTTCCATTCCGAGAGAGCTTTTTCTTTTGCCTCATCATTCATATCAGATTTTTCTATACGTGTACGAAGACTTTCTGAATCCATTTCTTCGGTATCTTCACCCATTTCTTTTTGAATCGCGCGCATTTTTTCCTGCAAAATGGCGTCCCTGCGACCACCTTCCATTTGTTGATGTATACGACGATTAATAGAATCTTCGATTTTTGCAGTTTCAAGAATCAAATTAATTTGTTCAAGAAGAATCATCAATTTTTCACGCCAACTGCCAGCTGCTAGAATCTTTATAGCTGTTTCTGTATCCAAATTTGTCATCTGTATAACCGAATCAACAAAAGCGGGCAGTGGATAACTTTGCATAACAGCACGCAGTTTATCCATTTTAAATTTACGGACAATTGATAAAGTTTGCATATTTTCAGCGATTTTATCACGAAGGGCGAATGTTTGATCAAATCCGGAATCATCAGTGGTTTCAATTAATTCTGGTAAGCCAGAAAATAGACCTTTTTCTACGGAAATATCGGATATTTTAACAGCACTGGTAGTACGAATAATAGAATGAACCGCGCCATCAGGCATACGTAAAACCTGGGCAACATCACCAACAGTTCCTATATTAAAAATATCTGACGGATTTGTAGGGTAATTCCATGTATGTTGTGCAGTTAATATTATTTTTTGGTTTGCGGTCATTGCGGCTTCTACACAAGCAATAGACATTGGATTATCAATGTAAATTGGCACGGTCAAACCCGGATGAACAACCAGATCACGAAGAGGTAAAATAAATTCTTTCATAGCCATAATAATATAAATCTTTTTTCTTAATTTTCAAGACAATAAAAAATCCCGCGTATACAACGGGTTCAACAAAACAAAGTTTTGTTAGATGTAATGTGGGATTTTTTATTTATTAACGACGACGACCACCGTTATGATTATTGTATTGTGAATTATTGCTGGATTTTTTTGATAAATAACGTGCTGAAATCAAAATTAACCATTCCAAAGCTATAAATCCCATAGCAATAAATTTTGATTCTGGACCTTTTACCCAGACCAAAATGTATACCAGTTGTGCGACAAAAGAAATATACAGGATTCCGAATACGCCTGTAAAAAATAACTTTTTTATTTTATTAAACATTTTATTCCTCTGATTTTTATGAATGAATATTAAAAATGCCCGTCTTCTGGTGCCAGGCGACGGGCGACCCCGCAAAAGCTTTACGACACGACCAACAATTGTCAGTATTGTGTCAAGCGCCAATTAGGCAGCCAATGCAAAGCGAACGTTGTCGTTCGCAGCGATAGTTTCGCCATTCAGTTTTTAACGGTCTTTAACGACACCACGTCGGATTCACTCTATTTGCCTTTACTGCGCTTGTCGAATCTATGTCAGCCCCATAATTTTTATTGGTGGAGCTGTGGGGTACCGCCCCCCAGTCCAAAACGACTATTCCACAACGAATTCAGAATCATCTTCACATGTTTACACACGCGACATAAACATTATAATTAAAACACTGGAAATTGCAAGTTTTTAAGTTATAATCACAATTATGAGATTTCTAGATAGAGCAAAAATTTATATAAAAGCAGGAAATGGCGGAAACGGATCTGCCAGTTTTCGTCGTGAAAAATACATTGAATTTGGTGGCCCAAATGGTGGTGACGGTGGTCGTGGCGGTGATATAATTTTCCGCGCGGTTCCAAACGTTAACACATTGATAGATTACCGTTTCAAAACAAACTTCTTGGCCGAGCGTGGTGAAAATGGTGGTGGCAAGATGTGTACTGGTAAATCAGGTAATGATTTGATAATGCCGGTTCCAACTGGAACAGTTATACTTTCCGAAAATGAAGAATTTGAATACGCCGATTTAAACCAAGATGGTATGGAATATCGTGCTGCACGTGGTGGTAATGGTGGATGGGGAAATCTACATTTTAAAAGCTCTACTAATCGTTCACCCAGACAGGCAAATGACGGTCTGCCGGGTGAAGAACGTAAACTTGTTTTGCAATTAAAATTAATTGCAGATATTGGACTGGTTGGGTTCCCGAATGCCGGGAAATCTACGTTATTGGCAGCGGTCACAGCTGCACGTCCAAAAATTGCAAATTATCCATTTACTACACTGAATCCGCAACTGGGTGTTATGTATGCCCACAAACGTGAATTTGTATTGGTTGATTTACCAGGATTAATAGAGGGTGCACACACCGGTGTTGGTCTGGGGGATAAATTTTTGGGTCATGCAGAACGCACCAAGATGATTTTACATTTAATTGATGGAACAGAACCAAATTGGGCAGAAAGATACAAAACTATTCGACATGAAATTGATTCATATGGTGGTGGATTATTAGATAAACCGGAAATAGTTATAATAAATAAGATTGATGCAATCGAACCAGAAGATTTAAAAGAATATATGGCAGAATTTAAGAAGTCTTTTGGAAGAAAAAAGAAGCCAGAAATTATGGCTATCAGTGCCGCTGGACAGATAGGAATAGGGGAGCTTATCGCAGCAATAGAGAAAAAATTTCTAGAGATATAAGAAGATGCGATATAAAAATCTCTTATCAGAATTAACAGTTGAAGAAACGGTTAATAAATATAAATCCGATTTAAGAAAAAATGAAAAAATAATGGTTCATTTTTCAAATAATACATCATGCCTTTTGAAAGATATCAGTCCATTTAGTGTTGAATTTATTGGTGGATTGTGGCGCGGTCAAAAAGAATTTAAATACAACATAAAAACAGTTCGTGATAAGAAATTTATTTTGGGTGATAAAATTGAACGTTCAGAATTACCCCGCGAAGAAATACCAATATTTGACTATTATCCGGCTTCTATGGTTGGTATAAATTGTTATGGATATTCTATTGGTGAATTTGATTATATTGTTGCAAATTGTGGTGGGGCTTGGGGATACGGAAAAACAATTTCTGCTGCACGTGCGTATTTATCCAGCAAAGTTATAGATATTTCAACACAGAATCCAAAAATTAGTAAAATACTTTTAAAAGAAATGAAACAAAAAAGCTCTCGTTAATCGTAAAAAATAACTTGAACGACCCATTATGGTCGTTTTATTTTTTGCTTTTTATATTTTCATCTGATATGATTTAAACAAGTTAAATTGAAAGGAGAAAACATGTCATCACCAAAATTAAAAGGTACCCGGACAGAAAAAAATCTGTTAATTGCGTTTGCCGGGGAATCACAGGCACGTAATCGTTATGGATTTTTTGCATCTGCTGCCAAAAAAGAAGGATATTTTGCAATTGAAAAAATATTTCTTGAAACTGCAGAACAAGAACGTGAACATGCATCTCGTTTGTTCAAATACCTAGAAGGTGGGGATTTGGAAATTACAGCTGCATTCCCAGCAGGTAAGATTGGAACAACTCTTGAAAATCTGCAATCTGCAGCATTTGGTGAAAATTATGAAAATACAGAAATGTATCCAAAATTTGCACAAGTCGCAGCGGAAGAAGGCTTTACTGCTATTGCAGATGTATTGAAACATATTGGTTATGCAGAACGCTATCATGAATCACGTTATCGCGCACTGATTGATGCAATTGAAAAAGGGACATTGTTCAAACAAGATAAAATTGTTATGTGGCGTTGCACAAACTGTGGTAATTGGGAAATCGGAACCGAAGCACCAACAATATGCCCAGCTTGTTTACATCCACAGGGATACTTTATCAGCGAAGGGACAATTTCCAGATGTGATACGAACGAAGGGTTTTGTGAATATTCAAACAAAGATTAATTAAAAAATAAAACCCGCATTTTGCGGGTTTTGTTTTATATTTTTCCAGTCTTTAATTCCATACCTACATAGAATTTATATTCTTTTGGTATAAAGTGCAGAAGGGCATAGTTTAAATCTTCTGCGCCAGAGTAACCATATGCTTTATAACTGTCATCCCAATATTTATTTTTTAATTCAAGTCTTTCATAAACCTCTATTTGTCCGAAAAGCCTGACAGACATATGTGTTTCTGGGTTATAATAATACAAACAAACATTTGAATTTTTCATAATCTGCTGAAATTTTGGTGATTTGTTGTTTGTCATAAAATGCAAATCCAGGTCAGTTATTTTTTTATTCATACCATTCATAACATGACGTGTTTCTGGATAGTTATCTAATGCGAATGTACAGAATTGCAAAGAATCACAAGATTTTATTATATCAATTATAGATCGCTTTACTTCATTAGTCATTTTTCACCTCCAATTGGTTTAAAACTTTATCTAATTTATTCAAAGAACTATTTGCGCATCCACGACCACGCCAAGATAGTATTTCTTCACCGGTTTTTTGATCGGCAATTGATACGTTAAAATTCCACCACCAAAATCCGTTAAATGTGCACCATATTGGAAAGAAAAATTCACGACGCTCGGAAACTTTTACAACATATCTGGCGTTCATAGTATTTGCAGCATCAACATTAACAAACCCATCATCGGTTAAACCATTTATTGTTTTGCTATTCGTTTCTTTGCCTACAATTACTTTGTACCCACGTTCTTCCATTTTTTCTTTTACACTACGTTTCATTGTAAACCCACCACGATCCGCAAATATAGTATAGTTTTTATCCAATGTTCCAGGTTTTACATACATACTGTTACATCCGGTCAGCATAAATAAAAATAGAAAAATTGGTAATAAAACTTTTTTCATAAAATCTCCCTAAACTCCAAGATTTTATTCTACACAATTATTTTGGAAAAGTTCAATAAAAAATAAAACGAACAAAAACTAGTTTGTTTTTTTGGTGCACCCGACAAGAGTCGAACTTGTAATCTCCGCCTTCGGAGGGCAGCGCTTTATCCAGTTAAGCCACGGGTGCATATTTCTAAATTATATTTTATTTCGAAAGCATTGCCAGCATAAAATCGTCCAGGTCGCCGTCCAATACCGCATCAGAATCTGTTTTCTCAACACCCGTCCGAACATCTTTGACCAATTGATATGGATACAAGACATAATTTCTTATCTGGCTGCCCCATTCGATTTTCTTTTGACCAACCTTGGCGGCATCTTCTTCTGCGGCGCGCTTTTGTAATTCTAATTCATACAATTTACTGCGCAGCATTTTCATTGCCATTGCACGGTTTTGAATTTGTGATCGTTCATTCTGACAGGTGACTACTGTATTTGTCGGCAGGTGTGTTATTCGAACCGCACTGTCGGTTTTATTAACACTCTGACCGCCGGCGCCTTGGGATCGATAAGTATCAATACGCAAATCTTTGTCATTAATTTCAATTTCAATATTATCATCAATATCTGGCCAAACATCCACGGATGCAAAACTGGTTTGACGTTTACCATTTGCATTAAAAGGCGAAATTCTGACTAATCTGTGAACACCAGTTTCATTTTTTAACCAACCATAGGCACGCTGTCCACTGATACGATAAGTAACATTTTTGATTCCGGCGGTATCCCCTTCGTGTTCTTCTATAACCTCAATCGAAAATCCGTGACGTTCTGACCAACGCTGATACATTCGTGACATCATTTGTGCCCAGTCTTGGGCCTCGGTTCCACCGGCACCCGCCTGGATAAACAAAAATGCACCGTCATTATCTGCAGGTTTATTAAATAAAGTAATAAACTTTGCTGCATGCGATTTTTTACCCAATTGTTCAATTGCTTTTAGTATCTCTGTATCATTTGGTTCCATTTCGTATAATTCGACCAGATTTTTATAATCGGATTCCAAAGATAATAATTCATTCAGTGATTTTTCCAGATTTGATTTCTTTTGCATCAAATTGCGTGCAGCATCAGGATTATCCCAAAGATTGGGGACATCTATGCTTTTATTTAATTCATTTATTTCGGACTGAAGTTTTTCCGGGTCAAAGAAACCCCCTGATGGCTTCAATGTCATCAGAAATTTGTTTTAAAATATCATTAACTATAATCATGCAAAGTATATTATCAATTTATTTAATTAAATCAATAATTTTGTAATTTTGAATTTAAATGAATGTTTGCCTTTTTTTTTGCAATATGATAAAATTTGTTCAATGAGAGAGGGTTTAATGAAGAAATTTTTATTAACAATTGGTATTTTTGCCATTTGTACCTTTGGAAACAATGCTTTTGCGTTGTCCGCAGGAACCGTGAGTGGGAATGATACCGCGCGCGTGTCAACCCCAAGCAATGATCGTGGTTATCAAAGTGTTGCCAGTACATATAAA
This sequence comes from Alphaproteobacteria bacterium, assembly GCA_016927735.1. Classification (GTDB taxonomy): domain Bacteria; phylum Pseudomonadota; class Alphaproteobacteria; order Rs-D84; family Rs-D84; genus JAFGMC01. The sequence goes on from JAFGMC010000002.1 coordinate 9,769, forward strand.
ACAAATCAACGTAATACATATTATATGGTGACCCAGCCGGATGTTGATACTGCATGTCGTACAAAAATTTACAATTGTTTGGCGGCATATTGTGGTGATGTAACGGTTGTTCCCGGTCAACGCGACAGTCGTTGTACTTATTCCACAGAAAGTGAACTTTACAACTATGCTTTATTGTGTTTACAAAAAGATACTGATGTTTTGATGCCCCAGTATAATACAGGTACCAGAACCGGAACAGGTGGTATGAATACTGCTGCAAGACTTTGCCCATCGTATGTCCAACAAGAATTAATGTCTTATTTATCTATGGCAAATATGGCGGAAAAATTGACTAAATCCCGCTCTAGTTTATGTCTTGAACGTCGTCAAGAATTGGAAGCTGCAATGTCTTGTCATTCAATTACATTGTCTTATGGAAACGAAACATCAAGTATGCTGAATTCACAATTAACAGATTATTGTGGTTCTGGCGTTCCAGGTGGATCATCAGAAATGGTGACTAAATTTGCTAATGCTGGGAACGTTGGTGCAAATATTTGGGGTTGGGCTGAAAAGGTTGTTAATTTGGACCTGAATAAAAAAGGTGCAGATTGGCAGGTTGCTGTTGATGCGGTTTTGGCTGGTTATACAAATCGTATGAATTTGGCATGTGGTGATGATGCAAAGGTGACTACTTCTTCGTATTCTTCTAATAATAGCCAACCGACTAGTTTACAAACAGCTGCTGCATTGGCAGTTGGTATGGCGTTTCCAACGACAGAAAAAAATTCTGAAAATATTTATGAATCATTAAATATGTGGCAAGAGGTTCAAAGTGCATCTGATGTTTATGACTATGCGACTGCAAAACAGGTTGTACAGGCCGGTTTGACCAATGCTGCGACAACACAAAATGCGTTTTTAAATAGTTCACAAATGGATAGTATGCAAACATCATATAAACTGGGAACCAAGGTATTTATTCTTCGTGACAGTTCCAGATGTTATATCGTTCCAGTCGCCACATTGGATGCAAAGCAAAAATCATTGCTGGCGCAATCATTTGCAAACTGTGTAAGTCAATAAAAAAACCGCCAAATGGCGGTTTTATTATAAAAGATGGTCCGCTTTTTCTTTTGCAATACTTGTATACAATTCGGTATACCCCTCGATATATGATAATTCAAACATATTTTTATCGTCGAATTTCATCATTGTTTGAAATACAGCTTGTTCAACAGAAACTAATCCATGTCGTCGCATTACAATACATATTGAATCAAAACAATCGCTGAACAAATTTGCCCAATGTTTTGGTATCATAAATGACCCCCCTGGAACATCATAATCAGCATTTATCATTGCTATATCAGTCATATTTTGTCGTGCCAACGTTTCATATGTTGCAGGTTTAATAGATTTAGTAAATTTCTTATAAATATTATAAACAAATCTTGGTACAAAATGAGGGCGAGATTTTCCCAATGTTGGTGCAATACAAAATCGACACCTTTCAGGACGTGCTTTTATGCTTCCTGTCAAATTTCTCCAGCATAGCGCATAATTGGGATTAAATGCGCCAGAATCAACCCACATAAAATAATCAGAATTAAAAATATTATTTTCTGAAGCCCACCTAATAATAGCTGGTTTAGCTGAAATAATTGTAAAATAATCCAACCAATCAACTGGTTTTTTATGTTTCAGCAGGAAACCTACATTCTTTTGCATATCTGATAATAATTTTAAATTATTATCGCGTTCATTGTGTTGGGGAAGTTCTGAAAAATCCATTACTCGCATTAATATTTTTTTGTCCAAACCATTGTTTTTTAAAAATTGAGCAGTTTCTTTATCGCACCATAAAGCCACTCTTTCAAAAGTATTTATCAATTTTTTTAATGATTTTAAATAAAATTCTTCAAATTTTCGATTTTTACGTTTGATGTTATTTAAATGTTCTTGTTCAGGTATTCTGAATAGCATTTTGCAAAAAGTTATATCTTGTCTTCTTTTTTTGTATGTAATATCCATCTTCTTTCCTTATATAAAAAACTCCTAATAAATTAGGAGTCGGGAAGTTCGATAGTCATACAACTTTGACCATGTGGTTTTCAGACATAAGTCTTTTTTTATAGCCACATCTTCCCGACATAAAGTCGGGACAACTTAGTAAAATACTAATGCATCAGCTGTATGGGTTATCGACGCCCAACTACTAACTTGTTTTATTTGTTTCTGTTAAGAAACATATAAATCTTAGGATATTATAATGCAAAAATCAATGAATATAAAACCATAGCGCTTGAAGCAAGGCATAATTTCTGATATAATTCTTGATGATGAAAGTTTCTAGAAGAACAGTCTTAAAAGTTGTTGGTTTTGGTACATTGGCTATAAGTTTTTTGCCAAGGGTTGCTTTTGCTGCACGCGGTAAACTGAAATCTTTACGTACAGGATTACAGCCAGGTAATAAAACAAGATTGGTAATTGAAACTTCTGCTAAGCCATCATATAACTTATCATATTCTGAAAATAAATTGATTGTTGGTATCGCAAATACAGTTGCAGATAATTCTATTAAACCGCAAATGGCATCTGGCACACTTATAAAATCTTTGACACAAACCCAGATTGGTGACCGTTTAAACATTACTGCAAATTTGACGAAATCTATTGGTGAAATTCCTAAAAGCCAAATTATGCTTTTACAACCAAATGGGGACAATGATTATCGTTTGGTTCTGGATTTTGTAGCAGGCAGTTCAGCCGCTGTTGCAACCACAACTGCTGCAACTAAACAAAAAACATCGACCAAGAAATACGTGATTGTTATTGATGCAGGTCATGGTGGCAAGGATCCTGGTTGTATCGGCAGAAATGGTACCAAGGAAAAGAAAATTGTTTTATCGGTTGCCAAGAAATTAAAAACAAAATTAGATGCTGCTGGCTTCAAGACTTATTTAACACGCAGTAATGATGTATTTTTAAACTTGGATACACGTGCATCGATTGCTGAAAAACATCATGCAGATTTATTTTTATCATTACATGCCAATGCAAATCCCAGCAGGGCAATGAAGGGATTTTCTATATATACACTTTCTAAGAAAGCATCTGACGAAGAAGCTCGAAAACTGGCAGAGGCTGAAAACGCGTCAGATAAAATAGATGTCGATGGATTTGAACGTTTTTCTGCAGATATCAGAAATGCTTTATCTGCATTACAACAACAAGCTGTTGCAGAAATGTCTGTTGAATACGCAACAAATTGCGCCAAGATTATTGTTAAATCTGGTATTCAAAAACAATCTGGCCCATATGTTCGTCATGCACCATTTGCGGTATTGCGTTCCACAATTCCCGGCGCTTTGATTGAATTGGGACATTTGTCCAATAGTTCAGAAGAAAGATTATTAAATACTGATTATCACCAAGATAGATTGGCAAATGCTATATTAAAATCTATCAAAGAATATGATTTTGAAGTTTGACGTTATTATTTGACAATCAGATATCCAGAATATACAATCCCCAACACCGGAGACGTGGCAGAGTGGTTGAATGTACCTGACTCGAAATCAGGAATACGGGAAACCGTATCGAGGGTTCAAATCCCTCCGTCTCCGCCAGAATAATAAAAAATGACAAGAATAAATTTAATCCCTGTTTCAGAATTATCAGATCAGCACTTGATGGCAGAGTATCGTGAATTACCACGTATTATTAATGGTGTTTTGATGGGAAAATTTAATCGAACTAATATTCCAAAAAAATATGTTTTAGGCGCTGGTCATATAAAGTTTTTTACTAATAAACTGATATTTCTTCAAAAACGTTACGAAGAAATTTACACAGAACTTGTTTACAGAAAATTCAAATTAAATTCAAAATACAACCCAAATAATCTTTTGGCCAAGATTCTAGAAGCCAATACATTAGATGAAAAATATTCTTTCTCAGATGATGAAATTGCATTATCTAAACAAAGAATTATTGAAAAAGTTCAAAAAAAACCACTTTGGTATAAATGGACAGGGCGCAGAAAACCGGATTATTTATAAATTAATTAAAAAAATTATATTTTTTTCTTGACCTATATATTATATATACTATATTGTAATAACAATATATATTAAAAGGTTATAGAAAATGATTAAATTCTACACTAATTTATTCAAGACACTTTCGCATCCACTGCGATTTCAAATAGTTGTCGGTTTATTGCAAAAGCAAGAATGTAATGTTCAAACAATGTGCGAAAAGCTGGACGTATCACAACCAATGGTTTCACAACACTTGGCTGTACTGCGCAAGGCAAAAATTGTTGAAACAAATCGTAATGGTAATCAAATTTGTTATTATATCAAAGATCCAAAAATTAAGAAACTTATCAAATTACTTGGGGATTAAATATGACCAGCGAGATATTACTGTATTACACTTTTGTTTTAATTTCTTTTTTATTGATTGCACCAATTGTTTCAAAAAGATTAATGAAAAATTTTCATGAAACAGAATCTCTGAAAAAACAAACAAGAATAGGTGTTGGAATATTACTGATAACCAGTATAATTTTGACTTTGTTTGTATCACCATATTTTCTGGTATTTTCAATGTTTATTGGGACTGGGTTAATATACCAGGGTATAACTGGCTTTTGTGGCCTGACAATAGTTTTATCAAAGATGCCATGGAATAAATAATAAAAAATAACAACTTTAATGGAGAACGATAATGAAGAAAATTAGTATTTTTACTATGTTGATTTTTGCGCCCTGGTACATGGTGCATGCAGAAGAAATTTCTTTTGATGATGCTTGGAATACAATCTATGAAGAATCACATTATGTTAAATCAGCAGAGTTTGATAAAGATGCAGCACACATGGCACGTACACGCAGTGCATTGAATTGGCTACCAAAGTTTTATATTTCTGGTTCCGGATTTCAAACAAATGATCCGGCCATGGTATTTATGGGAAACCTGCGACAAGAAAAAATTTCTGCAGCCGACTTTAATCCAGTTGTTTTGAATGAACCAGCCAAGGCAGATTTCTATACAGGGTCTGTTGGGGTTGAATTACCTTTATTCGAAGGTGGACAAAAGTATCGTGAATACACAGCGAATAGACATTTTTTTAAATCAGCTGAATTTAATGAAAAACAAACAAAAAATATGTTGTATGCCCAGGTTGTTCAACAGTATGGTTCATTGATTATTTTAAAACAAGAAAACGAACAATTAAAAGAAGTACAAAGAATTATCGATAATGTTTCAAAAAATTATCAATTAAATCGTGTTCAAAACCCAATGGGAAAATCTGGTGCACTGGGTCTGAAATCTTTGAGTAATAGATTAAATATAATGTTGATGGAGAATTCTGAACGTGAAAAGTCTGTTCGAGAATTAATGACACAACAGGGACTTAAAAATCCAGATTGGCAACCAAGCAATATTTCAATCGAAAATTTATTATCGGAAAAAGTAAAACTGAATTTGTCTGAAGAATCTTTTGGTTTAAGATCCAGTGACGAACAAGCGTTGGGAATGCGCCAAAGCGCCAAAGGTGCCGCTGCTGCGCATTTGCCATATATTTCTGCGTTCGTACAGAATGATATATTTAATGGTGATCGTGGTACAGGTCACAGTTATACAGTTGGATTATCTTTTAAATGGAGTTTGTACGATCCATCAACAATGAGTATAGAGCGAGAGGCCAGGTTAAAAGCCGCCGCGCAACAAGAAAGAATTGCAATGATGTGGGAAAATGAAAATGCTGCACGCAACAGTCTGATATCTGCTTTGGAATCGAGTAAACAATCAGTTGTTTTAATGAAAGAAAGTTATGAACTGTTGGTTAAACAAACCAATGAAACGAACAAGATGTTTAAAAATGGTGTGATTAACGTTTTGCAATGGTTAGAGGTTTTATCACGCAGAGCAGACGTAATTCAAAATATGCGCGATGCAGAATTAAATCTGTTGCAACAAAATGTCTATTCAATAATACAATCAAAATTCGAGATATAAAATGAAAAACGAGAATAATATGAAAAATCACAAAAAAGGTATCGCAGGTTTCTTGGCTGAAAAGTTTATACATTCACATTTGATTCCTGTATTTATAATCGCAGCATTATTAACCGGTATAATGGCTATCTTCTTAACACCAAAGGAAGAGGAACCACAAATATCAGTACCTATGATTGATATTTATACAAACGCAGACGGTTTATCTGCCAAAGATGTTGAAAATAAAATAACCAAAGTTATTGAAAAATCCGTCTGGGGTGAAACAGGTGTTGATTATATTTATTCTTCCAGTATGCCAAATCAAAGTATGGTTACCGTTCGATTCAATGTTGGAGAAGATATAGAAAAGAGTCTATTAAAAGTTCATCATAAGATGACAATTGTAAAAAACGAATTACCACAAAGTGTTCGTGGTCCAGTTATAAAATCTTTTTCAATTGATGATGTTCCATTCTTGGTTTTAACACTTCATTCAAAAACGGTTTCTGATTATGATATTCGTTTTATTGCGGCAGAAATGGCGAACAAGCTTTCCAGTACGCCAGATATCAGTCGTATAGATATTCTGGGTGGACAAAAACGTTCTGTTCGTGTTATCACAGATCCAAAAAAAATGACGAACAAAGGTGTTTCTTTGTTATCTGTTGCGGATGCAATAAAGATGAATTCGGTCAGGATACCCAGTGGCAAAAACTGGTCCGATGAAAATGTATTTGATATAGAAATTGGAAACAGTTTAAAGACCGCAAAAGATGTGGAAAATATTGCAATCGGACAACGATGGGGGCAGGTTGTTTATGTAAAAGATGTTGCACGCGTTATTGATGGTGCGGAAGAAAAAGTTCGAGCATCATTCTTAAATAAGAAAAATGCAGAACCCGAAGCAGCGGTGTCATTATCATTTGCAAAAAGAAATGGTACAAATGTTGTATCACTGTCACATGATATTTTAGAAAAAATTCAATCATATAATACGAATAAAGATGTTGAAATAACTGTTGTTCGTGATTATGGAAAAACAGCAGGCGATAAATCAAATGAATTGATTCATCATTTAATCTTGGCAACATTGTCTGTGGCATTGTTGATTGCATTGGCGATGGGTTTTCGTGAAGCTATTGTTGTATCAATTGCAATACCGGTCACATTGGCAATCACATTGGCAATATATTATTTCATGGGTTATACCTTGAATCGCGTTACGTTATTTGCATTAATTTTTTCGATAGGTATTTTGGTTGATGATGCAATTGTTGTTGTTGAAAATATCGAGCGACATATGAAAAGTGAAAAGGTCAGTATGGCGCGTGCAACAATTAAAGCAGTCAGCGAAGTTGGTAATCCAACGGTATTGGCAACCTTTGCCGTGGTATCCGCTATTTTACCAATGGCGTTTGTGGGTGGTTTAATGGGACCGTATATGGAACCAATTCCAACAGGTGCCAGTTTTGCAATGATTATATCACTGATTGTTGCGTTTACAGTGACGCCATGGGCAGCTATCAGAATTTTAAAAAAGAAAGAAGAAAAGAAACCAAAAGATAATAAACCTTCAAAATTGGATTCTTTGTATCTGAAAACCATTATAAAGCTTTTAAGTAATAAGAAGTCCATGCGTAATTTCTTTATTATGGTTATGGTATTATTAATGGGCGCATTCTCGCTTTTGTTATTCAAGGCTGTGAAAGTTAAAATGTTGCCTTTTGATAACAAAGAAGAATTCCAAATATTGATGGATTATCCGGAATCAACATCACTGGAACAAAATATAAAGTTGTCTAATGAATTGTCTGCGGTTTTATTAAAAAATCCAGATATCAAAGAAGTTCAAGTATATTCAGGGCAGGCAGGGCCTTATTCATTTTCTGGTTTGGTAAAACATACATTTATCAGAAACGCTGATTATATGTCTGACTTGCAAGTTGTTTTGAAGGATAAAGAACATAGAAGTAAGTCTAGTCACGAATTGATTGCAGATATACGTCCTTTGATATCAGACTTTGCGAAGCAAAAACGGGCGATATCCAAAGTATTGGAAATTCCACCCGGACCACCGGTTATGGCAACAATGATTGCCGAAGTTTATGGCCCAGATGAAGAAAGTCGTATTGCAGCCGCAAATGATATTTATAAAGTATTTCAAAATGAACCAAGTGTTGTTGATTTAGATATATCTTCACGACCAATGCGTTCACGTGCGGTTTATAATTATCGTTCGGATTCTGGTGGTGTTATGGGAACATCGGCTTCGGATATCGCACAACTCGGTCGATTGGTATTTTCAGAAACACCTGTGGCAAGATTGGATGATAGAAATGCACCCGAAGATGTTTTTATAAATTTATCTATAAATAATCAACAACGTCAATCCTTAAATTCTATGGATAATTTGACACTACCATCAATGACATCTGGGGTTGTTGACATGTCTTCGGTTTTGGCAGACCCAGTTATTGAAGAAACCACAGTTTTAACCAGAAAAAATCTGAAGCCTGTTGTTTATGTGACTAGTGAATTATCCGGTGCAGACGAAGCGCCAGTTTACGGAATCTTGAAATTGTCACCAAAAATAAATTATCCAATGTACACTATTTTGACGCCATGGGATAACAGTAATGTCAGCGTTAAATGGGACGGCGAATGGTTTATGACATATGAAGTATTTCGTGATATGGGTCTGGCATTTTCAGTTGTTCTTGTACTGATTTATATATTATTGGTTGGTTGGTTCAAAAGCTTTTCAGTACCAATTGTTATAATGTTGCCAATTCCAATCAGTCTGATTGGAATAATACCTGGACATTTATTATCAGGTGTATATTTTACAGCAACATCAATGATTGGGTTTATTGCGGGGGCTGGAATTATAGTTAGAAATTCTATTATATTGGTCGACTTTATCGAACATGAAATTAGAAAAGGTGTTTCACCACACGATGCTGCAATAAATTCAGGTATGATACGTTTCCGTCCAATGTTATTGACCGCTGCTGCTGTTATTGTCGGAAGCTTTGTAATGTTGTCTGATCCAATATTACAAGGACTGGCGGTCAGTTTGATATTCGGTGAAATAGCTGCAACGTTGCTCAGTCGATTTGCTGTTCCAGTGTTGTATTACTATATGATATCAAAGAAACGGCAGAAAATACTGCTTAGTGATGATAAATTTAATGAAAAATAGAATTAAATGCCCCATTTGGGGCATTTAATATTTAAAATATCAAAAAAAACTTTACTCTTGATAAAATATGCTAAGATATAAATAATAAGTTGTAATGCGAGAAAATAAAGAAAAGGTTTAAAAATGAAACGTTCTGACATCGTACGGTCTATCCAAGTACAGTTTAAACATATGCGTCCTGCAGATGCTGTAGCCATATTAGATACAGTTGCAAATCAGTTAATAGATTCTGTATCTGATGGTGATAGAATTGAAATCAGGGGCTTTGGAACATTTCAACCACGTGTTCGCGCAACTAAAATTGGATATAATCCTTGTACTGGACAGCCTATGCACTTGGATGCAGGGAAAACAATATTGTTCAAGCCCAGTCGTGAATTAACAAAAAAAATGAATGGATAAAAAATGTTATTTGGAAAAAAATCTGGTATTAAAAACCGTAATCGCGATCGTTATGACCGCGTTCGTCGTTTAATGTGGATTAAATGCGAATCTTGTGGTCGATTGGTTTATTATAAAGATTATAAAGACAATAAATATATTTGCCCACGCTGTAATCGTGCGTTTATTATGACGCCGAAACAAAGATTTGATATGTTTTTTGATAATAAAAATTGGGAAAAATTTTCTTTACCGATTGTTTCTGATGATCCATTAAAATTTACAGACCGTGTTTCTTATAAAGAAAGATTGGTAGATGCACGAAATGAAACGGGATCTCATGATGCTATCACAACTGCCGATGGTGTTATAGGTGGAATTAAAACAACTGTTTGTGTATTGAATGGTGACTTTATGATGGGATCTATGGGACGCGCAGCAGGTGACGGTATTATTGCCAGTATTGAACATGCGATTGAATTAAAGCAACCGTTTATTATGGTGACATGCAGTGGCGGTGCACGTATGCAGGAAAATATCTTGTCATTAATGCAGATGGCACGAACAACTGTCGCTGTGAATAAACTGCATGCTAATAAAATTCCTTACATAGTATTGTTGGCAGACCCAACATTTGGTGGTGTGACCGCGTCTTTTGCTATGTTGGGCGATATTCATATTGCAGAGGCCGGTGCACGTATCGGTTTTGCAGGACGCCGTGTTATTGAACAAAATATTCGTGAAAAATTACCTTCGAATTTCCAAACTGCGGATTACTTGTATGAACATGGAATGGCAGATATGGTCGTGAAACGCGAAGACCTGAAACCATGTTTGGAAAAAATATTGGCAGTTCTGACAAAACAAACGAAAGAACCAAAAGAAATAACTGTTATAACACCTAATGCGGATCATACTAAAAAAATTCGTGGTATGGGGGAATCTGGTGCATATGACAAAGTACTCTTGGCACGTAATGAAAATAGACCACACTTCTTGGATTATATCGAAGGTATAGTAGAAGATTGGACATACTTGGCTGGTGACAGACTGTATGCCGAAGATCCTGCAATGTGCAGCGGTATCGGTTTTTGGCGTGGAACCCCAGTTGTTATAATCGGTCAAGAAAAAGGTCGTACAATCGAAAGTCGTCAAAAACATCGCTTTGGTATGCCAAACCCAGATGGTTATCGCAAAGCACAACGTATGATGAAATTGGCTGAAAAATTTGAACTGCCATTAATTTCATTATTTGATACCGCTGGTGCTTTTGCTGGTCGCGAAGGTGAAGAACGCGGACAATCCCAGGCAGTTGCCAGTTCCATTTCAAATGGATTATCATTCAAAGCACCTTATGTTTGTGTGAATGTTGGCGAGGGTGGATCTGGTGGTGCAATTGCTATTGGGACCGGTGATCGTGTACTGATGTTGGAAAATGCAATATATTCTGTTATTGCACCAGAATCTTGTGCATCTATTTTGTGGAAGGATAATAAATTCAAAGCTGTTGCAGCAACAGCTATGAAATTGACATCTCGCGATATGGCAGAAATGGGTGTAATTGATGAAATTATCCAAGAACCATCAGGTGGGGCACATACAGATTGGCAAACAACTATGCAAATTCTTAGTAAGACTGTTGAAAAACATATTAAAGAATTGCAGAAGATTCCAGTTGATGAACTGCCATCACGTCGCGGGGATAAATTTATCTCTATGACACGTGATGTAGAAATATATAAACCTGATCATAAAACATCAGATTAACACAACCCCGCAACATGCGGGGTTTTTGTTTTTATTTTATAAAACTGATAAATTCCAGCTTGATTTTTAAAAAAGCTTTATATATAATACCCCGGCACAAACCATCGCGAAGCAGGGCAGAAATCCAGCAAATTCGCAACGTTAACGGAGCGTTGGCAGAGTGGTAATGCAGCAGATTGCTAATCTGTGATCGGTAATACTGATCCATAGGTTCGAGTCCTATACGCTCCGCCAGTTTTTATAAAAAATGATAGTTAAATATATAAATTTTTATTGTTGTTGTTAATTTCTTATGTGGTTATCAGAAACCACTTGCGTAATATTTACAAATTTAATACTTTTAATAGAACGAAAAAGGTCAGCTATGACAATAAAATTATATAACACCATGTCCAGAAAAATAGAAGAATTTAAACCACTGATTCCAAATCAGGTCAGTTTTTATTCTTGTGGCCCAACAGTTTATTGGAATCAGCATCTGGGCAATATGCGTACTTTTATAAGCAACGATATAATCAAAAGAATGTTTATCGAAAATGGATTCAAAGTTAACCATGTTATGAATTACACTGATGTGGGACATTTGACCAGCGATGCTGATGAAGGTGAAGATAAAATGGAAAAGGGTGCCGCACGCGAGAATAAATCCGTTTGGGAAGTAGCACAAACTTATATAGATTCTGTTGAATCTGATATGAAAGACCTGAATCTTATTAAACCGATTACCCCACGCGCTACAGATTATATTGATGAACAAATAGACTTGGTCAAGAAACTGGAAGATTTGGGTTATACCTATATTATACCGGGCAAAGGGGTTTATTACGATACCAGTAAATTTGCCGATTATGGATTACTGGGCGGACAAAATTTATCTGAACTGCGTTCTGGTATCCGTATTGATAATGACGGTAAAAAGAATCCTACGGATTTTATGTTATGGGCGTTTTCCCCAAAAGATAAGAAACGTGAAATGGAATGGGACAGTCCTTGGGGCGTTGGTTTCCCAGGTTGGCATATAGAATGCAGCGCGATGAGTATGAAATTATTGGGTAATCATTTTGATATTCATACAGGTGGTCAGGAACATATCAAGGTTCATCACAGTGATGAAATTGCACAAAGTGAACCTATTGTCGGAAAACCATGGGTAAATTATTGGGTGCATTTTGCTTGGTTAATGGCAAAAGATGGAAAAATGTCTAAATCTGCAGGGGATTCTCTGACTGTGCCTTATATTAAAAACAAGGGCTATGATCCAATGGAATTCAGATATCTGATGTTATTGGGACATTACAGACAACCGGTTGATTTTTCATGGGTATCATTAGACGCGGCTGCAAATGGATATAAAAATATTGTCCGCAAAGTTGCTGATTTAATTGACTCACAAAATCAGAATCCAGAAAAAGAAAATTCTAAAATTTATGAAGAATGGAATAAAAAGATATTAGATATTGTTTCAGATAACATAAAAACCGCAGAATCTTTGGTCCAAGTTCAAGAATTATTAAAAGCTGATGATATAAATTCAGCTACAAAGTTGAAATTATTTGAATTTATTGACCGTTTATTGGGATTACAGTTCATTAATCGCGCCCAAAAACTGCTGGATTTAGAATCTGTAGAAGCACCGGAAAATATCAAAAAAATGGCTTTAGAACGTGTCGCTGCCAAGGCCGAAAAAGACTGGGTAAGGGCAGACGAATTACGTGATAAAATTGATGCTGCTGGATGGAATGTTATTGATACCAAAGACGGTATAAAAATAATTAAAAAAATGGCTTGAAATTAGCCAAATTTTAAGCTATATTTCAACGCGCAAGAAGAGGAATTTTTATGAACTATCCGTATATGCCAAAATCAACTGCTCTTTGGTTGATCGAAAATACATCATTATCTTTTGAACAAATCGCCGATTTCTGTGGTTTACATGAACTAGAAGTTAAAAATATTGCAGATGCTGAAACCTATAAAATACAAGGTTTGAATCCCATCTTGAATGGTCAATTAACTCGTGAAGATATTGAAGAATGTGAAAATAATTCATCTTCACGTTTAACTTTGCGCACTTCAATCGTTAACGCACAAAAAGCACAAAATAAAAAAGGTGTCGGTTATACACCAAAATTGCACCGTCAAAATAGACTCGGCGGGGTTCTATGGATTTTAAAAAATTATCCAGATTTATCTGATGGACAGGTTGCACGTCTTATGCGCAGCACAAATCCAACAGTTGCTTCTGTACGTAACAAAACCCATAAATCTTATTCTACAATTCAAATACAAAGCCCTGTAGTTTTGGGTTTAGTGTCAGAGTCAGCTTTACAGGAAGCTGTTTCAAAAATAAAGAAATAATCTAAAATTTCAAAGGGTTGTTGATGGCTAAAAAATTAGACGGAGCAACGAAGCTTCTTATTGAGTCTTTACCAGGAAATTTGCAAAAACTTGCAACCGCCGCGGTAGAATTAGGATATCTTTCTCACGCAGATTTTATCGCTGCAACCGAAGCTGACGAAGTCCCAGCCGAAGAACACGATGAAGTTTTATCTTTTTTTCAACAAGATTTAGGGCTTGAAGTAATCGAGGCCGCTTCTTTTACGCGTGATATAGAACAATATTATGAAGATGATTCTGATGAACCACGCGATAAAACTCGTAATTTATTGAATTCAGATGCAGAACAAGTTGATGTAAACGATGATGACTATGAACATTTTGCAAAACAACTTGAACGCAGCTCTACAGGAAATCTTGTTTTGGGTGTACAAGATTCCGTTCAGTCTTATTTAAAACAAATTGGTACAGTTCAACTTCTTACTGCTGCAGGTGAAGTTGCAATTGCACAACGTATCGAAGCTGCATCTCGTCTTATGGTTTATGGCTTGTGCGAAAGCCCAATGACAATCCAAGCAATGTTAGATTGGTATCAACAACTTTTGAATGATGATATTCGTCTGCGTTATATTGTAAATTTGGAAGTAATGTATTCTTCTGATTCCGAACAAAAATCTTTGGCTGCACTGTCCGAAGCATTAAAATCCAAAGGTGTTGAACATGTTGATGACCTGGATGATGACGATTTAGACGACTTGGAAGAAACTTCTACAGAAACAGAAGACGAAGAAGACGAAGAAACAGAAGATGAAAACGGTGTAAAAAAAGAAGATGCTCCACGTGGAACATCTGGTATACCAATTCCTGTAATGGAAGAATCTTTATTCCCAATGGTTATGGAATTATTTACAAAGGTTAAACGTATATTTAATAGTATGCAAAAGTTGCAGGCCAAGCGTTTGGAAAACTTATTATCATCTGCAAAACCAGACGAAACTCTGGAAAAAAAGTATTGTAAATTACGTTTGGAATTGTTTGAACATGTCAGCAAAATTCGTCTGAATGAAGATCGTGTTTGTGATATATTGGAACACCTTACAAAACGTGATAAATTGTTAATGGGTCTAGAGGGTAAATTGTTAAGACTTGCATTGGCTTCAAAAATAAAACGTGAAGAATTTTTGGAAGAATATACTGGTAACGAATTAAATCGTAATTGGGTAAAAAAATTATTAAAACATAAAAACCCTGCATGGGTAAAATTCGCACAAAAACATGAAAATGACATTCTTAAAATCCAAGAAGATATAACTGCAATCGCAGCAGAAACAGGACAACCAACTGCAGAATATAAAAAAGTTGTTGAATTGGTTCGACGTGGACAGATCGAAGCAGCCCGTGCAAAACGCGAAATGATAGAAGCTAATTTGCGTTTGGTTATCAAATTTGCAAAAAAGAGTAGTAATCGTGGTTTGGGATTGGATTTCTCTGACCTTGTTCAAGATGGAAATATTGGTTTAATGAAGGCAGTTGATAAATTTGATTATCGTTTGGGTAATAAATTCTCTACCTATGCGACCAATTGGATTCAACAGGGTATTTCGCGCAGTATCGCAGACCAGGCAAGAACAATCAGAATCCCTGTACATATGATTGATAATATTCATAAGATTCAACGTGCATCACGCCAATTTATGCATAAATTTGGCAGAACCCCAACGGCCGAAGAATTATCCAAGATTATCTATCTGCCAGTGGATAAAATTCACAAGGCTATGAAGGTTAATCTGAAACCAATTTCATTAGAGGCACCAGTTGGAACCGAAGACGATAGCAGCCGTATTGAAATTATTGCTGATGAAACAGCCAAGAATCCATTTACATCTGCCGCACAAAAGAATTTGCGTAAGATTGTGACCCAGATTCTATCTGAATTGGATCCAAAAGAAGAAACTGTCCTGCGTCAAAGATTTGGGATGAGTACGAACAAAACCAGTACCCTGGAAGAGGTTGGTGAATATATCGGTGTAACCCGAGAACGTATCCGTCAAATTGAACAAAAGGCGCTGAACAAGTTGAAACATCCAACCCGCGCACGTAAACTGCGCAGCTTTTTGGAAGACTAAATAATAAAAACCGCCATTTCGGCGGTTTGTTTTACCATTTGCGATAAACTATTCGCCTGGGGCAATTTTTATATTATTAATATTCAATAAATTAACTTCTTTCGGTTTCAACTTATAATCAGGACATTTTGCTTTGCCGAAATTTGCGCATGGCTTTCCTTTGTACGCTGCCCATGCACGATCGCCAAAAGAATAATGCCACCATTCGCCCGGATAATTAAAAAAACCTGCGTTTTCCATGGCTGTTAATAAAATTTTTCTGTTTCTTTTTGCGACATCAGATATGTTTTTATATTTTGTAACGCAACGCTTGGAATGCTCTGAAAACGGCGTCCCCATATCTAATTCTTTGCCGTTGGTATCTATTATTGTTAAATCAATTGCACCACCTGTTTGATGTGGTCCGTATCCGTTTTCAGGCGAAGCAGAAGTTTTGCGAGAAATATTTTTTACTTGTTCCAAAGATAATCCTGGATTTTCATTCTTTTTATTTTCAAGATTTTCCAACCAATTAGACCATTGAACCGCCAAAGAACGCCACCCACCAAAAATATGTAACTTATATCCATCAGGCAATGACAAGGATGCTTTTCCCAACATTTCAACAAGTTCTGAACGAACCCAGCAACCATCACGTCGATAACATTTATCAGAAAAAGAAATTTTCGGATTATTAATTATATTAACCAATGCGGAATCATTTTCACATACGAGTTTTTTATTAACTATTACATTTGGCAAAATATCCCGCAGCCCGAACCACCATAAAAAATAATTTATATAAACTTTTCTTTGTTTCCATATTTTCATAATTACAAACTCATTGCTTTTTGTTTCATATCTGCTGGCAGTTTTTCAATGGCATAGCGGTATGCAGTGCGTGGCATTTTATCTGCGCGTGACGTCACAAAATCATATACGCATTTTGGGTCTGTTTCGCCGACAACTTTCAGCGCCCATCCGTAACCTTTTTGAACCATATCTTGTTCATCGGTCAGCAGAACTTCGGCAATTTCAAAAATGTCATCTGTAAATTTATTGTGACGGGCAGGTACTATAAAACTGACCGCGGCCGCGCGACGAACCCAAAGATTTTCTGACAGTGTCCAATTTTTAATTTCTGAAATTAACTCTGGAAACTTTTCAATCATTTCACCCATTGTATGATTACAAAAAGTATCGCACGCCGCCCAATTATGAATATAATTTTTCACCCATTTTTCAAAAACCCTAAAATCTGATTTTTCAAAACTTTTTCGCATATGATAAGAAAATTCACACGCCACCATAAAATCTTCGTACCAAACAGATTGCATTAAATCTTCACATAAACTAAAAACCGCCGATTTTTCCATTTTATCAATTTGTGTAAAATATGCGCGTGCCAGTTTTTTTATATCAGCTGACCGAATGCCACGAAGGTTCACAGGTTCTTTAAAAAAATTCTTACCACTTTCCGCAAAACGCGTATCAGAAATTTTAGATAATTTATTTTGTATCTCGATTAACATAATTTTATACATGATTGTTTAATGCTGTATAAACTTGTCCCAGTTCGGTCTTTAATAATGTATTCATCAGCATATCTTTATTATCTGCTTGCTCGGCACCAGCCAATATTTTACCAAAACTGCGTACAAACTGTGTTGCCTGGGAATTGAAAACTGAATCCGATTTTAATAAACTGCGAACTTGTTTTTTATCAGCAGCTGATAACATTTTTGCCAACCATTTTGTAAAGATTATTTTATCACCTGCATGATACTTTTTCCAAATTGCATCTGGAATATCTGCACCAATGCTACGCGTCAAATCCAAAGAATGTTCATGCATTTTTTCAATCATTTTTTCAGTTTGTTTTATAAAGTCCTGACTGCTAATTCTACTGAATGATGCTGATGGGGCTGCCTTTATCGCTTCCATTGGTGCAGTTGCGCGTGCGACCATCATTTGTTTATTCAGTGTCTGCATTGTATTTACGGCCTTGGCATAATCAGACATTAAATCTATCATCTGTTGTCTGGATTGTCCCGACAGGCTTTCTAATTTTACCGAAGATTCCGATATATTGCCCATAGATTCTGACACTGTGTCTTTTAAGATATTTATCTTTTCATTCATGGCTGCGACCATTTTTTCAAGGTTTGCTGCCATTTCTACTGACCCTTGGGATAAACCTGGAAGGGCAGCATAATATTTCTCAATCAATTCAGAAAGTGGTTGCAATTGTGCAGTTGTATCATTAGACATCTTTATTAAATTAACTGATTGTCCAGATAATTGTTTATGTGCAGTATTCATCTCCATTAATGTTTCGCGTACACCAGATGCCATTGCGCGAACAGATTCGGAAAATGCACCAGCGGATGCCTTGGTATTTTCAAGTGTCACATTTGCAACACCAGAAACTGTTTTCAATTCATTAACGACACCAATTGTAAATTCTTTTATTTCACTGTTGAATCTGCTGGTCAACGTTGCCAATTCACCAGATACATTACGAACAGAGCTTTCCGTTGTTGTCGCAGATGACATGAGATTTTCAACAGCATCTGCAAGTTTTCTGACTTGTTTTTCAATAGAAGATTCAGCCAGTCTGATTTGTCCACCAACTACATTTGCAGTATTGCTGAGCGTATTCATTTGGTTATTTAGTAATGTTTTGGATTGTTTTGTAAATGTATCTAACTTTTCAAGTTGTGAGCTTAACAACTTATCATTACTATCCATCAACTTTTCATAATCTGTGGCTGATGTTTTAATCTTATCAAATCCTTCGGCTGTCGAATTTGATAACTCAACCAGCTTGTTTTGTATAATATTTGTTTCATCTGTCATATTTTTCATTTGTGAAATATTATTTTCTACATCTGATTTTAATTGTTTTGATAACTCTTTACCTGAATCAATCCAGCCATCAATATGATTCTGTATTGTTGATGTTTTATCTATTGTTTCTTGTGATACTGTATCAACTCTATTTAATAATTCATTGACACGACTTGTAAATCTTTCTGTAGATTCTTCTACACCGTTCCACCCTGGTGATGTGACAACAGTCTGTAATCCTGTCAGAGTATTATCCAAACGCTGGGACATAATTGCCATTTTCTTTGCAGCATCATCCGCCAGTTTAACCAAATTTTCATTATTACCTGATAATTCTTGTTTTAATTCTTGTGCTGATTTTATTTGAGAGCCCAGTGTTTCTTGCATTGATTTAAAACTGGTATGAATCTTATTTACTTCATCTGCTAAAATAATTTGCAACACACGTGAAGCATCTTGAATCTTTGCACGTTCAGGACGAGTTAATAATAAAAGCAATGATTCCATAACTTTTTGTGAACGACGTGATATAAAAAACAATATTACTAAGGCAACAAGTAAAACAAAGCCTAATATTCCACCACTAATTAAAACAATCAAATCTATTTCCATAATATTCTCCCATAATCGTTTATTCTAATACCAATTTTTTACCAATTCAAAGAAATAAATAAACATTTACAATAATACATATCGTTATTGCAGTCTGTAAAAATTTATACTAAAATATCTTTAATAAAGCAAGGGTATAAATGTCGCAAAAACATCTAATTTCAACAGAGCAAGATATAGCTGCGAACCCCAATGAAAATGTATGGGTCCAGGCAAATGCAGGTACCGGTAAAACCAGTGTTTTGGTACAACGCCTTTTACGTATTCTTTTTAGATCTGTTGGAAATGATTATCCAACTGGTATACTGTGTTTAACCTATACAAATGCCGGTGCCAGCGAAATGCGTAACAGAATATTATCTGCTTTGCATGATTGGGCGATTGCATCTGATGACGAACTAGTTGATATGTTAAAAGATATATCAAACAATAAAAATCCAAATAAATCTGATTTAAATCAAGCTAGAAACATCTTTTATAAATACATTGATAACACTGATATTTTAAAAATAAAAACTATTCATGGTTTTTGTGAAGAAATATTAAGAAGATTTCCAATAGAAGCTGAAATATCACCTGCGTGGAATCTGATTTCAGATTCTAATCAAAGAATATTACTTTCCGATGCTTTTCACAGATTAATAAATTCACCAATACAACAAAATGATTCAAGTCAGGGCAATTTTGGTATAAATAAAACAATGGTTAACGATGCCTTTTCGCGCATAGTCGAACGTATATCAGAGCACTCGTTTGAAGAGCTTTTAGGGACCTTGACCAAGCAATATAAACTTTTCTTTAAAATCGCTGATATTATTAAATACAGAGAATACTTTATTGATAAAACTAAATATTTTTTAGATCTAAATTCACCGATTATAACCGAAATTGAAGTTGATATATTACATAATATTATCAAAAAAGCGGAAGAAGAGGTAAAATCATCGAAAAAGCCGGCTGGATATCTGCTTACTATTATTGACTTAACAAAACAATACATTGATAAAACTATAAATTTTGAAGAATATAAATCTGCTTATTTAACCGCCTCTGATACCAAAAATGTGAATGTGGGAAAGAAAGATTATTTGGCTGATGAGCAGGATCGTGTTTATAAATTAAATCAACGGATATTAGATGAACAAATATTTGCAGACACTGTTGCACTATTTGATTTATCAGCCGCATTTACAGAAACATATAAAAATATAAAAGCCGAAAGAAACGCCTTGGACTTTGATGATTTAATTTTATATACCGGAAAACTATTTTCTAAACCAGATGTTATGGGATGGGTACTGTCACAACTGGATTTATCACTCAGTCATATACTCGTTGACGAGGCGCAAGACACCAGTCCAGAGCAGTGGGAGATACTGCGAATGCTTTCTGGTGACTTCTTTATAGATGGTGATACAGAATATCATACACATTCTTTATTTGTTGTTGGTGATACAAAGCAGTCTATATACGGCTTTCAGGGTGCAGACCCATTGGCTTTTGCAACTAGCAAAGATGATATTACTAATCAAATCAAGCAGAATCTACGCACAATCAAAGAAGTCCCACTAACCCAGAGTTTTCGTTCAACAGAACCAATTTTGCGGGCCGTAGATCATTTCTTTGGTAATTCTGATATTCTTCATATATCTGGATTTATTAATAATGATCACAAATGCTTTCGTATTGATAAACCGGGATTGGTTGAATTACACAAATTATTCTCAAAAGAATCAAATTAGTAATATTTATAATTAAATTACAAACGTTTTTTTGATAAACAATCTTTAACATTAAGCTTATTAACATACCAATACTAATGATTCATATTTTTTTACATTACGAACTATCATATACGGCAATCGACATATGTATATAAATCGGTAAAGAATAATAAAACTCTTGAATTATAAGGCTTTTATAACAATTATTATATTGGATAATATTCCTTTATAAAACATTATGATATTTCAATATTTATTTAATTATTAAAGGGTAAAATTGACACTTTTTACTAAAAAACATTCATCCGAACGTATTGATTATTAATTTATTAAATTAATATATTGGAAATAAATCTTCAATATTCCGTTTACAATAAAAAATCATGTGATAAAATTAATCGTTGGTTTGATAATAAGTATAAAATTAGAAAATAGACATTAGAAATTTTATATAATAAAATGAAAGTTGAATGAAAGAAAAAGAAACTAAAACTTTATCAGAAAAAAAATCAACTGCGATTGCTCGTAAAGAATATTTATGTGCTATCGCGGATAAAATTCAATCCCTGGTTACTAATGAAAAATTTATACCCAGTGATATAATGGTTTTGGTACAACGTCGCAATCCTTTTGCGGGACCTTTGGTAAAAGAATTAAAATCACGTGGTATAGATGTAGCAGGTAACGATAGAATTATTCTACCTGAATTTCCAGCAATTCGTGATTTGTTGAACCTTATCAGATTTTGTATAGATCCATCAGATGATTTTGCTTTATGTTGTACTTTAAAAAGTCCATTTTACAGACTGAATGAACGTAATATTTTTGATATTTGTTCATACAGAAAAGAACTGGCAAAAAATACATTAAACGATGCAAAAACTGTTACAGTTTTTGATGTTTTACAAAAAAACAATCCTGATATTTTTGCAAAACTTTCTGAAATTATACAGTGGTCAAAAACGCTCGCACCTTATTCGTTTTTTATGCGTGTTTTGAATACTAATAATAATCGCGAGAATATGATTGCGGCACTGGGGACACAAATTATTGACCCACTGGAAGAATTTCTAACAATTTGTTTGGCGTACGAGCGTACACAACCAGGAACATTAAAACATTTTATTAAATGGTTCATTACAGGTGGCAGTGAAATCAAACGAGATATGGATTCCAGCAGTGGTGTACGTATTGTCACAGTCCATGGCAGTAAAGGTTTAGAAGCCCCTATTGTGTTTTTAATTGACACTATTACGACACCAAAATCTGAAAAAGTATTTATGATTGAATCTGATATACATAATACAAATAGAGAAAATTTGAAAGCTTGGCTTTGGGCACCTCAAAAAAATACCAGCGAAAAATTGGATATTGCTGCAGACATTGTTATGAATAAAAAAATTGCTGAATATTACAGACTGTTATATGTTGCAATGACGCGTGCACGCGACAGACTTTATATTTATGGTTTTACCGCAAATAAAAATTCACCTGAAATTGCATGGTATACACAGCTGACAAAAATTTTATCTGAAATATCGGATGATAAAACAATCAGGATTGTAAATGACCAATAGTTTAAACGCCTTTTTATCACAAAGAAAAAAGCAAAAATTTGCAACTGATACTGGTACTGAAAAGCATTCAAAAATGCAAAAGATTTTTATGGATATTGATTTAAATTGTAATAATAACACATTGATAGAACAAATAAAATCAAAACCAGAATTATTACCATTTTTTTTAAAAAATTCGCAGACAGAGGTTCCAATTGCAGGTATTATAAACGGAAAATTTATCAGTCGTCGCATAGACAGATTGGTAAAAAACGAAGCTGATAAATCAATAGTATTTTTGGATTACAAAACAGATATAAATAAAAGTTTATTTCGTGAAAAATATGTTTATCAAATGCGCGAATATTCCGAACTATTAAAAAAAATTTACCCTGATTATTCAATTCGAGGTTTAATACTTTGGCTGCAAGATTTTACTCTCGAAAAGATTTGTTAAAAGCTCTTGAAATAGATAGGGTAGTTTGTCTATAATTGGGCCATGTTAACAAGCTTACACATTTCTAATATAGTTCTTATTGAAAAGCTGAATCTGGAATTTGGTCGCGGTCTGAATGTTTTGACTGGGGAAACCGGTGCAGGTAAAAGTATTTTGCTGGACGCATTATCTTTGGCACTGGGGGCACGATCGGACATTGGATTAATACGTCATGGTTGTGAGAATGCACAGGTAGTTGCTGAATTTGATATTATTAATAATGATTTAAAATCAATACTTATTGAAAATGGAATTGAATTTGACGGGACATTGATACTGCGCAGAATGTTGTCACAGGATGGAAAAAGTCGTGCCTGGGTAAATGATATTCCTGTTTCTATAAAAATATTAAACCAAATTGGTAACGCACTTGTTGAAATTCATGGACAGTTTGAAAACCATTCTTTATTAGATCAAACAACACACAGAAAAACATTGGATGAATTTGGTATTGGTAGTAATTCAAAATATACCGAAATTTTAAATAATGTAAAGGTTGCTTATACAGAATTGCATTCTGCAGAAAAGAAATTAAAAGAACTGGAAGCTTTGGTTGAAAAATCCGAAACAGAGCGCGAGTTTCTGGAACATAATATTGCAGAACTATCTGCACTGAACCCACAAATTGGCGAAGAAGAAGACTTGGCAAATCGTCGTGCAATTATGATGAATGCAGAAAAAAATGCTGGAATTCTGTCTGATGCGATTACTATTTTGAATTCAAAAGGAAAAAGTTTAGATTCTTTGGTTTTCGATATTGCGCATACTTTGGAAAGAATAAAAACAGATCCAAATCCTTATCAAAAACAAATTGATAAACTTTATGAAATTGCAGATAATATTTCTGAAATATCAGATCAATTATTACCGCAAGACACCGATCAAGAGAGTATTGAAAATATAGAAGAACGCTTGTTCGCAATCCGCGCAGCTGTACGAAAGCATCGCGTTTCTGCCGATGATTTATCTGTTAAATTAATTCAAATGACTGAACAGTTGAATCAAATTGATAACTCTGATATTGAATTAAAAAAACTGAAACAAGAAGTAAAAAATAAAAAATCCGAATTTATAGAGGTTTCTTCAAAACTAACCATAGAAAGAATTTATGCCAGTGATAACCTGCGAAAACAAATTCTGCGTGAATTTCCTGATTTAAAATTGGGGCAGGCTGATTTTATGGTAGAACGTAAAGAAAATGCGCCCAACGCATCTGGCACGGATGAAATCGTATTTATGATTAAAACAAATCCAGGAAATCCTTTTGCACCATTACATAAAATCGCATCCGGGGGCGAGCTGGCCCGTTTAATGTTGGCACTGCGTGTTGTTTTACAGGACAAAACTCATCCACGTACCTTTATTTTTGATGAAGTTGATACTGGAATCAGCGGTGCGACCGCCAGCAGTGTCGGTGAGCGTCTAGCACGTTTAGCAGATGAGGGTCAAGCACTGGTTGTGACACATTCTGCCCAAGTTGCTGGCTTTGCTGATAAACATTTTAAGATAGAAAAAATTATTGACAATAATTCAACTTTAACTGTTGTAACAGAGGTAATTGGCGATGCAAGAATTAATGAAATAGCACGTATTATAAGTGGTTCAAAGATTACATCGGAATCAATTGCCTCTGCAAAAATATTGACAAAAGATTTATATTGAATTTGTTTTTTGATATACTATAATAATATAGAACAAGGGAAAACAAATGTCGTTTAATACTTTTTATATCAACAAATCCAAGAAAAAAGAATTGGGTGTTGAATTGGAACTTGAGGGATTTTCTAATAATTTCTCTGCAAAAAATGATTTACCAAAAAATATTCAGCAAAAATACATATTTGATCATATTAAAGATGAAAGTGTTGCTGATGATGGAACAGAAATAATATTTAATCATTTTCCTCTTAATAATTGGGTCCCCAGAGAAATTAAAAAAATCTATAAAATTGTATCATCATTTAAATTACATGCTGGTGAAACAGCCGGTATGCACATCAGTTACTCTGGTCCAAATATACACGCTATTTATGATATACATAAACGTGAATGTGAACATATAGACAAAACCAGAGAAAATGGTTTTATTACAGATTTATTTCAAACCATTGGGGCCAGAAAAGGTCATTTTAATGGGGTCTTTGTTTATGGTACGGATTATGATGTTTTTGAAGTTGCAAAAAAAGATGATGAAATAATTGAAGTTCGTGCCTTTGAATCAACAATGAATCCAGATGTGTTTTATTTTAGACTGTGTATTACACAATACTTATTAAACTATATGGCAAAAAATTCTTATAATGATATTCCAAAAAGATTATTCCAGGATATGCCTAATCATATTAAAAACATATTTTGGTTTTTAACAATTACTGAAAATCCAAATAAATATGGTTTTAAAAGAGAATTTATTTATAATCAATTATTTAATAATAATTTAAAAACATATTAAGGGAATAAAATGCCAGAATTTATAAAAACTATTGAAGAAATTGATAAAGATTATTTTTATGTAAAAATTGATTTTGTTGATAATGAAATAGAATGTGCAACATTAATTGGTAAAATAGAAAATGATTCTGCAAAGATATGCAAATTAAAAACTGAGAAGAAATATCAATTTAAAGGTATTGGTAGAAAACTTGTTAAAGAATTTGAATTAATTGCAAAATCGAAATCATGTAAAAAAATAGAATTGGTTTCATCAGATACAGAATCTGATAAATTTTGGAATAAAATGGATAGTTTTAGTCCTGAATCCAGTTCAATGTTTATAAAAAACCTTATTAATAGTGATTATCATAATTAAATCTTGATAAGACCATCTGCAAACTCAATCGAAGCAGGTGTTTTAAAGTTTTTAACACTGGAAATAATTTCATCATCTGTGCGTACAATTGCATAGCCACGCATCAAAACATTTTTATACGACAACGAATTCAGCATCTGATCAAGATGCGATACAGCCTGGTTTAATGAAGAAAGCCTGTTCTGTAAATTTTTTGGAAATCCGCCCAGCAATTCTATTTGCTGTCTGGTTGTTGCAATCTTCCCATTTATAATTATTGCAAAAGTTCGCGATAAATCATCCAATCTTTGTGTATGTTCCATTATCAATTGTTTCGGATTTTTTATATTTATACCCGCAACTTTTTGTTTTGCATTTACTAATTTATTTGCAAAATTTCCAGATAATCTGTGTGATAAATTATCAATTTCTTGAATCAGTAACAGTTTTGTTGGTACGACTATTTCCGCTGCCATTGTCGGTGTTGCGGCGCGCACATCCGCTGCAAAATCAATCAGCATCCAATCTGGTTCATGACCAACACCGGATACCAGTGGAATTTTACTAGCTGCTGCAGCACGAACAACAATTTCTTCGGAAAATGGTAATAAATCTTCCAGTGATCCGCCACCACGCGCAACAATAATCACATCAACATTCTGCATACGATTAAAGTATTCAATACCGGCAGCAACTTCTGCAGCGGCAGTTGTCCCTTGCACAGTTGCTGGGTATAATATCACATGTACTGGAAAACGCTCGCGCAGTCTATTTTGAATATCCTGGAACGCCGCACCCGTTGGACTGGTGACAATTCCAATTGTCTGTGGAAAACGTGGCAGTACTTTTTTTCGCGCGTCGTCAAATAAACCCTCTGCTGTGAATTTCTTTTTACGTTCTTCCAACATTTTAAGAATTGCACCAACCCCAGCCATTTCAATTTCATTTGCAATAAGTTGATAATTACTGCGGGCAGGATAGGTGGTAAGTTTTCCAGTTATAATTACTTCTGATCCTTCTTCCAGATTAAAAGATACAGGTGTGCCACGCCAAACAATTACAGAAATAGATGATGATGAATCCTTTATCGTCATATAAATATGTCCAGACGATGCCTTTGTAATCTGGGATAATTCACCACGAATTTTTATAGACGGAAAAGCTGTTTCAACAACGCCCTTTAACAGGGCAGAAGCGTCACTGACGCTGAAAATCATATCTGGTTTAACAAAAGGTTCTGGTTTTTGTAACATTATTCAAGTCCCGAATATTTTGCAAGAAACATGGATTGTTTTTGAATTTCATTTGTAAATAATTTTGATTTACCAATACGTGTTTCAATTTTCCCTTTGGAATAGTCATACCTTGACCATTGGTCATAAGTTATATCAAATATTTTACCAGAAGATTTATGAACAAGCCACCAATGCAATGGTCCAGACATCAAAGTCCAAACTTCTTCTCCACCAGTATTTTTCATAATATAATAACTGGCGCTTAAACAAAAACCGTTACCAAAATTTTTTATTTCATCACCAAACATAATAATATTTAATTTATCATCAGATATGGCATTTCTTAATTTTTCAACCATATATGGTAATGATAATTTTCCCATAAAAACTTTATAATCACCTGATAATTTCACAAGTTTTTGTGTTCCAATATTAAATTCATCTTTTGTTTGTCTCATAAAATGATTCTATCAAAATAGAATAAAGAATTCAAATTTATAATATAAAGCATATTTTTACTATTTATGATTCAGGTTTATTCCTATAAATTCGGCGAATTTATATGCACGTTGGAATTTAAAATTTGAATCCGCATATTTACCGAGCTCGTAAGGGATTTCAAAATATTGACCATATTCATTCATAGACTGGTCAAATGTAAAATCTAGTTTAGAAAAATCATATACATTTTCTACCCATACATGATCCTTTAATCCACCCATTTCATTATTTGATATCTGTTTCAATCGCCATATTTCTGAACCATCTGGTGCACGAAATAAATGATTCCAAATATAACTGGAAATACCGCAAAAACCTGCAGAAAATCTGCAATTTTTAAAACGTTCTTCTTCGTATTTATGTAGTAAAAGTTGCTCGCGAATTTTTTTATCTTTAAAACCTTCACGAATTAAATAAACTATTTGTTCCATATCATAACACGCAGAAAAACCATCCGGCATTTTCATATTTCTTACTTTATCAACCAACTTTTCAGTTGCAGCATCATATAATTTTAATTTATTTAACATGTTTTGATTTTATCAGAAAAAATATAAACTTCAAATTTATAAATTATTATTATTAATCCCTATAAATCTGCACATTTTCCAAGAATAAAAGCCTGTTCTTGGATATATTTTGCAAATTTTTTGTCTTCTCCAATACTTTGCTCCGGAACACCATATTTATAATCAAAATCATATGGGAACTGACAATATGTTATATCAAATGGTTTATTTGTTATCTTGTCTACTAACCACCAATGATCAGGATCTCTCATAATTTTCCAATTTGAACCACGACCAGTGTTTTCATATAAATAATAACTACTGACCATACAAAAACCTTCTGAAAAAGAATCATTTTCACCAACAATATATGCGCCAAAAATTTTAATATGAGTTTGTTCTTTTTTAAAAGATTCTCTTAATGAATAAACAATATCTGGAAATGAATATTTGCCAAATTTAGAAAACTTGTAGTTTTCAGCTTGTTTTACAAGTTTCTGTGTTGCTGCATCATATAATTTTAATCTGTTTGACATCTTCTAATTCTAACATAAAAAAGTTTAAAAACCAAATTTATAACTCTGTCAGTGGCCAACGGGGACGAGGAGCAATCGGTTCTTTGACTACTTTGCCAACTAGATAGTTTTCAATTCCAGCCCAGGCAATCATTGCGCCATTATCTGTACATAAATTAAGTGGTGGGGCAGCAAACTGCATTTTACGTTCAATTGCCATTTTTTCCATAACAGCGCGTATTTCCGTATTTTTTGCAACACCACCTGCAACAACTAATGTTTTTGGTGCCGCATCTTTGACCCTGTCGTCATCCAGGGCATTGTTTAGTCGATTAATGATACAATCTACCACTGATGCCTGAAAAGACGCGCAAAAGTTATTTATAAAGCATTCATCATTATGCAGTGTCGGATATTTTGCCAACATTGTTCTGGCTGATGTTTTGATACCTGAAAAAGAGAAATCACATCCAGGCTTATCACAAAGTGGACGTGGAAACTTAAAAGCCTTTGGGTTACCAGATTGTGCGCGTTTATCAATTATTGGACCACCGGGATATCCCAGACCCAACATTTTTGATACTTTATCAAAAGCCTCACCCGCACTGTCATCCAATGTTTGACCGATTAATTCATATTTACCGACACCATTTGCCAATAAAATCATTGTATGTCCGCCACTGGCCAGTATTAATAAATAAGGAAAAGGTACATCATTTGTTAAACGTGGGACCAATGCATGCCCTTCCAAATGATTCACAGCAACCAACGGTTTGTCTGTTGATTGTGCAATACCAGTCGCCGCCATCCAACCAACCAAAACACCACCAATTAAGCCCGGACCAGCAGTTGCCGCAATTACATCAATATCTTCGATTGTTTTTCCAGCATCGATAAGTGTTTTATTTATAACCTCATCAATTGCCAATATATGCGCACGTGCTGCCAATTCTGGTACAACACCACCATATTTTTGATGCTCTGGGATTTGTGAATAAATTATATGAGACAGTATATTTCTGTCAGAATCAACGACTGCTGCTGCTGTCTCGTCACAACTGGATTCAATACCCAGACAAAGAATTTTTTTATCAATCATTTTATTTTATACAGGGCAATACCCAGGTTTGTTTTACTCTTTTTACGCGCATTTACATAATCGAAAAAGTTTATATCAACAACTTTTCCACCATCCAAAGACGCGTGACGCAATATACCATTTGTTAACAAAAATCCCATATGAGAAACCGCCAAATCAGTACCCAGTTTATCATGTATTTTTGGATTATCCATTACAAACAATACCAGCAAGGTTTTATCTGTTTTTATTTTATTTAAATCGGAATAGGGTATATATTCAATCTGCGAGCTTACTTCTGGAAAGTCCGTATCAATATTGTGAACTTTTTTAAACCATTCTTTTTTATTTATTGTAAAATTGCGTATTTTTGTTTTACCGAATAATTTATTTACATTTTCAATAATTTCGGAATTATTTTTCACCCAATCGTATTCAATAAAATGATTGCGATTCAGAAAATCTATTTTACTATCTTTGTATCTGATTTTATTTAATTTCGCCAGATTGCCATCTGCCAATACAGTTTCAACAAAAGTCACACAATCAAATGCATCATATCTTATTAAAGGGTCATTGTCCGGGGCGTTCTCTTCGCCCAGCGGATCAGATATATATTTAACATCCAAGTATTCACAACCAATATTATCACATCTATGCAAAAATGTGCATGATGACAAAACAAATGTTAATAAAAATATAAGATTTTTTTTATTTTTCATAACCTGCATCTTATTTGCTGTCTAAGAAATCCGCAGGGGAATATAATTAGATATTATCTTTTAATTGTATACCCATAAAACACAATGATGTTGCATCACGAACAGACATGTCTGCAGAATTCGGCAATGTAGATACCTTATCCAAACATTGAACCATCAGGTCTGTATTTTCATCGTTTCCTGTTAAAATTTTAACAGCTGCAGCGCGACGTTCAAGAGACGCCGTTGCCCAATGTCGCATATTATCATTTTCAAGATCGCTTGATTTTTGATAAAAGAAAAAACCAACAGCGACTAAAATTAAAGCAGAAATTCCAATAAATAATTTTAAATGTTTTTTAAAAGCTTCCATACTATCCTCACTCACATTTTACCAACCACAAATCATAATCTGCATTTTGTAATGGATTATCACCTGGTTCATTACGACTCATCCAATTACTGAAAATTCTACCTTCGGATTTTTTTAATATTTCGATGAACATAAAAAAGTCTTCTGGTTGAAAAGGATCCGTCTGTTTACAAGTACGAACTGTTAACGTTAACTTTTCGAAATTTGTTTGTTTTCTAACAGGGATTGTAATTGTCTGAGATTTTCCAGCTGCTTTATTCATAATTCTTACAACAGCAGTTTTCTTTTCAATATAAGCATTTGCATCAGATAAAGATGCAAATAAAAAGGGCACAGTCAATAAAAACAACAATTTTGTGATTTTCATTTTCTGTACCCTTAACATTTTTTATTCCTTATCCGCTTTTCTTTCTAAAGAAGCAGCAGCCAAGTCTTCAACGATACGTGCCTTTTTACCAGACAAATTACGCAAGAAGAATAATTTAGAACGACGTACTTTACCAATACGTGTTTTTTCAATTTTTTCGATTGATGGGCTGTACAATGGGAATTTACGTTCTACACCAACACCATAAGATTCACGGCGTACAGTAAACGATGAATTTACACCACCACCATCACGAGCAATTACAACACCTTCAAAAATCTGGATACGATATTTTTCGCCATCTTTGATTTTTACGTGTATTTTCAAAGTATCACCTGATTTGAAATTTGGAATTTTCTTATCAGCAGACAACTTTGCAACTTCTGCTTGCTCTATTTTTTTAATGATATTCATTTTTGACTTTCCTTTATTAAATCTGGTCGACGTTCTTTTGTTATATCGACCGACTGTTGTTCCCGCCATCTTTCTATATTGCCGTGATGACCGGACAGCAGGACTTCTGGGACATTACGTCCACGCCATACTGACGGGCGGGTGTATAACGGCCACTCTAACCCCCCGATTTCAAAACTTTCATTTGCAATGGTGTCTTCACCACCGTGGACAACATTATCCATCAGACGAACGGTACTGTCAATAAAAACCTGCGCTGCAATTTCACCACCAGACATTATGTAATCGCCAATAGATATTTCCATTATATCATATTCTTCGATAACACGTTCATCAATTCCTTCGTAACGACCACAAATCAACGTCAGGTCTTTTTCACCACCATTTACGAATTCACGTACCATTTTTTGATTTAACAACTTACCACGCGGGGAAAAATATATAATCCTTCCGCGATTTTTCACAGAGTCCAGCGCCGCACCCAAAACCTCAGGCAACATAACCATACCAGCACCGCCACCAAATTGTGTATCATCAACACTGCCGTAATTACCAATCGCAAAATCACGAATATTTATTGCATTATAAGACCATATTTTATTTTCCAATGCGCGACCAACAACCCCACCCGACAGGGTTCCTGGAAACATTTCTGGAAAAATAGTCAGTATATTAAAATTCATCTTTGTTTATTACTTTCCAGTATATCCTGTGAACAAGCATAAAAGAATTGCCCATAACATTTGCATTTGTTTTTCAGAAAAGAATTTCTTGTACAGAAATCAACACCATAATCCTTACAAACTTGACTGCAGATTACCAAATGATTTCCCCTGACAAGTGTTTCTTTATCGCTTATTATTTGCGATTCTAATAATTTGAATTCATCGCCTTCATCTGTACAAATTTCACTGATAAAACAGCCAAAATTTGATGACATCCGAGAATTTATAGATAAGATTTTTGCCATGTTACCATCCTTTTTGTTGGATTTTTAACATACATTCTCTCATTAAATAACTATTATTCCTTTTTCAATATCAACATTCGCGCCAATAAAAGAAATCATTTTACCAGATTCCATTTCCAAAATATCCCCAGCGCCAAAGTTTTGAATAGATTCAACTTTTCCTTGTTCTTCACCATTTATTATAACCGTCATACCTATCAGATCAGTTTGATAATATTCACCGTTTGGTAACGCGGGCAGGGATTCACGATTGATAAACAATTCTGTTCCACGCAATTCTTCTGCTGCATTTCTATCATTTATACCAGAAATTTTACAAATAGCAACATCACGTCCAGCCGTACGTATAAATTTTAAATCAATATTTTCAATTTTTAAAGTTTGTAAATCCGAAGGTTCAGAAGTAAAAGTCTGAACACGAACATCGCCACCCAAACCTTGGGCTGCTACAATTTTACCAATTAAAATCTTTGATTTTTCTGACATATATAAAATTATATAAACACTTGGTATTTTAACCAAGTGTTTATTTTTAAAAATTATTCAGCAGATGGAGTTTCTTCAATAGCAGTTTCTACTACTACATCAACAACTGGTGTTTCTTCTGCAACAGCTTCCACTGGTGCTTCAACAACTGGTTTTGCAGCTTCTTCTGCAGCGGCTTTGGCTTCAGCAATTTTTGCCAACTTGTCTGCTTTATCTTTTATTCTTAATTTTGTTTTTTCAGATTGCAGATGTTTCTTTGTTTGAACTGGATATTCTTTCTTTGGTAATACTTCAGCATTTGCCAAGAATTTATAAACTCTGTCTGATGGTTTTGCACCTTTTGCAATCCATGCTTTAATTTCATCTATTTTTAAAATCACACGTTTTTCACTGTCTTTTGGTTGCATTGGATCGTATTTACCAACGGTTTCCAAAGTATTTCCAGAATTACGTGAATTACGCGAATCTGTAACCACAATGTGATAATATGGGCGTTTCTTTGCGCCGAAACGAGCAAGTCTTATAACTGTTGCCATTTTATTTTATCCTTTTTATTTTTTATACAAACAAACCCAACATCAAGAGCGAAAACTCGCCAGTTGATGTTCCGTTACGCATACCGCGTCCAGAGTCCAGTGATAGCAATCTTTGGGGATTTGCTTGCCGATTATGCAATATAATTATCAAAAAGTCAAATATATTCTGGACTTTTTATCATGCCAGTCCTAGAATCTCGGATATTATTTGCGGGCGTAGTATAGTGGTAGAACGAAAGCTTCCCAAGCTTTAGGTGAGGGTTCGATTCCCTTCGCCCGCACCAAGTCTAAAATATATAATTTATAAAGAGGGGTATCTCTCGATGCAAACCTGCAATTCGCGACTAATAACGTCGCTCATTGTGTTTTTATTCGTTCGGTTTCCCTTCGCCCGCACCAATATAAAAACCGCAGTAAAACTGCGGTTTTTATCTTTGTATTTCATTATTGTTTTTCATTTTTTCTATTTCTTGCAAAGAAATTTTAAATTCAACATCTGTCTTAACGGCTCTTAATGTCTTTACCGTTTCTTTTGATATTGTTTTTGAACTAAAATCTTTTTCTGCTTTTTCTATAATATGTACGATATCATTCATATGCAAAGCAATTGCTCTTTTCTTTAACTTATCCAAATCTGCAATTACACGCTCAGCAGCCACTTTTTCTTTATTTTCGACAGAAAAGCGACGATCTATAATTTTTCCTGATTTTACAAGATTGTTATATCTTCTGTCATTCATTGCTTTTATCTTTAAAATCTTATTGAGTTTTTATAGGTATTTGCAAAGTTTGTTTTGGGAATATCAGGTTAGGGTTTTTAATATTATTCTTTTCTGCAATGATGCTGAACAGAACACCTTTGCGTAAAAAATTTCTTGCAATAATCCATAAACAATCGCCACGACGAACAGTATAGAAAGTATCATCCGTGCCGGTTGCAATTGGCATTATGAATTTATGTTTTATTTCTGAAACAGTTTTACCATCACCATCATGCAAACGTATAACCAAATTATATTCTTTGCCTGGTTCTAATTTTTCAACATCAGCGCCAATACCAAAATATTTATGATCTGACACATG
The DNA here is from genome assembly GCA_016927735.1 of Alphaproteobacteria bacterium. Taxonomy (GTDB): domain Bacteria; phylum Pseudomonadota; class Alphaproteobacteria; order Rs-D84; family Rs-D84; genus JAFGMC01. Next base: position 44,352 of record JAFGMC010000002.1, read on the forward strand.
TGCAAAACCAAGATATTTATCATTCAATGTTAATGATACTCTTAAACGTGGCAATGCATTCCCGGTTATAACAATGCGTCCGCTTTCCAAATAATCAATTTTTGATACTGATAAATCACCGTCAACCAATTTTGGTGACTGTAATAATTTACTTCCATCTTTTGTCATCAATAATGAAATAGAATTCGCATATCCGCGTTCTGAAATATAAATAAATACATTGTCTTTGGACTTTGTATCATCAGAACCAATTAAACCTATGGTATAATTCCCAGGTTTAAATGTATGTTTTGGTGCATAAACAAATTCACCCTGCATATCTGTACGTTCTGTTGCAACAACTTTTTTATTTACAACAATAGAGATATTTTGTTGTGGTAACCAACGACCAGCAATAACAACATCACCATCTGGTTCTATACGAACAATATCAAAGCTTGGCACAACTTTTTCATTAACTATTTTTATTATTTCTTTTGCTTCTTTAACTTCTTTGACAACAGGTTCTGGTACAGAAGGTACAATTACAATTTTACTTTCTTTTACGACATTCATATCAGAACGGATAAACGCGACCCAAACACCAACAGCAATAACTATGACCGAGCAAAAAATAGGGAACCAATATGCCATTATTCCAGAACGACTTTCTTTTTTAAATTCTGCGCGTTTTAATTTTCTGGCTTCTTTGGCAACAATTTTTGCTTTTCTTTCTGCAGCGTTTGTTGGGCGTGCAAATATATTAAGTTTTTTCAGGAAACTTTTTGCAAAATCACGACGGCGCGACATCCAAGAATTTTGGCGGGCAATTGCACCATCAATCATATCATCAGTAGATATTTTAGTTTTGCCAATTCGGGCAGATTTATTAATTTTTTTCGCCATACCTGTTCTCCGATATTTATTAATAGATTCTCTATCTGTCCCTCTAGACAAATATTATTACAAAAAATCTTTCTTTGTCAACTTAATTTATGATATAATCACAAAGATAACACATAATCGGGGGAAATAATGAAGAAAATTGGTATTATGACAACTGGTGGGGATTGTTCTGGACTGAATACAATAATTCAAAGGTTGATTTTGGGTGCCACAGTCCGCGGTTGGCAAGTGATTGGTGTAAAAGACGGAACAGATGGTTTGAACAAAAAAGATCCTGGTATCATTACTTTTGATTTAAATACCATGCCAATTGAAACTGCTAGATTATCTGGTAGTTGGTTGGGAAACGGTCATCCTGGGGCTGAAAACTTTGAAACCGCCGCCCGCGAAAACAGAATTGAACAATTTAATAAGCAAATAAACCTATCATTATTAAAGCTGGGGTTGGATGCATTGATTCTAATTGGTGGAAATGGCAGCTTGTCATTGGCGCATAATAACCGGGAAATATATTATGGACTATCACTGGTATGTATACCAAAAACAATAGATATGGATATACCTATGACCGATAGAACCATCGGGTTTGAAACAGCGGTTCAACAAATTGTAAATTTCTGTGACCAATTGATTCTGACGGCACGCAGTCATCACAGATGGTTTGTTGTGCAAACTATGGGACGCGATACTGGAAATCTTGCATTGAATGCGGGAATTGCGTTTGGTGCGGATGCTATTTTAATTCCAGAAATAAAATTTGATACCGATAATTTAATACAGCATATAAAAAAATCATATCGCGATTATGGAATAATATTGGTATCCGAAGGTATATCTTTACGTGGACATTCTGGACGTCCAGCAGATATTATTTCACGCATTCTGACCAAGGCTGGTATCACAAATCGTGCAGACTTTCCAGAACATACCCAAAGGGCAGGCGATACAACCGCAAACGACAGAATACTTGCCACATCAATGGCTGACTGTGCATTGAATGCGATTGATAATAATGAAACCTATGTTATGACAGCAAAGATTGGAAATGAAATTAAAACAGTTTCATTGGAAGATTTCTTTCATTCGGGAAATATAGTTTTTGATCCAAACATACCAGAATTAAAAGTATCAAATGCGTATGTATCCCCAAATAATCCTTTATTAGAAATTGCAAATAACATGGGCATTTATATTGGTGAAACAAAATAATAAAAATCCCGCGATTGCGGGATTTTTATTATTATACAACTTTATTTATTATTCTTTTTCAGAAAAATCTGCATCGGTTGTTTTGTCATCTGATGGTTTTTCTTCATCCGATGATTTTTCGCCTTCGGCAGTGGCGGATTGTTGTGCCTTGTAGACCGCTTCGCCCAGTTTCATAGCCTTTTCAGTCAACGCGTCTGTTTTTTCTTTCAGACTTTCAACTGTTGCGCTTTCATTTGCCAATTCATCTGCCAATTCTTTTTTGGCCGATTCAATAGCATTTTTTTCGTCGTCGCTGATTTTATCGCCATGTTCTTTCAGTGATTTTTCAATACTGAAAACTGATGCTTCGGCTGTATTTTTGGCCTCTACCAGTTCACGCTTTTTCTTATCTGATTCTGCGTTTGCGGCGGCTTCATCAACCATTTTTTTAATATCTTCTTCGGACAAACCGCCATCAGATTTAATAGAAATCATTTGTTCTTTGCCGGTACCCTTATCCTTGGCCGACACATGAACGATTCCATTTGCATCAATATCAAATGATACTTCGATCTGTGGCATACCACGTTGGGCAGGAGCAATACCTTCTAAATTAAACTGACCCAGTAATTTATTATCTGCTGCCATATCGCGTTCACCCTGGAATACACGAATTGTCACAGCAGATTGGTTATCTTCGGCTGTACTGAATACCTGTGATTTCTTTGTCGGGATTGTTGTGTTTCTATCAATCAATCTTGTAAATACGCCACCCAATGTTTCAATACCCAATGACAGTGGTGTCACATCCAACAATAAAACGTCTTTTACATCACCCTTTAACACACCGCCTTGTATTGCCGCACCCAAACCAACAACTTCGTCTGGATTAACACCCTTGTGTGGTTCACGACCAAAGAATTCTTTGACTGTATCATAAACCTTTGGCATACGTGTTTGACCACCAACCAAGATTACTTCGTTAATTTTTGATTTATCCAAACCCGCGTCTTTCAAAGCTTTGCGACATGGTTCAATTGTTTTTTCAATCAAGTCTGCAACCAGTGATTCCAATTTTGCACGTGTCAGTGTTGTGTTAAAATGTACAGGACCAGATGCGTTTGCTGTTAAATAGGGCAAATTAATATCTGTACTGGTTTTTGATGATAATTCAATTTTTGCTTTTTCTGCAGCTTCTTTTAAACGTTGCAGGGCCAATTTATCTGAAGATAAATCAATACCTTTTTGTGATTTAAATTCTGAAACCAGGTGTTCCAAAATACGTGCATCAAAATCGGATCCGCCAAGTGCTGTATCACCATTTGTAGATTTAACCTCGAACACGCCATCAACAATTTCCAAGATAGAAACGTCAAATGTTCCACCACCAAGGTCATAAACAGCAACAGTACCATTTTTATTTTTATCTAAACCATATGCCAACGCAGCAGCAGTTGGTTCATTAACAATACGCAGAACGTTCAGACCAGCGATACGACCAGCGTCCTTGGTTGCCTGACGTTGGGAATCGTTAAAGTATGCAGGGACGGTAATAACAGCATCTGTGACTGTTTCACCCAAATAGCTTTCTGCGTCTTTTTTTAATTTTGAAAGAATCATTGCAGAAATTTGTGAAGGTGCATATTTTTTACCATCAATTTCTACCCAAGCATCACCGTTATCACCGGCAATAATTTTATAAGGAACACGACCAGCAATTTTCTTAACCGCTGGGCTATCAAAGCGCAATCCCATTAAACGTTTAATTTCATAAATCGTATTTTCTGGATTTGTGACCGCTTGATTTTTGGCTGTCACACCAACCAGTTGTTCGTTACCACCCGTAACAGCAACCACAGAAGGGGTTGTACGTTGTCCTTCGGAATTTTCTATAATCTTAGGGTCAGAACCATCCATAAATGCCATTGCTGAATTTGTGGTTCCTAAATCAATACCTAATACTTTTGCCATTTTTTACACTCCTTGTATAAACATTAGTCTGTGTGTGATATAGTTATAAAAAAATCGATTTCAAGGTTTGTATATAAAAAAATATCAAAAAAAACCACCAAAATGGCGGTTTTTTATCTTTTATATTATTATTTACTTTCTTATTCAGCTTTTTTTACAGCTTCTTTCGAAACTTCTGCTGCAGAGGCTGTATTTTTAGCTTCTGTTTCTTCTGCCATTTTACCACCAATAGTAGCAAATGTTAATTCTTCTTGACGTAATCCCAATTCAACACCTTTTGGTAATTTCAAGTCAGAACCATGAACAGAGTCGCCAATATCCATATTTGTTAAGTCAATTTCAATTTTTTCTGGTATTGAGTCAATTAATCCGACCAATTCAACACTACGAACTGCAAAGTTTAATACACCACCCAATTTCAAACCCTTTGAAATTTCGTTATTAACAACTTCTACAGGAACAATCACTGTTACCGGTTTCTTAGAATTGATACGTTTAAAATCAACATGAATAACTTTATCGCTCACTGGATGATATTGAATATCAACCAACATTGCATTTTCTTTCGCTTCTTTTGTATCTATTTCAAATAATTCTGTACGCAATCCTGGTTTTTTAATCAGCATTTCAAAGCTGTGACCATCCAATTTAATAGCGACAGGTGTTTTGTTTTCACCGTAAATTACGGCAGGTATATTTTTGTTATTGCGAACTGCACGTGCGGCCCCCTTGCCAGCAACATTGCGAATTTCTGCGTTTAATTTAATTGCCATTTCTTTTTCCTTTTTTATATAAATCCGACCTCCAAGGGTGTCGGCGGGGTACATTATTTATCAAAAATTCTGAAAAATCAAGCTTTTTTTATTATTATAAAACGTGCCCGACCATATTTTTTATCTTTTAATACCGACCAATTTTCGGGGATTATTGGATGAAAATTTTCATTTTCCATTTCCCAAACTATGATTGCACCAGATTTTGCAATTATTGCGAGTTTTTGAACGAAATTCTTACCAAGATAATCTTTTTCATATGGCGGATCTAAAAAAAACAAATCTGCATTTGCGGCATATTTTTTAATAAAATCAATTGCTTCTGATTTTTCTACTTTGAAGTTTCCGGTTATATTCTTTAAATTACTTTTTATAGTATTTATAGAATCTTGTGAATTGTCTGTAAATATTACTTCTGCATCATATCTGGATAAACATTCAATTCCAAACGCGCCACTGCCAGCAAAAACGTCCCATACAATACCTGGTTTAATCCCCATTGATTCAATCATATTAAATAAAGCGATTCTTGCACGATTTTGTGTTGGACGTGCATCGATTGGTACGGAAAGCTTTTTGCCACGCCACTTTCCTGAAATAATTTGCAAATTAGAATTCATATTGTAAACTATATAACATGGACTTTATGAAGCAAGCTTTTATTTGTGCAGAAATGGCAAAAAGCCATGATGATGTGCCAATCGGCGCAGTGATTGTTCATGATGGAAAAATAATTGCACATGGTGAAAACCAGGTACAGTTTAAAAAAAATCCAATATTGCATGCTGAAATAGTTGCAATAAACAAGGCTTGTAAAAAACTGAATTCAAAATTTTTGGACGATTGCGAAATATACATTACGCTGGAACCTTGTGCAATGTGCGCCGTTGCAATTTCATATGCACGAATAAAGAAAATTTATTTCGCTGCACGTGATATAAAAGGTGGGGCGATTCTGCATAATTCGAAAATCTTTCAAACCGACAAACATCTCTGGAAACCAGAAGTTGTTGAAGTTCCAGAATTCGGAATACAATCTGCAGATTTATTACAAGACTTCTTTAAAGCGAAACGAAAATAATTTTTAATTTTTTTAATCTATTAAACTGTGACCAGTCATTTCAGATGGTTGTGGCAGGTTTAAAATCTTTAAAATTGTTGGCGCGATATCTGACAAACCACCGTCTTTTACAGAATAATTTGTGTTGGACACAACGATAAAATTTACCTGATTCGTGGTATGCGCTGTCCAAGGCGAATTATCTTCTTTGTCCCACATTTTTTCCGCATTTCCATGGTCCGCTGTTATTAATATTGTCCCACCCAAATTTAAAACTGCTGGAACAATTTGCGCCAGTTGTTTATCCAAACATTCCATTGCTAAAATTGTGGCGGATTCGTTTCCTGTATGACCAACCATATCGCCATTCGCATAATTCAAAATAACAACATCAAATTCCGATAACCGCAACAATAATTCATGTGTAATTTCTGGGGCAGACATTTCAGGTTTTAAATCAAATGTTGCGACATCTGGGGATGGTATTAAAACTTTTTCTTCACCAGGAAAATCTATATCACGTTCCGCATCAAAAAAATATGTGACGTGATTATATTTTTCAGTTTCTGCTATTCTTAATTGTCTTTTTCCAGCCGCTGATAATACCTCACCCAGAGTATTTTTTACTAAAACTTCAGTCAACAGTGCAGGGCATGAATCATTCAACCCACCACCATATTCCGAGAAACAAAGCATTCTGGCATTTGTCTTTAATAACATTCTTAATATTTGTCGGGCACGATCACTGCGATAATTACCAAATAATATTCCATCTTTTTCAGTTATAGGAACAGCACCAGAAATTATTATCGGTTTTATAAATTCATCTGATTCACCACGATTATACGCATCTGTCAATGCAGAATCAACCGAAGCAGAGGAATGTTCTGATTTTATATTTGCGATTGCATCAAAAGCAACTTGTGTTCTATCAAGATTTTGGTTTCTATCCATTGAATAATATCTACCAGATAATGTTCCAAAAAAAACATCTCCAGATTCAATTGAACTTCCCAGCTCTTTTTTTATTAATCCTATATAAACACTTGCAGACTTTGCCAAAGTATCGCGACCATCTGAAATAAAATGGATACAAACTTTTAACCCTGATTTTAAAATTCTTTTTGTTATAAGAATTATTTCATTAATATCAGAATGAACGCGACCATCTGACATCATTCCAATAACATGAACAATTCCGCCAAGATTTTTTATATCCAAAATAAAATCATTTAATGGTTTATTTTTATTCCAATCTTCCAATAAGAATCGACGCAAAAATTGATTTATTATACGACCAGAACCAATTGTTGAATGTCCAACCTCTGAATTTCCTATTACATTTTCTGGTAATCCAACTGCTGCACCGCTGGCGTCTAGTTTTGAATCGGGATATTTTTCAAATAATTCATTTAAAAACGGCATTTTTGCCTGTGCCACTGCATTATGATTTTTATCAGTATTTATACCAACACCATCAAGAATACATAAAACCAAAGGCTTTGTCATTTTATCTCCGATATTTCATTACTTTCATCGGAAGGTATCATAACTGTTTTTTGATTGCAAAAGAAAAAGAAACCTTGTATAAACTACAATATAGTACTAGGAAGTTTTTCACAATTGTATTTCATTGGGGGATTAAAAGATGAGCGGAAAAATCTTCATGCCTACATCAATAGACCAACATATCGGACAACGTATGCAACTGCGACGTAATATGCTGGGGCTTTCCCAAAAAGACTTGGCAAATATATGTGGTGTGACATTTCAACAAATTCAAAAATATGAAGCAGCAGAAAATCGAATCTCTGCATCCAGACTGTTTGATGTCAGTGCTGCATTGGAAACACCTATTTCATTCTTTTTTTCTGGGTTACCAGGGAATATGCCGGAAGAAACCCGGGCAAACAGATCCACACGTGTATCTGAACAAAAGAATGATGACCCATTGGGTAAGAACGAATCCCTGTTATTAATAAATTTATATTGGAAATTACCTAATGAAGATCAAAGAAAAATCGTTATGAAAATGCTGAAAAGTCTTAACGGTACCGTTTAATAATGAATTTACTTAATTAAAAAAGACCCATTTTCGGGTCTTTTTTATTGAAAGTATTATTGCATCACTTCATTATCATTTTTTTTCAAAATTTTCGGATTTACGGTTTTTATTACAGGTTTATCTACAACAGGATTTTCTTCATCCACGACAGGATCTTCTGTTGTCAGAGTTTCTTTTTTATCTAATACACAGTTTTTGTATTCTGTTGGTTCTATTTTTGTCCAACATTGGGTTTCTAAGGCTGAATTTTTATCTTTCTTAGGACCAAATGTTAAATCTTGGGTTGTAAACTTCACTGAATTTTTACAAAAACCGGTTGTAGTGGCTTTGTTATCAAAAATTTTACCAGCAGGGCATTTTATACAAACACCTGTACTTTCTGGAACACCAACCCTGGCATCACCAGAACATTCAATACAAGTTTTATCTGTTGCAGATGTAAAAGCCATACCAGCAACCTTGCAACGATATTCAAAACAGCTGCCTTTGGCCGTTAAATCATGAAATTCTTCAGCAAATTTAGCCTTGTCCCAACCTGTACAAAGTGTATTCATACTGCATAATGTGTTATTTATAGCTATACAATCTGTTTTTGTTGCGTTTGGTTCATACCCATCTTTACATAATAATGTTTCTTCACCAACGCCCCAGATTGTTGCAGTAGAAACCATATCTTTCCACCCATCACGTTGCGATCTGACCACCATTGGTCTCGCAAAAGCCCCATGTCCAGATTGCAACCATCCAGATATTCCCAAAACCATATCATGTTCCTGACCAGCATTCAAACCACAACCTTTGTATTCGTCCCAATTAAACATAACAATTGTACTTTCTACACTTGGACCAGATTTTGTTATTTTATAACCTGAAAAATCTGACTTTTTTATAAGTGTAGAATCACATGTTGTAGAATCATCACCCGTACAACCTTCACCACTGTGACCTGGTTTACATAACCAAAAGCATTTTGCCATATTTCCTGCAGGATTATAATATTGTGTCCATGCATTTCCCTTATTTTTATTTGCACCTTGGGCCTGAGTTACACAGAATTTTGCACCATTTTCATTTACATCACGTGCCAATAACAATAAAGTCGCCATTTCATCATCAAAAGTTCCACGATTTGCTTGATCTTTCTTAGTACCAACCCAATTTTTACAACCAGATAAACTGTTTCCAACACAAGCATCACCCAAACTCTGTCCTAAACAATGAGACATAGGTGGATTTCCCCAAAACGCTTTCATATCACTCTTTTTTTTACCAGCGGCAAAACTAGGTACAACCAATGTACTTAAAATAAAAGTTAAAAAGATTTTCTTTATTAATTTCATATATTTTTATTACTCCGAAACAATATTATTATAAATAACACATATTGTTGTCCCAATAACCGCCAATTTTTTCGCACTGTAGTTTATACCAATCTTCTGTAAAACTGCATGCATCAGTTGCAGAATCATATTTTGCATAACCATTACCACCGGTTGCATCATCTTGTGCTAAACACTGATAACGTGTTGTGTTTTGTATACAATATCCACGTTCACTGGAATTAGCCTCTGAATCACTTGGGGCCTCTTTACCGAAAACGTTTGAATAGAATATAGCTTCTTTTTTGATTCCAGCTGCATCTTCAGGATCAACCCATACACCATTTGCTTCTTCACAAGCAGCGGTAAACACATAACTTAAATTTACCTCTATATCATTAATAATATTATTAATTGAACCACCAACCAAACTCTCATCTAATGTGTTTGTTGACGGATCTATGCAATATATATTTGCACGATCATAAAACATTTTTTTCAAATCCGCACTGGAAGTAGAACGACATGCATAAGGATATTCTTCATCACCAGCTGTTGGTGTACAAACATCTTTTGCATAATTACTAATTGATTTTTCACAACCTTCGGCAACCTTTACATTGTCAACAGTTTGAACGAATGTCAAAAGAGCTGTCAAACCACATTGTGTATTCTTTAAACGACCATTATTATCAAATTCACATTTTACATCATTTGGCCCAGCATAAAGCGCTGCACAAGCAGCAACCTTGTCTGCACACATTGCACGTGCTGCATAGGCATTCAAAGCGCCTGTTGCCTGAGCATTAGTGTTATCAAAACTTGCCAGTGCACCAGATTGCGTATCATAACATTCTTTCATAATACTGACGCAACTATTTTTAATTGATTCTATTTTTGCATCTTGTGCCTGTGCAATTTCAATCAGAGCACTGCGTTTAAATTCTTCCCAAACGGTTGCAGCCTTATCACGGCAAGAATCTAGGGCTTTTTCTGCAAATATTTTTTTATCGTCTAAGAATTTACTAAATCTTGGATTTGAAGATATAACATCACCAGTCTTACTGTTCAGATTCAATATTTCGGTCAATTGGAATAACTGGGGGGAATAAATAGGGTTACCAGTATTCACATCAATATAACTGCCTGTATAATCCAAACATTTTTTATAGTTTTCACCACATGCCATTTCACCTGTAATATTTGCTTTTACATTTGTTATACATGCATTGACATCTGCAGAATTATGGGAACGATATTCTTCTAATCTAGATTCACGTAAAATCTTTTCTGCGTCACGAACTGTTTTTGTCACAGCTTCTTTTTGTGTATCTATCTTTTTCTCGTATACATTACAATCTTGGGTTATTAAAATACCATAAGAACTTTTCGCCATTGTTAAAACAGCACTGTTTTCACATGAATTTTTTATTAATTCCAAACATTGTTTGTTCGCTGAATTGTATAAAGAAGTACCTTCCAATTTACTTAAATCTTCATTTGTTCCGAAATTGAAAACAGAGCCAGAAGAATTATCACCCCAAATATCACCCAAATCAGATGTAAAATCTAATGATAAACTGGATAATGATGTCGCAGAAGAATCAACTTTTTTCTTACCAGATAATAAATCACCAATTTCAGATAATACACTGGCTGCTGCACTAGGGTCATTCTTTATCGCATTTTCACCAACCGTGGCAGAATACATTGCATTAACTTCTGAAGCTGTTTTATCAATTGCATTTAAATTATTATCTTGGAATTGCATTAACAATGTTTTTGCTTGATCCAATGCCGCTTCTGTATCACGAAAATCTGTAATTTTACCGCTGCAATAGCAACGACGATAAGTATCATTTGATTTTGCACAAAATTGATCCATACAAGTATTGTACGCTTCACGACATGTCGCGTAACCACCACCAATTTTCGAAACATCATCAAAGACAGCTGTTGCACGAGAAGAGGCCGCACGAGATACAGAGCCAGGTTGAACCGATGCAGAACGTGCAGCTAAAGGAATTTGTCCTGATCTGGTTATTGTTGCCGATCTGGCATTTGTACTGTCGGGTCTGGAATTTACAGAAACTGTTTGTTTTGCTGCCGAACGATTTGTCACAACACCATTACTTTGTTGTTCAATTGTTGCCCTAGAAGTGTTTACACGACGTACCGCGGCAGATCTGTTGGATTCTTTAATATCACCCCTTTGGGAGACAATAACAGCCGCAGAACGTGGGTTAGGTGACTGTACAGCGAACGTCATACCATGAATCCCAGCCGTAGCAAGAAAAACAAATCCAAAAAATTTAAACAGTTTTTTATTCAAAATTCTACTCTTCCTGCTGCATTTTATCATTTTTAATGGGTATCAATCAATACGAATTATTCAATACAACAATTAACCGCGTTTTTAACCCATTCACCCAGACGTTTTACAGTAGATTTATGTTCTGTATTTGAAGATTTTTCTAACTTTTCTTCTGTTTCTTTTACATGAAAAGCCTCTGAAATAGTAGAATTATAAGTTTCTGATGCAACTTTTTTAACCCCTGTTATATCAATCAATTCCATATTCAGTCCCCAGAATAAAGAATATAAATCATATGCCTTATTAAATAAACTGTATGCATCTTCTTTTTTGCCGGCACCAATTGCCTTGGTTCCAACTTCCATTACTCTCATTGACGCGGCCAATAAATGCTTTGATATACACCAGACTTCGCCATTGTCATTTTTAACAATATTTTGCATTAATTCTTTACGCATTTCTCGAACAGTATTAATCAAATCATAAAAACCTGTTTTTTCAGTCTTGGCACCACTAAAAAAGAAATGTTCTTCCAGTGAAATTAAGTTCATCAAAGCAATTGTTAAATCTTGGTCAGATGATAAATCCAAAGGGTTAGCCTTTTTGGCTGCATCAACTTTTTCAATCATTTGTTCCAGTGTCAATTTTTTTACCATTTCATTTTCCCTTATACTTAAATATTTATTTTATATAAACTATTGCTGCGAATATTGCTGTGGCTATCATCAAGAACAATGTAGGTACAACTACTTTTTGAAAAGCAAATTTTGCATGACCATTATTATCACGTTTAATTCTCACATACCAACGTGCACCAAAATAAAATGCGATTGTTCCGACTATTATCCCGATTAAGAATTTATCAATTCCCCACAATGTCAATGCACCAAAATCAATTCCTGGCATTAAATAAACACAGCCCAACAAAGCGTAATATGATATAAATGGTACAACTATTTGCCAGAATGCAGTGTTAACACCACGTTTTTTCAGCCAGCCAGCCGTCCAAAAGAACATAGACAATGTTAATCCACCCGCCCAAATACCAGTAATAACATCGTCAACCCCCAACAATCTGGCACCTTCGAGTCCTGCACCAACCGCAACCGTGCATACTGGACAAACTGCCTGTGCAACAGGATTAAGCACAATTAATATTCCTAATGATGCTAATAATATTTTTGTAATCTTATTCATTATAAAAGTTCCTTTCTTTTCCCATGGATATTAGTAAAAAATGTGTTATTTGGTCAACATGATTTTTGTACCGCGCGCAAATGTGCAGACCGTGCACGTAGATTATTCTCTAATTCTTGTTCTGATGGCATAAAAGTTTTTAACAATTTGAATTTTGCAGGTTCAATTTCTGGCATTCTGGGATCGCCAAGTGCGGTTGCCCATTCACGAAATACATTTTTTACCAATCTATCTTCCAGCGAATGAAAAGTCACACAAACACAAATTCCACCAGTTTTTAAACGAGCGGGTACACTTTCCAGCGCGCGACGTATTTCACCCAACTCATCATTAACTGCAATTCGCAAGGCTTGAAAAACCGGCGCAATATCTTTTGGATTATGAACCAGTTCTTTTAATTCAAAAGTTGTTTTTGGTAACTTTTCTTTAATTACCCTGGCAATTGGCATCGCTTTTTTAATATCCCCAAAATCATGTAATATTTTTGCCATTTCAGAAATCGATGAATTTTCTATTAATTCAGCAGCACTTTGACCTGTACTTTCCATACGCATATCCAATGGACCATCAAAACGAAATGAAAACCCGCGTTCACCTTCATCAATTTGCATAGATGATATCCCCAGGTCAAAAACAATTGCATCCACAGTTTCATTTATATCTGATATTTTCGAGAAAGGTTTATTTATAAATTTGAAATTATTTGGAAATTCATTCTTGATGATATCTACTGTACTTTGAACATTTGGATCACGATCAAACGCAATCACATTTGCGCCAGCAGCCAAAAAAGCCCGGGTATACCCACCAGCCCCAAAAGTACAATCAATGATTGTTTTGTCTTTAACATCGCCAAGAGTTTCCAAAACTTTATCAATAAGAACAGGAATGTGTTTCATCATTCAATTTCAACCTTTATCCCAAACCCTGCCAAATCAGAAGCGGTTGATTCAGAAAGTTCAACCATTTTTGGTAATACCATCTTTGCAACCTTATCACCAGTATAAAGATTTAATATAATCTTGGTATGACCAGGGATTAAATTATCGAATACTTTTTTTATATCCGCCAAAACTGATTGATTTTTTATATCCAGGATAATTTTCTTTGCAATTTTGGCGACCCAGAAATTTAATGGAATTATAGAATCAACAAAAATAGAAACCCTGTCATCACGATTACTTACCTTGCCAGAAAGTATCACAACATTTTCGCCAGATAAGATTTGCGCAAATTCTGCTGCACTGTCACCAAATGCAACCGCATCAATATTTCCAAAACTATCTGATGCATTGATTGTTATCATATCTTTACCCGCCTTGGTACGGCGACGTGAATACGAACTTACGTTTACTGCAATTTGAACAGGCATACGATCACCCTTTTGTGACAGGGTGTTGCTGGTTGTTAATTTTGCGCGTGAAATTAAATTCTTGTACTGGTCTAATGGATGTGCAGAAATATAAAAACCAATTGCGGATAATTCATTTGCCAATATTTCCCCAAAACTCCATGCTGATGTTTTAGACAGATTTTTATGCAATCTATTCTCAGAAATGTCATCTTCAACTGTATTTGCAAATAAAGACAACGAATTAGAAAATTCTTTTGATTTTGATGCATAAGATAAAATAGTATCAGCATTCATAAACAACTTTGCACGATTTGGTTCCAAGGAATCCAGTACACCAACCTTGATAAATGCTTCCAATATTCTTTTGTTCATAACACCTGCACAACGTTTTGCAAAGTCAGTTAAATTCTTAAATTTGCCGTGTGCATTACGTTCTGCTATAATTAAATCAGTCGCTGTTGTTCCAACACCTTTTAGCGCAGCCAAACCATAAATAATCTTACCATCACGAACCGTGAACAAAGATTCGCTTTCATTTATATTCGGTGGAACAACTGTTATGTTAAAATTAGATTTAGCATCATCAAAAAATAATGCCATTTGATCTGAATCATTTAAATTACTGGACATTGATGCTGCCAGAAATTCTGGTGGATAGTTTGCCTTTATATACGCACACTGATTTGCAACAATAGAATAAGCAATAGCATGTGATTTGTTAAAAGCATATTTTGCAAATTCTTTGAACTTTTCCCATAAATTTTTTGCTGTTGCTTTATCCAAGGTTTTTTCCCGCTCGCAACCATCTAAGAATTTAATCTCTAATTCATCCATCATTTTGGCGATTTTTTTACCCATCGCTTTACGCACGTTGTCAGATTCACCACGAGTAAATCCGGCAAGTGTACGTGTTAATTGCATAACCTGTTCTTGGTATACAATAATACCATAAGTTTCTTTTAATACTGGTTCTGCCTGTGGGTGAACATATTCTATTTTCTCATCACCATGCATACGTGCTATAAATTGCGGAATAAATGCAATTGGACCTGGACGGTTCAAAGCATTCAAAGCAGATATTTCTAAAAAGCTATTAGGTTTCATTTTGCGTAATGTCTGCTGAACAAATGGGGCATCAAATTGGAATATACCTTCGGTTAAACCTGCTTTCCATAATTTCATTGTTTTTGGATCATCTGTTGGAATTTTATCTAAATCAATATTTATTCCACGTGTTTGACGAATTAGTTTCGTCGCGTATTTTAAAACAGATAAAGTTTCCAAACCCAAAAAATCAAATTTTATAAGACCAGTTGCTTCCAAATAATGTCCATCAAATTGCGAAGATGGCAAGGCGTTTGATGGATCACGATAAACAGGTGCAACACATGTAGTTGGGCGATCACCAATAACAACGCCACAGGCATGCTGGCCCAAGTTGCGTAATGAACCTTCCAGTTCTTGAGCGACATCAATAACCTTTTTCATATCATCATCATTACACAATATTTCTTGAATTTCTGATGAATCTTCGACAGCTGCTTTCAGAGTTTTTGCATCATTTGGTATTAATTTTGATAAACGATCTGATTTTGAATAAGGTATACCATAAACACGACCAATATCACGAACCGCCCCGCGGGCTTGCAAACTGCCAAATGTAATTATACGACAAACAGAATCGCGTCCATATTTTTCACCAATGTAATTCAAAACACGTTCAATACCAATTGGTTCAAAATCCACGTCAAAGTCTGGCATTGAAATACGATCTGGATTTAAAAATCTTTCAAACAATAAACCATATTTTAACGGATTAACATTTGTTATTCCCAATGACCATGCAACAATTGAACCTGCACCTGATCCACGTCCCGGTCCAACTAAAATATCATTTTTACGACACCATTCTATGTAATCAGCAACAATTAAAAAATATCCTGGAAAACCCATATTTATAATTGTTTGAATTTCAAATTCTGCCTGGTCATAGTATGGTTTTGTATCTGTTATACCTTCTTGTTCTAAACGTTTCGCCAGACCTGACATTGTATCATTGCGCAGAATTTTACTTTCTTGCTCTATACTTTCAGCGAATCTTGGTAACAAAGGTTTTTCGTGAACATTAACCATAAATGCACAACGTTTTGATATTACGACTGTGTTTTCTATCGCTTCGGGCAGATCTGAAAATAAATCTGTCATTTCTTCTATTGATTTAAAATATTGTTCCGAAGATTTACGCGGACGATCCGGATCTATTACTTTTGTTTGTGATAAAACACAGGCCAGGGCGTCTTCGGCTTCATAATTTTCAGGGCTAGCAAAACAAACATCATTTGTTGCAACAATTGGTATATTTAAATCTTGGGCGATATCCAGAAACATTTTTTCTGTTTTTATTTCTGATTCAAAACCATGTCTTTGAATTTCAATATAAAATCTGTCGCCAAATATTTTATGAAATCTTTTTGCCTGAATTTTAACTAAATCGTCTTGCCCATTTAACACAGACATTCCAAGTGGTCCAGTATGTGCACCAGATAAACAAATTAAGCCTTCATTATAATTTTCCAACTCGTCAAAAGTTATGTACGGTCCCAGATGATGATTATCCAAACGCATATACATTATTTTGTTTAATTCACACAAATTTAAATAACCCGCATGATTTTGTACCAACAAAACAATTTTTGATAATGATGATTCACGTAAAATTTTTGGATCAGCACTATGATGATTTAAAGAAATTTCAATCCCGATAATCGGTTGAATTTTGTCTTTTGGCATAAGATCTGAAAACTCTGCCGTGCCAGACATTAAATTTGTATCTGTCAAAGCGCACGCAGACATACCATTCTTTTCACATAATTTCGGGATTTCTTTTATCTTCAGCGTACCACTGCCGATAGAAAATCTTGAATGCGTACGAAGATGAACAAATCCCGCCATTTTTACCCCATATTAAAAAATTCACAATTCCAAACTTTATTTCAGTTTGCCACAACAATGTTTATATTTCAATCCAGATCCACAAGAACAAAGATCATTTCTACGTTCTGTTGATTGAATTTTATTTAATTCATTGTCATGTTTAACCTGTTCTTCTTCTGTTGCCTTTATATCTTCTTGGGTTAATTCCATTCTGCAGATATAAGATACTGACATTATCTTGAAATTATTTATTGTGTTACGGAAAAGTTCTAGGGCCTCTCTTTTATATTCATACAATGGATTTTTCTGTGCGTAACCACGCAGTCCGATTCCAGTTTGCAAATAATCCATTTGTTGAAGATGACGTTTCCATACAGAATCCAACGCACCCAACATCATCTGACGTTGTGCAGTTTTCATCATATCATCATTATAACGACTCTTCTGATAATCGTATCGGCTGATTCCAAAATCTAATAATTTTTCATAGGCTATTTGCTCTGTAATATTTTCGTCTTTTTTCCAAAGTTCTATATCTGTTATATCCAATGCAAATGTTTGCAACATTTCTTCATGAATACCTTCAATATTCCAATCTGATGAATGTGATTTTTCTGGAATATTTTTTTCACAAATCATTTCTACAACATCGCCAATTAATTCCCTGACTAATGGATTAAAATCTTCTGATATCATCAAATCATTACGTTGCTTATAAATAACCTTACGTTGTTCGTTCATAACGTCATCGTATTTAAGCAACTCTTTACGTGATTCGAAATAACGTGCTTCTACACGCTTTTGTGCCTTTTCCAGCGCCTTTGTAATCCAAGGGTGTGTTATTGCTTCGCCAGTTTTTAATCCCAAACTTGTCATCATTCCATCTAAACGCGCGGCGCCAAATATACGCATTAAATCATCATCCAATGCCAAGAAGAATTTAGAATTACCAGGATCCCCTTGACGTCCGGAACGACCACGCAATTGGTTATCAATACGACGTGATTCATGCCTTTCGGTTCCGATAACATATAAACCACCCGCATCTAAAACCTGTTTTTTATTTTTTTCTATTAAATCGTATATAGCTTTCTTTTTTTCTTCATATTCTGGATCTGCTTTGTTTAATCCCGCAATCAGTTCTTCGGCGTTACCACCCAATTTAATATCAGTTCCACGACCCGCCATATTAGTTGCAATAGTCACAGAACCTGGTGCACCAGCCTGTGAAATTATTCGTGCTTCGGATTCATGTTGTTTTGCATTCAAAATTGCAGGTCCTATGCCGATTTCACGACGAACAACTTTTGCCAATTCTTCAGATTTTTCAATTGATACAGTTCCGACCAACACAGGTTGCTTGCGTTCCAAACATTCCCTTATTTGATTTGCAATTGCCTTGTATTTTTCATTTTTATTACGATATATCTCGTCATGATGATCAATTCTGGTGACTGCACGATTTGTTGGTATTGATACAACACGCAAGTTATAAATTTCTTCGAATTCTGCCGCTTCGGTCATGGCTGTTCCCGTCATACCAGACAACGTAGGATACAAACGGAATAAGTTCTGATAAGAAATACTGGAAACTGTTTGATTTTCAGGTTGAACACTTACATGTTCTTTGGCTTCGATTGCCTGATGTAATCCCTTGCCGAATCTGCGACCTGTCATAACACGACCTGTAAATTCATCAACAATTAAAATTTCATCATTACGAACAACATAATTAACATTTTTCTGATATAAATGATGCGCCAATAATGATTGTTGAATATGCATAACCAACGCAGCGTTTTCAGAAGCATATAAATTGTCACCAACCAATAATTCACTTTCTTTTAATAGATTTGTAATTGTATCCACACCACTTTCAGTCAGTGTTACATGACGATCTTTTTCATCTTTTTTATAATCATCAGGTGACAGTTTTATAACAATTTCATTAACCTTGGCATATAATTCAGTGGTATCTTCTGATGGTCCAGAAATAATTAATGGTGTACGCGCTTCGTCAATTAAAATACTGTCCACTTCGTCAACAATTGCATAGAATAGGGGACGTAATACTTGTTGTTCTTTTGTAAATTTCATATTATCGCGCAGATAATCAAATCCCAATTCAGAATTAGTCACATAAGTAATATCACAAGCATATGCACTTTGGCGTTCTTCATCGGACATATCATGCTGAATAATACCAATTGACAATCCCAAGAATTTATAAACTTGCCCCATCCATTCTGCGTCACGCGCAGCCAAGTAATCATTAACAGTAATCAGATGTGCACCCTTGCCATGCAAAGCTTTTAAATACAGCGCCAATGTTGCAACCAATGTTTTTCCTTCACCAGTTTTCATTTCTGCAATCTGACCATTTGTCAAAACCATTCCACCAATCATCTGGACATCAAAATGTCGCAGACCAATTGTACGTATAGACGCTTCACGCACGGCAGAAAATGCATCCGCCATGATATCTTTTTCTTTTTCACCAGAAGCCAACCGCTGTTTTAATAAATCTGTTTGTGAACGCAACTCTTCATTTGACATTGCGTGATATTTAGGTTCCAAATCGTTAATCAAAGAAACATTTTTATCATAAGATTTTACAATTCTATCATTTGCAGAACCCAGAATTTTACCAAGAATACTCTTCAACATATTTTTTCCTTATTTACCTAGATTGATATACCAATTTTGATGGTTGCGGTCAAGACTCTTTATGATATAATGCATAAGTTTTAACAAACAAGTGACATATTTTAAAAATTACTATTTTTTTATCATCATAAAGGCCGTAAAACATGAAAGAAACTATTAAAAAACTGAACAGTTCTGATATTTCAAGTGAAGTTTTTATAATTTCGCCTACACAAATTGAATATATCGCACAAATTTTTGGCGATTCTGTAGCAGATGCAATGAATATGCGTACATTCGCACAAAAAATCAGAAAAATTGCTGAACAATCTTTACTAAAAGCTTTAAATACTGCAAAAAAACAGGGATTGAAAAAATAAATTTATTTTATATACTATCATCGTATATAGAATAATCTATCCCATTGTAATTAGCCCTTATCGAACCTTTTTGACCGGTATCCATATTTCCATAATACGTTGACCCGTTTAATTGAATATACAAAGCAGGGGTTGTTTTCTTCTGACTACGTAAATGAACTTGATTACTGCCTATATTAAATACTTTTCCGCAATCACCAGCTTCATCTGCCCCAGCACCAAAACCAATTGTTGTTAATCCTGCATCGCACGCTGTACGCGTTATTAAACCATCTGCTGACCAATAAGTTGTTCCAACAGCATCACAAGCATCAACCGCAACATAATATCCACCAAAACAACCCGAGATAGAACATAAATTATTTACTGTATTACTTCCAGAAAGCCAAGTTGCATTCGCCCAAGAACTGTCATAATTGTTATTATTTGAACAAATTGCATCACAAGAAGTTTTTCCAGTTGTACTGGTTGTTGTTCCATCTTGACATGCGATACATGAGTTTTCACCGTTATTGGTATTATACGATCCAATCGTACATGCTGTACATGTAGAATTTCCACCACGGGAATATGTCCCAGCTAAACATTCTATTGCTCCGCCGGTGACACCATAATTAATCAAGGTAGAAGGGCAATAATATCCGGCTGTACACGTAGTTAATGTTGATGAACCAGCAGTTGAAATATATGTACCATCAATTGTTTGTATCTGACATTGGGAATCATCAGTTTTACCAGCGATAGTATTTGCCGTATAATCCGTTGGGCAATTTGTGCAAATAGATGCACCAGTCGCGGAATATGTTGCACCTGTACATTGAATTATAGAACCAATATTACCATAACCAATCAATGCAGCAGGGCAATAATATCCGGCTGTACAAATTACCTGGGTTGTAGAATTTGCAGTTGCAATATATCGACCAGCAGTTGTTTGTAAGGCACATTGATTTAATGTTGATAAACCTGTCCCACCAGATGTATATCCCGCAGGACAAGAGTTCCTGGTGCCAGTACCACCATAGTTAATCAAAGTATCCGGGCAATAATATCCGGCTGTACACATAGTTAATGTTGATGCATTAGCCGTTGCAATATATGTTCCCCCAGTTGTTTGTACTTGGCACTGTGAAGATGAAGTTTTGTTATTTGTTAAATTCGCATTATATATACTCGGGCAACTTGTACAACTGGCAGCACCAGACCCAGAATATGTTGCACCTGTACATGGTAATATTGAACCAGTACTGCCATAACTGACCAGCGCAGAAGGACAATAATATCCAGCCGTACATGTTGTCACATATGTCACATTTGGCGTTGCAATATATGTTCCACCTGCCGTTTGTATCTTGCATTGATCTATCGCTGACAAACCTGTCCCACCAGATGTATATCCTGCAGGACAAGCAATTCTATTACCAGTACTGCCATAGTTTATTAATGCAGCGGGACAATAATATCCAGAATCGCAAGTATTTATTATTGTATAATATGCATATGCAAGATAGGTTCCTGCATCTGTTTGAATTTGACATTCTGAAGATGATGTTTTCCCATCTTCAAGATTATCTGTATAGCCACTCGGGCAATTTGTACAACTGGATGCACCAGATCCGGAATAGGTCGCACCCGTACAAGGTAATCTGGAGCCTGTACTGCCATAATTAACCAATGCGGCAGGACAATAATACCCAGCTGTACAACTTGTTTGACTTGTTGAATAAGCTGTTGCTATATACCGACCAGCAGACGTTTGTAATACACATTGATCTATTACTGATAAACCCATCCCACCAGATCTATATCCCGTTGGACATCTTACACGTCCATAATTCCTTTTTGGATTATTAACATTTGAAAACCCCTCGCAATAATATTGTGATGTGCATGTTGCACAATAACTTCCACTCCAATAAGTACCGGGGTTACAACTAACTATGGCTGCCATTGCATTGCTTGTAAATGAAACTACAAACAACATCATTAAACTAGCAAAAAAATATTGGATTTTTCTCAACTCTCAATTCTCTTGATTAATATCTTAGAAAAAACACCACGAGCCTCGCAAGCTAAAAACTTTTTTATATATAAAAATTGGCTAGGAATATGATTATTTTCACATACTGTCATCATATACAGAATATTGTGTACCACTTGAATTTATTCTTAAACTTCCCTTGGTATCTGTGGTCATATTTCCATAATAAACAGTACCACCAACATTTATATTCAAAGAAGGTGTTGTCTTCTTATTGCTGCGCATATATATTCTTTCAGCACCAAAGTTTAATATACGTCCACAGTCACCAGCCTCGTCAGCACCAACACCAAATCCAATTGTTGTTAACCCAGCACTGCATGCTGTACGAGTAATTGAATTATTAGCAGACCAATATCCAACACCAACTTCTGAACATGTATTAACCGGGGTATAATAACCACCCATACATCCGTTGATTAAACATAAATTGCTGACAATATTATTATTCCATGTTGCGGTTGCCCAAGAACTGTCATATGAATTATTATTTGAACATACAGCATTACAAGAAGTTTGACCAGTTGTTGTTGTTGTTGTACCATTCTGACAAGCATAACAAAAATCTGACGCATCATCACTGTACGAACCAATCGCACAATCTGTACATTCTGACGCACCTGCATCAGAGTAAGTTCCAGGTAAACAACCATCTGTATATCCTGTGCTTCCATAACTAATTAACGCTGATGGACAATAATATCCAGGCATACAAGATGTTAAAGTTGTATCATTTGCAGTCGCAATATATGTTCCAGCAGTGGTTTGCCATTTACACTGAGTATTTGTTGTTTTACCATCACTGGTATCGTCAACATAATTCGTTGGACATGATGTACAACTGGTCGCTATTCCACCGGCACTGTAAGTTGGTCCAGAACATATATTACAAGTAGCGGTAGCGGTATTATTATTTGCAATTACATAACCACCACTTGCATTTACACTATAAGTGCTGGCTGGCCAAGCAGAACCTGTATATGTAACCTGTATTGAATTCACATAAGAACAACCTGTTATTGTTTTGTTCGGTGCTGTATATTTACAAGATATACTTCCCCCACTGCCTGTTGAAGATGTATAAGTACCGCCACTGGGGTTTACACCCGGAAGCGAACTGCATGCTATTATGGATCCAGTGTCACCGTACGCTAATAAAACAGAAGGGCAATAATAACCACCGATACATTGTGGTGCACTTGTAGCATATGCGGTTGAAACATATGTACCAGCAAGTGTTTGCCATTTACATTGATTTTGTTCAGATAATCCCGTGCCACCATCATCATAGTTTGTTGGACATGCCGTCCTGGTACCTGTACTGCCATAATTAACTAATGTAGAAGGACAATAGTATCCGGCTGTACATATTGTTTCAGTTGTATCATTACTAAATTTTATATACGTACCCCCCGTTGTTTGTAATTGACATTCATTTATTGTGCCGGCCATAGTTCCGCCATCATCATAGTTTGTTGGACATGATATTATATTACCAGTACTGCCATAATTAACCAATGCGGCAGGACAATAACTACCAGCTGCACATGTTGTTGCACTCGTTGCATTTGCAGTTGGAATATAATAACCAGTAGTTGTTTGAAACTGACATTGGGTAGCCGCAGTTTTATATGATTCTGTATTATCATCATAATTCGTTGGACAAGCTGTACAACTTGGTGCACCAATTGATGAATATGTAGCACCTGTACATGCATCACAAGAAGATGTCTGACCTTGGATTACTGTATGAGCAAGTTTTGCTGTACCAGCGGCACAGGAGCTTTCCGGTGAAGATAAAACAATTACTTCTCCAACAGCTGTTGTTGCACTTTGCGTTGGTAAATTAACTGTTCCAAAAACTTGTGTCCAAGTATTTCCATCTATTGAAACATAAACTCCTACATCATAATAAGTTCTGCCATCTGTATATAATGCAAATTTCAAAGAACCCAAAGTGTTTACAGATCCCATATCCCAAATACACCCAGATATTGATGTACATGATGCATAAGGTGATCTGGCCCAATTACCATCAGTTGCACTTGCTAAATTTGTTCCAGTTCCAGCCGATACACCCGATAATAAATTTGTTCCTGTTGCATTAGAAGCGGTAAAAGCTTGTACTTCTGCAACATGATTTCCAGTATTTGCCGTACTGCCATTTGATGCAATTCTGACATAACGCGCCTGTATAGTTGCCGAAGGAATATACGCCCCCGCAGAAACACTTGCTGAACAATCTGTCATAGAATCATGACCACTGGCAGATGTACTGGCAGACGTGAAATCTTTCATACAATAATTTACAGGGGATATTGTTCCATAACTTATAACATCTGATGCTGTTGTATACCAACTACCACTTGGTGATGTACAACTGGATGCATATCTTGAATCAACACGTGTCCCAGTTGCACAACTTATTTCACATTGTGTTGATGCAGTTTTACCATCTGTAGTATTATATGTATAGCCTGTTGGACATGATGTACAACTTGTTGCACCGGCTGCAGAATATGTTGCACCCGTACATTGTATTATAGAACCCGTCGAACCATAACTTATAAGTGCAGAAGGACAATAATATCCAGCCGTACATGTTGTTGCAGTTGTTGCGTTTGCAGTTGCAATATATGTTCCAGCAGTTGTTTGCCATTTACAAGAACCTATAACAGATAATCCAGTTCCACCAGATGTATAATTTGTTGGACATGCTGTTATTGTACCTGTCGAACCGTATGCAATTAATGCAGAAGGACAATAATATCCAGCCGTACATGTTGTTGCAGTTGTTGCGTTTGCGGTTGCAACATATGTTCCAGCAGTCGTTTGCCAATCACAGCCA
>JAFGMC010000003.1 GCA_016927735.1 Alphaproteobacteria bacterium
AGAGGTATATTTTTTATAAGTAGGGCAAGTATAACCAGCAGCTAATGCATTACCTGTAAAGACTACTACAAATAAAAATGCGAAAAACCGCGTAATGTGCGACATATTCCTATTTCTTTTCCTCTTCTATGTGCAATTATAGAAAAAACAGACCGACTGTTGCAAGCTAAAAACCATCTTATTAATATTGACTTTTGAAAGACTGATGCTAGAATCCAAGAAATCAGATGGACAGGGCATAGCTGACTTGAAAAAGTCAGAGGAAAGTCCGGACTGCATGGGACAGCATAGCGGCTAATTACCGCGCGGGGCGACCCGACGATCAGAGCAACAGAGACGAGTCGATTAAATTCGAGTGAAACGGGCAATCTCTATGCGCAGCAACTTCAAATAGGTTCTCGATAAACCCGGTCCCGGTTTGAGAACGGGTAGAAGGCTTGACACCTGTGGTAACACAAAGTGCAGATTGATTATGTCCACCATGTTTACATGGTACAGAATCCGGCTTATCGTCCATCTGAATTTCAAATAAAAATGCACCTTAATCGGCGCATTTATTACATAATTTTTCCACTGGTCGGATAAAAAGTCAGTTGAATTTTCTCCCAATTATCAAATTCTGATACTGGCAACATTCTGAACGGTTGACAGGCTTTTAATGCAGAACGAATAGTATCCAAAACATATGAAAATGCAGGATCTGTTTCACTGCGCGCCGCGGATTCAAACCAAACATCACGAACAATTCCGTTTTTATACATTGTTAAATGCGCAACCGCACGTATATCTGTAATATCATCACGTGTTGTATCAACTGTCCAGCAACGCGTCAATGCGACCCGCAAGGCATCAACAACAGAAACCGTCATCGTTCTATTCAGTGATACTGTTTCACGATTTACACGCACAATCATTTTCTTCTTGGGAACTGGTTTATTTTCTTTTTTTTCTGTTTTTTTCTTTTTATCTGGTTGAACCATGCTGGGTTTTTCTATTGGTTTATCATCACCCAATTCTGGTTCTGCTTTTTTATCTTTGGTTTCTTCTTTTTTGGATTCTTTTACATCTGGAAAATCAGTATTGTACAACAGTGTTTCATCACCAGTAATCTTAACCTGGGTCAAATCGATTTCTGTAATTTGAACACGATCTGGCGCAACCAGTTTTGCATGTTCAATAACCAATGCAAAAGAAGTCAACATAATGGCAACAAAAAACAAATGCCCAACAACAGACATTAATATATTTTCATAAGAAAAATTTTTATTATCGTTCATTTATTAATTATCTAATTTGGTACGCAAACCAACACGTTGAAATCCAGCGTTTTTTAATTTTCCCATTATTGACATCACTGCGCCATAATCAGCGTGACTGTCACCATTTATCATAATGGTCAGGTTTGAATTTTCTTTTCGCATCGCGATAATTTTATTAACAATATCATCGCGTTTCATTTGATTTGTACCCAAGTAATAATGTCCAGCATTATCAACACTGATTTGTATTGCATGATCATTACCCGTCATGGCCGAATTACCTGCGCGTGGTAAATCCAAATCAATACCCGTTGTCATCATCGGGGTTGTCACCATAAACACCGCCAACAGAACGGTCATAACATCAATCATAGGCGTTAATGAAAGTGTTGCATCTGAATTTCTTGAATTTCTACGTGCCATAATTTAACTCACTATTTATCTTTTTTTGAATTTGATTTTATATCTTTAACTGAATCATCTAATCTATTGTAAAGTTCATCTGATTGTTTTGTGAAATATTGATATGCAATTGCTGCTGGAACGGCTGCAATCAAACCCAATGCAGTTGTACCCAATGCGGTTGCCAATCCTGGGGCAATAACACCAATACTGACCGATTGATTTACACCAATGGATGCAAAAGAATCCATAACACCCCAAATTGTTCCAAACAAACCGACGAACGGTGCAACATAGGATAACATAGACAAAAACCAAAGATTCTTATCAAATGGTAAAATTAATCTATCAACAACCAATTCAAGATTATCACCTGATTTAATTTTTGTTGGGTTACGTCTTTCAAAACGCCACATACGAGATTTTTCTATAATAATTGCCCAAGAATAAACACTGCCCATGACCAGCGACAGCGATATCAGCAACGTCATTATATTTCCACTGGTGAACAGCGAAAGAAGTGAAAAATTATTTGTCATTCGTTTTCCTTTTTATTTATTTCAGTATTTTTATAATATTTTCTGGTATGCGTTTTGGTTTCATATCCGCACCAATATATGCCGCAATTCCATGCAGTATAGCATAAATTTCATTATCTTTTACGAATTTTTGCTCTACCTCTAATGATGCTGACCCCAGCTTTGCCAGTCTTGTTTCTATAACAAAATCATCGGCCAAACGCAAAGGTTTTATATATTGCACAGATAATTTTTTAATTACAAAACCAATATCCCCATTTTGTGGTGTGGTATCCATCATCCATTTCATACGGGCACGTTCTGCAATTTCAACATAGCGCGCGTGATAAACAATCCCCCCCGCATCCGTATCCGCATAGGCAATTGAAAATGGAAATTCATGTACTTTGTTCGTCATTTTTCACCACCAATATTTTTTATATATTCCAAGGTTTTAATATCACGCATGCGTCTGAATATATTTTTATAATTCTTTGGAATTTGAAAATACAATTCTTCAATTGCTTCGTCCAGACTTAACCATTTTACTTTTTTATTTTCTTCTAAAATGTTTTTTAATCTTGCGGTAAAAATTAAATTTGTTTGTTCTAACTTTTTTTTATTTTTTAATTCAATCAATTCCGCAATTGGTCCAGATGTTAATTCAATTGTTGCACCAAGTTCTTCTATAACCTCACGCAACAGTGCTGCTTCGGGTGTTTCACCAGATTCTACACCACCGCCAGGAACACGATATCCAATTTTATTATCTGGACAAAATAAAGCAATTTTATTTTCAGAATTAAAAATTACAGCACGAACCGCAATACGTTTTTCTTTTATATCTTTTTTAGATACGGGTAAATTCAAAGATTCTTCGGTCAAAGTTGCGATTATTGGAATTTGCATTTTTTATTTTTCCAATCCCAAATGTTTATATCCGGCGTCGGTGATAATACGACCGCGGGGTGTGCGTTGAATGAATCCTTGTTGCATTAAATATGGTTCAATCACATCTTCTATCGTATCTGATGGTTCTGATAAAATCGCAGATAAATTTTCAATCCCAACCGGGCCACCAGCATAATGCTTTACAATTGCAGACATATAATCCCTATCAATATCGTCCAGTCCACGGTCATCAATTTTTAATTGGAACAATGTAGTTTTAATTGTGTCACTGGTGATTGTCTTTACGCCTGTTGCCGATGCAAAATCACGCGCACGTTTCAACAATCTGTTTGCAATTCTTGGTGTTCCGCGCGCGCTGATTGATAAAATATCCGCTGCTGATGGGTCAATCGAAATTCCCAAAATATTTGCACTGCGTGTAATGATTTTTGCCAAATCGCTGGTGTCATAAAAACTGAGTCGTAAATCAATCCCAAATCTGTCGCGCAATGGATTAGACAGCAAACCCGTGCGTGTCGTTGCACCAACCAAAGTAAACTGGGGCAGGTCAATTCGAACCGATTTCGCACTGGGCCCTTCGCCCAACATAATATCCAATTTGAAATCTTCCATTGCAGAGTACAGAACTTCTTCAATTGCGGTTGGCAGGCGATGAATTTCATCGATAAACAAAACATCCATGGGTTCCAGTGATGTTAAGATTGCCGCCAAATCGCCTTGCTTGGTCAACATAGGTGCCGCGGTACTGCGGAAATTTGTTCCCAGTTCGTTTGCAACAATGTGTGCCAATGTGGTTTTACCCAGTCCCGGGGGACCGTACAATAACACATGATCCATAGCCTCAGACCGATTACGCGCGGCAGAAATAAACACAGACAAATTCTGTTTCATGGCATCCTGACCCACAAAATCCGCCATACGTTTAGGACGAATACTTGCGGTCATTTCATCCGGAATCGTTGGATCAATAAATCTTTCGTTTATTTTATTTTCCATTTTACAACAACTTGTCTTCTTCGTTTTCGCGGCCAACATACGCCTTTAAATCATTATACATTTGGCGTAAATCTGCAGGCTGGCTGTAATTAGAATCAGCCCCCTTTACACGAATTGTTTCCAAATCTATTTGTGCCTGTTTTTTCAAAACCTGGGTCAGGTGGGTTGCAAATGCGCGTGCATCATCGGATTCCGCCGCACCCTGCAACAGTAATCCACGATTTGGTCGCGGTGATAAAAATGCAAAATCAGAAATAGATGGATCTGGTGATACCAGCGCAAATCCTGAAACCTCGGGTCTGCGCATCATTGCCTGGAGTACATACCAAGCACCCAACTGATGTCCCGCAAGCCATATTTTATCACTGTCTTCGTTGTGGTTTTGAACCCAATCAATTACTGTTGCAATATCCAACATATTATCTGATGTTGTTCCAATTGACCCTTCTGAATCATTTACCCCGCGATAATCAAAACGCAAAACAGAAAAACCAATATCCATAAAAGAACGAAACATTGCATAAGAAACACGATCATTCATATGATACTTTTGTCTGGGATTCCCAGATAAAACAATCGCAAGCGGTGCAGCTTCATTTGCTGCTTTGTGATAAACAGCGTGCAGTTTCCCAGATTCTCCTGTAATTATTATATCGACCATGTTATATACCTTCCTTGTTAATAAGTTAGTTATAGAACATTCGATATGTAATTTTCAATAGAAATATTTTTGCTTTGACACGAGCTGCGCGTTTGTTCTAATATTCTTCGTAAAGGAAAGGGTCAAGATATGACAAGACTTATTTTTACAGCTTTTTTTGCATTGTTCTTGGTTGGCAACGTCCATGCTTATGATACGGATACGACATCACAAGGATTGCAAACAATTTATACCGAGACACCAGTTCAGTCTTATTATGCATACCCAGATGATCCTAATTTTATTCCCGAGAATAATTTTATGGAACGTGCTGACAGTTTAAATTATGACCAAAACATAAATGACGCACGTAATACAGAATATAATAAAAACAACGGTGTATCATTTGCAGAACGCCCTATGATTATATGTCGTGATTTCGGTTGTACAAAATTAAATGACCGTATTACCAGAACATTCTTGTTTAACAGCATTGCAAATATGTTTATGATGAATGCACACTCACGCGTTTATATCTGCGAGGCAGATCCATTCAGTCGCAGCTGCCTGCAATCTGGAATATCATTTCCTGTTCGCGCAGGAATTGCAAATGCAATGGTAAAAATACCAAAGGCAACTGTATCACAAGTAAATGTATCGACAGGACTATCCAAAGCAACTGTTGGTATAACATACGAATTCTTGGTAAATGGTATCGACAGGGTGTGTGAACCAACTGTTATGGATATAGTCGTTCCTATAAACTCTCAGGCAACATTGGTAAATCGTGAATTTGCTTGCAATATGACCAGCGACGGTATGACAAACGTATCAATTATGGTAAACATTGATTATATTGACCTGGACTATGGGATTATTGGTGGGTACTATTCATTGGGATTGCAAGGTCCAACAACAGGTGGTGGAACAGGATATGCGCTGTTTAAAACAGAATATTCCAATGGTGGGATGAAGTTCAAAGCAGCCACCGACAGTGAATATGGAATGCGATCCGCAACCGGCAGCGGAATGCAAACAATTCAACCAGGCGAATATGCTGTAGAACCGTTACAAAAATAAATTTAAAGAGTGAGCCTTTTCACTCTTTAATTATTTACTATATTAGTATTATGAATAAAACAATTCTTATCATTGATGACGATACCGTGTTGCGCAATACCCTGGTCAAGGGGCTGCGAGTGGCTGGATTTAGTACACTAAGTGCAGAGTCCGCAGAACAAGGCGCAGAAGTATTACAAAAATTGAAGGCTGATGCAATTATCCTGGACAGAATGATGACTGGAATTGATGGTTTATCATTTTTAAAAGGTCTGCGGGCTTCTGGGAATAACACCCCTGTAATTATGCTGACAGCTTTATCAGGACCAGAAAATGCCATAGATGGCCTGTCTGGTGGGGCAAATGATTACTTGGCAAAACCTTTTCAATTACAAGAATTGATTTTAAGATTGAATAATATGATTAAAAACTCTGTAATTGAAGACAATAACGGTATGCCTGATGGTTTAATGTTCATGGATGAAGAATTTTTTATAAAAGATTCTGACATGCAAACAAAATTATTGGCATTGTCTGGTGAAGAGAAAAAACTTTTACAACAATTGGTTACACCTGTTGGTAATACAGTATCAGCAACACCAATGGTTGCAAAACGCTTGCGCAATAAATTAAATGGTGTATTATCAAACGTAGATATTATAACAATTCGGGGAATAGGGTATAAATTAATCAAAACCCAAATAACCGCAAATATTAAAGGAGATTTATCATGAGATTGATACCTCGCAGCTTTTTGTGGCGCACAGTTCTAATGGTATTAGTTCCATTGATTATTGCCCAAGTAATTGTGGCAAATGTATTTTTTGGTAATCACTGGACACGCGTACATGCAACAATGGCACGCAGTTTGTCTGGTGAAATTGCTACTATGGTAAATCTGATGGATGCTGGTGAAACCAGTGCTACGACAACCATGGGACGTGATACAGGTATTAATTTTTCTGTAAATCAAAAACTGAACCGTCCAGAAAATAACGATAACAATGCCCGTGAAACTGGTATGTTGGCCGCTGAATTATCAGCCAAGGTAAAACGCCCTGCAACAATATATATGGACAAGGGGAAAAGATTGGTATTTGTTGATGTACCAACAAAAGATGGCCAAATTGCCACTTTTGCTACATCACTTTATCGTATTTATTCAACAAGTACCGATGTATTTATCCTATGGTTGATTGGATCAATTTTGATTGTTTTAATATTAATTTCACCATTTGTTATAATCCACACTCGCAGTATTCGCAGAATTGCAAAAGCCGCCAGTAATTTTGGTCGCGGATTAGATGCCCCTGGATTTGTACCCAGCGGTTCCAAAGAAATTCGCGAGGCTGCAATTGCTATGATTAAAATGAAAGAGCGTCTGAACAGATATAATCGTACCAGAACAGATATGTTAAACGCTGTCAGTCATGATTTAAAAGCGCCCCTGGCCAGAATGCGCTTGGGAATTGAAACTGATGATGCTGCCAAGAATGACTTGTTACATGACATTGATCGTATGGCAGAAATGATTAACGGATACTTGGCATTTGCACGCGGTGAAATGCCTGAAATTGAACAGACAACAGAACTTCCTGCAATGTTGATACGAATTGCACGTGACGCAGCTGGGGATAAAAAAATTGAAACAGATTTCCCAGATGCGCCAGTTCAATTTTATGCACGCCCAATGGCATTGGCGCGTGCATTTGGAAACATAATTGAAAATGCTGCACGTTATGCCAAGAAGAAAATTAAAATCACAGAAAAAGATTCTGAAGAACAGGTCGAAATAATAATTGAAGATGACGGTCATGGAATACCTGATGATAAAAAGTCAGAGGCACTGCGTCCATTTGTACGCTTGGATGAATCTCGTGGTAATAAAACCGGTGGAACAGGGTTGGGACTTTCTATTGCCCAAACAGCTTTTGAAAATCATGGTGGACAAATGTTCCTGGAAGACAGTGATCTGGGCGGTTTACGCGTCAGAATAATTTTGCCTTTATAATCGAAAAGGAAAGTGCAGATGAACCTTTATAAGTTCGTATCAAACAGTTTAAATAAAAAACTGGGCTTTGTTGCAAATCTGGAAATTCCAAAAAATCGTGAATTTGGTGATTTTTCAACAAACGCTGCAATGGTTATGGCAAAATCTGCTGGTAAAAATCCACGCGAATTTGCTGGTGAATTATTACCTAAGATATCAGAATTAAATTTCGTTTCAGACGCATCAATTGCAGGTCCCGGATTTATAAATATAAAATTAAAAAATGATTTTATTTGGGAATCTGTAAATCAAAAATCCGATATTAAAAATCAGAACCCCTATATTATAGATATGGATTATGGTGCATACAATGTTGCCAAATCATTACATATTGGTCATCTGCGCACATCTATTGTCGGTGATACTTTAAATCGAATTGCAAAATTCCTGGGTCACAAAACTATTTCTTATAATCACATTGGTGATTGGGGCAGACCGATGGGATTGGTAATTGCTTATATTGAATCACTGCATCCGGACTGGCCTTTTTTCCAAGATAATTTTGATTTAAAAAAAATAAAACCAGAAGATTATAAAATTTCAGCCGCAGAATTAGATAATTACTATCCCGCTGCATCAGCGCGTGGCAAAGAAGATGAAGATTTCTTGAATCATGCACGTGAAATTACTGCTAAATTACAAAACGGTCATGCTGGGTATAATGCAATTTATGATATATTCCTGAAAGTATCGCTGGATATGATGGATAGTATAATAAAAAAACTTAACATGATGCCGTTTGATAAAACATTAGGTGAAAGAAACGCTTCACAAAATCTGGCTAATCTTGAAAAAATCTTGAATGATAAAAAATTACTGGAAGACAGCGAAGGTGCAAAAATTGTAAACATACGTCGCGAAACAGATACAGAACCGATGCCACCATTTATGTTCTATAACTCACGCGGGGCAGATACTTACGAGGCAACTGATTTGGCCGCAATATTGTATCGTAAAACAAATGATAACCCCGATAAAATTTGGTATCTGACAGATTCCAGACAACAATTGCATTTTAAACAAGTTTTCCGCGTTGCAGAAATGCTTGATTTATATCCAATTGAAAATTTGGAACACTTATACTTTGGGACAATTAATGGACCAGGTGGACAACCATTCAAAACACGTGACGGAAATGTTGCAGGTTTAACAGATATTATTGAAATGGTTAATAATGCAGTGCGTGCACGAATCACAGAATCCGAAAAAAATTTAGATGACAAAACCGTTGAAGCAATCGCATTGGCTGCTTTGAAATTTAATGATTTAATTCATGATGTAAAATCTGATTATACATTTGATCCAGCATCCGTCACCAGTTTCGAAGGACGCACCGGACCATACATATTGTATACAGCCGTTCGTTTAAACAGTGTCTTGAAAAAATCTGATACAAAAATTAAAAATAAATCAATGGTTGATATAACATCAGATGAACGTAATTTATTGGTCGGTATATTGGATTTTGAACGCACAGTGCAGGGCGCATTTGATAATCGCGCAACAGATATCTTGGCAAACTATGCTTATGATTTGTGCCAGTTAATAAATACTTTTTACCATAATTGCCCGATATTACATGAAGATGTTAAAGCAGATATACGCGCACAAAGATTATATATCGCAAAAATTGCATTTAATACATTATCATCTGTAATATCGCTGATGGGATTAAATATACCGGATAAAATGTAATGGTATTATAATACCATACTGATTTTTCTTGACTTTTCGGATACTTCGGGGCATAATAGTCCCGTTTTATTAATCAACAAAGGTAAAAAAATGGCAGCGACAAAATCGTTAAAAGCAAGCGAGTTAGAATCCAGCTGGATTCTGATCGATGCAACTGATTGCACGTTAGGACGTTTGGCAGCTTATGCTGCAACTATCCTGCGCGGCAAACATAAGCCTACATGGACACCACATATGGATTGTGGCGATCATGTAATTATTATTAATGCAGACAAAGTTGCTTTGTCAGGTACCAAGGCAGATAAAACCAAATTCTTTTGGCACACTGGTTGGACCGGCGGTATTAAAGAACGTACATTGGGTCAAATGCGCGCAGAAAAACCTGAACAATTCGTTTTTAATGCTGTAAAACGTATGATGGGTCGTCGTACATCTGTTGCTTTGGCAAACAAACGTCTGACAAAATTACATGTTTATGCTGGTACAGAACACAAACACACTGCACAGAAACCAACCGTCGTAGATTTTGGTAGTATGAATCGTAAAAATAAAAGGGGCGAATAATGACAGAAGTAAAAAAAGTTGCACCTGCTGCGAAAACAGTTAAAAAAGCTGCCCCCGCTGCTGCAAAAACTGCAGTTGAAAAGCCGGTAAAAAAAGTTGCTCCTGCTGTAAAAAAGGTTGCACCTGTTGCAAAAAAAATCCCAAGTGATAAAATCACAAAATTATCAAATGCTTCTTATGCAACTGGTAAACGTAAAGATTCTGTTGCTCGTGTTTATTTAACACCAGGTAAAGGCAATATTATTGTTAACAATATGCCTATGAACGAATATTTTAAACGTGCTGTTTTGCAAATGATTTTGTTACAACCTTTTGGTGTGACAAAACGCGAAGGCAGTTATGACGTTCGTGCAATGGTCAGCGGTGGTGGCTTATCAGGTCAAGCCGGTGCAGTTAAACATGGTATTTCCAAAGTATTGGAAACTGTTGAACCAGAATTGCGCAAAGCTTTGAAAGCTGCTGGATTCCTGACACGCGACAGTCGTGTTGTTGAACGTAAGCATTATGGTAAACGTAAAGCACGTCGTTCAACCCAATTTAGCAAACGTTAATAAACCTGAGAAGACAAACTGTGAAAGAGTGGGGAAGTTGGAATTAAAATCAACTCTTTCATTCTTTCACTTTTTCTTTTTTCGTTATTTTTTATTCAAAGGGTAAACACATGTTCAAAAAAGAAAAAAATAAAGATTTACACTATTCTGTTAGTGGTTTTTTCTCTGCAGATGAAA
Organism: Alphaproteobacteria bacterium; assembly: GCA_016927735.1. GTDB lineage: Bacteria > Pseudomonadota > Alphaproteobacteria > Rs-D84 > Rs-D84 > JAFGMC01. The sequence goes on from JAFGMC010000003.1 coordinate 10,824, forward strand.
TTCAAAAAGCTGCAGATGAAATTTTATTAGAATACGGCAAAGAAGCTAAAATGCCAGGATTTCGTCCTGGACACATTCCATTAAATGTTTTGCGCCAAAAATATAATGCAACTGCATTCGGCGAAGCTGTTGATAAAATGATGAACAAAGATCTGAATGACTTTGTCACAGAAAAAAAACTACGTTTGGCAGGCGCACCAAAAGCAGATGTTGCAAAATGGGAAATTGGTTCCGATTTGGAATACTCTTTGGAATTTGATATTTTACCAACATTACCAAATATTGATTTAGAAAAATATACAATAACAAAAAAAGTTGCCGAAGTACCAGAATCCGAAGTAAAAAAATCTTTGGAAAATCTGCAAAAAAGCCGCAGCGTGGCTGAAAAACAAGAAGCAGGTTATAAGGCTGTAAATGGTGACGTTGCTGTTATTGACTTCAAGGGATTTGTCGGCGCTGAACCTTTTGAAGGGGGCGAAGCAAAGAAACATCATTTAATTTTGGGCTCTGGTGCGTTTATCCCAGGATTCGAAGATCAAATTATTGGTCACAAGGTTGGTGATAAATTTGATGTTAATGTTAAATTTCCAAAAGAATACCATTCAGAAAATCTGGCTGGTAAAGACGCAAAGTTCGAAGTTGAAATTCATGAACTGCGCCATCACAAATTGGCAGAAATGAATGATGAATTGGCAAAAGCTGTTGGTCAAGAATCTGTCGCATCTTTGACTGAACATGTTCGTAAAATATTGAATGAACAATATGTCGAGGTATCAAAACGTGAAATGCGTGATGAGCTGTTAGAACTGTTGTCTGATAAAGTTAAACTTGATTTACCAGAAACACTGGTTGAACAAGAATTCAATATGGCAAAGTCAGAATTTGAATCTCATGCGGGTCATGCACACGCAAAAGATGCGAAATTCGATGAAAAGAAAGAACGCAAAGATGCTGAAAAACGCGTAAAGCTGGGATTAATTTTGGCCGAATGGGGAACAGCTAATAAGGTAGAGGTTTCACGTGAAGATTTGCAAAAAGCCATCTGGGACGAGTCTGCACGCTATCCAGATCCAAACCAAGTATTCGAATATTATAATAAAAATCAGAATGCTTTATCTATGTTGCGCGGAATGTTATTCGAACGTAAAGCTTTGGATACTATGATTGCAAAAGTCAAGACCAAAGAAAAATCTGTAAAAGCAGATGAATTGTTCAAACAAGCAGAAGCAAAATAAGAAAATCATGTGTTAAAAATCCGCCAAATGGCGGATTTTTATTTAGATTTTATAAATCACACTCTGGAACTTTTTCAATTATATAATCAATTTTTGCACCAATACCTGATGCGGCAGCGTGTAAATTATCTTCGGTTAAATCTTGCCCACTGTTAATTAAATCACGGGCACTGATTCCTTGTTCCAAGGTTAAACAAGTCTTTATCCCAACGCGTGTTGCACCCAAAATATCTGTTCCCAATGTATCACCAATCATCAATATTTTTGTCACATCTGGATTCCCAATTTCATTTAATGCATGTTTATAAATTCTTGGGTTTGGTTTTCCATAATAAATAACATCTGCGCCCATTTGTTCCAAAATCTTACAAACCAGGCCTGGACCAACAACAAAAACGCCTTGCCACAGAAAATACAAATCTGGATTTGCACAAACTATTGGTAAACCTGTTTGTTTCAACATTTCTATTTCTGGGGTCAAAATATCAACTTCGGTAACCAATTTTTGTTCATAAATTGGGTATTCACAATAAATAAAGTCAGCATCTTCAATGGATTTCACCTGTTTATAATCAGAATGTTCAAAAATGCTTTTTACTGAATCTGCCAAACCGGTAAAATCATCTTCCCATGGAACATAGAATTTTTTTCCGTTAACAGGAATCGTTCCAGAAACAGCCGCATCAAAACAAACCTGACCAGAAGAAAATATATTCTGATAATGTAACCCTTTTTGAAAGCCTTTTTTGTTATACATTTTTTCCATATCATTTATCGTAACAGGTGTATTCGACATAATAGACACAGATTTACCAACTGAAACCAAATCTGCCATAACATCCATCACAGCCTTTGATACCGGTCCACCGAAATTAAAAACACCGAACGCATCAAAAATAAACGTATCGAAATTATCCAAATTTATATCCGCTAACGATTTATATATCATTAATTTTTCCTTTAACTTTGGGTTTAATAATATCATAAAGATTCAATTATTCCAAAAATGTATTAAAAACTTGCAAATTCGGATTTTTTATCATATAATCTCTGGGCTTCTGCAGGTGGGTGCATTGGCAATCATAATAACCCCACAAGACCTCGTTTTCTTACGATGGCAAACTTTGTATGAAAAACTCTCATGAAAGATTTATCCAAAGAATTATTTAATCCGTTGTCTGGCGAAGATTTTGTCCAGATGTTTAATCAAAATTATGGCACACAAGAAACCTTACAGGGCTATGCAACCAAGGGTACTGTCAAAGATATCCGTGGCGATTTCGCAATTGTTGATGTTGGCTTGAAATCCGAAGGTCGCGTTTCATTAAAAGAATTTGGCGCATCTGTTCCAAAAGTTGGTGATATTATCGATGTATTTATTGAACGATATGAATCACGCGAAGGAACAGCAGTTCTGTCTTATACCAAGGCACGCGCAGAAAAAGCATGGAAAGATTTAGAAAAAACTGTTGCTGATGGTATTGATCCAATGGGAACAATTATTGATGTTGTTCGTGGTGGATTTACCGTTGATATCGACGGAGTATTCGCATTTATGCCTTCATCCCAGGTTGATCATCGTCCAGTTCGTGATGCAAGATCATTAATTGGTATGAAAGATAAATTCCGCGTTTTGAAAATGGATGCTTTGCGTACAAATGCAATTGTATCACGTCGTGCAATCCAATCTGATTCTATTGCTGCTGCACAAAAAGAAGCAATGAAAAGTATTGAACTGGGATCTGTTGTCGAAGGTATTGTTAAAAATATCACAGATTATGGTGTCTTCGTTGACTTGGGCGGAATAGATGGTTTATTGCATGTCACAGATTTGTCTTGGAAACGTGTAAACCACCCACGTGAATTGGTTCATGTTGGTCAGAAAATCAAAGTAAAAGTTATCCAGTTTGATCCAGAATCTCATCGTATTTCATTGGGTGCAAAACAATTGGAAGAAGATCCATGGGATACAGCATCACGCGCATTTAATGTTGGTGATACTGTAACTGGTAAAGTTTCATCTTTGACTGATTACGGTGCATTCATTGATTTAGGCAATAATATCGAAGGTCTGGTTCATATGTCTGAACTGTCTTGGACAAACAAAAACATTCACCCAAGCAAAGTATTACAAAACAGTCAAGACATTAACGTAGTTGTTTTGGGTATTGACCAAGATAAACGTCGTATATCTTTGGGTTATAAACAATTGCAATCAAATCCTTGGAAGCAATTTGCAGAAACTCATAATGTTGGCGATGTTGTCACAGGTCCAATAAAGAACACAACTGAATTTGGTTTGTTCGTAGCATTAACACCTGAATTAGACGGTATGGTTCACATTTCTGATTTGTCTTGGGATAAACTGGACGAAGAAGAATTGAAGAAATTCACACGCGGTCAAGAAGTCACAGCAAAGATTCTGGATATCAACCCAGAAAAAGAACGTGTTACTTTGGGTATCAAACAAATGACTGAGAGTTCAGAAAACAAAACGGTATCTATTAAAAAGGGTGCAGTTTTACGTGGAACAGTTTCCGAAGTCACACCAGAAGAATTAATTTTGAATTTACCTGGTGATGCCAAAGGAGTTATCCGTCGCACTGATTTGTCCCGCGAAAAAGATGAACAAAAAACAGAAAAGCACCATATTGGTGATACAGTAGAAGCATCAGTAATATCTATTGAAAATAATATTGTTAAATTGTCCATCCGTGCATTGCAAGTTGCAATGGAAAAACAAGCTGTAAAAGAATATGCAAACCAAACTGACAGTGGCTCTGTATTGGGCGACATCTTGGGTGCTGCAATCGAAAACAGTAAAAAATAAATGGTGTAAACCACTTATGAAAAAAGGCATAGATATAATCTATGCCTTTTTATTTTTTAAATTTTTTGTTATAATAAATCCATGAAAGAAATAATTGTTCTTATGGGTGGACCCGGCAGCGGCAAGGGAACTGTTGCGGAAAAACTGTGCGAAGAAAAAGAATTTAACTGTATCGAAACAGGCGCTTTATTTCGTTCTTTATCACCAGATTCAAAAATTGCAAAATTAATTGCCAAGGGATCTTTGGCCCCTGATTCAGAATTATTAAAGTTAATTGAAACCAGAATAACAGAATCTGAAAATACTTTGCTGGATGGATTTCCACGAACATTACCCCAAGCAAAATGGTTAATTAATAATTATTCTTCAAATTATTCAATTAAAATTATATATCTGGATATCCCAGAAAAAGTTATGAAACAAAGAATAAAAAAACGCCATGATAGCGGCTCAAACAGGGCAGATGATAATGATAATTCTGTCATTGGATACCGTCTGGATACTTTCCAAGAAATTACAATACCGGCGGTTAATTGGCTGCGCGAAAATGATGATATTAAGTTTTTTTATATTGATGGGACACCAGAAATAAATAATGTTATGAAACAAGTTTTTAATGCATTATATAAAAATTGATATTAAGAAAACTTCTTTCTTATTGCGGCAAATATCCCATAACCACCCAACAGTGCCATTATCAATATTAATATTACCCATGCTGCATGATTACTTTCTGCAAATGGTAATTTTACATTCATCCCGTAATATCCAACAACAATTGTTGGCGCAATCAGTATAATATTCCACATAGTTAAACGGTTAATGTATGTGTTAGAATCCATGTTAATAACGCTTTCAAATGTTTCCTTGATAGATGCCAGCATTTTTGTATAACTGGTGACGACTTCAATCGCCTGATTCAATTCAATACGAACATCTTCGGATAATTCTTCATTTTCTTCGTCTTTTACAAAGCTGCGCATTTTTTCCAGCTTGTCCATAACAGATAAATTTCCTTTTAATCCCGCCATATACAAGGTATAACTGTTTTCAACTTCTAGCAATGCCATAAGCTCTTTTTTACGAATTCTTTCTTGCAGCGCTTTTTTAGAATCAAAAACTTTTTTATTTAACTGCTTTAAAAACTTCAAGTATGATTCAGCGATATAATACATAATGTTTATAATAAACATCTCGCGCGAATCTTTTTCAGATAATTTTATTTTATCCAATATGTCACAACGTTTACGGCACACGGTTATAACATGTTTGCCAGAGTATATTATAGACAGTGGCTCGGTATGCCATACCGTGTCTGTTTCACGATTAATAATAGGGAAACGAACGATTATAACCTTGTAATCGTCTTCATTTTCCACACGTGGTTGTTCATCAGGGTCCAAAATATTTGAAATTGTATCTTCATCAATTTTGTATGCACTTTGCAATTTATCAAAATCTTCATGATCTGGATTACCAACATTTACCCAAGAGAATGTTTTTAACTTTTCGGTATCAAACATATCCATTCTCCTTTTATTTTATAATATAGCGATTAATAATGTGTCAAGGGGGAGCAGGCGACAAAGAATTCTATAACAATTATTTCATAATTGCAAATTTATGATTATTTTTGGTCGGGGTAGCGGGATTCGAACCCACGACCCCTTGCACCCCATGCAAGTACTCTACCAGGCTGAGCTATACCCCGACTAATCTCGTATTTATACAATCAGATATTATTAAAATCAAGTCTATATTTTCTGCTTGCACGAATCGCATCAATGTGATTAGTATTCGCATATCAGAAAAACCAAAAGGGAGACAGCTCGTGATATTTGGAATTGGAATTGACATGGTTGAATGCGGAAGATTTCTTGATTGGTCGACATTCAAAAAACAACGTATCTTTACAAAAAAAGAATTAGAATACGCAGAAACTGACAATGCTAATGTTGAAAGACACCTTGCTAACTTTTGGGCCGCACGTGAAGCTTGCTTGAAAGCGATTGGTACTGGGTTTGGTGAAGAAATTGCTTTCTCGGATGTATCTGTTATACATAATGATAATGGAAAACCAGAATTATTGATTATCGGTGGTGCCAAGGCTGCATTGAAAGAATTAGTTGGTGGTACAACCGCCAAAGCACATTTATCAATAACAGATCAATGTGATTTCTCAGTTGCCGTAGTGGTAATAGAAAATTAAAAAAAAGCCGTATTTATTTGCGGCGTTTTTTTATAATTATTTTTTATTATTCACTGTATCCATCTTGTCCATTATTATATTCCTGATTTTCTGGACTATCTGTTTCATAATTTTCATCTGCTATGAATCTTTTTTCACCAGATACATTATATATCGGTTTATTAACATTCATTCTTGGTATGGATTCAACAGCAGACTCTTCAATAATTTCTGGTTCATCATAAACCATATTTTCTGATTCATCATTATATATTGGCTGTTGTACTTGTTCTGGAACTTCTTGTTCTTCGGCTTCAAATACTGGGGCAAGTGCTGGCTGTTCTGGAACAAACATTTCTGGTTGCTGAACAAGTTCTGGGACATCCACAGGCACTACATCTGCGGGTTCTGCACGTTCTGCCTGGATAAATGGACTTTCGACTGTTTCAGGCGCTGTTCTAATTACTGGCGCCGGAACATTTTGTTGTTCCATAACCATTTCTGGTTTTGTCGCAGCAACTGCCAATTCTGGAACAGTATTTACAGTTTTCTTTTGATACAACCACAATGTGAATACAGATAAAACTATTAGAATTACCAACATCAGATAATACAGCGATGTCGGACGACCGTGCCCAGTTTTTAATACCTCTGGCCCGGATATTGGTGATACTGGTCTGGTGGTTTCTGGTACAGAATTAATATTAACGTCTGGCACAACAATTGGTTCTTCTGTTTGAATTGGTGTTATTGTTTCCAAAACTGGTACTGGTTTTACTTCTGGAACTATTTCAACGGGATTCTCTTTATTTATATTTCCCATAATAGGTGGAATAAAAGATAACGGTGTTGATGGAACATCCGAAACAGATTTAAAAATCGGTTCAGAATCTGATTTAATAATCGGTTCTGGCATAATTGTTTTTTCAGGTACTGCCTCTGTTTTTTTTGGAATATTAAAATTAATTGGTTTGAAAGCTATACCTTCATCTAAGATTTCTGGATCTTTATCAAACAATGGTTTTACATCTTCTGCCATATTTTCTGCCTTTATTTCTTTTTTGGCTTCTTTATTATTTAATATATGACGTGCTATTTCCGCATCTTCTTCTGCGATTGCCATACGTCTTTGAGCATTTTTTAAACGTTTTTTTGATCGGTTTAATTTTTCATTTTTTGTATCTATTTGGGATTCTGTTTTCAAAATCTTTGCTGCAGATTGTTTTGTTGGTTCTTTTCCGATTTCTTTTTTTTGACGATTTAATTTTTCACGAAGTTTTTTTAACTGAGCTTGCAATTCACGCATTGTTTCGCCAGTCTTAGATATTGTTTCCCGCGTTTTTATAATCGACTCTTCTGATGCAGCCAGTCTGTCTGCAGCTGCACGACGCACAGAAGAATTTCTGAAATCAGATAATTTACCCAGTACAACCGACAAATCATTACCCAAATTGGAATCATTAATCAATCTGTCATAAACAGCCAAACCACTGTATTCAATATCCAATTTTTGATATTTATTATCAACCTTGGGGCGAATTGTTTCCAAATCTACACCAAAATCATTTGCCAAAATATCATCCCACTTTCGATCACCCATTGGATTTATAACCAACAATACATTTGGTTTTCTGTCATCCAGGGTTTTATCCAAAACAAAAACCAATTTGTGTGCACCGTCATAATATGCAGTGAATTCATTACCAGAAATTTCGTAATCTTTGGGTTCTAATTTTGTCTGTGTATCAGCAGAAGTACCAAAAGAAACCTTTGGTATACCATCTGCCGAAGACAAATTTATTGTCGAATTATTTTCTCTCTCATTTGTCATTTTTTATTTTTTCTTTTGTGGTGTGAATTGATAAGCTTGTTTACAATGTTCATAACAATATGGCTTACCTACAAAAACAGGTTCACCACAGAAATGAAAACTTTCAGAATCAGGATCCCCCATTGGATAACGACAATGATCCGATTTTAAATTAGCCATCTCTAAAGAGTGTTGAATTATACGTTGATGCATTGCCAAATTTCTTGGTGATGATTTATCTGTCTTTACCGGTTTATCAACAGATTTTTTTATCGGTTTTACAGGTTCAGATTTTTTAGCAGCAGCTACCTTTACTTTTTTCTCAACTACTTTTGCAGTCACTTTTGAACTAGTAGGTACTTTTTTTACAACAGGAGCTGTTTTTACAGTCTTTTTAACAGCGGCTTTTTTATCTGCTGTTTTTGCATCAACACCACCGGCTTTTAAATTCCAACCCAATCGGTTTAATTTACCAACGACCGCATTCTTGGATATTCCCAGTCTTTTCCCAATTTCTGCCGTTGATAAGCCCTTACCAGTTAATGCTTTTAATTTTTTTAGTGTAGCGTTGTCCCAACCTTTGCTCATTTTAAAATTTCCTTGTTATAATTAATACAATAATTGTAGCATAGTTACGAATCGAAGGGCAAGAGGAAAAACATGTTTTATCACCTGATTTTAGGAATCTTATTACTTGCAGGGGCATATTGTGCGTTCCAAATGTCCGTTGCGGATTTACGACGCAGAATTATTCCCGACGTTTATTTGTTCCCCTTTGTGATATTAGGATTATTGGTTGTGACATTTTTCCCATGGATATCTTCGCCATCTGACTCTGTAATTGCGGCGGCGTTTGGTTATGCACTGGGTACCATTGTCGGTTTTGTATTTGAAAAATTCAAAAAGCAAAAAGGTGAATTTTCACCAATTGGTATGGGCGATGTAAAATTGTTGGCAGCTGGTGGTATATGGTTGGGCATGACAGGATTAGCAACAGCAATTGCAATATCATGTATAATTGGTGGAATTTGGGGACTGCATAAAAAACAAAAATATATTCCATTTGCACCTTTCTTTTTTGTGGGTGGAATTTTAACTTTGATTGCGCTGCGTTTTTTGATATAATTTAACAAGAGAGATTATGAAAAAATTTTCGATTTATTTTATAGCAACCTTTGTTCCAATAGCATCTGCGTTGGCGGTTGATTTTCCTGCGAGCAATAATATTCAACCTTTATCAAAATATGGTCAGATTCAAAATGTCCAAAATTATTCTTCTAATCCATTTTGGGGTTCTAATTCACCTTATAATCAAAGGATGCCCCAGGCCATATATGCACAGGGTGCGGCTTTGAATGCGGCGGAATGCCAATCTGTTGTATCACAATTGGTTGCATCTGTTTGTAGCGGTCGAAATAATTGTACCGGAACAAATTTAAATGATGTAAAACCAACCATTATGGTTCAGTTATCTAAAATGCCAGAAAACAATTATGTCAGTGCTTGCAGTGGTTTTATTGATTCTGCATTTTCTGATTACGTTGCAAAGTATGGTTCGGCAGTGCAGGGAACAAATTTTCCAACCGCATTGAATCCTGGAAATAACAGTAATGAACAAAACGATTTTAAACCAGAAAATCCATATGCACTTAAATCACCGCAATGGCATGGCGAAGAATGGTTCGGTGAAATTGTCGGGCGCACAAAAGAATTAAATAATTTACAAGCCCAGAATGCCGAAGATACAACTTTGACAGCAACACAAATGCCAGAAACTATTGCTGATTTATCTTTCCAAGAAAGGATGGATAATGCCGCAGACGGTTATGCAGACTGGAAATGTGATCCAAAAACAGGTGTAAATTGTTCATATAAACAGCTTAATATCGAAAAAGATGAAACATATTGGCAGCGTGAACAACAAAAGCCACAAAATAATCCAAACTATTTAAATAATAATAATAATAATACGTTACCAAAAATAAAAAAATCTCAAAACAACTATGATGTTGGAAACGATGACGCTGACGAAATTGTTTTTCATATATAGAGCTAAATTGAAATGAAGTTTTACAGAATTATTTTTTCATTAATCTTGACCTTCGGAATTGTAAATTTCGCTGTTGCTGATAATTTCAGAGATTGTATGCAAAAAATAAATGATCCTATTAATAATTCTGGTTTTTTTGAGGGGATGGATTCAATTTTTCCTGATAAACAAGATTTGACACAAGAAATTGTGACCAAAAAGGCACCAAAAATTTATAATTTACTGGCTGCTAATATTCTTGCATATTGCGCAGATTATATAGCTGAATTTTCAGAATTAGAAACTGGTAAAATATCATTTGCCAGAAACAATAAAAAAATAGCATTTGAATTTTCCATAAAAAAATTATTTGAGCATATCAATTTAAGAACAGCTATTATGGTTTATAATGATCGTTCAAAAGTTACTGGTGATGTGATTAAACTATCTGATATAGGTAAAACTTATTGGTCTGACGAATGCTCTGATCTTAGTATATGGGATAACCTTGACGATGATGCGGCGGTTAATCAAGCTGGACAAAGGGTTTTCTCTAGCTATGGTGGTTCCAAGAATGAATTTTTCCTTGATTTTGAAGAAGGTAATAACAGACGTGCATTCCCTGGATTGGTTTTAATGGATAAAACCGGTTCTACTACTGAAAAGATTGTTACATTTTCAAATATATTAACTGGAAAAGAAAAAACAAAACAGTTCGCAGATAGTTTACAAAATAGTATGTGTTCTAATCAGGGACTCGCTGTTTATCTTGTTGGTATAGATACTTTTCCAGATCCAAGAAATAAAAACAGTTATGCAATTGCCGCTGGTGTAACAGGTGGAACTATGGCACTGTTGGGACTGGGTTCTGCCCTTGCAACTACCACAGCCGTCGCTGCAACTGGTTCTATGATTCTTGTAAATACTACTTTGGGATTGGCCGCCGCATCAAGCGCGGTTCCAGTCGCAGGATGGATTGCAGCTGCGGTTCTTACTACAACTGCTGGAATTATTGCAATGGTTCCCCAAGACCTGCAAGATATTCAACAGGTTATGGTTTTAGATGGACCTTATAATATTCAATAAACATCTAATTTTCTTTTATTACTAATTCTGATATAATTATACTCATAGTCGAGAGAGAATGAGGAAGTTTTTAACTGCCATTATTTTTGGAATGTCTTTGACCTGTGCAGTATTTGCCGGGGATATTTCTGATGTGAATATATTTGAAAACAATAATCCAGAAATCGAACTTTTTGGCGCGCCGGAAACAGAATTTTTTACTGAACCAGAACCTGTTATTAATTGTGCAACTCAAATTTTTGCAAATTCTTTGTCCGCGACATCAAACGAAGTTAATGAATCAGACCCAGAATATATTATCCAAGCGTGGATTTATAAAAACTTTCAATCACCAGATGTCATTAAAAAAGTATTATCTTGCCCAGAAGTTTTGAATATCCCAGAAACTGAAACCATAAAATTTCAACCTATTGCGTTTAACTTTCCAGGTGGTCGTCAAGTTGTTGTAAACTATGAAACCCAACCTAAAATTCTTAAACAAAGATTACTGGCAGCGAATAAAATATTTTTACCCGAAACCGACCCCAGTCCACGTATTGGCGCGCCAAATGATTCTGCAATTTGGACGAACACAGAACCCGCATGGTATGGAATTTTGGTTGTGCAACATGGTGCATTAGATAACTTTATTGGTGACGATAAAAACAACACAATCTCATTAAAATATTTGGAACAAAATATCGGTAAATTTTATCCATCTGGAAATAAATGTACCAGTAAAAGTGCACTGGCAAACAATAATAAAATTATAAATATTACCGGTCACAAAACAATTAATATGGAAGATGATTCCAATGATTATTATGTCGCAGGTGACGCAAATCTGCAATGGATTACCTGGGGCGAGGTTGCATTAGATGTGGCAATAACAGTTGCAACTGTTGGTGGTGGTGCGGTTATAATTGGCGCAACCAAAGGCATTCGGGCCAGTCGTGCAGCCAAGAACCTAGTGGTCGTTATAAAAGATTTGGAAAAAATAGACAAAGTTCAAGACTATATAAAATTGACACGTGAATCCGCACGTATAACCGAAGAATTATCTAAATTAGATAAGGTAAAAGATGCGGCTGCCTATGCGTCCAAAGCTGATGATATAAAAAATCTTGGGAAAAATATCAAAGATTTAGAAAAGCTGGATAAAGTGGGCGAATATAAAAATGCATCTAAAAGCTTTGAAGATGTTATGAAATGGCGGCGCGCATTTAAATCATTAAAACTTCCACAACGCGGAAATGTTATTGCACGTGCATGGCGTTCAATGCGTGCATTCAGTACTGGTGGTAAAACAATTACCAAAGGTGCAAAGGTCGCACGAAGCAGTATGAAATCTGGGAAAATTCTTGATTGGTTGTTTCACAGCACATTAAAAAATATAGGAAAACTGGGTAAATTAGAACAGGCCGGCGGATTGCTTTATGGGACAATGAAATTTGCTGGTGATATGTATGACTGGTCAGAAACAAGTACAGGTGAATTTACAAGCGGTATTGAATTCAAACCATTATGTTTATTATCTGCTGATGATCTAGCTGGTCAAGAAAATGTTGTAAACCACGGTATGTGGTTTATGTGGGCGGGTGATTCTGTAAACCAAGCTGACGATGACGCAGCATATTTACAAGCTATGGATTTTGCTTCAAAATTTAATCAGGACTTAATTGAAACCCAAGAAGACGAAGGTAATTTCTGCGATGTTGATATTTTTGTCGTGCGTCCAATAATTAGAAATCCTGGTGATGATAACGCACAACTTTACTACTTAATTATGAATGATCAACCTTGGTCAACAGTTGAATAAATAGATTCCCATTGTATTTTTATTTTTTATTGCCTATAATTATTATGTAGTGAACAAGGAGATTACCATGAAAAATATTTCTTCGTTTTTTGGGATTGTATTTTTAATTTTTGGTTTATCTATTGGTGGCGCAAATGCTTATCAGCTTTTGTCATCCAAGGAATTGGGGCAGAAAGATGCCAAAAATCAAAATGTTGTTGTAAAGTGCACAACTGATACAGGCAAGATATCAACACAAACATGCACAATGCGTCGTTATGCAAAATGTAGCGGTGCTGGCATTGATAAAAAATGTAATGGATGGCAAGCATGGAAAGATCTGCGTAATCCATCTTCGGGCTATTCTGATTGGCGCAGTGGTGCAGCTGCTTGTTGCAAATCAAAGGGTCTTCGATAAAAAACCGGCAATGCCGGTTTTTTCTTGTTGCAATATTATTAAACTTGGATTATTATTTGTCTCGCTTTGATGCCGGGCATATGGCGGAATTGGTAGACGCGCTAGTTTCAGGTACTAGTGGAGCAATCCTTGGAAGTTCGAGTCTTCTTATGCCCACCACCTTAAACAAAGCCTGGGGTTGTAGCTCAGTTGGTAGAGCGCTGCGTTCGCAATGCAGAGGTCGTGAGTTCGAATCTCATCAGCTCCACCAAAAAATTATGTGAGGTTGCACCTCATAAAAACCTTGTGACGCGGGGTTAAAAAAATTAAAACTGGTGTGGTTTCTGGTCTTGTGGCGGAATGGTAGACGCTGTGGACTTAAAATCCATTGATCATTGCGATCGTGCGGGTTCAAGTCCCGCCAAGACCACCAATATTAATCCTGCATCTTTGCAGGATTTTTATATATTTCACTTGCCCTGAATTTCGTATTTTTGCTAACATTCGTCTAAGGATGAATAAATTATTTGCTTTTATTTTATGTGCTTTTATTAGTATTGGCTTTGCCAATGCTGCTGAACGTTCTGATAATTCAATAACCAGACAGAAAAATACTATCCAACAAACTTCTGTTCAACGCAGTACGATTGCGCAAAAAACATCTGATCGTACCGCACGAAGTGCTTCTAATAATACACAGGCCAGGGAAATATTGAACCGTGATAATCTGGCTTCACGTACAACAGAATCAACAACAAATAAACGTGGAACTACTGCACGTACTGCGACAAATCAAAAAACAAAAATAACTGTTGTACGCGCCAGTGTTGATAGCACTGCAATATCTGAAACCCGTACAGGTGCAGAATATGAACAATGCAAAAACGCTTACTTTACATGCATGGACCAGTTCTGTACTTTGAAAAATGACGACTACAGACGTTGTTCTTGCAGTGATCGTATTTATGAACTCTCTGATGTAAAAACTGTTATGCAAGATGCAAATGATAAGCTGACTGCTTTTACAGAAAATCTGGACTCTGTCAGTATGACTGCTGCCCAGGCAAATGCGATGAAAACATCTTCCGAGGGGGAAAACTCTCTGACATCTGACGGATCTTCTTCCAAGGCATTGTTACAGGCTATTATGAATTCTATACGTGGTGAAGATACAAATGTCGGGGGAAAGTTTTCAGATTTGAACAGTATTAATTTATCATTTGATACAGCAAATTCTTTTGGGACCATGGATGCAGGACAGGCTGTTGCCGCATACAACGGAAAAAATCTTTATACTGCTGTTTACAGTCAATGCAGAACTGCTGTAAAACCAGACTGTAATAATGCATCTTTGCAACGTGCCGTCACTGCATATTTGATGGCAATTGAACAAGATTGTAATACCGTAGAAACATCAATAAATGAAAACAAAAAGAAAATGACGGCGGCTGTACGTGAAGGAAATGCAATGCTGGATCTGGCACGTGTAGAGAACAGACAGAATCATAATTCTGATGATATGACGGCGTGTATGAATAACGTAGAAAAAGCTGTATTGAACGAAGAAGTTTGTGGCACAGGTTATCACAAGTGTTTGGATAATGGCGAATTTATAGATATCTCTACAGGTGCACCAATTGCTGGTGTTGTTAAATTCTATGAACTGGAAGGCTTGTTAAAATTTAACGAAAGTTCAAACGTTGCAGATCAAAAATTATCCAAAGTATCTAATAATCGGGTGTTTGTTCAAAATTTTGAAAATCGTGTTAAAAAATTTGCACAACAGGCACTGGATAAATGCACAGAAGATGCAGATACAGTTTGGTCAGATTATTTAGACAAGGCAATGTTAGATATATACTATGCACAAAAGGCAAAGGTCACAGAAATTAAACAAGGATGTTTTGATTTTGTATCTTCGTGTTATGTAAATGGGGATAATGCATTAACTGCTGCTATGAAAGAATTATTAGGTGATACCAGTGTTATATTACAACCAGATAAAATTACATTAAACTCTGCTGTATGCAAAGAGTATGTTGAATCATGTGATAACATGTTTGATGGTAATATTGTAAAACAATATATAGAATCCAGAAAAGATACAGATACACTTTCTGCATGTCGCGCAGTTGTAAAACAATGTTTCGATAAATTTGGTGGAACTAATTATGAAAATTTCTATTACCCATCCAGTGGATTATTTTCTATCGGAGAGGCCGTAAAATGGTTCTCTTTATGCGATGGTGTAAATTGCACAAACTATATATCCGAATGCGCAAAACAATTATCAAAGATAGATTCTTGTTCTTCAAAAGATATGATGACCAAGGCATTTGGGGGATTAGATTATATGCCTGATGAAGATGGTAAATATGGTCTTATAAAAGACGATAATACATGGGGGAAACGTGCAATAAGACCTTCTGGAGTTGCAACCGAAATATATTATCAAATTATCGATACGCTTTCTACACAGTGTAATAACTTGCAAGGCAGGTTTGTAGAATTACAATTTTTAAAAACCGATATGTATAACGATCCAGATAACATATGTTTATCATCTTTTAGAAGCAGTACAAATGGCGAGTATTATACACTTGCATCTCTGTACGGTGTCGGCAATGGTGAAGATATGTGTCCACGTGATTATAACCTGGCTGTTGATACACAATCTTGGGGGGCATGCCTGTGCTGGGAAAATGGTGCACGTCGCAGCGAATGGGGAACAAACGTTAAATGTGTTGCAAAAATTCCAACTACATCGGCTGATGGTATAGCTTGTGGTAATGCAACTGGTTCTGGATTGATAAATCCACCTGTATCAACAGGAACAGTAAATTGGTGTATACAAGGAATTTTATCATCAACAAACCAAGTATGCCCATTCAAAGCAACTGGTACAGCAAACGGTATTTGTATATGGGGTAATGGAACCAGCACTGAATATATATTAAATATCAGCAGAATTCCAGAAGGCATTTTATAACAAATTAAATCCGCCATTTGGCGGATTTAATTTAATTTTTTTATTTTACAATTTTATTTATATCTTCGGCAATCAAACGACTGGCTGTTTTTGATTCAGATTTATGCCACATCTTATCCGCCATGGTTAAATCATTTATCATTTTTTTACGAACATCTGGTTTTGATAATTTCTTTATTTCTGTGATTATATTTTCAGCTGTTGCTTTATTCCCCAACAATTCTGGATAAACCGTTTTATTTAATAAAATATTAACCAGTGATGCCCATTTTATTTTTACCATATAACGCGCCAAAAACATTGTCAGTGAATTCATTTTATATACAACAATTGTTGGGATATGCATAATTGCCAATTCCGCAGAAATCGTACCACTGGCAGCAATTGCAACATCTGTTTTCTTATATAAATCATAACGTTTTGGTGCCGGAACCAGTTCGGGTTTTGTACACCAATCTGCTGTTTCTTTTCTGATGTATTCCGCAGTGGTTTCAACCACAGGAATGTAAAAATTATACCATACATTTGGGTTTTGATGGCACATGCATTCTGCTGTTTCACGCAATAATGGCAATAGCTTTTTCACTTCACTGATTCTGCTGCCAGGTATAAGCGTAATATTTTTTTTTCTCTTTTCTCTTTGATCTTTGCTTTTTGCTGCTGGACGCAGTCCATCAGCAATCGGATGGCCAACAGGAATTGTTGGTAATCCGTATTTGGTGAAATAAGGAACTTCGAAATCAAAGAAGCAATACAAACGATCAAATATAGTTGCAAATTTCTTTGCTCTTTTTTCACCCCATGCCCAAACCTGGGGGGCAACAACATGATAAAATTTTATAGAATTTTTTTTACCCTGCGCTTTGCGAACTTTTTTAATAACACGTTTTGCAAAACTGGGGGAATCAATTGACAGAACAATATCTGGTGAAGATTTTATTATTGCATCGACGGTTTGATTAATTCTGCCTGTTAATGTACGTGCATGTGCCAAGACCTCGAACAATCCCATAACCGCCAAATCTGAAATCGGGAAAATAGGCTGCAATCCTGCTGCCTGCATATTTTCCCCACCAATCCCAATAAATTTTGCCGATGGCATTTCATGCATTATCTTGGCGCCCAGTACGTCGCCGGAAACTTCACCTGCAATTACGAAAATTTTTATTTTTTTATTATGCATCTGTATTCTTAGAAGTACCAATACCACGCTTTGAACGATTTTCTATAAAATCAATTGCGTCCATTGCATACTTGTTATTTTTAACTTCTTTACGAACCTTTGCCAATCTATCTATTACTGTACCTTCAGAATCTTTGAAAACCGACGAATACACTGAATGAATTGCATGTATATCTTCATTTGTAAATCCATGACGCATTAAGCCTACACGATTAATAGTTCTGTAAACTGCGCGTGGCGTTCCATCATATATCGCATAAGGTAAAACGTCATTACCAACGCCCGACATTCCACCAATAAAAGCATTTCGTCCAATACGTACAAATTGCATAACCAATGCACCACCAGATAAAATTGCATTGTCTTCTATTTCAACATGTCCTGCAACTTGAACAAGATTTGACATTACAACACCGTTACCAACCTGACAATCATGACCAACGTGAGCATTAACCATAATCTGACAATCATTACCAATAACAGTTCCACTGGATGCAGGTGTACCAGAATGGATTGTGACATATTCGCGAATTCTGCAACGTTTTCCAATCGTCAAACCGGTCATTGCGGATTCTTCTTGCCATTTTAAATCTTGACTCATTACACCCAGTACCGCAAAAGGGTAAACAATTGAATCATCACCGATTGATGTTTTTCCACCAATAACAACTTGTGACATTAGTTCTACACGATCGCCCAGAACAACATCTGATCCAATAATACAAAAAGGTCCTATTTTACAATCTGTGCCTATAACTGCACCTTCGTGAATGACTGCTGTTGGGTGTATCATTTTATAATTCTCTTTATTTTTAAGGTCAAAGAGGATAATAAACTATACAAAATGCAAATGGTATTAAAGAAATGTAACCAATTATAACAAAAATTTTGATTGCTTAATTACACTGGCTGATGGCAAATTTATCCAATATAAAATTCCAAAAGCTGTTATCAATGGCATTACTGTCATAATTCCAAAAGAACATAGCAAAACAGCCCATAATTTTTTTGATAATTTTACAGGAACAGACTCTGCATGCCAAACAGAAATAGCAAAAGATACCAAAAGTACACCAGAAAAACCCAAAAATACAGGTACTGATTCTGTGAGTATAAACAGTATTAAACACAAAGCAGATATAATCCGCATCATCCATTTTAATTTTATAAATGCACTTGTACGAATTTTGCCACGTGGATTTACATTTCTAATTACCAGTATTGCCGACATCAGCGCACTTATTAACAATATAAAGAATTTATGAATCAGGGTTAAATTACCCAGTTGTCCAAATCTGAAGAATTCTGGTTGCATAAGAATTATTGCTGTTATCACAAAAATAATAATTGATATAAATGGTATTGGATTTATCCCACGATTCCAAGCCCGACCAACCAATAAACCGCACAGAACAGCGGAACTTTGCATTAAAAATCCAAAACCTGTTGGTGCACCAGAAAATCCAGCCAATAGAACAATTATAAATAAAATTGTACGTACCATAAATTTTCTGCGTTTCACATTTTTTAAGAATTCTGGCATTGGTGGATTAACCACTTTC